>JACVGT010000021.1 GCA_018992685.1 Theionarchaea archaeon
CTTCTGTCACTGTGAGGTGTTCTTCCTCTGGCAGTTGGAGTAATTTCCATCGTTCTGTTACCACGTCCAATGGGATCACCTTCTGCCAAAGTGTTACCCATGTCTCTACTTACTTTTGTTACCCATGTCCCTACTTATTACAGTGTACCGCAATCACCAAGCAACCCCAATAATCCCCCAGTCACAGGAGAGACAGGTTACCAGTAATGACATCAATTTCCTCAGCTCTTGCGGGTCCAATTCCCACTGCAGTCTTGGTGCCAGGAGGGATCTGAGTGAGGCCGGCATCTTGAATTAACGTGGTAGGCAGCCCTGCGCGTTTTGCCCTGTCAAAAATGATGACCAGATCATATTCACTTTTTACCTTGAGAACCACTTTTTTCTGATTCTCCTCAATCCACGCTTTCTGATCTTTCTGCGGGGCTCTCACGTATGCCTCCAGAGAAGCGTGTGCCACCTGGGCAGCCAATTTCCCTTTCCCCAGTTTCAGGTCTGTTCTTACCACAATCACCTGTTTGAACACGCTTCTGTATGTCTGCTGATTATATAAATATTGCATATGGTCACTCTCTTCACGTTCCCCACATGCATGAAGATTGGATCAAAGTCGGGGAAAAGTGAGAACCGTGAGGAACCGAGAGTAAAAGTTTAAATGATCGTTTCGCTAGCACAATTATGAGTGAAGAAGCTTTTTCCGTAGATTTTTCCCTGTATGTACTCAACCTGGTTACTACAGCACTGTACCATTTTGGAGATCTGGGAGATAAAAAGGATACTGAAGCTGCGAGATCAGTTATTGACATCCTGCTGATGTTAAAGGAGAAGACAAAGGGAAATCTGACTTCAGAAGAACAGAAAACATTAGATGAATCCATACATGATCTCCAGATCCGATATCTTCAGGAAATCAAGTACCTCTGATAGGACATTGATGAAGGAATGAATGTTATGGTGAGTTTCAGTAAATTTCTCGTAATTCTACAGAAGTAGAGAGGGACATTACGTCCCTCTGAAAAGGGAGATGAAAGATGTTGAAATACTAACGTGTTTAACACATAAATAGAGACTTCTCTATATATAAACAATAGTATGCCATTTTTTTATAACCATGGAAAAAAAGAAAATCATCCTCATAAAATCATGATTGAATCTTGATTTAAGGGAAAAAGAAGAAAAAAGGGAGGTGAAGATGTAAGCGTAGGGAAAACACTAGAGATACCACAGAATTCTGGCATTACTTTCTCATTCCGTGATCTTCTCCTGTGTTTGTCATCTACTATATCATAGGGTAGCAGGAAATATAAACAATGTTACAGCGAAAAATTATAACCATGAGAAAAGACGATTTTTGAATGTTGACCTTCGATGAACGAGCTTCTTCCCCTCTCATTTGAGAAATGGGCCCGTCGAGATTCGAACTCGAGACCTCCGCCTTGTCAAGGCGACGTCATAACCACCTAGACTACGGGCCCTACAACACCATGCGGATGTTCCTATTTAAGCTTTTGCCCTTTTCTGCGAATAGTAACAAGCAAGACAAACAAAAATCACTATCAGGATAGCACTTGCCCTAGGAGATAATTACTGAAGGATTCAGGACGCAATGAGAGTTGATGTCAGTTTTATGTTTTTCATTTTTCTCAGCCTCTGAGTGAGGAATGCGTCCAGGTCAGTGAGGCTTTCCACCTTGACTCTCAGTATGATATCCCACTCTCCGTATAAAATGTCAGCGAATTCTACTTCTTTCATTCTCTCCAGTTCCTCTGCAACCACCTTTTCTTTCCCTATGGTGGTAGCAACCAGGATATATGCTGTGATCACGCAACCACTGTTTCGTGCTCTTCATGTAAGACTTAAAAACCTTTCTGCTGATCGGATTCTGAGATCAAGAATGAGATTTCTTATGGCATCTTCACAACTTATCCACCGTGTACTGAATATATATCACCAAGATGATTATCATGCTAGAAATACGTACTGAGAGCAGAATAACAATCATTTTTTCCGTTCCTTGTCCGTATTCTATAATTAAAATGGAATCTAATTCATTTTTCAAGAAATTACAACAAAAAAGAAACTGCATGAGATATACACAACTTTTCAGAAGGTTTAAAAGCCCGAACATCAAGAGCTATGCAGGTGATCCTATGATCCTTGATATTGACAATGTCTCCCACCCTGTCAAGAATCTGGAAAGAGCAGTGGTATTCTACAGGGATGTTCTGCAGCTTGACCTTCGGTTCATAGCGAAGGAGATGGGCTGGGCCGAATTCGATGTGGGAGGCTCCACTCTGGCATTGAGGGAAATAAAGTCTGGATTTGTTCCTTCTCAGTCATCGATTTGTTTTCTGGTGACTGAGATAGAAGAAGAAGTAGAACGGCTCAAGAAGGAAGAGACACATTTCTTAGGCGAGATTGAAGACATACCCGGTGGACAAGGGCGCGTTGTGGGATTCCTTGATGTTGATGGAAACAGACTCGATTTTTATGAACCACCTCAGTAGATGACTATTCTTCTACAAATGCTACGAGGAGTGCTGCCACCGTTGATGTCGCCATGGCGAACATAAATGGTGCAGTCATTCCATACGTGTCCCAGAGCAATCCAGCAATCATGGAGGCAGCAAAAGCACATAGCCCCATGACCATCTGGTAGGCCCCCAGTATAGAAGCTTTTCTGGAAGGTGGAGCCAGCTCTGACACCAGGGTTCTTTGTACTGGATCTAGGGCGCCTTTGTGCATGCCGTACAGGAAAAGCAAAGGTATGATGGCATATGCACTTTTCTGGGGATCAGTTCCCCCACAGACTGCAAATCCAGCACACAAAAGCCCGAATAGCGCAAATGCAATCATGAGTACGGTCTTTCTACTGGTTCTGTCTGCCATTTTTCCAAAGGGATAGGAAAAGGCTGAAGCTGTTGCAGTGAAAATAAGATACAACACAGGGATGAATCCAGTAGAGTATCCTGAATCCCTTGCAAAGATCAACATGAAGGAATAGCTAAATGCACCTACAGCAAATATCGCAGAAAGAATGAAGAACAGCTTCAGGTTTGGCGTAAGATCTTTCAGGGAGAGACTGACATAGGCACTACCAGTTTTTCTTTCCTTAACTAGGTAGAGAATGAAAAACGCTCCCAGCAGGGATGGGAATGCTGCTACAAAAAACAGGGGCCTGTAGCCGATTTTCTGCACCACAGCAATGCACACCAGGATGCCACATACAGCTCCTAGATTGTCCAGGGTGCGCAAGAAGCCGAAGGCTGCTCCTCTTGTCTTTCTGGTGGACAAATCTGCCAGCATGGCGTCTCTGGGTGCTCCTCGTATCTTACCCAGCCGATCCATTATTCTGAAAGGCACCAGGTGATAGATAGAAATTGATGCAGCATACCCAATACGGGATACTGAAGCGAAAACATAGCCCAGCCAGATGAAGACTTTTCGCTTCTGGAGCCTATCAGAGAGGAATCCGCTGCCTGCCTGTGAAAAAGAGACTAGTGCCTCCCCCAGTCCATCCAGAAATCCAAGAAAGGTCATACTTCCTCCCAGGACAGAGGTAACAAAGAGGGGCCACACAGGATACACCATGTCTGATCCCAGGTCATTGAGAAAGGAAGCCAGCGCAAAAGCTTTTAGAGTCCTCCTGCTTCGGTTCTCATTCATGGGGGGAGAAAAGAGCCACTGTCTTATAAAGGTTAGGCTGTTCCGCAGGTTTACCCGCTATCGCAGCTCAGTAGATTTGAGAGGTCGCTGAATGAATATGTTACCTCAAATCTCTGCTGGAGGACAGCAGATCAATGCAAACTTCAACATGAGGGTTCTCGTCCTTCTGTCCCTATCTTGGGCGTCTGTTGCTGGCCCTGAACCTACCTCCCCACCAGTTGTTTTACCGAGTACCAACGGAATACTCCAGTAGTCGCAGCTAGCTCGCCTTTTCGGTAAGGCGTTGGTCTGGGTGATTCCTGATTCATGTCACAAGAAAAGTCCTGGCAAGATGCCTAATCCTAAGAATATGCGATGATGAGATAATCTTATAAAGTTCGTCTGATAACCAATTTCATGATCAGGAGAATTCCGGCCGCCATTAGACGTATCGAAGACATTTCCGACGAGCCCAGAGTCAGTGTGGTGGGGACCGTTATCAAGCGTGGGGAAGCGGAATTCATCCTAGATGACGGCACTGGCCAGCTGACTGTAATCACATCGGAAGACCCAGCAGTGAAGGAAAGGGAAATCGTGAGAGTCATTGGGAAAGTATACGGCACAACACTCGAGGCTGAAATTGTTCACCCCCTCAAAAACATTAACATGCAGCTCTATCTCAAAATGTACGAACTGAGAAAGAAGGTATACGGTAGTCAGTAACCATGATCCAATATCCAAACCGTGAAATCCCAGATATCAGCAGGAAGAGCCAACATGTTTCACATCTGCAGTAAGGAGTCTACTTCTTGCCGAATGATCAACGGCGAAGTGTGTTCATCCATCATGATCCCGATGAAGTAGTCCTGATGCTTGATGATCATCATGCGATAGTCTGAACCTTCTATGATTACCTGTTTAACGTCTCCAAGATCCAGTGAATTGGCAATCTCTTCTGCAGTGGCTCCTGCAAAGACTGATATTGCTCCTTCACTTTCGGGATCTTTCAACGTGGACGCCAAAACCACGCCGTCTCTGGCTACCACAACGGCCCCATTTACTCCCTCAATTCGGGACATGTCGTTGACAAGCCGTTTCAAAACTATATCCGCCATTTCATCACCACAGTTTGAGATTCCTAAATTCCTTTATATCCTCAGCAAGCTTATATAGCTCTTCATCTGTAATTTCCATCTTCCGCTTGAGGTCGGTGAGATCTTTTGTCAGTTGCTTGATCCTAATATACAAGATGGCGATTATCAAAAGGGCAATCAACGTTTCCATGATCAGTACGATCAAGAGAGTTTCCGCGCTTATCATATTACTCACCAAATATTGATCTCACAAAGCGAGAGACAACACCTTCCTCTCTCTCTGTTTCTGGTTCTGCAAATTCCTCTCCAATCATTTTCGTTGCCAACCGTCGATATGCAATGGCAGCAGGAGAATCTTCGCTGCGTATGACAATAGGAGTCTTGAAAGCAGAAGACCGCCTTACCTCTGGATCTTCTGGAATGATTTCCAGAATCTTAACACCCAAGATCTTTTCCACTTCTCGCATAGACAGATCAGTCTTCTCGAAGTTGGCACGATTCAGTATTGCACCCGAAACACGAGAACCCACCATCTCTGTCATGATCTTGGTTTTTAGAGCATCTGCCATAGATGATATTTCAGGGTTGACCACTAGAACAACCTCATCCGCAACAGCCAAGGGTATCACGCCGTCCCTGGACAGGCCAGCGGGTGCATCGATAAGCAGAAATTCAGTTCCCTTGAGCAGCTCAATCATAGCATCTTGAAGCTTCTCCGGATTGGACTTCTGAAATCCTGACAGTGAAACGCCGCAGGGGACTACAATAACTCCACCGGGTCCTTTGTACATAGCATCCTTGATGTCTGCCTCGCCAGCCAGCACTTCGTGAAGCGTGACCCTGCTCTTTTCCATGCCGAGGATGAGAGCAAGGTTGGCCATGGCAATGTCAGCATCGAGGATGATGGTCTTCTTTCCCAGCAAAGCTAAAGCTGTACCTAGATTTGCAGTGGCAGTAGTCTTTCCTGTTCCCCCTTTTCCAGATGCAATGGTAATTACTCGAGGATTGTACATATTGGGCTTTTTACTGGTAAAGTATATATATCTTTTGGTTCACACAGCATTTCTTCCCGTAATATGTATGTATAAGATCGGGTGACATGGCAGTATTGAGTGGACATGAGAAGTTACATGCCAATAAGCTGGTGTTATTCTCACCACAGGGAGAGGACGGGAACATCGCTGCATTTTCAGGGGGAACCTCCCTCATGAAATGACAGGTATCCGCCGAGAATCGGCAGATTCTGCTGATGAAGGCACAGTAATCAAGGTGTTGAACATTTTCCATTAAGAGATATGTTTATATACAATGAATTATAACTTATACAGGGTTGAAAGACTTTAACAAGCAATAGTCTGGACAGAACAGTGGAGGTGTTCACAATGAGCAGAAGACCAAAGTATAGAACAACACGATTGCCTGGGAAGGGCTCTGAAAGACTTCCTGAACCATATGTGCTTTTCCCATGAGATTGAAGGGGCAATTCAGACCAAGGGGCAACCAGATGCGTGATCAGTGAACGTTTGGGGATGGAGAAGAACGATCTTCAGTTGAGAGGACATGGTAAAGGGGAGTCTGTATGAGGGAAGCTGGATTCTCATCAGAATGGCTAGTCACCCTTTGTTGATGTCTGGCCAAGGAACCCCGGGGGGTGCACTATGACACCCCTGCCTCAGGCTAACTAGTGTTACGTTTTCTCTGACACGGGACAATTCCAGCGAATTTGTAAATTCACGTTCTGAGAATAATCAATGAAGAAAGTTGTGATAACGGCACGAAAAAAAGACATCCATAATATGGAGGAATTGCTGAAAAATTCCACTTCTAGGACCTATCTACGCATTTTCTGTCTGTGTGGCCTTAGGAAGAGTCAAAGATGTTCTGAAGACTGTTGGGAACCTCACTGGTCTTCTCTTCATGGTAATTGTTGTTTCCTGTATTGCCACTATCCTGTTATCACACGTAACAGACCTCTCCTTAACAGCTGAAATCAGAGCCCGAATGGATTCAAACTTCATATATATTCTCATGGCCATCCTCCTGGGATTTGCCACCATGTGTGCCCTCTCCAAGGATATCTCTGAGAGTATTGCTGGGGTAGCCATTGCGGCGGCGTTGCTGCCACCTGCTGTGGTGTCAGGCATAAGCCTGGTGCTCTATCCTGAAGAATTCATAACGCCTCTCGTCCTCACCCTAGAGAATGTCCTGGGGCTCATGGCGGGAAGTCTGGCCGCCACTTCCATACTCCACATCAGGCCCAGGAGAATCCACAGAAAAGCGGTAGCTAGACGTCTTATTTTCAGAACAGCATCTGTATTGGCTGTTCTTCTTTCCTTACTGATCTTGGTCTCAATCTTTCTGGACTGATGGAATCCTTGAAAGCTGGTGACCATCAGGAAGACGAAGATCATGAGGATTCGGCAGCCACTACCAAGAAGAGTATTTTCATGGGGGACGCATATCGAAATCAAAAAGTATTTAAGAATTAGAAATATCTCTTCTTGTATGGAAGAAGTCACTTTAAAAATTCAAAAAAGGGCGGTTAAAAGCCGTGGTAGGGCCAGGTTGAACAAATCAATGCTTTCAAGACTAGGCACAGAAGAAGAATCTAAACTGGAGATTATTAACAGTGCAGCTGATAGATCTGTGACGGTCACGTTGTTTGCTGATTCCATGGTTGAAGAGGGCTTTATTAGGCTGAGTGAAGAGGATCTGGAAGCTCTGGGACTCGATGAAGGAGATACTGTTGTTATCAGGAGAAAGGCACCCATTTCTGAACAGGTTAGAGATCGTGCCGAAGAAGCTGCAGAAAAGATCTCTGAAGGAATAGACAAGATTGGAGAGCGGGCCACAGAAACTGCAAGAAAAGTTGGTGAAGAGATTGATGAAGTGGAAGAATCAGTACGCGAAGGAATTGGTAAGGCACGGGTCAGCACCTCTCAAGCAGCAGATGTGGTAAAAGAAACTGTTTCGAAGGCATACGGAAGGGTGGTTGTGGAGACAGCACCGGTGACGGGGCGGATTGAAACTGCAACCAAGGAAGCAGTGAGCAAGATCAAAGAAGGAGTCTCTCCCACAGCAGAAATGGCTGAAGCAAAAGCAAAAGAGGTCTATCAGAGAATCGTGGATGACCTGCCCTCTCTCAAAGATCGGTTGTCCAAAGCAGCAGAACCGGTGGTCAATCGGTTGAGGCCCGACCAAGGTACAAAGCTGCTGGAGGCCCTGAGGGGCGCTGAAGGTGTTATCCAGACAGCCACCATAAAGTCCGATGCTGTGGCTGATAAATTGATTAGAGAGCTTGAGCTTCCCGCAGATGTGGTGATTTCTGCAGTGCAGCGCAATCAGGAGATTGTCATTCCCAAAGGAGAAACGCGGCTTGTGAAGGGTGACATTGTTTACCTCGTTGGGAAAGAGGAACCAATCGCACAGAGCATCAGGATGATGGAGGGGTAGCATGGATCTGGTGCTCACCTCTGATGAGCTCATCACTGTTGGCGTCATTCTCGTAGCCCTCATCTTCGTGTATTTAATAATACGGGAATTCCGGCTCATGAAAACTGATGCTCGAAAAATGGAAATAGAGCTTGACAGAGAGAAGTTGAAGCTTTTGCAGCAGGATGTGCTCTCCAAGGGTTACCCCTTCACCAGAATGACCTCAGAACAGTTGAACTACCTCAAGGAAATTGATGAGCAGAATTTTGTGCTGGAAACAGATATCTACGCTAGAGAGAAATCAGCAGAATCCCGATTGAAACGACTCGAAAACTATGTTAAACTGGAGAAACTGGATCGATTGCTGGAAAGAATAAAGAAGGAAGAGAAGAAAATAAGGTGAATCCATGTATCCAACAACCACGAGAACGAGATTAGGAGATTCTCCTCATGTGAGGAGAATATACGGCCTCCCCTCATCACTTGGAGACAGAATACCCACTCTTGAGAGGACGCTTGATGCGTACTTTGACATTCACTTTGAAGACATCATACATGAGTGGCAACTGTTGACAGACAATGACCTGCGTGATCTGGAATCGAGGCTTGACCACGTAACCAGGGAGATCACTGCGTTATACACACAGAAATCTGATCTGGAAAAGAGAGCTGATGCCTTGAGAAAGGAGCTCGAGAACCTGGAGGGATCACCATGAAAGTAATTGACGACTATCTTGATGAATATCTGGATCGCAACATGGAATTCCTCATTGAAGAATGGGATCTGGCATCTACAAGGAATATTTCAAGCCTTTCTCGCCGAATACGAGAGCTTGAGGGCGGTGTGGATCCTGTGAAAGATTTTTGTGACCAGGCGTCCCGGAGACTCGGTGAGCTTGAAGCACGACTCAAAAAATTAAAGGAGGGTTCACCATGACAGTTGCTGAAGCCCTGCTCTTCCTCATTATACTGGGTATCATCCTCCTGGCGGCTTACTACTTTCTCAAGGGTTCGTCAGGAAGAGTGGAAATCACCCGCCCCATTGAAAGTCGCATCGATGAGTACCTTGATCAGAGATTCGACTCCCTCATTTCTGAATGGAGGCTGGTCAGCCGGTCCAGAGTCAGGCGGTTTGAGAATGAGAAAGCCCCTCAACTTCACGAAGATGAATCACGCATGGCTGAGCTCAGGGCCTTTGAATCGCAGATGAAGGCCACCTTGGATAACCTGGAGGAACGACTTGATGTCCTTGAAAAGGAAATGGCCAAAGCGGGAAAGGGAAAATCCAAGAAATGAACCTGATCTGTTTGCCCAGCTAAGAAGTGAGATCCAGGCAGTCAGGGAGCAGGGCGAACCTGCACAGAAAAATCCCTCAACCTTTTCCCAGTATCTCTGTGATCTGTGCAGTACATCTCACCCCATATCGGCCCTCAAGCAGTGTGCAGTGTGTGGCAGGTGGGCATGTCCAGATTGCTGGACTGATACATACTACGTATGTGATTCCTGTGGTGGGATAATTGCTATGAAGAGCATAAAGCTTTAAATAGTCTGAAGGAAGCGGTATTCATGGAAGAATCTTTTGAACTGGCCGATCGATGGGAACGAATTGCAAAACGGTATGAAGAAGATAACTTCCTACTGGAAAAACAGCTGGTAGAAACGAAGATTGAACGCGACCAGTGGAAAAGACAGTATGAAAGTGAGAAAAAGAAGAGCTGGGGCTGGGCTCTGGCTCTGCTTTCTGTGCTGCTCATTCTTTCTGCGGCCGGGCTTGCCTACTTTGCCACTGAATACGATCGGTTATCCAAGGAAAATCGCAGCCTGCAGTCTCAATTGGACGCGGAACAACAGGCTCGCATATCGCTGGAGACGGAGTTGTATGCCGAGATTGATCAGCTGGAAGCTGAAATTGCTGCACTGGAATCAGAGAATGCAGTCTATGAGTCCCAGGTTGCGCAGCTGCAACGAGAAGTCGATGATAAGAAGAAGCTCGTCGAAGAACTGCAGAAAATCATTAAAAATCTGCGAGAGGAGGAGTCTTAGTTAGGAACTGATGCCTCTTCCTCAGAATCTGGTAAGCAAAGGCAAGATCTTCTGGTTTGTCAAAATTAAGTACGAATACTTTCTGGAACTTGTCTCTGATTATTCTCGCCAACTCACCCCCGACACTGGCTATTATTACGGGTTTCCCATACTCTACCATGAGGCGGGCTGAGTCCTTCACCAGTTCCTCTCGCAGCGACGCTGGTTCAAAAGAGGGAATACTCAGAACACAATCCACATTGTCTTCTGCAAGAAGAGTTTCCATGACTCTGCAGTATGTTTCTGAGGAAGCGTCACCCACAATGTCCAAGGGGTTGGTGACAGTCACGTTGGGAGGCAGGATCTTCTCCAGATCAGATACAACACTGGGTGACAATACACTGAGAGTTGACTCAGGTACGTGGTGCTGCCGCAGTGATTCAGCCAGGAGCACCTTGAACCCACCTGCATTGGTGATGCCCACACAAAAGAAGTGATCCCTGTTGAGGAAACGATCAGAAACCATGGAGTGGGTCATTATGGCAGCGCAAAACTCTCCATAGTTATGAGCCCTATTCACATGAACCTGCTTCAGGGCACCATCCAAGATAGCATCATTGGTCGCCACACTGCCCGTGTGAGACAGAGCTGCCTTGGAAGCCAGCTCGCTGCCAGGCTTGAGAATGACCACAGGTTTTTTTTCATTAAGGCTCCGGGCAGCTTTCATGAATCGCCTGCCATTCCTGATCCCCTCAATGTAAACCCCCACAACATCACATTCCGTGTCCTTCTGGAAGTATTCCATGAAATCAGTGGCCACCAGGTCAATACCATTTCCGTAATTGACCAGTTTATTCAATCCCAACCCCTGTTCTTCCAGCCACGCGGTAAGCAGTCCTGAGACGGACCCCGACTCACTGATGATGTTAATGTTGCCCTTGGGAGGAATGGGCATGCCCTCCAGGGTGAAAGGACTGTAATCCGGAAGGAAGGTACTATTGACAAAGGGAATATTCAATACACCAATACAATTTGGCCCCACAATTCTCATCCCACTCTCTCGTGCTGTCTTCGCAATCTTCTGCTCAAGGATCTTACCTTCTTTGAAGCGAGCCGCTTCACCAAATCGTGAGGTAACGATAATGAGAAACTTGACCTTTGTTTCTCCACACTCTCTGGTGATCTGCAGTGTGTTGTCAGGACCCACGACAGAAATCGCCACGTCGATTTCATCCGGAATGTCGCGGACAGAACGGTATACTTTGCGGCCCATCACCTCATCGTATTCCGGGTGAATCGGGTACAATTCAGCCTTCAGATGAATATTATTCTGCATGACATGATATCCCAGACTTCCTTCCTTGTGAGAAGCCCCAATCACAGCCACCGTCCTCGGATAGAAAAGATCATCCAACATGACATAGTAGAGAAATCAGGCTTTATAAGAATAAGGAACTCTTCTCCCCCTTGTACTTCATTCAGTGGTAATTATACTTTAGTACCACCAAGAGATTCAGAGTAATCCTAAATGAGAAAAAAAGGAAAGAAAGTCCCTCTTTAAGGGGGACATCTTTCACCTCCCTTCGAGACCAGCTTCCATGTGTGTATCTCCTGTCCTGTTCTTGCTTGAAGGAGTATATAAATCTTTCGGTTACAGAGTTATTGAATGTTGTAAATTTTACTGAAGCCCTGCTCTTGTATTCGAAACTCGGTGGATTAAATTGAGTTCTCACTGAAGAAGAGCTTACCCAGCTTAGTGAGATATTACCTTATATAATGAAAAGAAAACTGTACCTTGGACAGTGAATCGTAGATGTAATATACTAACCGACCAGAACATCCACGACACTGGCTGTTGATTGATCCACGAATTTGACAACAATGGTTACAGGTTGTATGGTCTGTTCCTGCCCCATGAAGATCCAAAGGAGAAGCTTGTCCAGTTCAGTAAGCAACTCCTGTCCCTCAGCTCCCTCCTTGAGAATCTGCTTTAATTTCAACCCTGCTGCATACGTTCCTTCCCTGGCATTTCCCGCAATCACCAGCATACACAGTCTCTTGTCGCCTCCAGTTATAGAATGAATGGCAGAATCATCCAACCTGTCGAACATGGGGATCAGGGCGATTATGCCGTACTCTGAGTCGCTGTATGAGAACCCTCCGGGTTCCTGAATGAACCATTTGTTGGCGAGATTCCGATTTTCTATGAACTTGGTGGACAAACTGGAATTGTACCGCAGCATGGAAGTATTGACTTCTGGTCCTCCAACAATGACGGTAAAAAACCCTGCTTTCTCCAGGTTCGCATTGTCATTGACGATCTCCACAGTCTGCAGCTGATCCAGCGTGGTAGCACTAATGGAAGTGTACCGGTCTTTGAACTCAGGCACTTTCTCAGTAATCCGAGGGTCTGCTTCTTTGATCCAGGTGAGGAGAGCACTGCGCACCTGGAGAGCTGTGACTCCATCCATCTGGTTAGCCTCAACTCCCACTACAATGATTGAGCCTGGGTCAAATTTCACCCCACTCTGCAGGAGAATAGACGCTTTTGGTCTTTCTGTAGTCTTTACTATGATCTCCAGGTCCTCACCGGGTACGGCTTCAAACCGCTGCTCGGGGTAGTCTGTGACAATGAGAAAGCATGTTCGGTCAACGCTCACCTCAAAATCAAACCGGGAAGTATCATCGGTTACTGAAAATCCAATACTCTCATTTCGAATGGCATCAAAGAACTCGATCACGTAACCCGCTCCCGCAAGAGTATCAGTTGAATTGAAATATAGGGTGCCCGAAATATACCCTGTCTCTGATGAATACAACACTACCTCGTAGCTCGTGGGATAGGGGGGGTTTAGAATTGCCCCATAGCTCTCATATCCATCCTTGTTGACCACGAGGCTGATGGGGACAGTGTACTGCTGAGGAATTTCCATGACAGCTATTCCCTCTGCATTCGTTTTCTTTTCGTCATACGCTACTTTCACATTGGCCCCTTCTATGGGATTCCCGTTAATGTCAAACACGCGAATAGTAAGAGCGTAGGCCGTAACCGAGTAGATACTAGTTATGAATAGGAAGATAATGAGCAGTATCTTGAAGATTCTCATACTCTAATCATTGAGAGGACCTTTTTAAACATTACCATAAAACAGGTTGCCCTAGGGTGGGATTTTCGATTTTACAGGAATCAAATGGGACTATTGGGGAGAAAGGTCTCTTTCTGATGTCAGACAGAACCATGGGCAGCAGGTTGGGAACATCTTTTTATATGGAAAGTCCCTAAGAGAATCAGTGGGCGGTCTGCGGCTTCGGACGCATGTCTGAGGAAGTTCTGTCCATGGGGCTGGGACCGTAGCTCCTCCGGAGCCTGGCGAAAGTCAGGGTAAAGCACAGAAACAACACGGCCATCACCTGATGAGAATGAGACAGCCCATCTGTCGACGAATGTGGTGGAAGCGGTGAAAAGCTCCCTTACGGTCATGCAAGACCAAATGTTGCCAATGAATCCCCAGCTAGAGGCAGAGGTAGGTCGCTTAGTGGAATGCCGCACGTGATCTCTTGATCACATACAGAAGACAGGCTATAGACCGCCCACCTCTCTCTGGTTTTTGCGATTCTCGCCGTTACTGGTCATCAGTTACACAGGCTGCTTCCTTGAGATTGCAGATTCTCGCAATGTATATAAGGACTGAAGAACGAATGAGTACGGTGATATCATGGCCTTAACGCCACCCAAGAAAACCACATGGTATCTGTGCATTCTGTTGTGGATCATTGGCGTAATTGTGACCTTTGGAGTTGCTGACTACCAGCTGTATGGCTCTCTTATCCTGGCTCTTTCAGGGATAATATTGATTCTGGCAGTGTATTTCAAAGGTATGTAAATATCTCTTTTTTTTGACTTTTTTATTTTCTTACAGACGCTTCAGGGGAGGAGTGGCAGTTCGGAACCTACACGCAGTAGCCCACCGCTGCCGGAGTGGAAGCCGACCAAAGAGTTATAAGGGTTGATCTCTTACCACTCGACATGAATATTGACCAGATCTTCTCGCAACTTGAGGGGAAGATTGCTAAGAATGAGCTTGATCAGAAAATACGAGAGAAGATCGATGAATTTGGCGGCCTTTTGTCTGAAGAGGGAGCGATTTTGATAGTTGCAGCAGATTTAGGGATAGATCTGAAACTGGAGCACCCCCGTGAATTCATGGAAATCAAGGACCTGAGCGTGGGTATGAGCGACATCTGGCTGTGTGCCAGAGTGATCTGCATTTCGTCCATTAAAGTCTTCCAGAGAGATTCTGGCATCGGGAAGGTGGCCAATGTGGAGGTCATGGATGGGACGGGGAGTACCCGCGTGGTGTTGTGGGATGATCTGGCAGACCTTGCTGTGAGACTGACCAAGGGAGAAGTCGTTGAGGTAAAAGGTGGGTACATCAAAAAAGGATATAGAGAAGGATTGGAAATCCATCTTTCCCCTTCTAGGAGAGGGAGTATTACTACGAAATCCGAGATTGAAAAGGATCTACCTGAATGCAAGACTGAATATACTCCTATAGCGGAATTAGAAGAAGAAATGGCAGACGTTGATGTCGCTGGAAGAGTGGGCCAGTTGTTTGGGATCAGAGAATTTCAGAAAAACGGAGGAACAGGGAAAGTTGCCTCATTATCACTGGTGGACGACACTGGTGAGATCAGGCTGTGCTTATGGAATGACAAGGCGGATATTGCCCAGCGACTGAAACGGGGAGATTTAATTGCTGTGGAGGGCGGGTACACCAAGATGGGATTGAACGAGCTGGAACTACATTCAGGCTGGAGAGGGCGCATTGTGTTGAACCCTGCCATTTCAGTTTCAGAACTGCCTGAATTGGAACGAGTTGATCTCATTGATCTCGAACCCGGCCAGTCGTACAGTGTTTCGGGCACCATAGCTGAGGTAGGTGAGAGGCGTTCCTTTGTCAAGAGCGATGGTTCACCTGGTCAGCTGGCCAGTTTCATCCTCCAGGACAAGAGTGCAGAAGTCCGAGTCGTATTATGGAATGAACAGGCGGATTTGGTGGATGGACTAGTCCAGGGGATACGTCTCAGTATTGACAATGGATTTGCGAAAGAGGGGATGCAGGGTCTGGAACTCCATGTCTCAGCTCTGGGACAGGTTACGATTGAAGAAGAATTTACCATTGAGCAGAAGATTTTCAATGTGAAAAAAGGTTCCGTTGTCTTGACGGGGAGGTACTACAAGGGAGAGCTGATTGATGAGTCAGGAAGAATTCGCGTTGACCTTGATACTACTGTGGAAGACGGTCAGCTCTTGAGGATTGAGGGAATCTATGACACAGAAATGACTGTCAAAAGCGTTGAGAAGATCACCGATGAGTTTCCATCACTGGAATCATTGTTGCACCCTCCCCGGAAGCGTCTGGCAGCCCTTGAGGAAGGAGACTTTGTAGAGGTCTATGCCCTGGTGAGAAGAGTTCTGGAATTCAACACCTACGCCAGGGTTACTTTAGATGATGGCTCAGGGGAAGCAACGGGCATAGTGGTTGGAGACATCAAAGAAGGCGAAGAGTATTGCTTTTACACAAGGATTTATAAACGGGAGACAGGAGTAGAATGCGTCTGCTACCAGTTCCACATTGTGGAAGCAGAAAAGGAAGCTTTCGACGTGATTAAGGAACTGGAAGGACTAGTGGAGGTCTAGGATGCCAAATATCGAGGATTTACCCGGAATTGGTCCCAAGACAGCAGAAAAACTGCGAGAAGCGGGATATGCAACGGTGGAGAAGATTGCAGTGAGTTCACCGAAAGATCTCAGTGAACTGGCTGACCTGGGTGAAACTATTGCCACCAAGGTCATTGAGGCTGCCAAAGAGATGGCAGATGTGGGTGGATTCATAACTGCAGAGGAGCTGCAGGAAAAGAGAAAAAGTATCGGACATATTACAACGGGAAGCAATGATTTGAATGAGCTCCTGGGAGGGGGTGTGGAGACGCAGGCCATTACTGAAGTATTTGGTGAATTTGGCTCTGGAAAGTCTCAACTGGCCCATCAACTATGTGTGAATGTCCAGCTTCCCGAGGAAAAGGGTGGACTGAACGCGGGAGCCATCTTCATTGATACTGAAAACACCTTCAGACCGCAGCGTATTATTCAAATGGCCGAAGGACTGGAACTTGATACTGCTGCTGTTATGAAGAAGATCAGGGTGGCCCGGGCGTTCAACTCTTCGCACCAGATTCTTCTAGCTGAGAAATCTGAAGAACTGCTTCGCCAGGGAGGGATTAGGCTCTTGGTTGTGGATTCTCTCACAGCGTCCTTCAGAGCAGAATACATTGGAAGAGGTACTCTGGCTGAGAGGCAGCAACTGTTGAATAAGCACCTGAGGACTTTGCACGAGATGGCAGACCTGTATGATGTGGCAGTGTTTGTCACCAACCAGGTTTCAGCCAGGCCAGATGCATTCTTCGGAGATCCCAATAAACCTATTGGGGGACACGTTCTGGGACATTCAGCCACTATGCGCGTCTATCTGAGAAAGTCAAAGAAAGGCCAGCGAATTGCCCGGCTGGTGGATTCACCTAACCTCCCCGAGGGTGAGGCCATCTTTGTGGTGACTGAACAGGGAATAATTGACAAGTGATCTGAGAACGAGTAAAGCTTCTCTTTTTGTCCAAACATATTTGGAAAAACGTTTATCCTTCCATCCATAGAGGAGGAGCCATGGTATCAGTAATTATAGGCTCCCAGTGGGGAGATGAAGGCAAGGGAAAAATCACTGACTACTACTCCAAGAAAGCTGATTACATCGTACGATTTCAAGGAGGAAACAATGCAGGACACACCGTGGTCGTGGGTGAGAATACGTTCAAATTCCGTCTCATTCCGTCGGGTGCAGTCTCGGGTAAGAAAGTAGTTATTGGCAATGGGACAGTAGTAGACCCAGAAATCCTCATTGAAGAAATCTCCGAGCTGGAAGCAAAGGGCATTCCTGTAACGTTATACCTCTCTGAGAGAGCTCATGTTATCATGCCCTACCACAAACTGCAGGACTCGCTTGAGGAAACCCTTAAGGGGAACCTGAAAGCTGGGACCACGGGAAAGGGCATTGGACCCTGCTACCAAGACAAAGTGGGACGGTTTGGCATCCGCTTTGTCGATCTTCTTGACAGAGAAGTTTTCAAAGAAAAGCTAGCCCTCTTCATGAGCATGAAAGAAGCACTCTTCAGGGCACACAACCGCCCCTTCCCTCTTGATGTCAATGAAGTATTTGAAGTTTATAATGGATATGCAGAGAAATTAAGAAAGTATGTAACTGATACATCGCTGCTGGTGAATACGGCCATCCTCGAGGGAAACCATGTACTCATGGAAGGAGCACAGGGAACACACCTGGGAATTGACCATGGGATCTACCCCTACGGAACGTCGTCCAACTGTGTAGCTGGTGCTGCATGTACAGGGGCAGGTATTTCTCCTCTTTCCATAAAACAGGTCCTTGGCATTGTGAAGGCATATACCACGCGGGTGGGAACAGGTCCTGTCCCCACTGAACTTGAAGACGAGATCGGAAACTACCTGCGAGATCGGGGACGTGAATATGGAACAGTTACAGGGAGACCAAGGAGGTGTGGCTGGCTGGATATGATGCTTCTGAAGTACTCTCACCGGATCAACGGGTTCACCGGCATTGCCATAACCAAGCTGGATGTGCTCAATGGTCTGGACACGGTAAAGGTCTGTACTCACTATACCGTAGGTGATAAACCCCTCTACGAATTTCCTGCCTCCATGAAGGTATTGGCCCAGTGCAGCCCTGTCTATCAAGAACTTCCAGGATGGGGCTTTGATCCGGAACAGGTTGCCAGATCAGGGTTTAATGCACTCCCTGACGCCGCAAAGAAGTACATCAACTTCATATCACACCAGTTGAAGGTTCCTGTGTACGTGGTATCTGTGGGGTCTGCTCGTCACCAGACCCTAATACTCAGGGAGCTATTTACCTAGCTCATGGAATCACATCGTATCCCCTGCCCGATCAATAAGGGGATACCTTTTTAACACTAGAGAGTACATCCATACTATGGAAATCGGGCCCATAGACATGCTGATGTCACTGGTCTTTGCCCGTGAAGTGGATCCCTGGAATATTGATATTGTAGAATTGACGGAAAAATATCTGGAACAGATACAGAGGGCAGAAGAGTTGGATTTACGATTATCTGGAAAGACATACCTAGTGGCTACCATTCTCCTCAGAATGCAATCTGAATCCTTTTTCATTGAAGAGAAGGAGGTAGAAGAAGAGGAAGAAGACGAACTTGATTTTGAGCCGTCACCCATCCTTCCTCCTCTGAGGCGAAGAAGTGGCAAGATCACCCTTCCGGAGTTGCTGAATGCCCTGCTCTTGGTACTGGAGGAACGCGAAAAGCGAAAAGACAGGCCTAAAAAACCCCCTGAACGTCACGTCGTCCGGGTGGATGTCTACAGAGTAGATGTCAAGAAATATGTTGATGAGCTGTTTTTGCGAATCAAGATGATGGCGAACGGTGAGATCATAACCTTCTCTCAGTTGCTCATAGACAAATCGCCCTTATTTATAGCACGAACATTTTTATACCTCTTGTTCTTAGAAATGAACCAAAGAGTAGAAATCTGGCAAGAAGCAGAATTCGGTGAAATCTATATCAAGGTGATAACGTGAAAGACCCTTATATTCTGGTCAGAGCCGACAATTCACAGAAAGCAATGACAGCCTTGGCAGATCTGGAACGATATGCCAACATCCGGATCAACGAACCCCGGTTAATGCCCAAACACATGGCGGAGGATCTGATATCAGAATTCCTCAATCTGAAAAGCGAGAAGAGGGTGAATTTCGTAGTTCAAGTCCACATGAATCCAGGTGAGGTTATCAAGAGGGTGCGGAAAATCAGACCTCCTGCCCACATTGTGGTGGTAACTGACAGGTACCGAACTTACGAGATCATGGAAGCCAACTATCAGGAATTTCCCAAGATTGAAGGATTCGTCCCGCCAAAGCCAGCGCCTCCGGGAAGAAAACAAGGAAGAGGGAGAAGCCCCGGAAGACCCTACAGAAAGAAGTACTAGGTGAGCCTGAGAAAGTGGTGGATAACGCGGCGAAATGGATCGTGCCACTGGCGGTACTTCTACCTTTCTTTCATTTTCTTGATGGCTTCCAGCATGCTACATGTCTTGCAGACCGTGCCCACAGTGGGCTCGCCGCATCGGCTGCACAGAGAAATGGGACAGGTGAACTGTTCCTGAAAATAGGGGACAAGTCTGTCATAACTTTTGAGCAAGCTGTATTTGGTAGTTGGTCTCTTTGATTCCATGGAGTCCAGAAAATCCCTGATATCCCCTCTCAAAGCTTCAGAAGCGTAGGGACAAACTGAATGGTCCACGTCAATCCTGGCCAGAACAGCGTACAGCATTACCTCCTTTTCCAGAATCGTTCTGAGAGGTTTGATTCTGGGGACAAAATGGGGAGATTCAGTATAAGAAGGACCCGTTCTGCCAAACCTGAACAGGTCACCCCGCAGGAAGTTCATGAGCACTGATTGTACTTCATCATCCAAGTTCAGGCCTACCGCGAGCTTTCCTGCTCCGAGTTCTCGTGCTTTCTGGTTTAACAGGTACCGTCTCAAGACCCCGCAGAACGAACAGTGGGAACAGACATTGGGATCACATGCATCGATGGTAATTCCAAACTCCTGCTCAAAAGAGAAGATATGGGACTCCACTCCTAAAGTGTTACAATTCTTGACAGCTGCTCCAATCGTCTTCTCTCTGTAGTTGGAAATTCCTTCATCAATGATGATGGCAGCCATCTCGAAGGGACGGTCCTTCTGTAAATCCCAAAGCAAGTGCAGCAAGACGGTACTGTCTTTCCCCCCTGAAAGCGCCACTGCAATGGTGTCCCCCTTCTTGATGTAGTTGTAAGCACGTATGGTTTTTCTGAATTTCGAGTGGATACTCTTTGAAAAACATGTACTGCACAGATACTGTCCTGATTGTCTTCTGTGGTAGACTGCCGTTCTTCCACATCTACATCTCATTCAACCACCAGAAGCCACAGGGAGGAGTTCAACTGCATCATGGTCAGAAATATCATCTTCAACTACCACAGAACCCTCCTTCAGAAGGATGACGCTCTCAATGGGGTAGCCACATTGTTCCAGGATGTGCTCGATAGACTGCCCCTCTATCCAGTTCGTTTTGCCATCCACAGTGATCTGGACTTTCATACAATCACATTGCCTAGCAGGTTGATGGCCAGGATTCCTAAGGCGAGAACTCCAAATGCTGTCGACAGCCTCCTGGAGGTGGTGTCTGAGAAGAAGTGCCGCAGTATTTCGTCAGTGATTTTTCCCCCATCAAGAATGTTGGAAATAGGAAACAAGTTAAACAAGGCAACGCTGAGGTTTAACATAGATATCCAGCTAAAAATATCGAGAATCATGAAATACTTGAAGTGCTGGATGGGATAGACTCCCATATACCCCTGGCCCTCTTCATCTGGATGATCTGTTAAAGTGAGAGTGAGAGTCCCCCTGTTTGTTGCCAAGGCCAGTTCGTCTCCCGAATGATACTTCTCGAGTTCTTCTGAAAACTGTTCATATGTATCAATCTGTGAATCATTCATCTGATAAATGATGGCTCCCTCCAGTCCTATCTGATCGGCAGGCGTGTCTGGTATGGTCTCATAGATCTGGACACCGTCAGGGACACGAGGGATTGACATCAGCAATACAAGGAAGAATGCAGCCACCACAAAGTTGGCCATGCTCCCTGCAGAGTATACTTTCACCCTGGACAAGGCAGGTTTTTGTTTCATTTCCTCTTCATCTGGTTCCACAAAAGCTCCCGGTATGATGATCAAAAGGAGGAGCCCCATTGACTTCAATGAAATGTTCTCTCTCCGAGCCACGATTCCATGAGAGAATTCATGCGCAAAGAAAATGATGATTATGCCGATGATGAGCCCCCAGGTAACCTTAATGGTAACGCCTGGTATGACAGGGATGACTGCGGTGGCCTGCTGGGGTGCAGAGAGTACCTTATACGCATTCCAGGCAAAAAACCCCATGGAGACGGGGATACCCACTACGGACACGGCAACTCCTGCCAGACTGTACCCCGTCCAGAAGGATTTTGCCTTTTGGGCCAGTCCATCCACAATGTGTAAGAACCTCCTGGTTCTCACCATGAAGAAGAACAGAGGCACCATGGTTACTCCATGCTCTTCAAGATTGAATTTCTTTACCAGTAAGATCAGTGTCAGCCAGAGAATGGCTATCCCTAAGAGTATGTATTCTATCATGAACAGTAGAGTCAGCAGGTGTTGACTTATATACGTTTCTGTATGGCTGGATCCTGATAAACTGGTGCAGGTTACCGCAGTGAAGGAACGGCAGTGATAGAACGCACAGCAGACCCGTCATTCACTGGTTCTCCAACCTGTGCCGCAATAATGATAATTCTTCATTTAGCACAGATATCTGCCTGTACAGATCTCTGTTGAGAGTGTGCATCCTGAACATGAGCAAGTACAACAAGAAGATGGATAGGGCAAAAATGGTATTGGTTCTGGTCCTGATACTGAGATATTCTGCAAGAAGATCCCCCACCTGGGGAACAGCAGATAGGACAAGAAGAGATGCACCGACTGTACCCCACACCAGAAAATCCTGGACTTCTTCTTTCTTGTTCTTTACCAGGAGGTAGCTTCTGAGAAGGAAATAGCACCCCAGCAGAAATCCACCAACATGTATCAATGAAACCATGGTATCACCTGAATATTAAGATCTTGATAATACAGTCAACCATCTTGAACGGATACAAGGCGTACGTTTCCAGGTCGAATTGGGACCTTCCCTCGCCCCGCACGGGCATTTCTACAGATATTTCCTTTATGGTCATTCCTTTTCTGGCGGCTTCCAGAGTCTGTTCCAGAGCCCAGTGCTGATCAGTCAGCGGTGTCAACTGTCTGAGAGCAGAGGCACGATAACACCTGAACCCGGAAGTAACGTCCGTCACAGAAAGAGAACCGAGGGTGTTTGCCACCCAGGAAAAAAACTTTATCCCCGAACGCCTGGTCAAATTGTAATTCTTGTGAGAGGGGTTGAGAAATCTGGAGCCGATTACTATGTCGGATTTCTCAACTGCTTCGAGAAGTCGCGGTATATAAGACGGATCATGCTGGAAATCTCCATCAATCTGGATAACAACATCAGGGTCACGGTTGAGAGCTGCACGGTACCCTGTCCTCAGAGCCGCCCCAACCCCTCTGTTCAAAGCGTGGGAGACGACGGCGGCACCTGCCCCTAGTGCAGTATCTCGTGTACTGTCAGTAGAACCATCATCGACCACTATGATTTCGTGAACGTATTTTTTCACTTCGGCCACTACTTTCTGAATGGTTTCAGCCTCATTATGAGCTGGTATTACTGCAATAGTCTTCATGCCACTTGGGTTGGTAGAGCTTGGATTTATATGGTTTTGCATTCTCAGTACTTCCGAATGTAGAAAATTATTGCACACTATAGGGGATTTTTTCATTTAATTTACTAGTATTTTCATATATCTAAATCAAAACTAATGGAGGTGATAACCTATGAATAAAGAAACTAATGAACAAAACAGAAACGAAAAGAATATAAGCCACCGCATTTTATCATGGTGCGGTGAGCAAAAGATGAAATTAATAATAATCGTTGCCATTCTAGGGATAGGGCTAGCAGGAATTGGACACTGGTATCAAGTCCAAGAGCAGTGCACAGATTTCACATTGAACATAAGTTGGGATACAACAGAAAGTGGCCAAATCATAACTGATACTGACCCGGAGATTAAGATAGGTCATCTTCATGGCGCCAAATTAGTTATCAACGTTGATACCCCAAGAGAAGGAACTCTTAAAGTTTCTGCCGATTCCCCAGATAAGGACATAGAAATCCGCATTGGGGAGAGTAGCAGCATAGAGAAATTGCCATGCACAGTACGAGAGCTGTATGTCTTGAAAGGGAAAAATCAAGAAGTCTCCACTTTACTAATCAATGCGCCCTTGAGACCTACCAAATATGGCATCACTGTATGCGCCACTTTGAATGGCCAATGCCAAATTTGCAGGAATGCTTATATCACCGTAGTCAGTGAGAATGATCTTACACCAGCTCCAACTGAGACGGAAGAATCTGATGGTTCGTGCTTGGGTACGAGTTTCATTGCAATATTGGTAGTACTCTACACGGTAATTGGCAAAAAGAATAGATAATCTGGGCTTAAACATGGAAAATAGAATCAACTTTCATTCTCTTTCTTTTTCTTTTTATCGTCTCACCAATCCATCTAACAGAGTTTGCGTTCCACTAATCCTCTGTAGACCATGCTCACGTATTCACCTTTCCCGATGATAACATGGTCTAGAATCGTGATTCCAAGATAATCACATGTTGGCAAACGTTTGCTTACGTAAACTAGAAATCCCCAACCTCCAAAAAAACATAACTTTTTAAAAACTACTTTGGATTATTAGGCGAGGTGAAAAGATGAATAAGAATATACTTGCTATAGTGTTTGCCGCCCTCATCTTATTGGGGGGAGTTTCAGATCTATTGGCTGAAACACCAAATAACCCCACTGAGAATAGTTGCGGAATAGTCGTGTCACTTGCATCACTCCTAGATTATCCACTCACTCTTTTGGGTATCGGGAATGGTGGGGGAAATCCTGGATAGTCCATTTCTTGGTCCAGTTGGAAATTGGAACAGAATACTTATACTCCTCTACAAACCCAGAAGTACTCATGAGGTTGAGAAAGTCAAAAAAGACATTTTGCAGGAAGTTCCGTTCTAACAAGATGTAGGCATAAATCCACCTATCAACTTTAAGGATGGAACAGTGCACAGGCATTTTCTTCAGCATATCCACTAGCTGTCCCTCATAATTCGTTTTAAACAATATAAAATAACCATTGTAATTCATGTATCCACGTGGATAATACGGTACCCATGCTGTACATTTATCCATGACATTATGAAGGTGGTCATAGAATACTGATTTAGAAAGACCAAAGCAGCGAATAATCTCAATATATTTCATTCTCAAGTTATTTTTCAATAACCTGAACAAAGAGAGGTCCTGCTCATCCCATATTAATTCATTTCTAACTGGGAACGTCAATTCTGACCTGATGAACTCCCCTGTATCTAAGAAATCTTGGAACTTTGTGTAGTACTCATCCATAGACCTTCTTTCTACTTTGTTGTATATGAAATCGCTTCGAGGTCCACTCAAAACAAACCCATCAAATCCCTTTTCCATGGAGAAATCAATCTTCTCACGAGACATCACCATGAGGTCGAATGCGCCAGAGCAATGTGCTGCATAGACAATGCGTGGGTTCTCAGTCATTTTCATGAAGAGTAATTGTGCATCCTTAACCCTCATGAAGTATGTGTACTCCTGATAATTAAGGAATATATTCAATCTGAGAAATGGTGGAGACATCACTCCTTCAGCTAAAGCCCACCTGTAAAGCTTTGCAGCACTCTTATCATTGATACTAAGGTTTCTTCCGATTTTAGAGAAATTCTGCCTCGCATCATTCAATAACAGGAGATACAAAGAGTGGTAATAGTCTTCTATTTGTACTCTCGACCACTTCGGCATGTTAAATCACCGTAACTGTTATCTAGCTCTCGCTTATAAACCTATCTGTCGTGGAGATTTCAAGCCTCAACCAATGAAAATCCGAAACAAAAATAGGAGGTAGAAATATGGGTGAATCAATCATGCCGGATGACTCGGAAAAGAAGAAAACCAGTGAAAGAGAGGATAACAACCCAGAAAAGGAAGAAAAGAAGAAAAAAGGAAGGACATATCCACGCATCGGAGAAATCCCTGGATAATTACCTTCTCACATAGTACCGCAAGAATCGAATCGGACAGAGGCCGAAAGGACTTTTACCGAGTGGGACAGCAGAGAGCCTGTAAACACTTCTAGTCTTTCACCCCCCTCAGGCTCTCTGTTCTTTTTAATAGAAATGGTCATATGGGAATTAACCTCTAGTTTTCCCATGAGAGATGAGAGAGATAGTCTAGCATCTGTTGGGATATGCGATTTATTTCATTTCTTCATTGGCAGCTTTCAGTACCATTATCTTCTGAATAACATTACTATATAAACGAAATCTGTCGGAGCACAGGAAAAGTAATATTAAATGGAATATAGTAAATGATGAATCTATAGAATTTTCTCATTTCGCATATTGTGTTAATATTGATTAGAGGAACTATAGAAAGCATTGTTTTATGGAAATTCATGTAGATAAGGTGTTGAATTGTTCAAATAGAATATCTGTTCATAATACTAATATTGATAATGTAATCTGTTGAATTGATAGATTATAAGAATATTCATGATTCTGTACATTATCTCTTTTGGTAGAAAATGATTTTCCTTTAATAATTTCTATGCGATAGAACAAGAGTTTATATAGTATAACTTCAAAAGAGTAATATGGTTAAAACAGTAGAAACCGCAACTAGGAAATACATCAGAGGATTACTCTGTGCGCCTTTCGTTCCATGCCCCGTATGTAACAAGAAAACTAGGGCAATGTATACAAATACTTGCCAGTGGTGCAATGTTAAATGGAATGAAGAGCAATTGGAGGAAAGGGAAAGACTCAGAAATGAGCAAATTGAAATATCTCGGAAGATGGGATTGTTAGAATAAGTAAGACTCTTCCCATCTCAGAGGTTCCAAGAGTCAATATTCTACATATTCATATTTAATTTATCTTTGCGAATTTCGCAATTAGTGTGCAGTAATTTTCTACATTCGGAGTTACTGATTCTCCATCCCTGATTGCAGTCGAGAGTCAATTCCGGCTCGAGAGCTATCTCAGCCCTAGGAACGCCTTCAGGAACTCAATAAATCGATCCCACAGCCCTTTTTCTTCGGGGAGGTTTAATCTCTCCTTCACGACTTCAAGAACAGTAATGGTGAATGATGTTTCCTGGTAGCGCTGTCTGTTGAAATCGTCAACAAACCCCATCTTCATGGTAAAATAATGTTCTCCTGGTACAGAAGATGTCACATCTGACTCAAACGTGTCAAAGTCACCCGCTTCCAGACTACCAATGTAATAGGAGGTGTACTCCCAATCCATGTCACTCATGACTTCCAGGTAAATTCCATTGACAGCGAATCGCCCTCCATTTGCCACGTCCACAGAAAACGTGAAAGTCTGTCCTTGATCCAGTTCCCGAGGGTAGCTGATGTTCAGCAATTTGAGCAGCAGTTTTCTCCTGATAGAAATACTCACTGTCTCCTGAGTTGTATGAGATGTTATTGAAGGGTCCTGATAGGAAATTGTCAATTCCAGATCATACACCCCTGAAGGAGCCTCTCCGGAAACAGCATACCTTTGGTTCACTGATACAGCTCGTCCAACGTCCACTCGGTTGAAATATGCTGAGCTTGAGGGCTGTATGGGAGAGAAAAACTCAGTTGAGGCAAAGAAAATGGTGACATTTAAGGCATCTCCCGTTCCTTCATTTTCTATCACGAGAAGGAGCTCGAACTGTTCTCCCGGACCCACGTCATCCGGCTGAATCGTGAATCTCGTGACATGCAGCTCAGGCAATGGCTGCTGGTATTCCATGACCACGGCAAACGTAGTATCTTCTTCCAGTTCGACAAGCTCACTGTGGGGTGAAAACCCTGCTTTCACCACAGTAACATAGTACGTCCTATAAGCTTTCAACGTAAAGGACGCAGTCCCCTGGACTGTGAACTGATCTGGGATGGATGCATCTTCTGGTCTGGGATATTGGTAGGAGACAGACACGCGCACATTATCAAGAGGGTTGCCGTACACATCATGTACAGCAACAGTCAGGACAGCATACGTCTCTGATGTGACCTGAACCATGCTGACACCAGCACCTGCGAGAACGAGCACGAGCAGAATACCTATCCCCAATTGCTTCACGTTTTGACCTCCTCAATTCTTGTAACCTGCCCATCAGTGAGGTAGATAATTCTGTTGCCATAGTGGGCCACATTCATGTCGTGGGTGACTACCAAGAAGGTCTGCCCTTTCCTGTTTAATGCATAGAGGACTTCCATTATCTCTTCAGAGGTCTTGGAATCCAGGTTGCCGGTGGGTTCGTCAGCAAGAATGATCTCTGGATTATTAATGATGGCTCTGGCTATGGATACCCGCTGCTGCTGTCCTCCTGACAGTTCAGTAGGATTATGGTGTAGTCTATCCTCCAGTCCCAACTCAGTAAGGAGAGTGGTCACTCTTTTCTCTCGTTCCGATGCAGAAGCGTTGCTGAATACCAGAGGGAGCTCCACGTTCTCCACAGCAGTCAATGTACTCACAAGGTTAAAAGACTGAAACACAAATCCAATGTATTTCCTCCTGAACAGGGCAAGGTCGTTCTCATTCAGTTTGGTTAGGTCTTCCCCCTTTACCCACACCTTCCCTTTGCTGGGTTTCATTAACCCTCCCACCAGGTTGAGCAGGGTGGACTTTCCGGAGCCGCTGGTTCCTACAATAGAGACAAATTCACCCTCCTCCATGGAAAGTGACACTCCCCGCAGAGCATTGACCATAGTATCACCCATGGTGAACTGCATTTCCAGATCTTCAACCTGCACAGCGAGCATCATATACCTCCTGCCACCTGACTGCCTACAGAAGACATGAGAAATCCCAGCAAGAAGTAGAGAGCATACGGTACTGCAACTGCAACGAAAGCTCTTCCAGTACTCAGGGTATACTGCTCTCTTACTGCAATGACCATGAGCACAAGAGCCCAGAGAAAGAAGATATTGTGATCTCTTACGAAGTCCAGAAGGATATCTGGATTCTCTACCTGCCTCACAAACTCTTCATATGGCGGAGGAGAATAGGTTAATCCCCTGAATACATCCAGAAGCCCCTTGAATATGAAAGGAATATATGTGTATGCGATCACATGAATGGTGGATGAGATTGAAACATCAGTACCACCCAGAATCCTGGAACTCATATGGAATGCAAATGACTTCGCAGCCCAGGCGACCCCTACAGAAACAATGCCTATAATCACGCTTATCGTGGTCATAAGTCCCTGTATGCTCTGCATGGCCTCCTTCTGCTGGTCGGTGAGGGTGATCATTTCCCCTGTGTACTGATTTGTTAGCTCCTGGGATTTCTGCTGAATCATGGCATTTCCTGCTACGGTCAATACTCCTGGTATGAAGACCAGGAGCAGCGCAATCACCCATTTTCTTTCTGATTTCAACTTCTGGAATTGGTCTTTAGCCCTGAACGGATTGACAATTCCAAGTATGGTACCACCTCCTATTCTGCTTTGTTAAAGGCCGTCACTGCAACGGCCGTCATAATAATAGCGAACCCTGCCAAAAAAAGAATATCGGTGGCTAGAGCATGTTCATGAATGCCCAGGATGACACCTCGCAATGCATCCACCCCATAGCTCAGTGGATTGACTGCGACAATAGATTTCATCCAGGCTGGCAGCCCTGAAATGGGAAAGAAGGCACCACTCATGAGAAACATGGGCATGACAAGGAAGTTCATGATGAGGTTGAACCCTTCAAATGACACCATCCGGGATGCTATCAGTAACCCCAAGGAGGTCAAGGCAAAGGATATCAGGAAAATGATCGCCAGCACCTTGATAATAATCAGGGGAGTCAGGGTCACATCCACAATGAAGGACAGAACCATGATGATCGAGCCCTGGATCATTGATTGGAAACATCCCGACAGTGTTTTCCCTACAGCAATGGAGGTTCGAGACACAGGAGCAACAAGCATTTCCCTGAGAAATCCGAACTGGCGGTCCCATATCACGGAAACTGCAGAGAATACGCTGGTAAATAGCACAGTCATGCCAATAATTCCCGGGAACAGAAACTGAGCATAGTTTCCTGCATCAGGTGATCGAAAAACCGTGTTGAATCCTGTCCCCATGATGGCCAGCCACAAGGCGGGTCGAGCAATTGACCCGATTATCTGGGACTTCTCTCTGAAAAACCGGCGGATATCCCGGAGGCAAATCACATACACTGCTTTCCAGAACATTAATGCCCACCTCTCATTCTCATTCGCATCCTGTCCCTGGCTGACGCTTCCTCCGTTCTGATTTCATGGCCTGTCAACTTCAGGAAGACATCATCCAGAGTGGGACGCCTCAGGTGAATGGAGTTGATCTTCGTGGAAAAGGAAGAAATGAACTGTGGAATGAATTCTTCACTGTTCTCAATCTCGAGGTGTATACCTGCTTCATCTCTTCTAACGTTCAAATTGTATTGTTCACCTATTTCTTTTTCTGCCTTCTCATCATCAGTGGTTCTTATTGTGATGACATCTCCTCCCACAAGCCTTTTCAAATTGTCTGGAGTGTCCAGAGCCACAAGTTTTCCATAGTCAATGATGGCGATACGATCACAATTTTCGGCCTCATCCATGTAGTGCGTTGTCATGAAAATGGTGATCCCCTGGTCTTCCCTGAGCTTATTGATGTATTTCCAGATGTGGTTCCTGGTCTGGGGATCAAGGCCCAGAGTGGGCTCGTCCAGAAAGAGGACTGTGGGCCGGTGAAGCAGTCCTCTGGCAATCTCTAGCCGACGCTTCATACCACCAGAATACGTCTTCACCACATTCTTCCTTCGTTCCCACAGGTCTACCATCTCAAGCAACTCCTTCTTCCTTTCTGTTCTGATATCCTTGGGAACATCATAGATAATGCCATGGAAATCAAGGTTTTCCTCTGCAGTCAATCGATCGTCCAGGGACGGCTCCTGGAAAATCAACCCAATGGATTTTCTCACCTCACTGGGATTCTTGGTAACATCGTACCCATTAACCTGGGCCTCTCCCGATGTTGGAGTCAATAATGTGCACAGTATATTGATGGTGGTGGTTTTCCCAGCTCCATTGGGTCCCAAGAATCCAAATATCTCACCTTTGTCCACTGAGAAGCTCACACCGTCCACCGCTTTTACCCCATCAAAATACTTGCATAAGTCAACGGTCCGAATCATGAAAATTCCTCCAAAAGTTGTTGTAGTGATTTCTTAGCCCTTTCCTTATCTGGTGCTTCCATCACTTTTCTCCTTAAGGCAAAAAAGAGCTCAGCCAGTTCAGCTTCCTCCGGGGGGAAGAAGGTCTCAAAAACCAACTTCCTGAAGGTATTGAAGCGTTCATTAATCTCTTTATGGCGTTCCTTCAAAAGATCCAGCTCCTTTTTCCCTTTTTCGGTGATGGTATAGAGTTTCTTGGAGCGTTCCCCAACTTCAAGTACCTCAATCAGCCCTTTCTCTTCCATCCTGTTCAGTAGAGGATACACCATTCCCTTGGAAGGAACCCACTTCCCATCAGTCCTCTCCTCAATGTCCTTTATGAGGTCATATCCGGCACAGGGGGCCTGTGACAGAATCCTCAGGGTATAGAGTTCCAGGAATGTATGTTCCTTCCCTACAGACGCTCTACTCCAAAGGGTCATATCTGAACAGTTCAGATATGGACTATATAAAGGTTTCATCACATAATCGATTTACGGTGGATAAATAAGAAGTGATGACGTTGACTGGGGGTCTTGAGGTTTGATCAGAGACTGTCAATCTCAGTGCTGGATGAGGGTACGCATAGCCTTAAGAAGTTGGAAAATCTATCTATAACATGAAATCTGTGGAAGAAAGCGAGTATTTCGATATGGTGAAATCTTTGTGGTCTGTGCCCCGTGTCTCGAATGTTGTAGGGGCAAGAACGCGCACTGAATTCCTCTATACCGATACGAGATCAGGGGTTCCATCACTGTACGTGTGGAACAGCGGTGAATGCGTGGCAGTTTCCCGCGACAGTAACCCTGTGACAGGGTTATATGCTCTCCACAATGTGAAACCCTGGGTTGTTTTCGCCAGAGACGAAAAGGGAAATGAAAATTTCTCTGTGTATGTGGTGGATTATGAAACCCGTGAAGTAGATAGAATTACACAAGGCGGCATCGGCCGGCTAACAGAGCTATTCTGGGTTTCAGATGACGAATGGCTGGTGATTGGATGTAACGATCAGGAGTACTTCATCACACTGCTGCATAGGGATGGAACCCGGTGCAACCTGTATGCTACTGACGAACAGATCGTGACTGCAGATTATGATGACAGGAGAGAACTGGTGGTGGCTTCCGTGGGGAGAGGACCAGGCAGCAGGATAGCTTTAATGAACATTAGAAAAAGGAATATCGCGTGGATTTCTGAATCAGATATATCTGAGGACACGTTCCCAAAGGTATTTCCTGAGAAAGGATACTATGCCTATGTGACTGATGTTGAAGGCGAATCTGAGGTCGTTGTGCGGTTCGTAGATACCCACGAAATAGTCAGCCGGGTCTCTGTGTCTGGTGATATTCAATTCCTGCCAGGTAGGGGCAACCTGGAATGGTTGGATGAGACCACCTTGTTTGCGGCTCCAGGTCAAGATGCTGAGTTGTCTCCCCGGTTAGTGGACATTGAGGAGAAGGTGTGTTCTGATCCCTTGACTGGGATTTCTGTCACTAGTTCTACACGGATTGGAGAAGGTGTTGTGTTTGCAGGGAGCACCCTGTCGTGTCCTCCCGCCATCCAGTCCTTCAAGAAGGGAAGAGTTGCAACTGTAGTTCCATCATGTGCCAACAGCTACAGCTCCTACGAATCTCACTGGTATCCTTCATTCGATGGCAAGCAGATTCAGGGGTGGCTGGTGAAAAGCAAAAAGGAGAAAGCGCCATTGGTAGTCTACTGTCATGGGGGACCTAATTTCGCAACACTGAACATATGGGACCCCGAGTTGCAGGCACTTGTCAAGGCGGGTTACCACGTGTTTGCTCCTAACTTCAGAGGTAGCACAACCTTTGGTTCTGCTTTCAAGAACCACAATACTGGGGACATTGGAGGAGGAGACATCAAAGATGTGTCATATGGTGCGAAATATGCATGTAAGGTGCTTGGAGTTGAAGGCAAGCCTGCCATTGCTGGTGGAAGTTATGGTGGATATTTAACCTTGCAGGCTCTGACCACTCAGCCTGAGGAATGGGCTGGCGGAGTGGCTCTTATCCCTTTGCTCGATCTTCTGGGAACTTACGAGATGGTCGATGCCCACTACAGAGCGTTGTTGGTCTATTTACTGGGGGGAACTCCAGAAGAGAAAAGAGATCTTTACAGAGAACGATCCCCAATTACGCATATAGAAAACCTGAAAAGTCCCGTTCTGATACTGGCTGGTGAAAATGACTCCCGCTGCCCTCTAGAACTCATCCAGAGATTCCATGAAAGGGCAACCCAGTTGCACCTGCCCGTGGAGCTAGAGATCATGAAAGAAGAAGGCCACGTGGGATTCCATCTTTCCAGTCTTATCAGAACATCGGTGTTTCAGCTTGAATTCCTCAAGACCCTGTTCTTTCATGACTGAATGTACGTCAGTTGACGGTAGGTGGCCCCGGCACTTATAGCAGCCGGGCGTCTCACCTATCTCTCTGCACCGTCACTGTTAAGACCCCGATTCCCTCTATGCCTGCCTCAACAACATCTCCATCTACCATGGGACCAATGCCTTCAGGAGTCCCCGTGGCCACAACGTCCATGGGTTCCAGGGTCATGATGTTAGAAATGTGAGAGATCAGCTCATTCACAGAGAAGAGCATGTCCCGTGTAGTGCCATGTTGCCTGTAGATACCATTTACTTTCAACCAGATATCCAGATCACGTGGATCGATTTCCTCTTTGGATACAATATTCGGTCCAATCGGGGCAAATGTGTCAAACCCTTTTGAAATTGCCCAGGAAAGTCCTTTTTTCTTTGCTTCAGCCTGTAGATCGCGTGCCGTTACGTCGATGAACACGGTATATCCCAGAATAAATCTAAGAGCTTCAGGGGCAGATACCTTTCTGCAGCGGTCCTTCATGACCACTGCCAGTTCTACCTCATGGTCCACCCGCTGGGATGCAGCAGGCAGTACCACAACACCAGTATCACCTATCAAGGAAGAAGGAGGTTTCAGGAAGAAAGTAGGAATCTCGGGCACAGCTGATCCCATCTCCTGCGCATGAGCTCTGTAGTTCCTGCCAACAGCCACAATCTTTGTAGGAACAAGATCTACCCAGGTGTTCTCGAACTTGAGTATCAAGAACCTCACCACATAGATTTAGCCCTCTGATTATAAAAGTACTCTCCCTGTCATGTCCTCTACGGCTGCCCCTTACCTGAACCAGCAGCCACATGGCCTGTGGCAGGTGCCTACTCTTTCTCTATGACGACACAGTAGGTGCCCTGTTTCGCTTCGATGAATCGGTTAATTGCCCAGCCGGTACCTGAAACAATATCCTGCATCTCGTCTTTTGAGACTATCAAATAGTCAAACCATGGCGTGACATATTTCTTGTAGTGTACTCGTAATCTCATCTGTCCCGCCATTCTGCCTCTTTTTCTGTTAAACTCGTGGTACTCCAAGTGTTCGGGGACATCAGTCTGGTACGGGTCTCGACTTTCAGCGAGTATTCGTGCTGTGTCACTGGTCATGGTGGAAAACTTCCTTAAGTACGCCTTAGCCTGCTCATAGCCCTGCAGGAGTCCGAAATTATTCCCAAACATAATAATGGTGTTGAATACACCTAATTCCGGTCCAATTTCAGCGATAGACCTCACCTCTGCTTCTTTCAGTCCTCGCAACTTGCAGGTCCTGATGGCCAGCGGCGAAATATCGATGGCCACCACATCATGTCCATGTTCTTGTAAGTACAGCGAGTGTCTTCCCGCCCCACATCCAATGTCCAAGACACGTCCTTCAGCATGGGTTATAACCTTTTTCTCACGATCGCTCCAGTTCTTATATTCGGAGAAATATAGATCGGGTCCTGAAGATACGTCAAAGTAGCCGTCATCCCGTTCTGTGATCTCATATCCGCCCTGCCCATTGAAGTGGTCGAACATGGCATGTCCATATGCATCTTCAGAGTCTTTCAACATGGTATCCCCCTCTGTAAATCCTTCATGTCACGTCTGGCGTTCAGCTTCCTACGAGTTGATCTCTCTTGGAGGTTTCTCTGCTTTTCTCCTCCTGATTCAGTACCTTCCTTGCCTTTCCTGTGAGTGGCAGAAGAATCTCGGATTGCTACACTGGACAACTCTTTCCTGTTCTGGATGAGAATTTCACACTTCAGCATACAACATCTTGTCATATCAGCTCTTAAGTGTTTTGAAGAGATCCCATCCACATTATCCTTCTCTCAGGGCGGCGAATACGCTTCCAGCAGGTGATTCACGACAAGAAGTCTACAAAATGCTTATGAATGACGGAGTGAAAAAGGGGGTATGAACCTCGGCGTTCTGTTCTCTGGTGGTAAAGACTCCACTCTTGCTCTGTTCAAGGCACAGCAGACTGACACTGTGGTATGCCTCATCTCTCTGCTGTCCAGCAATGAGGAGAGCTACATGTTTCACACACCAAATATTGATATTACCCGATTGCAGGCAGAAGCTGTGGGATTGCCACTCATTCAGGAGACAACTGAGGGAGTGAAAGAAAAGGAATTGATTGACCTGGAGAGAGCCATAGAAAAGGCCAAGTCCGTGTACAATATTGAGGGCGTGGTAACGGGAGCTGTTGAATCTGTATATCAGGCCGAAAGAATACAGAAAATATGCCACGGATTGCAGGTGTGGTGTTTTAATCCCCTGTGGCTGAAGAGCCAAGAAGCCCTCCTCCGTGAAATTGTTGAGGATGGGTTTCACGCAATCATCTCTGGAATTTTTGCGTATCCTTTAAGCGAGGAGTGGCTGGGCAGGTCGCTGGACGAACCCGTCATCAACACATTGATACAACTGCAGAAAACCCACGGGATTAGTCCCTCCGGCGAGGGGGGAGAGATTGAGACCACTGTCCTGGACGCCCCTTTCTTTAAGAAGAGAATCGCAGTTACAGATTCCGAGATAGTGTGCGACAAGTATTCAGGAGTCTACATCATACAGAAGGCTGATCTGGTGAAAAAATGATCTTGATCATGGATTTGAACCAGACGAGCCTGGGGTCTTGTGAATTCTGCCTCCCTTTGTACAGTATTGTCAGTGAGATAGAAGAATGTGTAATCCAGCACCACACCACAGCACAATCCTTCTCACCCTACAGCAAGATCATTCTGTCCGGCACTCCCTTGATGGACACTGAATACCTGGACCATGTTGATAACTTCCACTGGTTGGAGACCTGCAATATTCCTGTCCTGGGTATCTGTGCCGGCATGCAGGTTATGGGGCTTGCCTTTGGTTCTGACCTGATACCCTGTCTGGAAATCGGGATGACACAGATCACTCCTCTGAAAGAGAATGCATTGGTTTCCCGCTCTTTTTCTGCCTACTCACTTCACAGGTATGGGATCTGTCCCAGCAGTGATTTCGATGTCCTGGCCAGGTCAGACCTCTGTGTCCAGGCAATAAAACACATACACCTCGACCTGTATGGGGTGCTGTTCCACCCTGAAGCGAGGAATAAAGAAGTGATCCAGACGTTTGTCCGTGAAGGGAGTACCTGTAGCAGGTAGGGGAGAATTGATCTTTTCTGCACGCTACTGTCGATATAACGTGTCTCTGTGAAGCTCAAAGGAAAGATTTTTGTGCTGGTCATTCCAGATATCTGTATGTATGTCTGGCTGGGGACTATCATTCTCTTAATTGCACTTGAAATTGCGTATTTCCGAGCGGGCAGGAGAAATAAGGTAATTGATCAATTCGAAAGTGACATACGAATCCTCCTTCTGATTGTCGTCATTGTGGGCTCCTACATTCTATTCCTCAGTATTTCCCTCTATCATATCACAAGTTTCATTGGCTCTGGCGAACTGAAATATCTGGCGTGCTCTCTCTACTTTCTATCTCCTCCTCTCCTTGGAGTCCTCCTGTATCTTTTCTTACCTCAGATATATGGGAGATCAATCGTGTCGAAGGATGTGCCCGCCCCGGATGTACCACCAACCGACACTGTCCCCACCTTGAGCAGGCTCTTGGGCCTTGAGACTATCCCTCACATCAAGAAATGCTCATCCACGAGCTCTCCCGCAATGTATGGAAGAAATGCAAGAGGTTCAGTCCTCATACTTGGCGACATGCACTTCCTCACTGAAGAAGAGCAGAAAGCAGTTATTGTCCATGAACTCTCCCACATAAACCAGGGGGATATTGGGTTCTACACCTGGCTCACCCTGCTCTTGAAAGCATTTTCCTTCTGGATGCTCCTGTACCCTGCAGCAGTTTATTTCAGATACAGAGTTCCTCCCCTTTTCGCCATTGAGACCTCAGGGTTCGTTGTGTTCATCCCTGTTTTGTTCGTGCTGCTTTTTCTCCTGAAGAATTCCCTTTTCAGAATCAGAGAATCAATAGCAGATGCGTATGCAGTTCTCCACGGGATGGGGGATCCTCTGGAAAGAGCATTGATAAAGTATTCAACTCTGGAAACGTCGAAGAAGAGGGGCTTCAGTCTACACTTTTACAGTGGAGTCACCTCAAGCAGTGTGATGGCAGGCCACCCCCCTCTCCTCAATCGACTTCACAACATCAAAGCCCGAACTTACCTCACCGAGGCGAGCACCAATTTATCCACTGAAGCCGCCCTGTGGACAGGCATTGCTGCTGCATTCTTCTATCACTGCATGGTTCGAAGCTTCATATATATCCATACAGGTGTTGTGGACTCTCTTCCTTCTGATACACTATCACACATGATGTGGCTTGTCCTCTTCTTGTCGATAGTCAATGTGGTGGGAGCTTCATACGCGGTTCCTGCTTCTAAGGCTTCGATGCTCTTCATGGATCTGGGACACGGGGACTTTGTTGTACCACTCCTGAGAAACATGGGGATCACCCTGGCAGCTGCTGTGGTTACCGGCTATGTTCTCTCCCTATCCACGCAGTTCACCAGCCAGATCATATCCGGAGTGGTGGGTGGATTCCTATTTTGGGTCTTGGGATTTGTAGGAGCCCGAAGAACAGATTTCAGTCATGGGGATACATATCTGGTGCTTGCTCCACTATCACAGGCACTCATCTTCTGGTACCCGCTGAAGAAGATATATTCTCTTGCAGGGATGCAGCTGGACGCACAGTTTTACTTTTCATTGCTGGCAATACTCGTCCTGTCTTTAACAGTGGTGCTTATCCTCACCGTGAAGGGTATGCTTCTCATGGAAAGGAATGACAGAATCCTCATGCTCTTTAAGAAGACAAAGGAATTCCCTGGAACAAATGATCTCATCTTCATCATACTGGTGGTACTCACCCTGTTAGTTCCTGGAGTGGTGGCCTTCGGAACATATATGATTTCCTTTCTTGTGGATGGATTGAATATTTTCCCCTTCAGAAATATACCCATGTACAGTATTATCGCAGTTCTTGGGATTTATGGACTCAAGAATGCAGACATACTGTTCTTCAGCAAGCTGGCTTTCCTTGTAGATATCCTGTCTGGAAAAGGCATCGATGACACTGACCGGAGGTTCATTGGCCACGTAATTGAGAAGTATCAATCACCAGACGGTGGATTTGACTATGCTGGAATTGGATTCTCCAATCAAAAAGATACTTACTACTTTGCCAGGACGGCTGAAATCTTGAACCTCCCATTGGACATCCGGAAGATAGAGAGGTGGATAAAATCCACGGAAACGCATACGGGAGGAGTCGCACTATTTGCCGGGGGTAATCCGAGGATAGAGGGGTTGTACTACGCTCTGTTAACATCAAACGTCCTCCATCCGGATGAATCCCTGGAAAAGGAAATGCACAAGAAATGGGTAATCTCCCATTTCAACGGCCATTGTTTCGATTTTGAGTATGATACAGCTCCACGGTTCCTCCAGACATGCTGGGGTGCACAAGTCTTGTACTTGCTCGGTGGTACAACGGAAATTGATACGAATGGCCTGGCACAATGGATTATTGCTCAGTTCAATAGAAATTCCACTCCTCGAGAAGCTTTTTTTGCTGCATGTACCCTCAAAAGCCTGAAGGCGTCACGAGACCCAGCGCAGCAGTGGCTCTCAGCCAATACCAGCGTTCTGCACACTCGCGTCGACAAGAACTTGGAGGATATCTACTACTACATTAAGGTGATGAGAGCAGGTGGTGAGGCTCCCCCTCCCTTGGTATTGGAGCAGGCATTGCGGGACCTTGTGAAAACAAGGAAAGAGTATTCTAATTCTGGGTCATGATGCAGGAGCAATCCAAGGGATCGAGAATGAATCAGTGAAAGCCTCCAAGAAAGGCAAGGTGACAAACCTTATAAGCCGGTTAGCAAAGCTACTGCATGCGGCAGAACAGAACCATCCGCCTGATTGTCCTTGTCCTTTCCATCTACTGTTTCTTGCTGAGCATTGATATCATGGGCGGAGCATTCAAGCTGCTCGGGGAAGGATTTTCCCTCAAACTCATTCAGATGACCTCCAGTCCCTACGTTGGGCTTGTAGTGGGTATCTTATCCACGTCTGTTGTCCAGAGCTCCTCTGCCACCACTTCTGTGGTAGTATGTCTCGTGGGAGGAGGGAGTCTAACCATTTCGAACGCAATTCCCATAGTCATGGGGGCCAACGTTGGAACAACTGTTACCAATATCTTCGTTTCCTTTGGCCATGTCAGTCGGAAAGAAGAATTCAAGAGAGCCTTTGCTGGGGCGACGGTCCATGATTTTTTCAATTTATGCGCCCTACTGGTGTTGTTTCCTCTTGAAGTGAAATTTCACTTCATTGAGAAGATGGCTTCCTTTATGGCAGAAGCGTTCAGCGACATGGGTGGACTGACTGTTGTCAGCCCGCTAAAACTGATCATTGCTCCCGCCAGTTCCAGGATTCTTCATATTCTGGGTCCCAAGATCGGCATTATTGCTGCGCTTATCCTCCTGTTTGCAGCCCTCAGGTACATTGTATCAAGCATGCGATTTTTCACCCTTGATCGATTCCAGGTGCTCCTGGACAGATTCTTATTCAAAAATGATGCTTCCAGCTTTGTCGTGGGGACTGTCACCACAGCAATTGTGCAGAGCAGTTCAGTGACCACATCCCTCATTGTCCCACTTCTGGGCTCTGGGTTGCTTACCCTGGAACAGGTCTATCCCTACACGCTGGGGGCCAATGTGGGCACCACAGTGACCGCAATTCTCGCTTCATTGGTTACCAACCAGGTAGCTGGGGTGACGATAGCTTTCTCCCATCTCTTGTTTAATGTGTTCGGGATTACTCTGTTCTATCCTCTGAGAAGATTTCCCATCTTTTGCGCCCGATGGCTGGCTGGGTTAGCTGCAGAAAAAAAGATAGTTGCAATTCTCTTTGTGGTGATTACCTTTTATGTAATTCCTATTCTCTTGGTGTTCCTCAGTCCTTAGAGGCTGCTTTTTTCTTGTCGAACCCGATCCTATCAAATGGCTGCACCACGGTGGAGGCGATATTCTGCAGGTGGGCAGAAATTCTCCTGAGATACTCAGTGAGCAGTGCATAGACAATGGCTGTCTTGACGTCTACTGATTCCTCGCCATTCAATTTCCTCACGACCTCTGTATGGAGTTGCTTCGTCTCCACGTGCATGGTCATCACGACTTGGGCCTTTTCCGCATCAGATTCTTCCAGTGCCCGGAGAGTGAGATCAAACATGGAACTGATATTCTCGTGCATTTTTGAAAAGATGTCGAAATAGGGGGAAGGGTTCAGTGAGGTGGGATACATCAGCCCCAGCTGAGCGATGTTCTTGCAATAATCTCCGATACGCTCATAATCCACCGCAATGGCCAGCAGTACGAGAGAGGTTGAGATATCGGGAGCTGAGTTAATGGCCAGATACTGCAAGATCTCCCTGCGAACTTCCTTTACAGACGTATTTATCACTCGATCTTCTCTGCTAATGTCTTTCGCAATCTCATCTTTGTTTTCCACCAGGCATTTCACTGAAAGATCGTACATGCTCCTGGCCTGATTGTGCATTCGTTCAACTGCATTGAGGGCAGACTTGAGGATAGAACCCTTGAAAACTGCGTCGAAAAGCTCCTTGAACATCATGCTAGTAACTACCCACAATAGCTTAAAAGACTTTGTGAGCCTCAGGCCTCTCTGGGATGTCCCTGGCGAAGGAAGAATTGAAGAAGAGCCTCACTATGATGGACTTCTTTTTGTATTTTATCCGGGATGGACTTCCCTGAGAACTCTGGCCAACAAAGCACTCAAGATCTTGAGGTGGAAAGAAAAAACCAGGCAAGAGAAACGACTTAGGAAGGAATTTTCACTGAATGAAACCTTCGTAATTGAGCATTAATGTTAATAACCTGATGATGAAATGAATATATCTTGGAAAATTTCCTAGAAAGGTGGTATTTCTGTGATCTGAAGACACGTTTGACATTTCAAGTGGTATTCGATATGCAACACTCGCCATATACCAAGTTTGTTTTCGCGTAAATACGGAATGGATATTTTCAGCAAAGTATTTATATACAGCTTTCTAAGAGAGGCAGGGAATCCAATGAACACATACATCGTGTCCTTGTTGAGCAGAAATGGAAAGAAGGCTGTCGAATCGCTCAATTCCAATCTCAATTCAAAAGATCTGTTTTCTAAGATGCCTTCCACCATGAGCTTCGACGTAAAGTTCGATGCGGATGATGGCTACATTTTTGTTCTATCGGATGAGAAAGTGCCACTTAGCTTTTTCTACCTGAAAGAAGAACGATTCTACGACTTGAATACAGTGAATATATTAAATTTAGATAGAATGAACTTTATGCTGAGTTTCGTAAAGGGAATTGGAATTTTGAGGCGTGGTGATCCCCTCAAGTACATTTCATCAGAAATAAATCCATTAATTGGTAGCTCTCTATTCAACGATCCAAGTATTCTTGAAATAAGGCAATTCAGCGACAAGGAGATGCAGTGGCAAACCTGGAAAGGAGATTTGGTGAGCATTACTCTCGAATTGCCCGATGCCAAGGTTATCTCAGTAAGAGGAAGAGAAATAGAATCAAAAATAGAGGAATTAGAGCTTTATCCGAATAATAACAACAAGATAGCAGAAATCAGGATCCATAATGCGGATTTCAATAGATATATCACGATAAGAAGAAACGGAAAAATGAGGATTGCGCTATGGCCAGGTGAAATCAAAATGGAAGATCTGAACGAAAAAACGTTATTCTCTCGATTCTCGAAAAGAATGATTAATCTTTATGAATACGTGCAACAGGCTGTGGGTGAGGAGCTGTGATAGATTTCTATGAGCTGAGCTTCTTGATTCCATTGATACTTCTACACGCGAGAGAAAACTCGATAAGGGGAGGTTTGGGTCGTTTCCAGATTGCAAAGATCTCGGCGTGGCTTCTTGTGAATTCAGGAATTTGTTCACTTCAAGAAAGAGTTTTCATATATAAGTTCGGCCCATATATCTCCGGATTTGAGAATGCACTAGCTGATTTGATAAGACGCAACATAATTGAAATCATAATTGATAGTGAGGGGCAAACAAGATTCTGTATCACGGAGGATGGAAAAAGATGGATAATGTCTCGTCTCAGGGATCAAGATTCTAGTGGGAGTGAGGTCAAAGCAGCAGAAATCGATCGAATACTATTCACTCCGCTTTCTGACCTGATAGTGGATCTTGTAGAAAAGTCTCCTTTCTTCAAACCAATTAAATATGTTATTGGGGATAAAGAACTGATTAGGATATTCGATTGGACTAATTTCGGAGATGGCAGAATTCATTCATATCATTATACACTCTTGCGCTCATTTTACCGATTGGAGGATTACTTCGACAGAGAGCGTTATGAAGCCGAAACGAAAATGACTGAGAATGATACAGACTATCAATTGAGGATAATAGACAATTCCGCCATACCAAATACTATGCACTTGGAAGATCTCATCCAAAATTGCAAAGAAAAACATACAATACGCTACATTTTCAACAAGGAGAATCCTAGGAGTGTTGCAGAAGACAAGTTTGAGGGGAAGAATTACATTGGACATCTCTGGTATGTGTATAGTGCTATTGACATCATTCACACACTGGCCGGATTAGCTCCGACTATAGATGAGATTGCTAGAGTTTGTCTTACAAATTATGAATATTCCATAAAAAAAAGACATGATTATTCCAAGAGAAGGAAAATGAGAGAAGGGGCTATCCGCTCTGACATGCAGAAATTGGTTAAATATGGTATCCTGAATAGAGGGAAAGTAAATAGGATGTTCATCTACAGTATTAGAGCAAGAAGAATAGTTGACAGCTATACCTCACAGACCTACTCACTGTTGAATCCTGAGAAGATACGAAATCTATATGAAGAAGTAATTAGACCTTCCCCCGCAAATGCCGAAATAATCAAGCAGATAATTGCGGAAGGAACGGAAGCGGCAATGGAGGTTTGATTAGATGAATGAAGAACTTGACGAGTTGTTGAAATGCTTCTCTCGAAAACGTGTGATAAATTATTATCGAAGAGAGAGGGAAGCACAAGAATCAACCGACGGAGAATCACTGGAGGATATTCAACAAACGGCAGAAGAAGTGGACATGAAACTCCTCGATGATTTCTTACATTTCATGCAAACTAGAAATATTAACAAACTTGATGATAGTCTCTCAAAAAGAATTGAAGAATTCAGAAATTTTCTCACAAGAATCGAAGAAGAAATAAAAATAGAAGTCTCTTCAGCTACTCCTGAACAGAACGAGTACTACCAAGAGCTTATTCGAATGCTTGAGAAACAGAGGCATTCAGTGGAACTCGTGAAGCAGACTTTTGGATCCTTGGAACCATTTGAATTATCAGGAGCCCTTCTAGACTACTTCGAAATGCTCAAGGAATTTCAAGAAGCAAGCTTTAAATATCAGCAAAACTACAGAGATCATTTGATTCATTCTCTGCGGGTTTTCCTCTTGATTATCTCGATTCTCAATGCAATGGGTGATATTTGGATTTGTATTCTGAGAAGATTCCTTTGTAAGAATCTGCGAAATCTGGGCATAAGGATTAGTAAGAAGCAGTTTGCTGAAGTTCTCAATCCGGAAGAACTCTGGGATTGTTCAATACAAGGAGTTTCAATAATGTCTTTTTTCCATGATATCGGGATGGTCTATTCCAGATATAGGGAAATGGTGGATGGCTTGGAAGAAAGGATTTTTGCGGATAGATCTCGCACCGGCATGGAGGGAGACAGATCGATATTTACCTATAAGCCAATTCTTCGCTTGAAACATGAAGCTGTAGGGGAAATAAAAGGAAGAATATCCATTTTCAGTGAAGCACTGGGAAAAATGCATCCAGAATACGAAGAACTTACTACAATCTTAAATCACGTGTTCGGGAGCATTGAGAATTCCGAGAAAGAAACTGAAGAAGCGGAAAGTGAGTCTCCTGCGTCCAATGACAAGAAACTCCACGGAGTTTATGCTTTGCTGAATATTTATACCTATCAAGTCATAGAGAGGCGTTTTCTAGATAGTATTAGAGATCTCGAAAGAGAATCTAAGGAAGTAGAGAGATATAGAAGCTCTGCTTTCAGAGCATATAGGTCAAATCTAGAATCTGGGGCTAAGATTCCTCCGGATACCCTGCTTGACAACGAATCAAGGGGAAACATAAATAAACAGAAGGAAATCCTTCGGACGCTAATTCTTTGCGAGGTGTTCAATTGTATTCTGATCCATGATATGGATGGATTTCCATACATGTCTCCGCTTAGTGAGCTATTGATTTTTGCTGACAACGCTCAAGAATGGAATCGGATTGCATTCGAAGGAGGGTGCAAAAAGCAATATGAAAAAGATCAGATAGAAATCTGCATCAACAAGTGTGAAAAGGCATGTTTGTTAATTCTAGACTTCTATGAAAAGAAGATGTTTGAAGGATCAGAATCTCTGAATACGCTAATGGATATGTGTACGAAAAGATACAGTTGTGAGATTGAAGCAGGCGTGTTTGGTATCTTCTATCGCATAAAGGCTAGTGATTACGAAACAAGACGTCCTTCCCAGGCAGTCTTTGTTTGTCCACATCTGGAGGTGGGCAAAGGAAGAATTCCACTAGAGGACACAGGAGACATCAGCCTAGACATGTTTTGTCAATATTGTCAATACACTGATAGGTGATTCTGTGACAATGGAATTGAGAAGACCAAGTAAGATCCAGGAAAAAATCAATGAGGTCGAAAATGACTTGGCGTGTCTATTCTCTGAGATTGCAGAAAAAGAGAATCTCGACTTCGCGGAAATCGCCCTAATACCTTTGCCGAGAAGGGGGGCCGGTTTGCTGCCCGATATAAAGAGAATCGATGGCGAAAGAAGTAGCCTCATTAGCATCCTTGAAGAGTTCGGGTATCTTGAGGAATACCCTTTGTTCCCTCTATTTGAAAGGATTTCGGACTTCAGAATGATACTCATTTTTGATGACCTTTGTAGAAGAGGAACTCATTTTGCCGAATATGGAGAATATCTGCAGGAGCTTGATAAGATATTCGGGTTTATGAACGAGAAACGTATAGTCCTGGCGACTTATCTATTACACAAGAATAGATGGAATAGAGAAAAAAATCTCAAACAGGGAATTTACGCAAAAAAAATTCTCGATAAGGAGCCTTTTGATCGAGAAGTGTCAAATATATTTTTGACAATAGCATGCAGAGGGGAAATCATCGATGCAGATCATGAACTTATTGAAGCTGAATTTTCAGAAAAGCAGGAGTTCTTTACACTGTGGAAGGAACTCGAAAAGATTGCAAAGGAGAATCACTGCGAACTTGTAGAAGACGGTATCGATTTTCTTCATCCAAAAAGAAAGAAACTGAGTTTTTTTGTTAGTGGTGATGAGGCATCGCTGGAGAAAAAAGAGGTTTTGGAAGAACATATGGATCTCAGATTTCCCAAGTTTATTGAAGGAATCAAAATTGCCAAATTTAGAATGGTTTTCGAGCTTGAATTGTCCGAAGATTGCAAAGGAGTCTTTACCACAAGACTTGAAGCAGTTCCAATTCTTAATCCGATTATTGACAACACTAAGTTCTCTCCCGAGCTTTGCCGTAAATATTGGAAACCCTACTGCGGGTTCTGTAAAGAAGGCGTAATCTCCGAGGAAGAGTGTAAGAAAAAACAGAAGCCAAGAATAGATTTCCTGAGGAAGTACTACCATAACCCTGGGTACGACTGCATGATTTGTAATCTTGTGGAGCCTTTTTCGAATCATTTCTGCAAAGAAATCGGAGACTTGTTTAAAGAGAGTGTTCTCAGGGGCGGGATAACCTTCAAGAGTAGATGGCTTCACCGTGACAGATTATTCGAATTCTGGAGAAAGCTGAAAGCTCCATAGCTTCGTGGATGGAAATGTAGAAACTCATTTCTTTTGGGCGTTGTTGAAGTTCTGTCGGTTTTGAGACAAGTAGAATTCCATAGTGCTAGCTTGAATTGTCTAGACTATCAAAGAGTCTCACATTTTCTTGAGTATCCCCAGCTCTATAATTCAAATACACTTTCCCAAGGAATTTAGAAGCTTCACTTCTATTGTGAAATTCCCGGAAGAATTTCCCTTTCTTCTCGACCCATTTGGGCTTGACAAATCCGAAATCCAGCGAAATATCCAAAGCACGACCTATTCTTATTTCATCTAATGTAAACCCATCAAAGTATTTGTCAAAATGCCTTTTGAATTTCTCGAATCTTCCTCTCAGACGATTGGTTACCATTAGGAAAGAGAACGTCTCGAATTGAAGTGTTTCCAAGACTAAATAGAAAGATCTGCCTAATATGGATAGCCCGATTTCCTGATATGGTTTAAGGCTCTTCTCCACAACGATACATGGGAGTACCTCCTCACTCCTTTGATCTATACGCTTCACTTTGACCACCTAGCAATCATTTTTCCATACTCTTACGTTCTTTCTGTTTTTGTTTGAGTATGACACGTCAGTATTTCTGAAGCAATCAAGCTCCTGATCTGACTTCAGAGTTGAATGCAATATCATAGCGCAAATCTGACCTCTTTGAGAAGTCTGAAAGTCTCTATGACCTGCCTATCATGAAACCTCAAATCCACTTTCTGAAATGTTTCGACGTGGCTATCGTTTCTCTTTTCTATCCATATAAAACTTTCGGTGAAAGCATCTCATTCTGAATTTTTTACACAAATGCTTAATTTGTAAAAAAGTGAGAATTCTCTTGATATCCACGATATGAATAAATTTCAACGCATTTCTTTGCAGTGCATGCAGTCGGAGAGGCTTACAGTATACTATACTGAAAAGAGAATTAGACAAGTGTTAGAAGCGCAGAATTCAACAGGTCACAGTATATACAGAATCCTCTGGAGAACCAGGTGATCTCTGCAGCTCTTAATCTGTTGAGTATGTAATCGGCAAAATCAAGACAATTTCCATGCTCTCTTGCACAAACAACCAGAGCAACTGCTTTCATGAGCGTTCTGTTAAAGGATATTAGAACACATTTCTATGAAGGCGGTGGATGTGCAAGACGTCCTTGCATAGATCTGCTGCACCTGGACAGCTAGTTGTTGATTTCGTGAAAGGGTTCCATATTTCTTCAAGTGTGAAGTCAGTATTAATTTCGTAATGAAAGGGAAATATGTCATGAAATTGTGAATGGTCAGAAATGCCCATGATTCAGACATGGAAAAAGAAGAATCCGAGATATCAAATAAAGAAGTAGTTGAGATCATCAGATTACAAGTCTTTGACCCATCTACCAATGAAATAAAGAAGCTTTTCAAGGAGAAATATAACCTCTCTTAGAATACGGGGAACCTGTTTAGGAAAGGCGTTCTAGACAAAGCACTAAGACTGGCCAAACATCATGCTGGCCACATAGCCAAGAAGAAAAACAAGGATGGGTATATAAAGTTATTTAATAAGAAATATGAAAGTATCACATTTTACAACATTTTTTAGCCTTTAAAGCCTTCTATAAGCGATCAGAGCTTTCTAGGAAAACTCCATGGCATTAAAATACATAAAAAAAAGGGAAAAAGGCTCAAAAACCTAAATCTGAGAGCCCCGGGAGGGATTTGAACCCTCGACCAACTGATTACAAGTCAGTCGCTCTACCGAGCTGAGCCACCGAGGCCTACAGCTTTCTCTTTACCCAGATTTATAAACCTTTCTTTTTCGTTTCAGTGTCTCATCCCATCAGAATTTCAGCACTTCCTGGTACCCCGTCAGGTCAAGCAGCCCATGGCCTGAAATATTGAACGCAATAACCTTTTCTTCATTCTTCTTCTTGCATTCCAGAGCCTCATCAATTGCACAACATATACTGTATGCCGACTCAGGCGCTGGCAGGAAGCCTTCCTTCTGGACGAATAATTGGGCCCTTTCAAAGACCATTTTTTCATCAGGTGGATACGCAATTGTATCGAGTAATCCTTCATGTCGCAGCAGACTCAGTATGGGAGAACATCCGTGATAGCGCAGCCCATCTCCTCGTATGGGCACCATCTTTGCCTGGTGACCAAGGGTGTACATTTTCAGCATGGGAGTCATTTCAGCATGGTCTGCAAAGTCGTACCGATACTCACCCTGCAGATTGGGAGCAGCCTGACTCTGAGCAGCTATAAACCTGATCTGCTTCTTCTTTGTCAATAAATCCTGGTAAAACGGGATGGCAAATCCACCAAAATTAGACCCACCTCCCAGACATGAAATCACAACATCCGGATAGTCATCGACTTTCTCAAACTGCTTCTTGGTTTCCAATCCAATGATAGTCTGGTGCATCAACACGTGGTTCAACACAGATCCCAGAGAATATGCCACCGTATCACTTGAGGCCGCATCTTCCAGTCCTTCAGAGATGGCAATCCCCAACGAACCCACATGTTCCGGGTCTTCCTTCAACAATTCTCTTCCAACTTTGGTCTTGTCACTGGGAGAAGCGAACACTTCAGCTCCCAACATCTTCATGAAACTCCGTCTCTCAGGTTTCCAGTTGTAGACTGCCCTCACCCAGTAGATCGTACATTCCAATCCAGCCAGACGAGACGCATACGCCAGAGCAGTTCCCCACTGTCCTGCTCCCGTCTCAGTCGTCAACCGTTCCAGTCCCTGTTTCTTGGCATAATATGCCTGTACCAGAGCAGTATTTACCTTGTGTGATCCTGTAGGAGAGTAGAACTCCGCTTTGTAGTACATTCTGGCTGGAGTCTTCAAGTACTCTTCCAGCCGCCGGGCCCTGAACAACTGCCTGGGCCTGCCTGCCTGCTCATATAATTGCAGAACACCTTCAGGGATATCTATCCACCGTTCCTGGGACATCTCCTGCTTTAAACATTCACCTATCAATACTTTCTGCAGAAAATCCAGTCTGGATTCTCCTTCCTCGGGGTTCTTGGGAGGAGGTAGAGGTTGTGGTAAATCGGGAACAATATTGTACCATTTAGTGGGCAGTTCATCTGGAGAAAGAACAATTTCTGTATGCATGCTGTCACTTCCGAGAGGAGTTTAAAAGATTTACGTTTCCACCTGGTATGAATCGCATCACCACAGTCCCCGGCCACGTACGAACTCTATACTTCTATTCAAATGCATTCACATCGAGTTCACAATAGGTAAAATTACCATCCTTTTCTCGTTTGATGATTCCTCTCTTCTCCATCCGTATCAGCAGTTTGGAAAGACTGGTCTTGGGGATGCTGCATGCTCGAGAAATCTTTATCTGCCGTGATCTCCCTCTCTCGTGCAAATACTCAACTACCTGTATCTCCCGTTCATTCAGGATAGAGAGAACTGCTTTGTTCAGGGGAGCTGCTTTGTATTTCTTTCTCTTGAGAAGGTTCCTGCTCATGTAGAGCACGACTCCTGCTGCTCCCGCCAAACCTGGCACCACACCCCATGTCCAGGTTGCAGCAGGTTGGCCATCCAGCGACACTTCATAGTAAATATATACCTCATCAGACAATTCGTCCCAGAAAAGGGTGATTTTCCTCTCCTCTTCAGAAATCTGCGGAAAGGGTGAGTCTGTCACCATGTAGGAGATTACAGCACCCTCCGGCATCAGCACTGTTACCCCTGCTTCATTGGGAGGCAAATACAGCCACCATTCAGCCCCCTCCTTATGGATTATATCCCAGCTATAATACTCGGGAAATACATATGCAGATTCTCCTTTCTGAAGAGATATATGCAGTGTAATCTGAGTTTCAGTTCCGAGCACAGTGAATTCGCTCTGGACTGTCCTATCAGAATAAACCTCCAGATGGGTTATGGGAAAAGGTATGACATAGGAATAGGTGTCCATGTCCTCCTCAGCTGTAATGATCACCTCATGTGAGATTACGGCATACCCGGTCCCTGAAACATCCACTGTGTACCCTGTGGTCTGCACCGCAAGGAGAAGAAGCAGGATGGTCCACATACAGGGGAATACTACTCCCCCTTTTTAACTGTTCCCACCTCGACCCACACTGCGTCACCAGACTTTCGGCAGAAACATGCCCACCTCTTTCTGATATTTTCTGTATTTTTCCCCGAATTTCTGGATCAGTATCTTCTCTTCTGCTGTGGCAATGCCGTAGTACCCCGGGATGCCCACCAGCAACAGCAGGAGCGGCACACTGAGCAGTGCCAGTGGCAGTCCAATGAAAAACAGCCAGTAGGACATGTAGAGTGGGTGTCTCATCACACCGTACGCTCCCCGGGTTGCGAGAGTGTAATCACTGGGCATGGGGCCAGAAGGTGCAATGACTCCTCTGGAAACACGTCCCCAGTCAGCCAGCACGACACCGCCCAGTATCACCAGGAGACCTGCCACCTGAATCACATCTTCGTGAGGATTCCTGAACAGGAGGAAGGTCAACTCCTGGTAATACCATCCCCTGTATAACAGGAGGGGACTGATCAGAAACAGAGCCCAAAATACAAGGGAGGGGGGAAATGCCAGAGCTTTGGCCCATCCAGGAATGGGGAATTCACGGTCACGAGAAGACGAATTCCTTCTCGATCGAGCCATTCTCAAATCCATATATATATGAACTGAAAAAAACAACGCCACAAGCAATGTCAGGACACCTGCCATCAAACTCTGATCAATCATGTGAGCACATTCCCTGCACAGTAAAAAAGGTTATCCTACCCCTTACCTCCTCGATCCTTAAACATCATCCCAAAAACTTTTATATTCTAAGATAATAGGATAGAAAGGTGTGTCAAATGAAAAAAGCTTTGTGGTACCCTTCTGAAGAACGCAAAAGGAATGCGAATATGACACAGTATATGAATTCCCTGAGCGAGACGTATGGACTGACGTTCAGAGACTACCATGAACTCTACGAGTGGTCTGTCAGAAACAGGGAGGATTTCTGGTCTTCACTGTGGCATTTTTTCGATGTACGAGCTTCTCGTCCGTATGGTACAGTACTGGAAAATCCTGATGACATGCTAAAGTCCAGATGGTTTCAGGGTGCCACGTTAAATTTCGCTGAGAACCTGTTGAGACACACTGACCAGCACACTGCACTCGTCTTCAAAGGTGAAACCCAAGACCCGATTTACGTCACCTACGGGGAGCTTTTCAGAAAGGCGGCGTCCTTGGCTGCTTCTTTGAAGGAATGTGGAGTTGCTGCAAGAGACAGAGTCGTCGGATTCATGCCCAATATGATTGAGACTGTTGTGGCCATGCTGGCAACTGCCAGTCTCGGGGCTATATGGTCATCCTGTTCCCCAGATTTCGGAATCAAAGGCGTCCTGGATCGATTCGGACAGATAGAACCCAAGGTACTGTTTACAGCAGATGGGTACAGCTACAAGGGGAAGAGGATTGATTCGCTTGAGAAAATTTCCGGTATCCTGGAGAAGATTCAATCTATTGAAAAAGTGGTAGTGGTCCCCTATGCAGAAGAACCCACGATCACTCTTCCCAAAGCAATTCACTATGAAGATTTTCAGACCAGTGCGTCCAGCATCCAGTTTGAACAGGTACCATTTGACCATCCTCTCTATATCCTGTATACATCTGGGACAACCGGTGCTCCCAAGTGCATGGTTCACGGGGTAGGGGGCACCTTGCTTCAACACATGAAAGAGCTGGTCTTACACACCAACCTGAAAAGAGATGATACCATTTTTTATTTCACCACGTGTGGGTGGATGATGTGGAACTGGCTGGTGAGCTCGCTGGCTGTAGGCAGTACTGTGATCCTGTTCGACGGGAACCCCTTCTACCCTGATGAAGGAGCGCTCTTTCAACTGGCAGAAGATACAGGGTTAAGTGTGTTTGGAACCAGTGCAAAGTACTTGGCTGAAGTGGAGAAGGCCGGACTAATCCCCTCAAAGGAATTTGACTTGAATGCATTGCAGACAATCCTATCCACGGGATCTCCTTTGTCTGTGGAGAGTTTTGATTATGTGTATAGAAGCATAAGAGAGGATGTACAGCTGTCCTCGATATCGGGGGGATCTGACATCATTTCATGCTTTGCCCTGGGGTGTCCTCTCCTCCCTGTGTACCCGGGTGAACTGCAGTGCAGAGGGCTGGGGATGAAGGTAGAAGTACTTGATGAGAATCAGAAAAGCGTGGTAAATAGAAAGGGGGACCTGGTGTGCGCTGCATCATTTCCTTCCCAACCGATTTTTTTCTGGAATGATCCTTACAGCGAGAAGTACAAGAATGCCTATTTTGATGTGGTGGACAATGTGTGGGTGCACGGTGATTTTGCAGAAATCACTGACCACGGTGGCGTCATCATCTACGGGAGATCAGATGCCACCCTGAATCCTGGCGGGGTGCGGATTGGAACGGCTGAAATCTACAGGGAAGTGGATACGTTTCCAGAGGTTGTGGACAGTATCGTGGTTGGACAACCCTGGAGGGGCGATGTCCGGGTTATTCTCTTTGTCAAGATGCGTGAAGGTACAACGCTGACAGACCAGATGAAGGACAAGGTGAGAAAGACGATCCAGGAGAACTGTTCTCCCCGTCACGTTCCCAGCAAGATCATCGGAATAGAAGATATCCCCTATACAATAAGTGGAAAAAAGGTGGAAGTTGCTGTGAGGAAGATCATTGAGGGACGTCCTGTGTACAACAGAGATGCACTCAGTAATCCTGAAGCTCTTGACCTGTACCGGGACATACCTGAGCTTTCAACTGAGTGACATCCCGCTGCTGAGAAACCAAATGTATAAGTACATTCAGAGAGAAAGGGAGACTATGATCTACGGTTGCGATTACATTGGCCGTGACCATGCCATCATCAGGTTGTTCAGCAAGAACGGAACAAAGCATGTGGACTATGATGAGGATTTCTTGCCGTATATTTACGGGATTGGCTGTACCTGTCAGGATTTGTCCGCGGTTCGGGGCATTAAAGAGTGTGAGCCTGTCTCCAGAACCTTCAAAGGTGAGAAGGTGGAGGCTGTGAGAATTGTCTTCCACTTTCCCAAAGATGTCCCCCTCTACAGAGAGGAACTGCGCTCCTACTGCAAGATTTACGAGCACGACATTCCCTTTGCCCGGAGATATCTTATTGACAGTGATACATATCCCATGAGCGGTGACTGTGATCTGAAAGTCCTGGCCTTTGACATTGAAACATACACAGAGACATATCCTGATTCCAGGAAAGATCCCATAATAATGATTTCTCTGGCAACAAACGAGAAGAGTGCTGTTATCACGTACAAGCACAGTGAGAAGGATTTTGTTGAGGTTGTAGAGAATGAAGCCCTCATGCTGACCCGGTTTTTTGAATTGATACAGGAGATTGATCCTGACGTTTTGGTGACCTACAATGGGGATTCCTTTGATCTCCCCTACATTCTGGACAGAATCAAAATTTTGAAAGTTGAATGCCCTCTAGAATTCAGGATCCTGGGCAGGGGGGTCACCACCAAAGTCCGTGTCCCTGGGTTCTGTCACGTTGATCTTTTCCCCATTTCCAAGCGACTGCTGAATCTCACCAATTACACACTGGAAGCTGTGTATGAAGAGATCACGGGGAGAAGAAAATCGAAAATCAGGGGCGATCACATATCCCAATACTGGGACAAAGGAGGTGAGCCCCTGGCTCAACTCATCGAGTATGCCAGAGAAGATGCGGAAGCAGCCCTGGCCATTGGTGAGAAGTTTCTCCCCCTCCAGTATGCACTCTCCCGAATTGTGGGGCAGACGCCCTTTGACATTTCCAGAGCGTCCAGTTCTGCCATGGTGGACTGGCTCCTCCTCCGAGAAGCGCACAAGAGGGGGGAAATTGCACCAAACCAGCCTCACGGTGGAGAATATGAGAAACGGGCCTCTCAGAGTTACGAAGGGGCCTACGTTCTGGAGCCTGAAAAGGGTCTGCACGAGAACCTGGTCCAACTGGACTTCAGGTCCCTGTATCCTTCCATTATCATAACCCACAATATTGATCCTTTGACTCTCGGGTGTGATTGCTGTGAGAACAATACATCTCCTGCAGGATATACCTTCTGCCTCAACAAGAAAGGGTTTATCCCAGAAATTCTAAAGACGCTTCTCAACGAAAGAGCAAAAGTCAAACAACAAATGAGAGAATCAGATGACAGAATGCTGGAATTCCAGCAGTGGGCTCTCAAGATACTTGCCAACTCCTTTTATGGGTACATGGGCTACCCCCGGGCACGCTGGTATTCACTGGAATGTGCTGAATCCACCACAGCCTGGGGGAGAATGTACCTGAAACAGATTATTGACATGGCGAAAAAGGAAGACCTGAGAGTTATTTACGGGGACACAGATTCCGTTTTTATTGCCATGAAAGACGCCAACATTGAGATGGCACTGACATTCTTGGAAACAGTCAACAGTTCTCTTCCCGAGTCCATGGAACTGGAATTCGAAGGATTCTACCCTCGGGGATTATTCGTAACCAAGAAAAAATATGCGCTGCTTGACGATAAGGGCACTTTCATCACCAAGGGGTTGGAGATTGTAAGAAGAGACTGGGCAGACATTGCCAAGAAAACCCAGCAGGACGTGCTTGAGATCATCCTGCGGGAGGGCAACCCTCAAAAAGCTGCACAGATCGTAGAACAGGTCACTCACAGACTGAAACAGCGCCAGGTGGACCTGGAAGACCTGGTAATATACACTCGATTGACCATGCCCTTATCCCAGTACAAACAGATTGGCCCCCACGTACAGATTGCCCAGAAGATGAAGCAGCAGGGAGAAGACGTGGGAGTTGGCTCCACCATTGCCTATATCGTGAAAGAGGGAAGAGGGCTCATCAGAGATCGCGTTGTACCCTATGAAGAAGGTGAATCCAGAGACATTCAGTACGATGCTGATTACTACATTGAGAACCAGGTGCTCCCTGCAGTAATGCGGATCATGACGGCTTTCGGATTCAAGAAAGAGGACTTAATCTATCAGAAAACAGAACAGATGTCTCTGGAAAAATGGTTCTGAATGCAGTCTTCCAGAGATGACTCTTGGTTTTCAGGAGGAGTTGCCTGGTACGCAGAAGATGATTCCCAGCCCATCCCTTTCGACATCCTATGTATTCTTTCTGTCTATAATACTTCACCCCTTTTTCGACAATTGTTGATATAACAAGAGGCGAACACCGAAAGAAATATATAGGTACACTCATAGTTGAGGCAATCAATTATAAATGTTTCCAAAGGCGGTGCCATGCACGATTATGATTATACAACACTCGATGTGAAATCCACGCAAGGGGTTCTGCATGTGGTGCTGGACAGACCAGAAGTTTATAATGCGTTTAATGAGCAGGTGGTAGAGGAACTCACTGAATGCTTCGCGAAAATATCGCAAGATGAAGGGTACTGTGTGATACTGACAGGAAATGGACGCCATTTCTGCGCCGGTGCAGACCTCGGCTGGATGCAGAGGGTTGCATCATATACGAGAGAGGAGAATATGGAAGACTCCAAGAAGATGGCATTGATGTTTGATACTATTGACAGGTGCCCTAAGCCTGTGGTTGGGCGAGTCAATGGTTCTGCATTCGGTGGTGGGGTGGGACTGGTGGCAGTGTGTGATTACGTGGTGTGCAGTGAGAATGCTCAGTTCGCCTTCAGTGAGATCAACCTGGGTATTGTGCCTGCTGTTATCTCTACATATGTTCTGCCCAGGATAGGGATCTCTCGTGGAAGAGCATTGTTCCTGAGTGGAGAACGCTTCACTGCTCATGATGCACTGGCCATGGGGCTGGTTCATACTGTATGTCCTGCTGAAGAGCTGGACGGTGTATGTGAAGAAAAAGTTCAGGTGCTTGAGTCAAGCAGTCCCAGGGCAATGGCCGCAGCCAAAGAAATGATGAGGAAGTGGTCAGTGCTGCCCAGAGAAGAGTATAGAGAGTATACGACTGAGCTGATTGCCGGTCTGCGTGCTTCTGAGGAGGGGAATGAAGGGATATCAGCTTTTTTGGAAAAGAGAAGACCTGTATGGAGGTGATCAAATTCTGGAAAAGGTTTTGATAGCCAACAGGGGGGAAATTGCAGTTCGTATTTTGACTGCTTGTCAGGAATTGGGAATCAAGACGGTGGCAATCTACTCTGATGTGGATGCGAATTCACCCCATGTTCGGAATGCAGATGAAGCGTATTGCCTGGGTGACCCTGAGCCACGTTCCAGCTACCTAAATGTGGATAAGATCATAGCAGCGGCAAAGGAAATGGGAGCTGAAGCAATTCACCCGGGATATGGATTTCTGGCTGAGAATCCAGAGTTTGCCAGCCGGTGTGAAAAAGAAGGCATCATCTTTATTGGTCCCAGCAGTGAGGTCATACGGCTGATGGGCCACAAAGTGGAGGCAAAGAGTACCATCAAGACAGCAGGAGTCCCCGTGATTCCCGGATATCATGGCGGGGATCAGAAGAGTGAAGCCCTGGTTGAAGAAGGGATAGCCATTGGATTTCCCCTGCTGATTAAGGCAGCTTCAGGCGGGGGCGGGAAAGGTATGCGCATCGTGCGAACAAAGGAGGAACTGCCGGAGCTTATTGAAAGCTGCAAACGTGAATCTCTGAAAGCATTTGGGGATGAAACTGTCTTTCTGGAAAAGTATCTGGACAGGCCCCGCCACATTGAATTCCAGGTTCTGGGAGACAATCACGGTCACATGATCCATCTGTTTGAGAGAGAATGTTCCATCCAGAGGCGGCACCAGAAGATCATTGAGGAAACTCCTTCCACAGCTCTTGACCAGTCTCTCCGCAAAACCATGGGGGAGGCAGCTACCAGGGCAGCCGAGGCTGTGGGCTACACCAACGCGGGGACTGTAGAGTTCATGGTGGATGCTGAGAAAAATTTCTACTTCCTGGAAATGAATACCCGACTGCAAGTGGAGCATCCCGTAACTGAATTCGTTACTGGTGTAGATCTGGTAAAATGGCAGCTACGGATTGCGTCCGGAGAGCCCCTGACCCTTGATCAGGCAACAGTTGCCCAGAGGGGGCATGCTGTGGAATGCAGAGTCTACGCAGAAGATCCCCAGAATGAATTCCTTCCATCTACCGGCATTATCCACTACGTGGAGCTTCCAGAAGGAGTTAACATACGGAATGATTCTGGTATCGAATCTAACATGAACGTAACTTCCCACTACGACCCTCTTCTGGCCAAGCTGACAGTTTACGCTGAATCCCGCTGTGAAGCAGTTGAAAAGATGATGTGGGCTCTTTCCAATTATGTTATTTTGGGTGTGACTACCAACATCAGTTTTCTCAGACGAATTCTGGCTCATCCTGACTTTAGAAATGGAAATATTACCACTCATTTCATAGAAGAGCATGAAGAAGTATTTCAAGAGCCTGAAATCCCCCATGAAGCACTTATTTCCGCCGCAATGGCAGAAAAACTGCGAGTATCTCCTCAGAAAGTGTCAGTTGAAGGTGCTGCATCACTGTCAGGAACAGAGGACCCCTACTCCCCCTGGAAAATTAGGAGCAACTGGAGTAATGTGTGAGGTGGTGAAATGGAAATGTACTTTGAACACAAGAACGCAATCCATAAGGTGGATGTGGAGCAGCGCTCAGATGCCTGGGAAATTCGGATTGGAGAACAGGTGTATAACGTTTCCGCATCCCAGATAGGGGAAGCCCATCTGCAAGTTTCCGTGAATAATGCTTGTTTCCAGCCACGAGTTTTCTGTAATGGCCAGAAGCAATTTGTGTTCTGCAACGGAGAAACCTACTGCCTGAAAAGAGCTATTCGCAGCTCCCAAATTCACGATCATGTTGAAGGGGAGATCATTTCTCCTATTGGAGGCAAAATAGTTAAAGTATTTGCCTCCGAAGGTGATATTGTGGAGAAAGGAGAAAACCTGGTCATCATTGAATCAATGAAAATGGAGCACAGAGTGAAGGCCCCCATGAAAGGAACAGTGATGAGACTCCGGTATGGAGAGGGAGCCATTGTAGACACTGGCGAGGTTTTAGTAGACATGGAGCCAGACAGAACTGCCACCGGACAGGCAGAATGGTAACGACTCCAGTGAAAGAATAGAAGAATAAGGAAATGGTGATTTCATGGAAGTCATAGAAACCCAGATAGACCCTGATGATCCAGAATTCAAGGAAAATAGAGAGCACTACCTCAAATTGTTGAAAAACCTGAATGATACCCTAAACAGGGTAAAAGGAGGAGGCAGCGAGCAGGCCTGTGAACTGCATAAATCCAGAGGAAAAATGCTGGTCAGAGACAGGATTAAAACCCTCCTGGACAAAGATAGCCCTTTCCTGGAATTCAGTACACTGGCTGCATACAATATGTACAATAATGATGCCCCCTGCGCAGGCATTATCACAGGGATTGGGATCATCCATGGAAAGGAAGTGGTCATTATTGCCAATGATGCCACAGTAAAGGGGGGGACCTACTACCCAATGACAGTGAAAAAGCATTTGCGAGCTCAGGAAATCGCCCTGGAGAACAGACTGCCCTGCATATACCTGGTAGATTCAGGGGGAGCTTTCCTCCCCATGCAGGACGAAGTCTTTCCTGATCGAGAGCACTTTGGCCGCATCTTCTACAACCAGGCAGTAATGTCTTCAAAACAGATCCCCCAGATTGCAGTGGTCATGGGGATGTGCACAGCAGGTGGCGCCTATGTTCCTGCCATGTCGGATGAGACTATCATTGTCAAGGAGACGGGAACCATTTTCCTGGGAGGACCTCCTCTGGTGAAAGCTGCTACCCATGAAGATGTCACTCCTGAGGAACTGGGTGGTGCTGATGTCCATTGCCGGATTTCCGGGGTGGCTGACCACTATGCCCATGATGACATGCATGCTATCCAGATGTGCAGGTCCATTGTGGAGAACCTAAACCGCCCCACCAAGACCTTTCTGGATGTCAAGCCCCCGGAAGATCCCCTCTACCCGGTGGAGGAAATCTACGGGATCATCCCGAAAGATTCCAGGGTGCCCTTCGAAGTGAGGGAGGTCATTGCCCGGTTGGTGGATGGCAGCGAATTCCATGAATTCAAGAAGGTGTATGGTACCACGCTGGTCACCGGATTTGCCAGAATCATGGGGTATCCGGTAGGAATCCTGGCCAACAATGGTGTTCTACTCAGTGAAAGTGCTTTCAAGGGGACGCATTTTATTGAGATCTGTTGCCAGCGGAGAATCCCTCTAGTATTCCTGCAGAATATTACAGGATTCATGGTGGGAAGGCAGTCTGAAGCAGGTGGAATTGCCAAGAATGGTGCTAAGATGGTATCTGCAGTTGCTGTGGCTCAGGTGCCCAAGTTTACGGTGATCATTGGTGGTTCTTTTGGGGCAGGTAACTACAGCATGTGTGGACGCGCGTACCAGCCTCGCCAGCTGTGGATGTGGCCCAATGCCCGAATTTCTGTCATGGGGGGGCAGCAGGCTGCTACGGTGCTCCTCACTGTGAAAAAGGATCAGTTATGGAGAAAGGGAATAGAATTGTCTGAAAAGGAAGAAGAAGCCATCGTAGAACCCATTATGGAAAAATACGAGAATGAGGGGAACCCTTACTACAGTTCATCCAGGTTGTGGGATGATGGTATCATCAATCCGAAAGACACTCGACTGGTGCTGGCCCTCGGGATTTCTGCTTCCCTAAATGTCCCTATACCCGATCCACCCTTTGCCCTGTACAGAATGTGATGAGAACGTTTCTGATCATTAACCCTGAGAAGAGAGCCTCGATGGAAAGGTAATCGAGGATGGTACCACCATGGCAATAGATCTTATGTTGAGATACTAACTCTGAAACCCCTCCTGTGTCAAAAGCCCCTGAAACGTACCCGCTGTTCCACATCAAGAGAAGGGAATTTCGCATAAGGAACGTGCGGAAACCGTCTGTAACATCCAATCGCCGCCACCATCTCAGAACTCTCTCCCATTCAGGATTGTAGTGACACAGAAATTTCACTTCAACAAAAGATGTTTAGGTTACAATACAACAGTAAATATCGCTAGAAAACTACAATATCATCAAAGAATCTGTTAAATTTCCAACATAGTGCCGTTGTTACGGTTTATAGCCACCGAAAGGTATTTAAGCATAATGATGTACCGTGGTACACATTCAATAACTTTAAAGGGAGGTGAAAACATGAGGAAAGAAATGAGTCTAGTGCTGATAGGTATACTGGTTCTCGCAATCTACGTGCCGGTTAGTGCTCCAAGTGGTGAAGATGTGCACTTGATCTTCGAGACAACTGACAAGGCAGGATTAACCAATGTTATTAACGCTGCTGGCGGTCACGTTACCACTGAATTTGTCACAGTAGACATGCTGGCTGCTGAGATTCCATTCAGCGCCCTGGAGGACGTTCTTGGTAGCTCATACATTGTTTCAGTGTGGAAGGACCGCGTACAGACATTGCCAGAAGTTCCTGAAACTACAGACGGTGACAACTTCGAAACTACTGAAGTCATGGACATATCAGCACAGATATCAGGCTCTTACACACTTGAGGATATAGAGAGCTTACCGGAAGACTACTACAACTACATGGTGACTGGAGCTCAGGAAGTATGGTCTGAGACCAATGCTGGTGCCGGAACCCTGGTAGCTGTCATTGACACTGGTACGTTCCCATACCACCCGTGTCTGTATCCCCGTGTGATCGGTGGTATCAGCTTCGCACCTGACGAGCCCTCTGACTCCTGGGGCGACCCTGACAATCACTACCACGGAACTGTTTGTGCGGGTATTGTTGCATCCAACGCTGCTGTTCTCCTGCCCAAGACTCACCTGTGGGGTCAGGCTATCATGAGATATGCACCAGCCGAGAGCTGGATTGACTACGACGAAGACTACATTCTCGTCCCACTTCTGGGAATGGCTCCACTGGCTGAGATCTATGCCATCAAAGTCTTCCCCAAGTCAGGTGCAGGTGTGCCCACGTCAGTAGTCATGCAGGGAATTGACCATGCCATCTACATGAGACAGCTGTATGATGCCACTGGTGGTGCAGAAGGACTGCCCATTGACGTAATCAGCATGAGTCTGGGAGGAGCCACTGGCTACGATGGACATGATGCTGAAGACAAGCTGGTAGATAAAGCCACAGAGGTGGGTATAGTTGTGTCAGCCGCTGCTGGTAACAGTGGCCCTGCACTGAATACGATAGAGGCACCCGGAAATGCCAACACATCTCTTGCTGTAGGTGCAGCAGCTGATCCTATCCACACAAGAGTAGGATCGGATATTGCATACGGCATACCCGGCATTGGAGCAGACATGTTTCCCTACGATGAGCAACAGATCATCTACTTCTCCAGCCACGGACCCACCAGTGACGGCCGTCTGGGCCCGGATGTTCTGGCATGCGGTGTCTATGCCCTGTCTGCCTTCCCACCGTACTCAATCGGAATCATGTCAGGAACGTCATCTGCTTGTCCTGCTGTATCCGGTGCAGCTGCGCTGCTGGTGAGCTGGCAGAAGACAAACCTGGGTGCTGCCAATCCCTACCAGATCAGGAACGCCATCATTGAAGGAGCTGTTCCACTTACCAAGCCCTACGGCATCTATGCTCAGGGTAACGGGTACCTGAATCTGCCCAACTCGCTGAGCTTGCTGCAAGGCGGAATCGATGATGGACTGCACCTGCACAAGAGCTACACCTATGAAGCAACTGACCTTCATGGCGGTACCCAAACGTGGTTCACTGGGACCTTGGAGCCCGGAATTGCCTACGACCTGACCATTGCTGTTGATGAAGACACTCAGAAACTGGACATCTCTCTGACCGACGTTACCTTCTCCGGATCACAGAATCCCTGGCTGGGAGACTCTATCGAGTTCTATGTCCAGGATTCAGTCCGAACAAGTGATGCCTTTATTTACAACAGTATCAATGTCTACGGTGACGCCGACTTCACTGCCTACGAGCCGAGCCCCGGTAAGGTCAGAATCGTCATCGAGGCTGATTGGACGAACTGGGGAACCCTGTCCTGCAATATTACAGTCACGGAAACAGAAAGCCAGGAAAACAACGGCGGGCCCAAAGAAGTTATCGGCTTCGACGAATGGCACCAGTACAACATCGAAGTTCCTGAAGGTCTGAGCTATGTGGTCTTCGAACTGTGGTGGTTGCACGATTGGTCTATGTGGCCCACGTATGACCTGGACATGTACATCTTTGATCCCAACGGCTACTTGTACGTAGATGGTGCGACACTTGCATCGCCGGAGAAGCAGGTCTTTGCTGCTCCTGTACCAGGTACCTACATAGTCTTAGTCTACGGCTACGATATCTACCACGGGAAGGATCCGTACCAGCTGAGAGTTCAATTCATTGAATAAAGTTTCCTTTTTTCTTCTTTTCCTTTCTTTTCTCTTCCCGCCTATTACTTTCTCTTGGTTCATTCTGCCTTGGTTGTTTTCCTTTTCAATCACAGTCGACTTTTCCTTCTGTGAGCGTTTCAGCAGCCATTCATCGTTAGGTAAAACGGAAGGTTGGAGATACTTTTGCATGGAACCACCACAACTCTGCATCAAAGAGTGCAGGGAAAAGAATTTAAAACGCTGCACCAACCTCATACCATGACATACAAGATCGCTGTTCTGCCAGGTGACGGCATTGGCAATGATGTTATGGATGCTGCCAAAATCGTGCTCGACAAGATCAATCTGGATGCAGAATACCTCCATGGCGACGTTGGATGGGAATTCTGGTGTAAGGAGGGTAATCCTCTCCCGGAACGTACTATTACTCTTTTGAAAGAAAGCGATTGCTGCCTGTTCGGAGCAATCACCTCAAAACCAAAAGAAGAAGCAGCTAAGGAGCTCGCTCCTCACCTGCGTGACACAGGCCTGTCCTACTACTCTCCCATTGTGGCCATGAGACAGCTGTTCGGTCTGTACGTAAACATGAGGCCCTGCAAGTCCTATCAGGGAAACCCTCTCAATTATCGAGATGACATTGACATTGTGGTATTCAGGGAGAACACGGAAGGACTGTACGCAGGCGTTGAATTTCACCCCGTCCCTGACCAGGTGAGGACCGCATTGTCCGTGCATGCCAAGATGGCAGCCTTCAAAGATGTGGCTAATGAAGATATGGCAATTTCCTGCAGGATCTTCACTCGAAAAGGCTGTCAAAGAATTGTGAGAGCTGCTTTCGAATACGCAAAGAAGTTCAACAGGAAGACCGTGACAGTCATTGAGAAACCCAATGTTATCAGGGAAACCAGCGGACTCATGATCCGAGAAGCCAGGAATATTGCCCGGGAATACCCTGATATCGAGATGTGGGAGACAAATGTCGATGCCATGGCCATGTGGTTGATAAAGAATCCCCAGGACTACTCTGTTCTGGTCACTTCGAATTTGTTCGGAGATATCATCTCTGACTTGTGCGCTCAGTTAGTGGGAGGCCTCGGATTCGCCTCTGCGGCTAATATGTCAGAATCTTTTGCTGTCTTTGAGCCCACACATGGATCAGCTCCAAAGTACGCGGGGCAGCACAAGGTCAATCCCACGGCGATGTTACTAGCTGTGAAATTAATGCTGGACTGGTTGGGAGAAAAGGAGGATGCTCGAGCTCTGGAGCAGGCCATAGCCACTGTTGTTAAAGAAGGGAGGTTCAGGACATACGACATGGGGGGAACAAGTTCAACCCTCGAAGTGGCCCAGGAAGTAGCAAATAAGCTGTAACCTGCAGTCAGTACATATGAGTGTGTCCAGAAGAAATCTGGGAACAGAAGAGTTATATATACTAACCAAGAGGACTAGCAGGTGATGAACATGTGGATACTTGCACCGATAACTTCGGTGATTGCACTGGTGTTCGCCAGTGTCATCGCGTATAGACTCATGAAGTTAGATCCTGGTACTGAGAAAATGAAAGAGATCTCAGAAGCAGTCCACCACGGAGCTATGACCTTCCTCAATAAGGAATACAAATTCCTGGTCATATTTGCCGCGGTGGTCACTGTTGCTATCGCTCTGACTATTAATAGGGAAACCGCAGTCTGCTTTGCTGTGGGAGCCCTATTCTCTTCACTTTCTGGCAATATAGGTATGCGGATTGCCACTGCTGCCAATGCCAGAACTGCCCAGGCTGCCAAGAGCAGCATCACTGCTGGACTCCGAGCGGCGTTCAACTCTGGGACAGTCATGGGGATGTGTGTAGTGGGGTTGGGACTCCTGGGAGTGAGCATATTCTACTACATCTACGGGAATCCAGACATCATCTACGGGTTTGGATTTGGAGCATCTTCCATTGCGTTGTTTGCCAGAGTAGGAGGCGGCATCTACACGAAAGCAGCTGACGTGGGTGCTGACCTTGTGGGAAAGGTTGAAGAAGGCATTCCTGAAGATGATCCCCGGAACCCTGCGGTCATTGCTGACAATGTGGGGGACAATGTTGGGGATGTAGCAGGCATGGGTGCAGACCTGTTTGAGTCCTACGTTGACTCCATCATTGCTGCCATGGCCATTGGTGCTGTGATGGCGGCTACACTCAAGGTAGTCCTTCCCCTGCAAATTGCTGCCATCGGAATCCTCGCGTCAGTTGTGGGAACTTTCTTCGTGTCGGCCTCGGGAGAAAACCTGCACGCCGCACTCAATAGAGGTATTTTTGCTGCAGCCATCCTTATGGCGCTGGGCACGTTTGGATTGATCTATGCCACAGGCAATGACATGGGGATCTTTGGGGCTACCGTGGCCGGCTTAGTTGCCGGTATTGTCATCGGGTTAATTACTGAATACTATACTGCAGACAACCGCCCCCCTGCCAGGGCAGTGGCCTCTGCCTCAGAGACAGGTCCTGCCACCAACATCATTGCAGGCCTTTCTCTGGGCATGCAAAGCACCGTCATACCGGTCCTTGCAGTATGTGCCGCCATTCTGGCCGCATACTACTTTGCTGATCTGTATGGGATTGCCATTGCAGCTGTAGGCATGCTTTCCACCCTCGGGATTACACTGGCCACTGACACATATGGCCCGGTGGCCGATAATGCGGCAGGAATTGCAGAAATGGCCAAAATGGGAAAGGAAGTGAGAGAGCGAGCAGAATCACTGGATGCAGTGGGTAACACCACAGCCGCCATTGGAAAAGGATTTGCCATCGGCTCTGCTGCTCTGACAGCTCTTGCCCTGTTCAGTGCATACGGAACAAAGGTGTCCCAGTTATCAGGCGCACCCTTTGGCATTGACATTACCCAGCCTTCCACTGTGGTGGGGCTGTTCATCGGTGGATTGCTGCCCTTTGTGTTCTGTTCCTTCTCCATATCTGCTGTGGGAAGAGCTGCGTTTGACATGGTCAAGGAAGTGAGGAGGCAGTTCAAGGAAATTCCAGGCCTCATGGAGGGTACTGCAAAGCCAGATTACAGCAGGTGTGTTTCCATTTCAACAGGTGCTGCCCTGCGTGAAATGCGCATCCCCGGATTTCTGGCTGTGGCGTCTCCTGTGGTAGTGGGATTATTACTGGGGACGGAAGCCCTGGGCGGACTGCTGGCGGGTTCTGTGGTCACAGGATTCCTGCTGGCTGTATTCATGGCTAATTCAGGTGGAGCCTGGGACAATGCAAAGAAATATATAGAAAAAGGCAATCTAGGAGGTAAGGGCTCAGATCCACACAAGGCTGCTGTCGTGGGAGACACAGTGGGAGACCCCTTCAAAGACACGTCAGGTCCCTCGCTGAACATCCTCATTAAGTTGATGTCCATTGTGGCCCTGGTCTTTGCCCCCTTATTTGTGTGATTGTATGTACAAGAAAGTGATACTACGAGATACGGTACGAGTGCCTCCTGCCAGGTTCGGCGAGAATCTGAAGGAGGCAATCATTTCCATTTTGCGGGAAAGCTTTGCCGGTATCTGGAAGAAAGATCTGGGACTAGTCCTGGCCGTCATAGAGGTGCATGAGGTTGGGTCAGGCAAAGTAATCCCTGGAGATGGGGCAGCATATTACGATGTGGAGTACGAAGTATTAGCATACGACCCGGTGATGCACGAAGTTGTTGAAGGAGAAATAGCAGAAATTCTGGAGTTTGGTGCGTTCATCAGGCTAGGTCCTGTGGATGGACTGGTTCATGTATCCCAGATAACCAATGACTTCATCAGCTTTGATTCCAAGCAGAGAACACTGGCCGCAAAAGAAAGCGGAAGAATTCTCAAAGAAGGAGATAGAGTGCGGGCCAGAATCGTGACCATATCCAAGAAGAAGGATGGCACAAAGATTGGGTTGACATTAAGGCAACCAGGACTGGGCAAAATTCAGTGGATACAGGAAGACATGAAGAAAGAGGAGAGCGCATGAAAGTCTGTAGAGAGTGTCATAGACTGGTTGAGGGGAATGTGTGCCCAGTGTGCAAGACCTCTCATCTCACTGATGACTGGAGTGGACTGGTAATCATCTTCGATCTCGAATCGCAGATTGCCAAGAGTCTGAACATAACCCATCCTGGAAAGTACGCACTTCGGGTCAGATAAATGAAGATGACGCAAGAAGCATGGGAAAAGATGCAGGAACGTATTGGGCTCCTCATCTCAGGAAAGATACCAGAACCGTACAGAATCTTGAAAGGCATGCTCACCGGTGAGAAAGTAATTGCTATTGGAGACGTTGTGGCCGAAAATATGCTGAAAGTGGGTATTGAACCTGAGATGATCATCGTAGACGGAAAGAGTATGAGAAAGGACCGTGTGGGTACCATGGAATGTGACATCACGGTGGAAAATCCGGCATCTGAACTAACAAAGGAACTAATCGCAGCAGTAAAGAAGGGGTACAAGAGGATTTTTGTGGAGGGAGAAGAAGATCTGGCTGCACTCCCTGCAATCTTGTATGCTGATACCAATACAGTCATTGTGTATGGGGAACCCTCAGAAGGTATTATGGTGATTAGACCTACTGAAGAAAACAAGCAGAAGGTGAAGGAAGTTCTGGCTCTTTTTGAAAATGGTGATATGGCGCAACTTCTGGGTTGATGGTCCGAACTTTTCTGCAGAGTCAGCAGAAAGGAGGGTTTTCACCTCCCGTCAGAAAATGACAACCTCCACAGTACACATGACTTGCCATCTAGTATTTTCTTCTGCCTCCAAAGAAGAGACCTGCTAAAATATCTCTCCGGGATCCGAGTGAAAGGCTTCGTGTGAAGCTCCTACTCTCCTCATACGTGAGTTTTTCTTTGCTTTCCTGAATTCCTTCTCTCCAGATCTGAAGCCCTTCTTCAATCTCCACCGTGTAAACCGGAATCTCTTTCTTCTCGGCAAATTCCAGGACAGTCCACACGCTGACAGTGTACTTGCCTTCCAGAGCGATTCCCACCACTGCCTGACACGTAGTTATTTCCTTTTTCCAGTCTCGTATTCTTTCTGAACTGAGTCTGGAGGGAGACACAATCTGTACATCCGTCCCTAACTTGGACTTGATCATCTCTTTTACTGATGCTTCGGTCCGGGAATTGTAGGTAATTGGAGGAAGTATTAGGTAAATTGTTCTCTGTTGCATTACTTTCCCCTGGAGTCAGATGAATAAAAAGGTTTCGAATTCTGTTTTGACTTCGATTTCTTCAAGTGGTTCATACATCTTTTGGATTCGCAGGCAACAGCAAGGATCTCATGCACCCAGACTCTTCAACCTGTGTAAGCGATCATCTATGAGGACCTTTATCCCTTGGAATCTCGTGTATCAAAAGGAGGAAAACTTATCATTCGCCGATAAATGAGGAAAAGTTACTGTTCTTTATTGATTCTCTGTCAAACGAAAGCCTCTTACGAAAATTTCTGTCTAAAGTATGTTAATTTAATCATAATGAGCATGAAGTAGATAATTTTTATTATAATAGATCATGCTTAGATTACAGTGGTAAAAAAAGGATCAAGAATGATTTATCTGTATTTGGTGCACCTTGAGCAAATATAAACAGGAATAAAATAGTAATTATAATTTTCACAATCTCTAAAATTTGATTCTTGCAGGAATTTCAGTCAAAAGTAAGAATCAAGTCGTTCACTAGAAATCAGGGATATGTACATCAGAAAAATGCACTAATCTGCATTCTGAGAAATAAGAAAAATCGCAAAGAATTCTTCCAATGGCTGGCTGGAGTCATCTTTGTTCTGTAAATTGAGTCACTTCTGATATCACAATTGATATGTTTTTAGATATTAAAAGGCATTTAATAAGTATAAAATGTAGAAAAAAGGTTCAAACAGGGTCATTGGTAATCAATACCCAAAAGTTTATATACCCATATGATAACACAAGAACATCACTACAAAGGAGGTGACAAGATACGAAAGGTAGAATAGGTATTGCACTTGTTCTCATGATATTACTGAGCTTGAGTATGTCTGCGGTTTATTCTGAAAACGACAACTTCAGTGTGGAGTATCATTTCACTGTCGCCACTGCCACAGATCAGTGTGGTTCCTGGATGATCGAGGGCACTATAACCCAAGAGATTGCAGGAGAACCCTTGGTCCCCTACTACCCGGCCACCATTCTTTTGCCACAGGATTCAGAGGTGAAGGACATCAAAGTGAAGACCAGCAACCCTGTGATCCAGAAGGGTGTAGATTTGCCGTGGGGTCAGCCCCCTTGCACATTCAGTGATGAACCTGTAGTGGTGGGCAAGAATGAAGCAATCTACGGCTCTGATAATCTGTACCCGGCAACAGACTTTGAGGTGGTGAGCATAGAATCCTGTAAAGGATTCCAGATACTTCTGGTCAACCTCTACCCTCTCCAGTACCAGCCAAAATCTGGAACCATAAAGTTCTATGAGACCATGACAGTGGACGTGAAATTTGGCAAGGGCATGAAGAACAACCTGTACAGAGGACTGGGAGGAGACAAAGCAGAGATCGCTGGGTTCGTGGACAATCCTGAAATGATATCCACATATGAAGAGGGTGCTGTCCCGCTGCAGACTTACCAGTACGTCATCATCACCAACGATACCATGAGTTCCACTTTCCAGACACTGGCCAACCATAAGGCACATTACGTGACAGGAGCAGCGGTGTACACGGTATCATGGATTTCATCCAACTACACCGGAAGGGACAACCAGGAGAAAATCAGGAACTTCATCAAGGACTACTACACCAACCATGGAACACGGTATGTACTGCTGGGTGGTGATATTGCTGCTGTCCCCTACAGAGGATTCTACGTGTCAACTGGTGGATACACCGATTATGACATGTTGGCTGACATGTACTACGGCCATCTCGATGGCACGTGGAATACAGACAATGACAGACGCTGGGGAGAATCAGGCGAAGAAGACTGGTATGCTGAAGTCGCTGTGGGAAGAGCACCCGTTGAGACCACCTCAGAAGCATCAGCTTTTGTGAGCAAAGTCATCAGCTATGAACTGGCCACAAAACCACAAAGAGTCCTCTTGCACCAATCCCGGATTGCATCCAACAACGTCCCCGATTCACGATGTCTGGCATACAACTGCGACAACTGGATTCCTTCAGGGTACACCATTGATTACCTCTTCGAGGAGAATGGTACTGTTTCCAAATCAGTGTGGATTTCCCACTGGGCCCAGAACCCCGTGGCAGTAGCCCACATTGGACACGGTAACACAACTGTCTACTACATCAACTACCAGAATGGTGGTACAGTAAGCTGGTACAATTCAGATGTTGCCAGCATGACCAACACGTTCTGGCCCTGGACCACCAGCGTCGCCTGCATCTGTGGACAGATTGAAGCCAATGACTGCCTGGCAGAAGCCTACGTCAAGGACTCCAACAATGGAGCTATTGCTGCCATCTACAATGACAACTACGGGTGGTACTCCACAAGCAATGCGTGCAAGTACTCTGGAGAGTTCTGCGAGAAGGAGTTCAGAGCCTGCTGGAGTGATGGAAAGCAGAAGCTGGGTGATATGCTGAACAAGGCACGGAGCTACTTGGTATCCTCTGCAAAAATCAACACCACCTACAGATGGTGCTTCTACGAGAGGAACTTGGTAGGAGATCCTGAATCCCCCTCTCTCACCAAGAGAGCAAGCTACAGCGTTTCAGTAAGGCAGTTCCATTCCTTTGGGGCTTATGGGCTGTTTTCATACAGTACGACATTTCTCGCTCCTATAAGGTATGGACTTCAATAACTTCTTTGATTTCTTTATTTTGTTTTTTTATTTTTTTATTCCTGTTTTCTGGTCGTTTTGTTGTTATTTCAGAATTATCATCCTTGCTGGTCAGTGATCCTGTCATATAAGATGAACATCTGCGAGATGAAACGAATGGAACTTGAATGAGAAGAGAAGATTATCTCTCGTCACAGTATGTCATCACATACTTCTTTGGCGTGACACCCATATCTTTTAATACCTTCTTTCATAAAGATTCTTGATACTATGGCATGTAAGATGAACTGCACTTTGAAAGGGAATGACCCTAAAGAAACCATGGAAACCCTCATCAAGATGGTTGAAGGTCAAGGGTTTGTCTTCAAAGGAACCTCCACCAAAGGGACATTCAAGTATGAGAAAACACTGAAAGCAAGCGGTGAATACTCCAGGTCAAAAAAGAAGGTTACCTTGACTGTAACCAAATATCCCTTCTTTGTCACTTGCGGAATGATCATATCAGAACTGAACAAAAGGCTGGGTGACTACCTTTCATGTGAAGAAGATTAGAGTATCACTCGCCGGCATTGTAGGTTCGGGATAGTGACACGCCTGGCAAGCAATCAAAAATAAATGTGAGAAACCTTCCATAAGGTGAACCGAGATGACCAAAAGTATTGCGACATCGGGCTTTGTTAAGCCAGGATTTGAGGCTGTGCGGGAAGCTTTCATCGAGAACTTCGAGCGCCGCAGTGAGCTTGGAGCTGCCTGTTGTATCTACTACCGTGGGGAAAAAGTAGTGGACTTATGGGGCGGAATCCGGAACAAAGCAACGGGCGAACCCTGGCAGGAGAATACGATGGCCCTTGTCGCCTCGACCACAAAGGGACTTGCCGGTCTATCCATGGCACTCGCTCATTCTCGAGGGTTGTTTGATTACGATGAGCGTGTCTCGAAGTATTGGCCGGAATTTGCACAGCAAGGGAAGGAATTGACTACAGTTAGGCAACTCCTTTCGCACCAGGCCGGATTGCATGTGTTGGATATGCCGCCAGAAAAGAACCTGATCGCTGACCTCGACCAGCTCGCAATTGTACTCGCGGGGCAAAAGCCGGAGTGGGAGCCCGGCACGAGACAGGCTTACCATGCCATCACACTCGGGTTCTATGAAAGCGAGTTGCTTCGCCGGGTAGATCCTAAACACCGCTCTTTAGGGCAGTTCTTCCAAGAGGAAATGGCCATTCCACTGGGCCTTGATTTCTATATTGGGCTACCTGAAGAGATTCCCAACGCCAGACTTGCAACACTTCACAGGGTTAATTTGGCGAGTGCCTTTTTCACCATGCCCATCCAGTTAGCACTCTCAGCTATGAACCCGCGCTCACGGTTTCGCCGATCGTTACTAGGATCGTTGCCAGAAGAGAGAGAGCACATCTATGCCCGGAATCTAGAGGTACCGGCAGGAGGGGGAGTGGGAACGGCTCGAGCCATTGCTCGAGCGTATGGCGAGTTCGCGACCGGGGGCCGTAACCTCGGATTGCGGGAGGAAACACTTCAACAGCTAATGGCGCCCGCAGTCCCCCCACTTCATGGATTCCATGATGAATGCCTCAAAATGGAGATTGTTTTCTCACTTGGTTTCATGAAGCCAAGTCCTGAGAACGCATTCGCTCATCCGAGCTCCTTCGGAGCCCCGGGAACAGGGGGATCCTTCGGTTTTGCTGATCCTCATGCCGGGATTGGTTACGCGTACATCCCGAATTTGGTTAAGTTCTACTTGACGGATCCAAGGGAAGAAGCGCTTCGTACAGCAATGTATCGCTCGATTGGCAAGACAGACCCGTACCTCGAGCACAGAGAGCAATCCAGCACGTGCGGTCAGGGGGATTCGTGATGGTAGAAACTGCAAGGATATTGCGATTCTTCCTCGTCTGTGGGATTCTCTCTTCGCTATTGTATGTCAGCACTGATATACTCGCAGGCATGCTGTGGGAAGGCTATGACTTTGCCTCCCAGTCCGCCAGTGAACTGAGCGCTTTAGGTGCTTCCACGAGACCCTTCGTGCTTCCGCTTGAACTCACGGCTGACGTTCTTTTGATCGCTTTCGCGCTGGGAGTATGGGTATCAGCCGGTCGGAATCGCGCTCTGCGAGTGACTGGAGGCCTGCTGGCTGCAAACGCGGTCACGGCCCTGGTGGCAGTTGCATTCTTTCCGGTGCACCCCGGCGAGGCCATGACAGCGTCTGCCAATACCATGAACGTAGTTCTCATGGGTCTGAGCGTACTCTTCCTTCTAGTAGCCATGGGATTCGGAGCTGCTGCATGCCAAAATTGGTTCCGCTTCTACTCGATCGGGACATTTCTGGTATTCCTTGTAGAAGACATTTTGGCAACAATGGGCGCTCCGCGAGCCATTAGAGGACAATCGGGGCCGTTGGTGGGGATACAGGAGCGCACTATGATCTATGGTTGTCTGTTGTGGATCGTGGTGCTGGCAATTGTCCTCTTACGCGCGGAAAAGAAATAATTAATTCCGTTTATTCGTGAATGAAGTAAGAAAGTGTCTCGTGAAGCTGGGACGAATAAAAAGTACCAAATCTAAAAACAAAGAAAGAATATAGTACTATAGATTCAAACAAGTCATTTTATGCCCCTGTCGGGATTCGAACCCGAGTCACAGGCTCCGCAGGCCCGTATTATATCCACTAAACTACAGGGGCTACTACTCATTGTGAGAGTGTGAATAAAAGGTTTCCCCCTGCACTCTTCTTTTCTCCATCCAAGTCCTCCAACCTTTCTCATACAATGAGGTCCAAGGAGTCTTTCCACCGCCAAGAATGATCCCCACATGGCTTTCCGTTGGAACCCCCGAACTAGGCAACCTTCTGCTTGGCTTTGGATAACAACAGGGGCACATTGAAATGTTGAGCCAGCCCACAAAAAGACTTAAGTATCGAGAGGAGGTGGACAATTCATGCTAGAAAACCTCAGCAAGAATGGAGGAGGGAAAAGGGTGCTGAGAGTGACATATGTCATTCTCTTGTTGGCTCCTGTGGGAATTCCCTATCTTTTCAAAGAACAACTTCCCGGATCATGGTACAATTGGACAATTTTCGGGATGTGTCTTGCGATTCTGGCTTTCACTTTCGCCCAGATGGCCTACATTATTGTCCGGAACCCATAGTCATTTGCTACTTTTTCCTTGCTCATTCCCCACTTGCTTTTTCCCTCTTGCGACATCCGGTCATTTGCGATTTTCTCTGGATACTCCTTCTTCGGATCACCCGATTTCCACAGAAGGGACATTCCGTGAGAGCGTGCCCGAATTTCCGTCCACATCCTACACACACAAACTCCCACCGGAATATCTCCTCAATCCCCTTAACTCCTGCAGACTCGTATGGTACATCAAGAACTTCGCACACGTTTTGTATCCCATAGTCCCCGCTGACCACACATCCATCCAGATCCAGTGCCAGTGCCACTACCTTCACATCTGTAGCACTCAAGGTGTCTTTCGTTTTCCCAACTGCACATTCAACCTCACTGACTGCCTCTTCTGATGGCTCCTCAATCTGCAGTTTCCCTGATGCAATCAGTGATTCCATGGTAAATTCTGATGAATAATCTCTGATCTCCTGGATGACTTCAGGAACAGTATACCCATTATCCACAAATCCCGAGATGATGGCTGATGCATCCAGAATGTATTTCATAATTTCTTTTTCCTCCAGAATATGGCACAATTGCTCGATTTTCTTACTGTGATCTGGTCCCCCACGGAAAGAGAAGATAATGCAAATCCATCCAATGTCATGTGACACGGCTTGTCCACAGCCGTAATCACAACCTCCCAATCATGAGGAATGACCCGGGGGATAAAGGACAAGTCCAGAGGACAGATTGGAGTAATACACAGGACAGGACAGCCCTCTTCAATCCGAGGACCCCCTGCAGCAAGAGAGTAGGCTGTGGATCCCGTGGGTGTTGTGACAATAATCCCATCACCCAGGATTTCGTCAACGTGGTTCCCATACGCAACTCTGAATCGAGCCACCTTGTCCGGAATCTTGGCCCTCACTACCACTTCATTTAGAGCCTCCCCTGCTCCAGGAACTTCAATCTTCATCAGCCGGCTGACTTCATGGCTCTTCAATATATCCTGCATGCATGATACTTCGTCAGGAGAAATCTCACAGAGATGGCCATGTCTACCCACCTTTACTGCCAGAATGGGGAATGAATATTTCCTTACAGTCCGTAGAATGGTGCCGTCCCCCCCAATAACCATGAGAACGTCCACTTCCCGAATGGGATCGCCCTTGAAGAAAGGGAGTAAATCTGAATCATAGAACAGATCATGGTGAGAGAATCGATCTGTAATCTCCTTTGCCAATTGGATAGCTTCTTCTCTATCTGTCCTTGAAACCAGGCCAATTCTCATGCAAAACTCTGGAAATTTTCATATATAAGGTTTTGGAATTGTCACCAGTGCTGCGAAACGCACATTTTCTGGGAGAGGATTCCGTGATGAACGGAAACCTTTATCAACCCCACGGTCTTTCATACTGCATGATCGAGATCGAGTCGCATGACGATGTTCACCGCATTAGTATGAGTATTTCTTTTTTTGGGAAACAGATTTTCCCCATAAATGCATACATCATCAACGATTTGCTCATTGATACGGGTGCTGCCAATCTGTCAAAAGATTTCCTTGACACCATCAAGGAATTCACCATACAGGACGTGGTCAATACCCATGCTCATCCCGATCATACTGGATCGAATTCGGCCTTTCCCTTTGTTTATGTGCATCCTGAAGGTGCTGACCGGCTGAGATGTCCTCAGCTAGAAATGCAAATTCAGAAGTTCTTGTATGGACTTCCTGAGCCCTCCAATCCCAAGGAGGTTCCTCCTGTCCTCAAGACGGGTGAGTACACCTTTGACGTACTCCACACGCCAGGACATTCCCCGGATCACATTTCACTGTATGAATCCCACAAGAAGTGGGCATTCACAGGGGATCTCCTCCTGTGGGGTCCCACTAGGGAAGTATTCGTCGATGTGAAAATTTATGATGCCATTGAGTCTCTGGAACGCCTTGCCGATCTAGATATCGACATTTTGTTCCCTGGTCACGGCCCCCCTTTTGGGCATCCCAAGGAAGCCCTTTCAAAGCAGGTGAGAACTCTGAAGGACTTTGGGGTGCAGGTGAAAGAACTTCACGAGAGAGGATGGAATGCAGAGGAAATTCGTAATCATCTGTTTGGAAGAGAGCGGATGTATGTGTATTTGTGTGGAGGCAAATTCTCTGCTCTAAACCTGATTAGAAGCTATCTTGAAGGGTAATTTCACCCCAGGATTCTTCCATTAGAATACGTTGAATCGTCGGCTCGCGGACCTTTACTGAACAATCTGCAGAGGAATGGGAATGACTGTCAGGACAAAGACGGTCAGTGCTGCAAGGGCCAGAACCTTGTTGGATCCACTGATTGGCTGCAATTCATTCATGGCCCCACCGGAGCCTGCCCGCATAATCACAAAATACAGGAGCAAAGCCCAGACAAACCACCCTTCCCACACGAACAGAGGATTGTAGTAGGGGAATCCCAAGACCACCATGACGCCGATTAACATGTGCGATACTATTCTATGCACCTTCTCTCCCAAGATTGCACGCGCAATGTGACCTCCGTCCAGCTGTCCAATAGGGATCAAATTCACCGAGGTTACCAAGAGGGCAGCCCAGGCTGCAATCCCCACGGGATGCAGAACCACCCCATAGCCTTCTGGAATGTTCAACAACAGAGTTGCCAGAAAGTCAGTCAGCAATGATTGACCGAAGTATATCATCACTCCTCCTTCGACTGAAGGCTCCAGATGTGGCACCACATACGACAGCTTCAGCCCAAGAATGAAGAGAGGAACTGCCACCAGAAACCCACACAACGGGCCTGATGCTCCAAGCTGAATCATTGAATCACTGTTTGGCATGGGTGACCTGGATTTTATGACAGCCCCCATGGTCCCGATTATGAAGAAAGGCATGGGGATGAAATATGGCCAGGTGGCATCCACTCCATTCCTGCTGGACGCATACTTGTGTCCCATCTCATGGGTTCCCAGGATAAACATGATGGCCGCGGAAAAACTCACTGCTCCCATCCACACATTGCTCATCAATCCCTCCCGTACCATGCTCTGGGAAAGAGAGTACCCTGCAAAGAGCGTAGAAGCAATGGTAGCCACAAGGAGCACAATATTCCACATGACGTTAGGAGAGCCCTGCTTCACTTTTTCTGCAAGAATGAGGAAGTCCTGGTCACCTTTCTTCCTCAAGAAAGGATAGTACCCCTGGGACTCAAATTCCCTCTGTATCGTCCCAAAATCATATGCAGAGGGCTGCACCTTAAATATTATCACAGAGTCCTCTACTTTGTACTCTGCATAGGTAAAGTACGTTGAAACCAGCCTTTCGATTTTTTCCATATTTATCCCTTTGAATAACAGGGGTGATCTGCACCTGGGGCACTCCCATAATTCATCTTCCGTCACCTGGGAAAACCCACATTGGGGACACTTGTAAATTCGCATGTCGGTTGTTTGAAAGGGAGCCTTTTAAAGATTGGCAAGAAGGAAGGAAAACAATATTCCGCAGTCACTCCTCCTGAAGTTGATGCAATACCTTTTTAGTACACGTTCTCAGATTACAGTATGAACCACTGCTTCCCATACCCGGAGATGCGCCTGCACCAGGAAGAACTGATTCATCTCATGCTGGAACATGTATCACTGGGCAGAAATGTGTTATTTGAGGCAGCCACGGGGTTTGGGAAGACGATTTGTGTCCTGTCGTCTCTGCTTCCTGTAGCTGATGCAGCCGGGAAGAAGATTGTGTATTGCTGTCGGACTCACAAGCAAATGGACAGAGTCATCGATGAATTGAATGCTATTTCCCCGAATCATCCCGCATCTGGCATCTCACTGAGGGGAAGGCGGGACATGTGCCTGCATCCCACCGTGAAGAACCATGCGATGGATACAGCATCTGCTCTCTATCTGTGCAAACTGCTGAGAAGCCTTGAGCGATGCGAGTACCATCTGAAATTCAAAGAGAAGCAGGAACAGGTTTACGAAATGGAAATAGCCCTTTCAAGGCGACCTTCGTACTCTTCTGAGATTCTGGATATCTGTATGGAAGCAGGAATTTGTCCCTATGACTTCATAAAAGAGGTGGCAAAGAATGTAGACGTGGTGGCCTGTTCCTACATGTACCTGTTTCACCCCCCCATACGCGAGAATTTTCTGGAGATTGTAGGGTGCCACCTCGAGGACATGATTGTGGTTCTGGATGAAGCGCATAACCTTCCTGATCTGTCTATACGGCTGGGATCGGACATACTGAGTACCATCTCCTTACAAGCAGCGCAGAAAGAGGCTGAAGAGTATGAGGAACCAGATATTCTTTTCATTCTGCAAATCGTGGAACAGGTCATTGAACAGTTGGCTCAGAAATATGAACTGAACCAGGAAGATGAGGTCATTCTGAGTTATGTGGAACTGATGAATAGACTTCCGGGAGGAGAACACAAACTCCTGGAACTGTTCCGGTACATGAGAAAAGTGGGGGAAGAGGTCCAGAAAGACAGGCTCAAGAAGGGCAGACCTCCCCGTTCCTACATTCACGGATGTGCCTTCTTTTTGATTAACTGGCTCAATGTCAAAGAAAGGGAAGACTACTGCTATTTGATCAAGCGGTTCTATACCCGCAGAGGGCATCCTGCATTCAGGCTGGAAATTGTCGATTTAGACCCCCGGAATATCTGCACTCAAGTCCTGAGCAATGTACATGCATCTGTTTCTATGTCAGGTACTCTCACTCCCTTACATGCTTTTGCAGAGGTGGTAGGGTTAACCAATTATGAATCCAGGACATTCCCCACTCCCTTTCATCCTTCCAATATATTCGTGGCAGCTGTCCGGGGAGTAACAACCAAGGGCAACTTTCGCAGTCAGGAAATGTATCGAAAGCTGACAGTGGCCGCCAGTGAGGTCATTGATAACACGCCGAAGAATGTGGGAATCTTTGCTGCATCATACGAGGTTTTGAATGGGCTTCTCTCTGCAGGATTGAAATTGATATCCTCGAAACCATTGTTTATCGAGCGGAGAGAGTATACCTCCGGGCAGAATGATGAGCTTGTTGAATCCTTCAAGGAATGTTCTCACGAACATGGTGCTGTCTTGCTGGGGGTCATGGGGGGGAGAAATGCAGAGGGAGAAGACTTCCCTGGAGATCAGATGAATGCAGTGGTATTGGTAGGCGTCCCCTATGCGCAGCCCACGCCCCGTGTTGAGGCTCAGATACGGTACTACACCCAGGTCTTCCCCAACAAAGGGAAGTATTATGGATATTTCTTGCCCGCCCACCGGAAACTGAGCCAGGGAGCGGGGAGAGCACTTCGAATGGTCACTGATCGGGCAGCCATCGTGTTCCTGGACGAAAGGGTTATCCAGCCCTTTGTGAGAAAAGACATTGCCCAGTGGATGCGGAGTGAAATGAAGATGCTTGAAGGCAACGAAGACCTCCTGGGAAGAATGATTGACCGATTCTTCAGGGGGACTGATGAGTCCCTGTGAGAGTACCCAGAGGACTAGTACTGGAGTGAGAAGGCCCCGGGGTTCAATATGCACCGTGGATCAAGCGCTTTTTTTATCCTCTCCAGTGTATCCCTGAATTGGGGAGTCATGTCCAGGTACGGATACCAGGCAATTCCCGTCCAGTAGGGAACTCCCCCGTACTCCCAGATATCCTTCTTCTTTTCGTCCCACATGTTCCGTATGAGTTCTAGGGACTTCTGGTCATTTTCCTTCCCGTAAACATGGCCCACGAAAGAGACACAGTTATTCAGAGCAGGCATGGCACATATCAACCCAAATAACCCTTTTTTCTCGATTTCGTATTTCTTGAAAGTGGCTTTCAATTCCTCCACAATTTCAGGGATTCGGTACGTTTCCAGACAGTGGCAGGTGGCATTCCACATGCCATATTTAAAGAGCGGGGTAATCATCTCAAATTTAGAATTCCAGTACACCTTGGGAAACATGTCCCCCAAATCCTTTCCGTTGTGTTTTTGAGCTATATTCTGGCACAGTGCCTGCTTGGCTGCTGAAATATCTGCCGAAGGCTCTTCCAGGATAACCACAAACAGTGCTTCAATGTCAGGGAATAAATCTGCCATTTCCTCAATGACTCCTCTGATGGATGCTTTATCACATACCATCGTCATGTCCTCGGCAATCATCAATTTTTGGATGTCATAGAAGGCGCCTGTGGCATCCTCAATGTTCGAGAACCCGAATGCACAATATGCAATACTTTCAGGGTACGGATAGATTCGCACGGTAATGTCATATTTCACCCCCAACAGGGAATGATCACCACAGAATAGCCCTGTTAAATCTGCGGTACAGGTAAACCTATTGAAGGGACGGGCATGAGGGTTGATTCGAGACCCCGTTTCCAGGATGTCTCCTTCGGGCAAGACCACCGTGATGCTGGTCACTCCCTGGGGAGCCTGACCCCATTTGGCTGACGCCAGCCCAATAGAATTTGACGATACAGACCCTCCGATGGTTGCTGAATGACCGGAGTAAGGTCCTCTGAATCCTGGTTTGAACCCTTTCTGTTTCAGCTCATAGAGAAGGTTTCCCCAGGTACATCCTGCACCTACAGTGGCCGTCATGTTATCGGGAGTTATAACTACCTGGTTAATTCCCGTCATGTCCAGCATGATTCCTCCCCTTTGGGGAAGACATGCACCTCCCATGCCACAACGGCCCCCTGCAGCAATGACAGGGGTTCCTGTCTGATTGGCAAGCTTGAGAATATCTGCTATGTGCTGGGCAGTTAGGGGTCTCACCACGAAATCAGGTTTGAGCGTCTGTATGAGAGACGCATCCCTAGAGTAAGAGAGTAACACAGTATCCCTATCAGTAGCATTGGATTCTCCCACAATGTTCTGGAGTCTGGAAAGCATACTATGCGGGTGGTATGACGTTATAAATAACTTTTCATTTCACATGCGTTGAGCCCTGCCAGGCGGCAAGGTTCAATCGTCTCGGTCTCAGAAGCCCGCTGATGAGAATACCCCACAGGAATATGGGTAAGAAATGAACCTTGCACTTTGAGAACCCGTATGATCCCTGATTCCTCTTTTCTCACTCTCAGGCTTCAATTATCCACCGAGTTCAGAATATGGTAGCTTTTCAAAGAAGAGGGCCCAGGCAGCCACATTTCCCATATCCTGCATATTATGTCAAATGTAACGTTCTAACGCTGTTGTTTCTCCGAGAGGTTTTTCTCCACCAGATTCCCATGATACGTTTCGATCTCCACAGACTATGTAGTTCTGAAATGATGAGTACCCGGTCAAAAATATCCACAACATTAAACGAATTGCCAAAAAGACTCCTCACATACTGACCAGAAACGGCATTCGCATTGGAAATTACCGTATTGTCAACTCTGGATGCATAGGGATAGGAAGAATGGCCTGTAAGCACCAAATCTACCTGGAGGTCGCACAGTGTTTTCAAGACGTCTCCTGCATCTTCCAGTAGCCCCTTCTCTCTGATATGGGGCAAAGGAATGACGTTGTGGTGCAGGAACACGATGCTCATGTCCTGTTCCTGCTCTCTGATACCCCTTTCCAGTTTGGCCAGCTCGAATCGCCCTACAGCCCCCACATCTGAATCATACTGAGAAGAGTTCACTGCATGCACATGAACCAGTGGGTTCTCAAAGTCCTGGTCCCATCCGCCTGCTAATCGGGGAAAGAGTTCATATCCAATATAGTTGATGTCTCGGGGCCCGGGCGTATATACTACGGGAGAACTGATCTGGCTCAAATACGTTTCTGCCAGATCGTAGTGGAGAGGAATTCCCGCCTCCACAATATCGCCGCAGTGGACCACAAGATCTGGTGAGAGAGCATTAATCTTTCTCACAGCATTTTCAAACTTTTTCCTCTCAAACATTTTTCGATCCGAAAAAAAGGTACCTGCAATGTGAATTATTCGGGCCAGCTTCTTACCTTCTGAAATGAAGATCTCACTTGAGACACGGGGGTACTCATGTGGCTGATATTCCTGGAAGTGTTGTGGCCGAGACGGAGCGGTGTCACCAGCACTCCCATAGCACTGGGATCGTTCATTCCCTACTCTCCTGATGGTGATGGTGATCTTCTGAGGTGAAATGTCCACCTGGTTATAACTGCATGCATCTCCCGCTCTCACCTTCCTGCAGGACATGCAGCCCGCATTGCTGATGATCATGTCATCCACATCGACCACATTCGGGTAGTGACGGTGGCCGGATAAAACGAGGTTTACATTATACTTTTGGAGTAAATCCATCAAATCTCCTGCATTGAACAGGACGTTTCTCTCTGTACCTGCCTTTGGAACAGGGACCAGGTGGTGATGGACTGCCACTATTTTTATCTTCTTTGAACTGTACTTCATCAGCTGAGTTTTCAACCAATTGAACTTGCTGCTTCCCACTCTGCCCTCATTGCGATCGGGAATGGAACTGTCCACGTAAAGGAGTACATAATCATCACCCTCTTTCACACCATTGAATTCCCCGTAGTACTCATTGAAAAGTTCGTATCCAACGTTACGTGAATCATGGTTTCCCGGGATAATCACAAGTGGCTTTTTTATCGTGTCGATGAAAGCCTTGGAATGTTCATACGCTTCCCTCAGTCCAGAGTCAGTCACGTCGCCTGTGTGAACCACCAGATCAAAAGGAAGGCGGTTAACCTCTTCCACGATCTGCGAAAAGGGTTCCTTCTTGAATTCTCCTCCAGGAGTGATGTGAGAATCCGAGATATGAGCAATTCTCATGTTTATCCTGCATTCACGCCTATTCGCTGGAGATCACTGTCTCCAAGAGCTGTCTTTCCGGATCTACAAGATCTTTTAAGGAAAATAGCCCTGTGATCTGTCCTCGTTCTGTGATGAGAACATGACGTATCTGGTGTTGTTGCATTAATTCAAGCACTTTAGATACGGGAGAGTCAATGTCAGTTGTGATGAGGTCCCTGGTCATGATGCTGGAAATGGGTTTAGCATAGGACAGTCCTTTAGCCACCACCCGCTCGATAACGTCCCCCTGGGTTAGGAATCCCACGACTCCTTCATTACACACTACCAGAGAACCTACCTTGAATTCCACCATTTTTCGACAGGCTTCCTGAATAGTTTCATGTTCAGATATGCCCACCAGTTTTCGTGTGGTGTACTGTCTGATGGGAACTGAAAGGTTATTAATATCATTCATCCGTTGCAGCCTCCTTTTGAAGTTGATCATACATTCTATTTAAGATTTGAGTGACTGTCTCCTCTAACGCTATATTTTCCAGAACCGGAACCCTCTCTCTATTAGCCCTCCCTACGATGTGGTCTTGTATCTGCCTGATCTTGTCAATATTCTCAAGGTAGTGTTCTGGAGGTCTTCTGCTGTCCTTTGCTCGAGCATAGAACCTGTTCACGTGTTCCTCTCTGTCACTGAGGGTAAGAACGAAATGAAATATCGTCCGATCCTGACGTTCAACATACCCAGGGACAAGATGAATTCCTTCCATTACAAGACTGAACCCCTCGGTCAGTGCTCTGTTGATTATGGCATTAATCCCCACAGCAACATGAGATACCTGAAGCTCAAAAGCATAGATCACTGCACTCAAAAATGAAGAAGGAGCCTGAATTTCTTTCCATGCGGAAAATGAGGACGTGTGAAGAGTGGGGAGTAGATCCCGTGAGACCATTTTCCGCATGACCTCACGCACGACGTCTGTCCCAATAATGGAATGAATCCCCAGTCGATAGCTGATTTCAAAGGCTACCGTAGATTTCCCGATGCCTGTGGCACCTCCCAGAAGAACAACAAGTGACTGTTTTTTCTTTCTCAGTGAATGCCACATCTGGTAGAACGAGGCGATACGTGGGTACCCGTCATCTATCAGGATGTGGTAAGTCATGTCAGTGAGATCTTGTTCAGAGATCCGGGAGATTCCTGAGGTCACCATTCTCTGCCCAATTTCCTCTGCCATTTTGTAGGCCCTGTTCACATCCAGCCCTGCTTTCAACAAAGATCCGGCCAGGACACCCTTTGAAAATGGAGTTACATACTTCTTGCCTACTACTTCTATCGTGTGATCCCCTCCTCAGCCTTTCTTGCCAGCTGGACAATGGCATCCTCCAAGCTGGTGACAGTTCCTCCTCGAAGGCGGGGAACGTTATCCATGAACACGACATTGCGGTCGAATTTCAAAGCCTCTCGCGTGGCCACATCAATGGCAGAGGCCTTTATTTCAGTAAGGAGAGTATCTGCCTGGGGAAGGAATTGGTTCAGGTCTTTCTTTAATCTCGGTCGATTAGAAAGATGGGGAGAAGCCTTTACTATTTCACAACTGAAGGTTTGTTCGAGGTAGGGTACCAGAGTAGATTCCAGGACTGAGGGGGGCGCCGTGGTAGCCAGGAATACTTTTCTACCTGAAATGTCTTTCAGGGGTACCGGCCTGAACACGCAGTGTGCCTGGGGGAGTTCGGGCTTGATTTCACTAATTGCTTTTTGCATCTCTGCCACTTTTTGCGGCGAAGCCATGGGTTCTTCACACATCATGAGGATGAGCAGATCGGCCATGAGAATTCTAAAGGGACCGAAGTACTCGTTGATGAATTCCAATGGTTGATGCGCTCCTGCAATCACGATGCAGCAATCTGTATTCACAGGAGGGAAGGTGGTGCCTGACCCCTCTAGTATTACGAAGGTTGCTTCCAGTGTATTTGCCAGTTGGGCTCCTTTTTCCATATTAGATGAAAAAGGAACTCCAGCCATTCCACCACCACATCGCCTGCATCCGACTGTTGCTACGCGGGAAATAAGAGCATTCTCCCAGTGGTCTGACGCAGCGTGCTTTCCCTGATTTGCCTGTTTCAGTAGATACGAAGGAGTGAGTTCGATGGTGTCACCTCTGATGATTTCGGGCTGAGCTGGACCTCCCCTTCCCATCGTCACAATCCAGGGAATATAACCTGAAGCCTTGAGTGTTCGGGCTATGTATCCCGAGACAGCAGTTTTTCCCACCCTCTTTGTTGTCCCCACCACGGAAAAACTGGGACGTTTCAGAATCTTTGGGTATCTTGGAGGTGTAAACAGGAAGTCTGATCCCTTGTATTGGACTCCTTCTTTCATGAGCGCACAGGCGAGATGTAACCTGCTGACGTAGTCCATAATCGGCTCGTCTGAAAGATCCACAACTTGCTCAATCTCATGAGCCGAGCAAGCTGTCACAATAACGTCGTGAATATCTCTTGACTGGTTTCCTCTGTAGATAGGAATATCAAGATGTGCTGTCAATTCCTCAATGCTACCGACTTTTTCCGTTCCTCCCAAGAAAACAGCAGCTCTCACGTCACCTTCAATAGTTGCCAACGCATCTTTCGTTACTGGTGGATAATGTTCGCCGTCTATGAGGGCAAGAATATTCATCAAATGAACTTGTTTAGTATGTATTTAAGGGTTCGCTTGAGAAAGAAGGGACTTCTCATACCTTTTCCCGTGGAACGAACCACGGGCTTGAGTTCTTATATTACTAGTTATTTGCGGACGAGGGGGCTTGGTTGATTCTGCTAGTTGAGATGGGGTGTGACGAGGACCGTAAAATAGGAGTGAAGTAATTCGTTAGGAACGGGAAGGTGATTATTGAGTCTCGGAGAGGTCTTGATTGATTGTTTTTTGAGTGGCTGCCCTACCCCTTTATTTCCTGTGGAAGTGGGGAAGAGGAAATGGTCGCTTATGTAGTGATAGAAGAATGAAATGGTTACTTGGTTAAAAAAGATTGTACGCTTATAAAGATTCCTAACGAAAATTACTGCGCACCTAGCCGCGAAGTTACTTATCTTCTTATAACCCGTCATATTCCAGTGGAAATGAAGGGGGCGGAGGAAGGCTTAAATAGGTTTATCATGAAGGTGACAACGGTGATACATTGGAGGGTCAGAGATCATTGGACCAGCTCTTTGATGAGCTCTTGATTCAAAGGAAGATTTTCAAAAACAAGGAAGTGCTTCGCGACCACTATACTCCCTCACTGCTTCCTCATAGAGATCTGCAAATTGATGAACTTGCTACTATACTTGTATCTGTAATGAAGGGTGAGACCCCTTCTAATATCTTTATTTATGGTAAAACGGGAACGGGCAAGACAGCTGTTACCATTCATGTAGGAGAAGCGTTGGTAAGAAAAGTAGGTGGATGTTGCTATATCCGTCCATATGGAACAAAACTGGAGATAAAAAAGCCGGAAATGCGCATTCCTGTTTGGCTCATCTACACGAATTGTGAAATTGTAGATACTCAGTATCGGCTGCTAGCAAAGCTTGCAGAGTACATGGGGCAGTCAGTACCTTTGACTGGGTGGCCCACAGACAAAGTGTATGAAAGCTTTGTCCGCGCCCTGGACAAAGAGGAACGATTGGTGATTGTGGTCTTGGATGAGATCGATCGACTGCTCAAGAAAGGAAGCGATAGTGTCCTTTACAATTTGACACGCATCAACTCAGATCTGAAACGAGCCAAAGTGAGTATTATTGGAATTAGCAATGACCTGAACTTCGTGGAGTTTCTGGATCCCAGAGTGAGGAGTTCTCTGGGAGAAGAAGAATTGGTGTTTCCTCCGTATTATGCCCAGCAATTAGTTGACATTCTTTCCCATCGGGCAGAAGAGGCTTTTTTCGACAATGCACTGGATCTTGGGGTTATCCCACTGTGCGCTGCATTTGCAGCTCAGGAACATGGTGATGCACGTCGCGCTCTAGACTTCTTGAGGATAGCAGGAGAAATTGCTGAAAGAGACAGAGCCTCTCGCGTGACTGAGAAACATGTGCGTATTGCCAAGAACCGCATTGAACAGGACAGGGTGACGGAAGTCATCAAGACCTTTCCCACCCAATCAAAGTTTGTACTGTTTGCCATACTGCTTCTGGAGAAGTACAATGCTTCAGCCATTACCACGGGAGAAACGTACAACGTGTACAAGGAACTGTGCAGACAATCAAAGATGGACATTCTCACTCAGAGGAGGGTATCTGATATTATCAGCGAAATGGACATGATGGGGATAGTGAATGCAACGGTGGTCAGCAAAGGGCGATATGGAAGAACCAAGGAAATTCGGCTGGGAGTTCCAATGAGCCAGGTAAAGAATGTTCTGGAGAAGCACCACAAGATAGAACGAATTTCTAACTTTGTACCCCCTATTCAACGAAAACTTGTCTAGGTTCACTCTACTTTTCCATTGATTTGACGATTCAGTTTTCTCATTTTCTTTTCTTTGGGTTCATGACACCGGATAGGGTAACCCTTCTTGTATGACAGGGACCATCTTCCCCTCTTTCACAGACTCTCACATGGCTGAGGTTCAGAAGCATTTTTTTTCCTAGGCTATAGGCTACTACCATAACCGTAACATTTATATAATAGACTAACTTCAAGTTAAGATAAGTGATGCTTATGATTTCATCAGAACAACTTCTGGACGTACTGGGAAACGAAACACGGAGGATGATACTGGAACTGCTGGCAGAAAAGCCACGATATACTACAGAAATTGCCAGTTTGTTGAATATCGGTCAAAAGGCCATCAATGATCATCTCAAAATTATGTCTGACTTCGGCATAATTGAGACGTACGTCCAAAAGCAGCAGAGAGGTTCTCCTCGAAAGTATTTCCAGGTCAATGAACGGTTCAAACTTGAATTTACATTGACTCCTGGATTGTTCCGGATTTATGTGTTGGAACCTAGAAGTGATTGGAAATTCATCCTTGAGGAGTTTCCTGAGTTTAAAGAGCTGCAAAAAGAAGTGGAGCAAATACAGAAACTGAGGCAGATCGAGCAACATCGAAAGGTGTGCAGAGATCTGGTTCAAGAACTGGATCGACTGACACAGGCAAAAATGTATATTGAAAACCTGCTGGCAAGGACAAGAAAGCGGTGTATGATGATCATAGATTCTCTGGATCTGCCGCCTGTAGAGAGCAGGGTACTCTTTGAGGTGGTAACTGGAAAAGAAGGTCTCACTGTGGAGGGTATTGCTGAAAAGTGCAAAATTTCTACAGAAGAAACTGTACAGGCCCTGCAGAACCTGGAACAGAAAGGTGTGGTGAGATTATGAGTGTTATGTTCTGCGTGTATTGTGGGAATTATCTCTCGCAGACATGGCGGTACTGTCCATATTGTGGGAGGAAAATCTCAGGTGAATCAGAGTTGTTCGATGCTTTGTTCAGGAATGAGGTCAGGGGGATCAGCATTCAAATTATTTCAGGAGGCTTCAGAAGACAGGAGACGCGAAACAAGGCGGAACGATGGAGGATCCCTATTGAAGAATCCCAGGACAGGAATGAAGAGCATACCTTGAAGGTAAAGGACAGAAAGGGTGAACGCATCGGGGCTGAATCCCTCGTTGTGCCCAGGCGAGTTGAGGAGCCCGAAGGCAGGATTCACAGAATTGGGCAGCACTGGATAATCAGGGTTACTTTGCCTGGAGTCAGGAAAGAGAATATTGATGTACGAAAGCTGGAGACATCAATTGAAGTGAAGGCACACAAAAATGGTGAAGCATATTTTAGACAATTCGAAGTGCCAGAATCTGCACGAATCATCTCACAGCACATGGAAGGGGATGAACTCGTTGTAGAAGTGGGGTGACATGATGGATAAAAAAGAGCGCAGTGGCATGCAGCCTGAAACGAATGCCCAGCCTGCAGATGACGAGGGAGAACCCGTATCTGAATCCATTGAGGTCCCACCTCAATGTCAGGAAGAGATCGATGCATTATGCAGAGAGATTGAGGAACAGGATCGTACGGTGAAGGAGTATCTTTCCACCCTCCAGAGGTTGCAGGCTGAATTCGAAAATTACAAGAAAAGGGTGGAACGAGAGCGAATTGAGTATACAGAGCAGGCAAATACAGCCTTGCTTGAGAAATTACTTCCCGTTCTGGATAATTTCGAGCGAGCATTGAATGCAGAGAGTTCTGACATCCACTCATTGAGGAAGGGCCTCGAGATGATCTTCTCGCAGTTCAGAAAGATACTGGAGGGAGAGGGACTTTCATCCATCGATGCTCTAGGAGAAGAATTTGATCCTTACTATCATGAGGCCGTCTTGGTAGCATGCGGCGATTATGAAGACGACACTGTTATTGAGGTGCTGGAGAAGGGATATATGTTTAAGCATCGCTGTCTCCGGCCTTCAAAAGTTAAGGTGGGAAAGAGAGGTGATTAAATGAGAATTCTTGGAATAGACCTAGGAACGACAAATTCCTGCATGGCAGTCATGGAAGCTGGCAAACCTGTGGTGATTCCCAATGCAGAAGGGTCCAGGACGACGCCCTCTGTGGTGGGATTCTCCAAGTCTGGGGAGAGGCTGGTTGGCCAGGTGGCCAAGAGGCAGGCAGTATCCAACCCAGAAAGGACAGTCTATTCGATCAAGCGATTCATGGGCCGGTATATAGATGAGGTAGAAACTGAAAGGGCCATGGTACAGTACAGGGTGACAAAGGGGCCATCCAATGATGCCCGGGTCGAAATTGGAGACAGGGTGTATTCTCCACAGGAAATATCTGCTATGATTCTCAAGAAGATGAAAGAGGATGCGGAGAACTACCTGGGAGAGAAAATACAGAAAGCAGTCATCACTGTGCCTGCGTACTTCAATGATTCGCAAAGACAGGCTACGAAAGATGCTGGTACCATTGCCGGACTGGATGTGGTACGAATAATCAATGAACCCACAGCATCTGCTCTGGCGTATGGACTGGATAAACAAGAAGAGCAGACCATACTGGTGTTTGATCTGGGTGGAGGCACTTTTGACGTATCCATCCTGGACATTGGTGAAGGTGTCTTTGAAGTCAAGGCCACCTGCGGAGACATGCATCTGGGAGGTGATGACTGGGACAAGAGGGTTATGGACTGGATGGTGGACGAATTCAAGAAAGAGCACGGCATTGACCTGTCACGGGACAGAATGGCCTTACAACGCATTAAAGATGCTGCAGAAAAAGCCAAGATTGAACTTTCTGGATTGATGGAAACCAGCATTAGTCTTCCATTTATTACAGCTGGTGAATCTGGTCCTCAGCACCTGGAATTGACACTGACAAGGGCTAAATTCGAGAATTTGACAGAAGATCTCCTGGAAAGGACCAAGGGTCCCTTGCTGACAGCCATACGAGATGCGAAGTTGTCTCCTGATCAGATTCATAAGATCATCCTGGTGGGTGGTTCGACCCGCATGCCACAGGTCCAGAATTTTCTCAGAGAATACTTCAGGAGAGAGCCACAGAAGGATATCAACCCCGATGAGTGCGTGGCAATTGGAGCAGGCATACAGGGAGGAGTGCTGGCGGGTGACGTCAGAGATGTACTGCTCCTGGACGTGACGCCGTTGTCTCTGGGTATAGAGACGCTGGGGGCCGTATTCACCAAGCTGATAGAGAAGAATACCACAATTCCTACCCGGAAGTCACAGATTTTCTCCACCGCATCTGACAACCAACCGTCAGTAGAAATTCATGTTTTGCAGGGAGAGCGCTCCATGGCTCAGGACAACCACACGTTGGGACGATTCATTCTGGATGGTATTCCACCTGCTCCTCGAGGTTTGCCTCAGATAGAGGTGACTTTTGACATTGATGCCAATGGGATATTGGATGTCATGGCAAAGGATCTGGGAACACAAAAGGAGCAGAGTATCAGGATCACAGCAACCACCAACCTATCAAAAGAAGAAATCGCCAAGATGAAGGGGGAGGCAGAAGCGCACGAAGCTGAAGATGAAAAGAAGCGGGATTTGATAGAAACAAGGAACAGGGCCGATACACTGGTATATACGACTGAGAAGATGCTCAAGGAATTGGGGGACAAGGTCACTTCTGATGAAAGACAGAAGGTTGAAGATGCACTGAACAAGCTGAGGAATGTGATGAGGACGGATCACCTACAAGATATGAAGGATGCAATGGATGCTGTGAACAATTCGGTGTACCCCATATCCCAGAGAATGTATCAACAGTCGTCACAGCAATCCCAGCAGCAACAGCAACAACAGCAACAACAGCAGCAATCTTCTTCCCAGCCGTCAGACGAAAAAGTATATGATGCAGACTACGAGGTCAAGGACGAATGAGTGTAGACTACTACGAAGTACTTGGGATCCCCAGGAATGCTACCCAGGAAGAGATCAAGAAGGCATACCGCAGGCTGGCAAGAAAGTATCATCCCGATGTAAACCCAAACAAGACCGGGGCTGAGGAGAAGTTCAAAGAGCTGTCTGAAGCTTATGAGATCCTGATGGATTCCGAAAAGCGGCAGATATATGATCAATACGGACATGAAGGATTAAGAAGTTCATTTGGTGGAGGAGGGTTCCAGTGGTCCGATTTTAGTCATTTCTCGGATTTGGAGGATTTATTCGGCAACTTTTTTGGAGGCGATGTTTTTGGGAGGGGATTTGGTGGCACCATCTTTGATATGTTTGGAGGACGAAGAAGAGGCCCTCCTAGAGGAGCTGACGTCCGGGCAGATGTGGAGATATCCTTGGAAGATGTGGCCACTGGTGCTGAGAAAGAAGTGAGGGTAACCAGGAAGGAGAACTGCCCCCGGTGCGGGGGTACAGGTGGAAAGACCAAAGATGATGTGAAGGTATGTCCTGAGTGTAATGGGACAGGTCAAGTACAGAAAGTGTCCCAGCACGCTTTCTTGCGAACAGTCAACATTACGGCATGTGGCAGGTGTGGTGGAAGAGGGAAAATCGTTGATAATCCCTGTGAGACATGCAAGGGCTCAGGTCTAGTCACCAAAACCAAGAAGATATCGGTGCGCATTCCTCCTGGGGTGGAATCAGGTACCAGATTTCGCATGGGTGGTGAAGGCGAAGTAGGCCCAGGAGGTAAGGGGGATCTCTTTGTGATTGTACATGTGAGGCAGCATCCTTTTCTTGAGAGAAGGGGGAATAACCTTTACTGCGAAAAGGCCATCAGTTTTGCACAGGCTGCCCTGGGAACAAAGATTGAGATTCCGACCTTGAGCAGTTCTGCTGAGATTACCATCCCTCCAGGAACGCAATCTGAATCAGTGTTTCGGCTAAGAGGACAGGGATTGCCTTCTTTGAATTATGGTGGGAGAGGGAATTTGTACTGTAGGGTCAGGGTCAGAGTCCCAGACAGACTGACTCCCGAACAGAGGAAGCAGATTGAACAGCTGGCAGAAACATTCGGCGAGGACATAGAAGAATTGAGCTTCATGGATCGGCTGAAGAGCAAGATATGATTCTGGAATCCTTGCTGAGTTAGAGATCTGCACGTTACTCACAGGGTTCCAAGAGGACTACTATCACGTTCCTGTATGCGGACATGAAACGTCATGTGAAAGATGCAAGTCCCTTCTTTTAACGCTCGGTCAGAGTACCTTTACTTTTCCAATGCTCTCGGACAAGTCACTTAAAAAGACCAATCCAGGTCTTCTCATGCACTATGAACTGGTAGCTCAATGTAATGCAGTAGAAAGACACCACGTGATTCAGAAAATAGAGATGACTGGAGGACGAATCAAGGATATCCTGGAAGATGAACACGGGCTGCTGCTATTCATTGAATATGATGAACCACCAATCCCTCGAAAAGGGCGCCTGATGGAGGTTTTGAGCGGCATTCTCTCGCAGATTGGGGATGGCGTTGCATTCCCCACTCCCTCAGCATAAACCCTTATATTGTTTCCGGATTCTCTTTTCTCATGCTCTACTTAATTGGACTGGGTTTGAATGGTGATCTCACACAGGAGGGAGTTGCAGCTGCAAGAAGGTGCCGTGTCTATGTTGAGAAATATACCAGCCTTCTCACAAGTTCGATTGAAGAGATCGAGAGGGTTCTGCAACGGACCACGGGCACCCTGTCCAGAAGAGACATTGAGGAGACTGACAGGTTGCTCAGAGAAGCCGAAACAACTGATGTCGCACTTCTGGTGGTGGGGGATCCAATGGTAGCCACAACTCATTCTGAAATTATTATTGAAGCAAGAAAACGGAATATACCCACGAAAATTATTCATAATGCTTCTATTTACTCTGCAATAGGTGAAACGGGCCTTCAGATTTATAAGTTTGGCCGGACAGCAACGATTCCCTTTCCACAAGAAGGGTTCAATCCCACCAGTTTCTATGACATCATTGAAAAGAATAGGAGCATAGGAGCACATACGCTTGTCCTTCTGGATATTCAGGAAGACAAAAGAAGGTACATGAACCCTACGGAAGCGATGGAGATTCTGGACCAGTTACGATTTTCTGGTAATCTGATTTGCATTTCTCGTCTCGGTTCCGACAGCCAGCAGATTCTCTATGGTGACATCTCCACCCTCCTTTCCATTGAGAAGGATCACTGGGGACAACCTCCTCACTGCCTCGTAATTCCATCTTCTCTTCACTTCAAGGAAGAAGAGTCTCTGGAAGCCTTTAGTATAGAGGTGAGCACATGAAAGAGGTTACAGAGGAAAAAATCACCACCTACCTCGCCATCACAGAGAAGGCTCTATCAGTGCTGAAGGTCCTGCCTCCAGAAGGTTCCACACTGCGGAAAGTTGCCGAAGATATCCTCATGATGGCAACGTCATACTTCAATGACGCTCGCTACTACAAAGAGAAAGCCGACTATGTGACTGCCTTTGCCTGCGTCAATTATGCACATGGATACATAGACTCGGGGGTTAGAATGGGACTGTTCATGGGAGATGGCAGCGGACTCTTTGCATTTGAACCCGCAGATTGAATCTTGACGTTCAAGGAATGCAGTAGCCTGAACCGGCGGATCATCACAAGTCACTGTCAACTAAAACAACCTGACCGAAGCTCGTTCCACCGTCTCCTGGAGGCACTTCACAGTGAAGGTACAGGTTGGTTCCTCTGCGGTGCATTTCCTTTCTCAGAACAGTGGTGATGATTTCATTGTATGCCACTCCTCCGGAGAATCCAACTGGCATGTGCAGATCTTCATAATGAGATACTACTTCACTGTATGCCCTGCCCAGAGCAGCGTGTGCTGTTCGGGCAATATCCTTCTTAGACGCATTAATTTCAGAAATCTTCTTCACAAAGTCCCTCACCATGATTGCATCCCCTTCTACTTCCATTTCCAGACCAAGATCACATCCTCCCATGGCAAGAGATTCCGCTTTCATGGCAGGCTCTCCTTCATACGTTCTCTCGTAACAGATTCCGGTTAGAACAGCCACACTATCCAGGAAGCGTCCAGTTGAAGAAGTGAGAACCTTTTCCTTCTTCAGCCGCGATAAAAGGATTCTCTGTTCTTCTGGGGAATAGCGGTAACCGGGAATTTCATGTTCCAAATAGCTGAGCAGCATCCTTTCTGGATATTTTGTAGCCAGATCTCCTCCAGGCATGGGCACATATTCCAGGTGGCCAAGTCTCTCTGACGCTGTAAGTATTTCACCCCCCCACACATTTCCGTCCAGCCCGTATCCCGCACCATCAGCTGTGATTACCACCATCTCCTGATTATGCTCGGCCATCAGCCCACGTGCGTGCGCGAAATGGTGCTGTACCTTCTTCAAAGGAATCCCGTGCGTTTCACAGAATTCCTCAGCCTGCCGCCCTGTGGAGTACTGGGGATGCAGATCAGATACGATTAGCTCAACAGCAGACCAATCAATTCCCAGCAATCGCATCATATGGGAAATGGCTTCCTTCTGGAATAAGAGAGTGTCATAGTGTGACGTATCCCCTATGTGCTGGGAAAGAAAGGCTTTTCTTCCTTTGGTGATGCAGAATGTGTTGTTCAGCTCCCCACCTACTGCCAGGACGACTTTTTCGTGTGTCACCGGAATTCCCCGGGGCACAAATCCTCGGGACCTTCTGATGAACATCCCATTCCTGATAACAGAATCATCGCACCGGTTGACAATTCTGAGATCGTGAGCAAGAAAGGCATCTGCAACGGGTAGCTCCTGTCGCGCAGCAGCATTGTCGACTATCATAGGGTTGCCTGGGAAATTGGCTGAGGTCATGACAAACACGTCACTGTGACTGAAGTGAAACAGTATGTGATGAACAGGTGCATAGGGCAGCATGATCCCTATGGTGTGGAGTCCTGGAGCTACAGCTTCCAATGGAATCTTCTTGGGCAAAACGACAATGGGTCGCATCCAGGATTCCATGAGGTTTTCCTCCCCCCGGAAGTGAGCCAGGGCTCTGACTGCTTCTATGTTGCGAGCCATCAGAGCAAAGGGCTGTTGCGGACGATTGAGCGCTTTTCTCAACGTTGTGACCACTTCATTATCTATTCTACACGCAATATGATATCCGCCCAACCCCTTTATGGCCACAATGTTATCTGCGTCCAGAAGACGTGCGGCCTTCTCTATGGACATGTCATACTTGGGGCCCTCTTGTGGACAGCACACGGGCTCTGCATGGTATCGTCTATCTGTAATGGTCGTATACTGTTCTTGACAGAATTCACACAGGGGAAAGGCCTTCATAGATGTCTTTTCTCGGTCATATGGAATTTCTTCAATGATAGTAAATCGCGGACCACAATTTGTGCAATTTATAAATGGATACATATACCTTCTATCTGACGGTGAGAAGAGCTCTTCCAGGCAGTCATCACAGACTGCAATGTCTGGAGGGATTATTGATTCACCACCTTCCCTCTTCCGGCTTTTCACAACTTCAAACGTCTTGAAGTTCTGATCAGGAAGCTCTTCTTTCTCAATTCTGTCAATTTCTGATATGGGCGGCTTCTCGTTCTGTAGATCGTTTAAGAAATGCTCAATATCTTCTGCGGATCCCTCTACGGAAATCTCAACGTGATCTCCCACGTTGGCTATATACCCTCTGAGGTTATTCTCCAGCGCAATGCGGTGAATGAAAGGGCGGAACCCCACTGCCTGGACGATACCGTGCACCTGAAGTTTGAGCATAATCCTCCCACTTGATGGACTTTTAAATCCCTTTTGGTTTGACAGACGCACGAACCGTGTTCGTGGCAGACCAGCGCTGCCGTATTAGTGAGTGACTGCTATCACTGGTTCTATGACACCTGTGCTTGCCCTCGCTTGATATGTCTGCCTTTCGTTGCACCGGCCTGCAATGTGACGTCTTTTCTGTACCTGACGCATAGAAAATTCTTAAGAAGCCAGCCCGTCATGATGCAATATGAACCCTGCACATTTGTTGTGTGATCCTGACAAGGTCGCAAGGTCTGTACTTCTCCCCGGAGATCCCAGAAGATCTGAGTGGATAGCAGATTTCTTTGATAATACAGAAAAAGTTGCACACAACAGAGAATTCCTCCTGTTCACTGGTGAGTACAAAGGTGTTCCAGTTTCTGTATGCTCCACAGGAATTGGCTCTCCTTCAGCAGTCATAGCTCTCGAAGAGCTCATCATGTGTGGTGCAAAGACTTTCATCAGAGTGGGCACGTGCGGTGCCCTCCAGGAGAACATTGATATCGGGGATTTAGTCATACCTCTGGCCAGCTGCAGAGGAGAAGGAACATCCTCACGGTACGCCCCTCCTGAATTCCCTGCAGTTGCTGACCCTGATGTTGTCGGGAGCTTAAGAAAGGCAGCTCCCGCAGCACATGTGGGTATTGTGTGGACTGATGATTCTTTCTATTGCTCGGGTGCGCAGTGCTGGCATTCTCTGGGGATTCTAGCAGTGGAAATGGAATGTGCGTCTTTGTTCACCGTGTCTTTGCTTAAGAAAGTGCAGACGGGAGCAATACTGGCTGTGGATGGGAACATCCTTTTGGGAACGTGTAAGAGTGATAGAAAGGCTACTGATCACACAGAAGTTTCTCAGGAAACACGGGAAGGTATTGAAAGAGAGATCGAGGCAGCTCTGGAAGCAGTGGTGTACTTGAGCCGGGAATAGCCCATATCATCACACATGCAGTGATCCAAGGTCGCTTTCGCGTGCTTTTTCTCATTCCCCTTCCTGGACACTAGAAAGAGGTAACACAATCAAGGAGGAAAAGTTTGCCCTTAACGTGTAACTCCGCGTACAGAACACATATATTTACATTGGTCAAATTGATCAAGGTAAACTTGTCATAGGTAAAATCTGGGAATCATCCAGCATCAATTACCTCTTTACACAGAGTCCACGCCTTTTCCAGCGAAACGCTTATAAATGAACTGCCCTTTACCATTTCAAGGTGACAGACGTGACATTGGAAGTACTCAGAGAAATCAGAGAAACAGAAGAGAAAGCAGAGAATATCATAGAAAGGGCGCGCATTGAAGCACAGGGTATAATTCGCGACGCCAGACAAGAGGCAGACAGATTATTTCAAAAGGAACAGGATGAAGCCCAGAAAAGTGGGGAAAAAAAGAAGAAGAGGATCATAGAGGACGCCAAAAAAGAGGCAGAAGATATCAGGAAGGAAGCAGAACGGCAGATTCAGGAAATTGCCACTATTCCAGAAAAGAAGGTCGATGAAGCAGTAACAGAAATTGTCAATAGAGTGAGAAAAGATGCCAGTACCTAAGATGCTCAAGGTGCACATAGTTGCCCATGCTGACTATAAGGACAAAGTCATAGAAAAGCTCCATGATGCAGGTCTCGTTGAGGTGGAAAGCTTCATTGAGATACCTGAAGGGTTGCACACAGAAGATGTGGATACAGGCGATCTTGAACGCAGATTGGCCGATCTGACCTTCGGCATTGAGTTCTTGTATAGATTCAGTGAGAAACCCAACCTTCTAGAGAGTTTCTTTCTTCCCCGTTACAAGATAGAAAGAAAGGATTACGACTCTGCTGTCAAGGAATTCGATTTTTCAATCATAGAGGAGGCGAAAGAACTCGACCAGACTCTTTCTGAACTGAAAAACGAAGAGACCCGGCTCAAATCTATTATTCAGCAGTTGCAGCCGTGGGAAAACCTGGGCATTGCTGTCCGTGACTTTGAGACAGTGAGAACTGTCACTGAGGTAGGAATCATTCCTACCGAGGCTGTGAGCGAAATCTCACAGGTGGACCATGTTCATGTGGAGATTCCACTCTCCACTGAGAGGAAAACATGGATATCTGTCACCTATTTGAAAGATTACAGCGATGATATGGAGACAATCTTCCGGAAGCTGGATTTCCAGAAAGTGTCACTTCCTGGAGGGAGCGAGGGGACTCCAGCAGAAACTATTGAAGAAGCAAGACACCAGATTCAGGAGCTTCAGAAGGAGAGGGAGAAAGCGGAAGAACGGGGTGCGGCTCTTGCTGAAAAACGAATGCATTTGATGATTGTATACGACCATTACGCGGACATTAAGAAAAAACATGATGTCAGAAAGAATTTTGCCAGTACGGAAAAATCCTTCATTCTACAAGGGTGGATCAAAAAGGAGGATCTTCCCGTACTAGAAAAGGAACTCTCTTTCATTGATGAAGTGGAGATTTCCAGTTATGAGCCATCTGACATAGATGATGTTCCGGTGGAGATAGAAAACAAAAGAGCATTCAAGCCCTTTGAGGTCATCACCCGGATCTACGGCCTCCCCCTGTACAAGGAGATCGATCCCACCCTGCTGCTTTTTCCCTTTTTCATTGTATTTTTTGGATTATGTCTTTCCGATTTTGTGTATGGGGCAGTTCTCATCCTGCTCTCTGTGTTTGCCCTGAAGAAAATAAAGATCGGGCCTGATGCCGTACTCTTGTTCAAGGTGTTGATTGTGGGTGGAGCAGTCACCATGGTGCTCGGCCTTTTGACAGGTGGATGGGCAGGCGATCTCACCATGTATTTACCCCAACAGCTTTCATTTCTGGAAAATGTCAGAGAGTCTCTTACGGTGATTAATTTGTTGGAAAACCCCATTCTTATGTTGGAAATAGCCCTGATCTTGGGATTGATCCAGGTATGGGTGGGGATCTTAATTCGTGGATACATGAATGTGCGAGACGGGTATTATCTTGACGCCATCTTTGACCAGGGATTGTGGTTGTTGTTGCTTCCCGTGGGTACACTTACCCTGGTAAATAAGATGTTTGGTGTTGATGTGCCTGCAGCAGACCTCATGTTCAATCTCTCGCTGGGTGCTCTGGCAGGGTTGGTTCTGACGCAGGGACGCTATCAGAAAGCAAAGAACCCTGTAGTGGCCTTAGGGAAGAAAGCAATGGTGGGAGTGCTCAGTATCTACAATATTTTCGGGTATCTTGGAGATGTGCTCAGTTATTCACGTATTCTGGCCTTGGGATTGGCCACAGCAGCTCTGGCATCTGCTTTTAACATGGTGGCTGTACAGTTTTCAGGAGCGAAGATACTGGGACCAGTTATCATGGTGGTATTCCTCATTTTGCTGCACCTTTTGAATATTATCATTTCTTCTCTGAGTGCTTTCGTGCACTCAGGAAGGCTCCAGTTTGTTGAATACTTTACTAAATTCTTGGAAGGAGGCGGACGCACATTCAAACCATTTGGATCTCGTCCAAAATATGTAAAAATCAAAGAGGAGGACTAGATAATGTTCGAAATAAGTCAAGGATTGATATTTGCGGTCCTGGGAGCTGCGTCAGCAGCATTCCTGGGAGGGATCGGATCGAGTATTGGTGTTGGTATTGCAGGACAGTCAGCGGCAGGAGTGATAACGGAGGATCCTGAAAAATTCGGTAAGCTCATTGTGCTGCAGGCCCTACCTGGAACTCAGGGTATCTATGGATTTGTTGGTGCATTCTGGGTTCTGAATATGACAGGGCTTCTGGGTGGAACGCCGCTGGCCGTAACCATGGATCAGGGACTGGAGATCCTCTTCGCATGCTTACCTGTTGGTGTGGGCGGACTGCTGTCTGGTATCTACCAGGGGAGGGTTTCTGCCTCTGGCTGCGGCGTCGTTGCGAAGCGGCCAGAAGCCATGGGAAATGCCATGATTCTCTCTGCCATGGTGGAAACCTACGCCATTCTTGGACTTCTTGCAACCATACTCTTGCTCAATGGAATAACTCTAACCCCGTGATGCTATGGGAGTAGAAGATATCAAGAGGAAGATAATTACCGATGCGGAAAAGGAAAAGGAGAAGATCCTAGAGGAAGCCAGGGAGAAAGCAGCCCACATCATGGACGAAAAGAGGAAATCTGCCCAGAAAAGGAAAGAAGAAATCCTTTCTAGAGCAGAAAAGGATGGCGAAATGGAGAAGAGCAGGATCTTGACTATCGAAAAGCTCGAATCCAGGAAAAATCTGCTGGCAGCAAAGCAGACTGTCATACAGCGCGTATTTGATGCCGCCCTGGAGCACCTATCTGCCTCAGATGAATATGAAGGAATTCTGGCAGAACGCATTACACACGTGGCTCATGGAGGGGAGGAAATCATTCTCTCTCCCAGAGATAGAAAGCACCTGGGCAAGGCTTTTTTTGACAGGGTGAACTCCACATTGAGCCAGCCTCTGACTCCGTCCACTGAAACCAGGAACATTGCAGGAGGATTCATATTGAAGAGGGGCGACATTGAGATCAATGAAAGCTTCGACATGCAGATGCGTGAACTGCGGGATGACATGGAACGTGAGGTAGCACACATTCTCTTTTCAGGTGATAGCAGGTGACGGGCTCCAAGTATGCCTATGCATTCGGAAGGATAAAGGCCCTTGAAGTGGGATTGATCGATGCATCCCAGCTCAAGAGGATGATCGATGCCCGCACAGCTCAGGACGCAGTGAAGATTGTGGCAGAAACATCATATGGAACCTATCTTTCTGAGAGTCCAGACATACCAGAAATTGAGCGTGCTATCCTTCAAGAAGTGGAAAGGACCTACCAGGTTGTGGGGAAGATATCGCCCGAGAAGGCTGTTACTGATCTTCTTCAGCTCAAGTATGATATACACAATATCAAGATCTTACTCAAGTCGCAGATAACAGGAAAGGACCTGTCTCATCTGCTGGTGCCCCTGGGGAGAGAAGGTTCTGGCGCATTGAAGGCAGCATGCGATGGAGATCTGAAGGCAGTATCCCCTGAGGTAGCACAGATCATTCAGAAAGCACTCTCGCTGTATGAAGAGAGCGGGGATTTTCAGAAAGTCCAGTTCTTTCTGGACAGGGAGCATTCCCTTTTGCTCAGTGAGGGTTTCAGTGAAATCCCTTTCCTGCGGCAGTACAATGCCCTTGCAGTTGATCTAGAGAATATTCGCAACTTCATCAGAGCAGAAAAGATGGAAATCGGGTTTGAGGAGGTCTTCTTGTCAGGAGGGACACTGGTGCTGGCTTTTTTTTCTGAGGTAAAGGATCAACCCGCTGACTACTTTATGGAATCCACCAGGAATCGTGATTTTGCAGGTGTGGTTCATGAGGGGTTGACTGCCTATCAGGAGACAGGCTCACTCTCTCGTTACGAGACGCTGGTAGACAACTTCCTCATGGAGTACATGAAGAAAGCAAAGACATACTCCCTTTCTCTTGAGCCGGTAGTTGGATACCTCTTTGCCAAAGAACGGGAGGCAAAAGTGGTGAGACAGATACTTATTTCAAAAATGAAAGGGATCGATATCACAGGAAGGGTGAGTGACGTTTATGAATAAGATAGCAATGATATCAGATAGAGAGACAGGATTGATCTTTAAGAACATGGGAATCGATAGTCTGGAGGCTGAAACTCCCGACATGGCCTCTGCACTCCTGAGAGAACACGCCAAGGAGTATGGAATCATCTTCATCACGGAAGACCTGGCAGTACAGATTGCAGGTACTATTGAGGAATATGCATCTTCAAGTCTTCCTGCAGTCATTGAAATACCTTCATTTGAGGGGCCAAAAGGCCTGGGCAAAATGAAGATGAGACGCATCTGCGAAAAAGCTGCAGGTGCTGATATTCTGTTTAAGGAGGAATGATTATGGGTACAATTATCAAGGTGTCTGGACCCGTGGTGGTGGCAGAGAAGATGGAAAATGCCCGAATGTACGATGTGTGCAGGGTGGCAGACGAGCGGCTGATTGGTGAAATCATTGAGCTGCGAGGCGATAAAGCCACCATTCAAGTATATGAAGAGACAGCAGGATTAGGCCCGGGCGATCCCGTTGAATCCACAGGGAAACCATTGAGTGTGGAACTGGGTCCGGGAATGATTGAGTCAATTTATGATGGAATACAGAGACCTCTGGATGTGATCAGGGATAGAATTGGACCCCACATCAAGAGAGGAATTGAGCAACCTGGTATTGACAGGAAAAAGAAGTGGGAGTTCCAGCCCTTGCTGAAAAAAGGGCAGAAAGTCGTGAGTGGAGATATCCTGGGCGTTGTGCAGGAAGGCCCCCTGGTGAGCCACCGGATTCTGATTCCCATAGGCTCAGAGGGAGAGATCGAAGAGATCTTTTCTGGAACCTTTACGGTGGAGGAAACTGTTGCCACCCTTGATGGCACGGATATTTCTATGCTTCAGAAATGGCCTGTTCGAAAGGGGAGACCATACAAGGAGAAGCTGCCACCGTCCAGCCCACTGGTGACGGGGCAGCGCATTGTGGATACCTTCTTTCCCATGGCCAAGGGCGGGACTGCGTGCTGTCCGGGACCGTTTGGATCGGGAAAGACCGTGACACAGCACCAACTGGCGAAATGGGCAGAGGCAGATATCATATTCTTTGTAGGATGCGGAGAACGCGGTAATGAAATGGCAGAAGTGCTACGGGAATTCCCCGGGCTGCAGGATCCCAAGAGTGGGGAACCGCTGATGAAGAGAACTGTCTTGGTGGCCAATACTTCAGACATGCCCGTGGCAGCACGGGAAGCTTCCATTTACACGGGAATTACACTGGCAGAGTATTTCAGAGATATGGGGTATTCAGTGGCCTTGATGGCAGATTCCACATCCAGGTGGGCTGAAGCACTGCGAGAGATATCAGGGCGGCTGGAAGAAATGCCAGGTGAAGAGGGGTACCCCGCATATCTGGCGTCCCGGCTGGCTGAATTCTATGAACGTGCAGGCAAGGTGGTTACCTTGGGGTCTGAGTACAGGGAAGGGTCATTGTCTGTAATTGGAGCAGTTTCTCCTCCCGGTGGGGACTTTTCAGAGCCTGTGACCCAGGCCACTCTGAGAATCACCAAGGTGTTCTGGGGCCTGGATGCACGACTGGCCTTTGCCAGACACTTCCCGGCCATCGACTGGCTACAGAGTTATTCACTGTATCTGGACGATGTGAAAGACTGGTGGACTGAAAATGTTTCCGGGAACTGGAGAAGCTACCGGGATGAAGCCATGCGTATCCTGCAGGAAGAAGCGGAATTGGAAGAGATTGTACGGCTGGTAGGAGTTGAAGCCCTGTCCAACAGAGACCGATTGTTGTTGGAGACTGCAAAATCTCTGCGAGAAGATTTCCTTCACCAGAATGCGTACCATGAGATTGATACGTATACGTCTTCTGAAAAGCAGTTCACCATGCTGGAACTCATCCTTGATCTCCATCACTGGGGCCTGGATGCACTGGGCAGGGGTGCACCCATTAAGCCGATACTGGAATTGAAAGAAAGGGAAGATATCGCCAAACTCAAGTTCGTTTCAGAAGAGGAATTTCCCAAGGCACTGGAGGGGTTGAGGGAGCGAATACGAACTGCAGTGCAGTCCATGAAGGGAGGAGATTGAATGCCCAAAGAATACAGGACCATTTCTGAGATAGCAGGCCCCCTGATGGTAGTAGAAAAGATCGAAGGAGTGAAATACGGAGAACTTGTGGAAATCGAGCTTGCTTCTGGAGAAAAGAGAAGAGGCCGTGTCTTGGAAGTGGAAGTAGGCAAGGCTCTGGTGCAGATTTTTGAAGGTTCTTCAGAGCTTGATGTGAATCAGACCAAGGTGCGTTTCCTGGGCAAGGGAATTGAACTGGCTGTATCCCAGGACATGCTGGGTCGAGTGTTTTCGGGATTGGGTGAACCAATAGATAAGGGTCCCAGAATTATCCCTGAAGATCGTCTGGACATTTCAGGAAGCCCGATCAACCCATATGCTCGCGATTATCCTATAGACTTTATTCAAACTGGTATATCTGCTATTGATGGAATGAATTCTCTGGTGCGGGGACAGAAGCTTCCCATTTTCTCCGGATCAGGACTGCCCCATGCTGCCATTGCTGCACAGATTGCCAGGCAATCCAGAGTGCTCAAGACAGAAGAAGAATTCGCTGTGGTCTTTGGAGCAATGGGAGTCACCTTTGAAGAAGCCAATTACTTCATTTCCGACTTCAGACAGACGGGAGCCATTGAACGGTCGGTAGTGTTCATTAATCTGGCAGATGACCCGGCTGTGGAGAGAATATCGACTCCCCGGATGGCTTTAACTGCAGCAGAATACCTGGCATTTACCCTGGACATGCACGTTCTGGTCATTCTGACTGACATGACCAACTACTGTGAGGCACTGCGGGAGATCTCTGCTGCCAGGATGGAAGTCCCGGGAAGAAGAGGGTATCCCGGGTACATGTACACTGATCTGGCCACCATCTATGAGAGAGCGGGTAGGATAAAGGGCAAGAAGGGTTCAATAACGTCATTTCCTATTCTGTCCATGCCCGAAGACGACATAACTCACCCCATACCAGATCTTACGGGGTACATAACAGAAGGGCAGATTTTCCTCAGCAGGGAACTGCACAGGAAAGGTATCTACCCCCCTATTGACGTGCTTCCTTCATTATCTCGTCTGAAAGACCTGGGTATCGGTGTTGTCAAGGAAACAGGGGAACTAAGAACAAGAGAAGATCACCCGGATGTTTTGAACCAGTTGTATGCTGCCTATGCCAGAGGAAAGGAAGCACGAGAACTGGCAGTCATCTTGGGTGAAGCAGCCCTGACTGACGTTGACAAGAAGTTCCTGGGATTCGCAGACCAATTTGAGCAGAAGTTTGTGGCCCAGGGCGACCATGAGAACAGGACTATCGAACAGACCCTGGACATCGGCTGGGATCTCCTGACCACCCTCCCAGAAGGGGAACTGAAACGTATCAGGCCAGAATACATTGAGAAATATCTGAGACCACGGAAGACATCCGGAGAAGGAGCATAACCATGGCAAAGGTCAATGCAACTCGAATGGAACTACTGAAACTGAAAAAACGGGTCAAACTGGCTAAGAGAGGACATAAATTGCTGAAAGATAAACGAGATGAGCTCATGAAGCAATTCCTCTCTCTTATTCACAGGAACCGGGAACTGCGAGAGGAGATTGAACGGGAAATCGCAGTAGTGTACCGCACCTTTATGTCGGCTCGCTCACTGATGTCCCCCGAAATGCTGGAAGAGGCTCTCATGCTTCCTAAGGCGCGCCTGCACGTGGATGTTGGAACCAGATTGATCATGAGTGTCCAGGTTCCCCAGATCGTGGTATCACAGAAAGGGGAAGGCATCCTCTCTTATGGCCTGTACAATGTCCCCTCCGAGCTCGATGAGTCGCTGGAGGCACTCCAAGACCTAATGCCCAAGTTGATCCAGCTGGCCGAGATGGAAAAATCGCTGGAGCTTCTGGCAGCAGAAATCGAGAAGACCAGGAGACGGGTGAATGCACTTGAATATGTGTTGATCCCCGAGCTGGAAAGTACTGCCAGATTCATTGAGATGAAACTCGACGAGATGGAACGTTCAGCTCTGACGACCCTCATGAGTATCACGGGAAAACTGAGAGAGTGAGGGAGGATTGTAGATGAGTTCTCTTTCTCGCACATGACACGAACACTTTTATTCTTGTGCTTCCCTTGAAGTGCATGGAGATCCGCAAGCTGCAGTGCACTGGAGGCGGCACCTACATTCTGTCATTGCCCAAGAAGTGGATAGAGAAGTATTCTTTACAGAAAGGGGACAGTTTCGGCTTATTTGAACAGGAAAACGGATTATTCATAACTCCAAAATTTGAAGAAAGAAAGGAGAAGCAGGTGGAGATCACCGCGGACGAATTTGTAGCCAGAAAAATTATGACGTCCTACACGTATGGGTATTCCTCCCTTTCCATTACTGGTAACCTGACCAATGAAGTCAGGTCTCAGATTCGAAAGACGGTGGATACCTTGCTGGGATATGAGATAATTGATGAGAAAGAGAACGCCATATTCGTCCAGGACTTGCTGAACCCCTCAGAACTTACCACTGAGAAAGCTCTCAAGAGAGAGTATTTTCTGGCTTCCAGCATGCATAAAGACCTCAACAGAGCCATATCTTCTCAGAGGTTTGGAATGGCAAATGATATCATCACCCGGGATTCCGAAGTGGACAAGCTATATTTTCTGATTGTGAGGCAGCTGAGGTCAGCTCTCCAGAATACAGGGTTTGCAGAGAAGGTGGGTGTCTCCCCCTTGGAATGCCTGGATGTCCGCATTGTTGCCAAGAACGTGGAGGAGATAGGGGATTCGGCTGAGACTGCATCCCGCAACCTCCTTGAAATTGACTCAATGCCAGAAGACATTGCAGAGGATATGGTCAGCTTCAGTGAGCTTGCCTTCTTGATGCACGAGACAGCATTTAGGGCCTTCCTGGATGCAGACAGGGCAAAGGCGAACCTCGTCATTGAGAAACTTGACGAAGCGGTGTCACGGAAAGAGGAACTCGATGAGAGAATTCTGAAGGCTGAACAGGCAGTGCTTCTGGGAAATATTGTAGAGAATATCGAGATTATCTGCGAAAAGGGAAGTGATGTGGCAGACCTGGTGTTCACTCCAGAGGACTGACTCATAAGATATAAAGAAAAGAGAAGAATATTACAAGATATCCAGTGCGCGAGACAATACGTGACTTCCTCTGTAATCAGGAAGCAGCATGGGTGCTCTCCTGTCTGTCTCTACTCCGGCATTCTGCAAAGCTTCTTCGTATTTCCGTACATGATCCAAACTCAATTTGCCTAGTGCCACTTTCTTCACATATTCTGCTGCATTGATGCCAGCTCGTCTCCCGAAGACATTGTAGTCCAGAAGCGAATTGCCCATCAGCCTGTTCTTTCCATGGACTCCACCTTCAACCTCTCCGCCTGCGAACAACCCAGGGACAGACGTTTCCGCCTTATCGGTTATCTCCACACCGCCGTTCTGATAGTGAAGCGTGGGAAAGACCAGGATGGGGTCCTGGGTCATATCAATGCCAAACCGTTCAAACATCCGCACCATGGCCGCTAGGTTCTTTCTGATAGTACCCTCCCCCTTTAGATCATCGATCATGGGAGAATCCAGCCACACACCTTTCATTCCCGTGGGAGTGGTAAGCCCATTGTCCCTCCCATAGCATTCTCGAATGAAGTTTGCAGATTCTACATCTCTGGGCTCCAGCGGGTACACAAAGAGTTCACCATCCTTGTTCACCGGTTGGGCACCCAACCCCCTTACCTTCTCTGTCACCAGTAGTCCCACAATTTGCTCAGGGTACGCGGCTCCCGTGGGATGATACTGCACAGAGTCGAGGTCAATGAGATTGGCACCTACATGATAGGCCATAACAAGCCCGTCCGCCGTCGCTCCATAGTGGTTGGTGGTGGCAAATCCCTGGATGTGTAACCGCCCAAATCCACCGGTGGCCAGAATCACAGCCTTTGCCCTTACCACGTAGTACTGATCTGTCTCCATGTTGAAAAGAACAGCTCCTGCAATCCTGCCCTGATCATCCTTTAACAACTCCACAGCAGGAGAGAATTCCAGTACAGGGACTCCAATGTTCCGGGCTTCATCCCTGACTGTCCGCATGATCTCCATCCCCGTATAGTCCCTGGCAGAGTGCATCCTCTTTCTAGAGGTCCCCCCTCCGCTGAGCTCCATCATCACTCCTTTGTCATCTTTATCATACATGACTCCCAGTTCCTCATGCCACTTTATGATTCTGGGCGCATCCATGGTCAACGCTCTTACCAGTTCGGGCTTGTTGGTGAAATGCCCTCCTCCAATAGCATCCAGATAATGGCGAGGAGGACTATCTTCCGGTCGATCTGCAGCCTGAATTCCACCCTGGGCCATCATGGAGTTGGAGTCACCATGTCGCAGTTTGGTGGTTATGAGCATCCTGTCCACAGGTATCCCTGCATAGTGGGCCCAGAGAGCAGCAACAGTGCCTGCACCTCCACCACCGATGATGAGAATGTCACAATCATGATCGACCTTGGACAGATCAACATCATCAGGATCTATCAGCGGGTGGGCTTCAAGCAAATCTGCCACCTCATGAGGCAGGCGCTGCCCCTTGCTTGGTCCAATCTTCAGGTCTCGCTTCGCTTCCGGCTTGTAATCCGGGTGGTATTCGTTGAGAATCTGTTCCCTCTCCTCCAGGGTCATGGCCTTAAATGTGGCTTTCAGTCTCTGAGGGCGGGTTTTCTCCACTTTTTCTATTGATTCTCGCATGTAGTCTGGATAACCTCTGATTATTTCCATGAATATCCCTCACTTCTCAATATCCCTCTCTATGTATGATTTCTTCAACTGGTCCAGGTCCATGGTGGTAAGGTTCTCCATTTCCTGATCGAACACTCCAGCTTCGATTTCGTCATTCCGCTCCTTCAGATGCAGTGACTTGGGCAGGATGAACTTCCCGTACAATCGCCGGGCCAGCTGACCCACGTGATAATGGACAATATCTGCCGGACATCGTGCTGCACACAGCCCACACTGCAGACAGTCAAATGACAGTTCAGCTGCCTGTTCAATATCTCCTCGTAATGATGCCTGGATGTAGTCCATGACCTGCAAATCCTGTGGACACGCTTTAGTACAGGTATTGCAGCTGACACATCGTGCAATTTCGGGGTACAACGATACAATGATGTTGGGTCCAGAAGCAAGTTCTTCAAGTTCATATTCTGCCTTGTTGGCAGGAACAAAAGGCAGTTCTGTCAAATACATGCCGTCCTCTGCAGGAGTCTGGCAGGCTAAAGCCGTCTTGAATTTGTATTCATCTTTTTTTCGGAATATTGTTCCACAAGCCCCACAGAACCCAGCTCTACATCCTGCTCCTCTGATGAACCGGTATCCTGCGTATTCCATGGCCTTCATGATGGTCAGTCCTTCAGGAACGTCATATTCCTTACCCATGATGTAGACTTTGATCATTCTGGTCTTGATAGTATCTGTCATACAATCACCTTAACAGTCCTTTCTCTTTCAATAACGGTTTGGGATCAACATAGTGTTGATCAAATTCGAGGGCATCGAAGAGCCCCAATGATATAGCCAGTAACTGGGAGAAATACAGAATTGGCATGGGTGCCAGTTCCTGTTCCAGGTCTTTCTGCCTGAAGTCTAGATTGAATTCACACAGAGGACAGGATAGAACCACAGCTTCTGCACCTCTCTTGCGGGCAGAACTGAGAATGTGGTATGTTTTCTCGCATACAACCTCTTTATGATTTACCGTGTGATAACTTCCACAGCATTCAAGCTTATACGGATAGTCCACAACAGTAGCCCCCAGGGAGGTAAGAAGTTCTGCCATCACCGTAGGTCTTTCCGGGTTGTCGATGGAGATCTCCTCAGGTCGCAGCAATAAGCAGCCATAATAGGGTACAACAGTCAATCCTTTGAGGGGGTTCTTTACGGGGAGAGAATCGAATCCCATCTCCTTCAATACTGTCAAATAATGAACCACCGTCACTCCGCCTGTGTAGTCTTCCTCCTGGTCCATGAACGAGTTCATCTTTTCAAGCTTCTCAGGGTCACTCTTCACCAGTTGATTTGCCTGCTCCAGGGTATTGTAGCACATGGAGCACAGTGTCGTCACTCTGTCATACCCCATGTCCTGGACTCTGATCAAGTTTCGTATCGGTGCCAACTGGTGCATGAGATCATCACTGGCCAGTGAATAGACTGTGCCACAGCAGTTCCAGCGGGGCATCTCGATGAGTTCAATACCCACTGCTTCTGAAACTGCCTTTGTGGTGTCCTCGAAAGGTTTGGCCGTTGTTTTCAAGGTACACCCTGGATAATACGGAATCTTCACGAAATCACCCTGTATACTTTCTGAAGTTTGACACCAAAGCTACCGGAGGAAGTTCCTTCAGATCTTCCTTGGAAATCTCAGATATTCTGATGTGATCAACGTTCTCTCGAAGAACAAGCAAGCGTAGTGCTTCCATGACTCTTGTCAAGTCCACATCCTTGGGACACCTGGTGGCACACTGGAAACATGATGCACACAACCAGATGGTCTTGGACTCCAACACGTTCCAGTCGTTGGCCTGGACCAACTCGATGACTTGATGAGGGCGAACATCCATAAGAGTTCCTACAGGGCATCCTGCGGAGCACTTACCACATTTATGACAAGAAAAGATCTTCTCTCCACTCAATTCCTCTGCTTTTTCAAGGAGAGTCGTTTCCTTGGATATTTTCGGGATCATATGACTCATCTCGGCTGTGATGAAGCCTCTTTACTTATGTATATAAGGTTTTCTATATGAGTTTAAAAAGTTTCTGCTGTATAAACCTTAATAAGTAGAGGCAAAGGAATCGGAAAAATCCCGGAGTAACTATCTTTCTGGCTGGTCTCAATCCCCCGCTTCAACTAGTGGCACCTGTCACTCGTCTTCTAACGTTCATCCAGTGCCCAGTCTATCCTACTCTTTAACTCCTGGGTTTCATCCGGCACCTGGCCGCATCTCTGGATACGTGTCTACCCGATTACCAGTGAGTCCAATGTCTTGGGGCACGTGGTCAGCGCATTGCCACCCGTCTTTGTTACCAAGACAGTATCAGAATGCCTGAATCCGCCAAAGCCAGGTATATACACACCAGGCTCATTGCTGATTACCATGTTCTCCTGCAGAACTGTTGTGTCACCTTCTTCAATCCACGGAGGTTCATGACCTTGTAGTCCAATGCCGTGGCCCATTCTATGTCTGAGATAGCGTTCATATCCTCGTTCTCTGATCACTTGAAGGCATTGCTCATTGACATCAGAACATTTCACACCGGCCCTCACCGCTTCTCCACCCTTTTTTTGGGCCTCATACATGACTTCAAACGCTTCTTTTTGTTCTGGTGCAGGGCTCCCCACAAATCCTGTGCGTTCACTTTCTGCTTGATATCCACCAACAGCGGCTCCGAAGCTCAGAATGATAGACTCACCTTTTTCCACCTTCTTGCTGGAAGGTAACCCGTGAGGGAGTGCACCATTCTTCCCGGAGCCCACCAGTCCTCCGCACATGCCGCCCTGAACAGGCACAATTTCCTCCAGTTCTTCAAGCATCCGTTCAGAAACATCCATCCTGGTCCTCTCATTGATTTCGAATTCAGTGACTCCCGGACGTGTATGGTGGACAGCCCGCTCCACTGCATAGTCTGCATATTCGGCCGCTTTGGAAATTAGGACAACTTCCTCAGGGGTTTTCACCAATCTCATTTGTGAGATTATGCTGGAAGAACGAATTTTCAAATCAGAGAGTATTTTATGGGATGATATAGCAAGACTGTCCTCAATGCCCACATTGACCAAGGCCCGCTTCTTTAAGTGTGATTTGATCCATTCGATGCGATTGATCTCCCCCGGATAGTCAAAATATGTTTCTACCTCTGTATGTTCGGGGACATGATCCACCTCCAAGAGGGGAATCAACAAGAGGGGTACACCTTCTCGGGGAATTACTGCTGCCAGAGGTCTTTCTGTCCTCAAGTGAAAGAACCCTGTTGCATAGGCGATATTGGCTGGCTCAAAAAGGAGGAGAGCATCCAGAGACTGCGTGTCCAGAGTGTCTTGGATTTTGTGGCAGATCTTTTGATAGAATTCGCTGCTCAGCTTCATAAGTTCTCTTTTCCCAATCGTGATATATAGGTTGCGGTGGAAGCAGTAACAACCTCTTTGAAGCTGCTTCCGTGACTGCCAGGGAATTCTTACCTGTTCTGCTGCCAAAGTTTATAAAGTTAGGTTTCTACCCCTCAATGGCGGCTGTAGTCTAGTGGTAGGACTCAAGCCCCCCAAGCTTGCGACGCGGGTTCGAATCCCGCCAGCCGCATTCCATGTATGTGTTCCTGGGGAATTGAAGGTAGAGCCTGTGCCTGTCCCAGGTTCGAGGACTCTGGACCGCAAACCTATTTATAAGCACCTCAAAAGAGCATCATGAAGCAAGCATTTGACAGGCTCCAGAAAGAATTCATGGAAGTGTGCTTCTGCAGGCGTCCTCAGGAAGCGAGTTATCTTGGATTCACTGAGTATGATGCAAAAATGCCCTTGGGGAGTCTTGATCATCGTGTAAGAGAAATAAAGCAGGATAGAGAATTCCTGCAACGGTTTTGTGATATTAATGAAGAAAACCTGGACTTTGATCGAAGGCTTTCCCTGAAATTGGCTATTCATAAGCTGAAGATATGGTTATTTGTGGACGAGACTCTTCAGCATTATTTAATGGATCCCAATGCGTCAAATGAAATTTCCTCAGCCCTGAACAGTCTGTTCATACGGGAAGGGCCTGAGAAGTTCTATCCAATCCTGAAGAGACTAGAGCAGACTCCCCAGTACATTGAAGACTTCAAGAGCCGAATAGTTCACCCCACACGACTGTGGACAGAAATGGCTATAGAAGCTGCCGACGGGTTGCTTGAATTTCTGCCTCTGATCGTGGCTGCAGCCAGAGATGAAGCACCGCACATTGCGGAGTCAATAGAAGATGCCGGAAAGACGGTGGAGAAGTCACTGCTGAGCTACATATCCTTCTTGCGTGGGATTCTCCCCCAGGCTGTCACTCCCTGGGTCATGGGAAAGGAGAATTTTGAGACACTCCTGAGACTCAGGAAAATACCTTATACAGGGGCCCAAATCCTGGATATGGGAAAAAAGTGGCTTAAAGATGAGACAGAGATTCTGACGGAACTTGCACGCACAATTGACGGTAAAAAATCTGTGGATGAAGTTGCTCGGGCAGTGAAATCGCAGCACCCCCCCACCTTTGACGAGGTCCTGGAGTTGTACCGTACCTACATAGAAAAATCTAGGGGTTTCATCATTGCTAATGATATTGTAACCGTCCCTGAGAATGAGGTCCTTGTAGTTCAGGAGACTCCATCCTACATCAGGTATCAGTTGCCTTTTGCTGCTTATATGGCGGCCCCCGCGGTAGGGAATCGGATTGGTCACTACTGGGTTACTCCTCCCGAAGACGCGCAGGGGCTGGATGAGCACTCTGAACCTGCAATAGCCAACACCTCGGTCCATGAGGCATATCCAGGACATCATATTCAGATTTTCTGTAGCAACAGCCATCCTCACCCATTGCGCTGGGCCTTCACTCCGTCTGACGTCTATGCCAAATACGTGTCCGAAGGCCCTGAATTGATTGAAGGATGGGCTCACTACTGTGAAGAATATATGCTGCAGAAAGGATTCAGTGCGACCCGTGAACACAGATTCATCAAGGCTCTGTGGGGAAGATTCAGGGCAATCCGAATAGTCGCAGATGTGCAGCTTTCAACAGGAGATATGACATTTGATGAAGCTGTCGCCTTCTTGCAGACAGAAGGGGGACTCCCTCTGTACGCAGCGAAAGCAGAAGTCAAGAGGTATACTCTTGGTCCTTCCTACCCCCTGTCCTACCTCCTGGGAAAGCACATGGTAGTAGACCTCAAGGCCAGGGTACAGCAGATGATGGGATCACAGTTCACAGACAAATTCTTTCATGATACCCTTGTCTATGAAGGGACCATGCCACTGGCTCTCATGGAGGAAGCATTTGTCCACAGATCACAAGAACACTCTCTCTAGTACAATACTACGGTGAAATGAATACCTCTTCCATCAAGGACTACCGACAGCTTTACTCAAAAAAGAAGTGATAAAGAACTACAGACTATCATAGACTGCTCTGAAAATGCTGTAACTCTCTTCTGAATACAGGACGAAGACCACGTCGAGAGGTTTAGGGTACGTGAGAACCTCCTCCAACATGACCTGTGCACATCGGTTCAGGGGAAAGCCTCCCACACCTGTGCCCAGTGCAGGAAAGGCTACTCTTTTGACTCCAAGGCTTTCTGCAAGCTTCAGAGCGTTTCTGGTTGCCTTTCGTATTACCTGTTCATTTGTTCTGAGATCCTGTCCCATCACTGCTGCATGAATCACGTAGCGTGCAGGCAGTGTGCCAGCACCTGTCTCCACAACATCTCCCACAGATATCGGTCCTTTTCTCACAGCTTCGTCCTCAATGTCCTGTCCCCCTCTCCTCTTCAGAGCTCCCGCAACTCCGGTCCCCATCCACAGGTGGTTATTTGCTGCATTAACCACAGCATCCACCTCAATACTGGAGATGTCTCCTTTTACGAGTCGGATCCTGTCTTTAATAGTCATAGAATCCTTTTCCCGTTTTCCTCCCCAGGTACCCGGCTTCAACCATTTTCACCAGTAAAGGACATGGTCGGTACTTACTGTCCTTGTATCCTTCGTACAGAACATTCATTACCGCCAGCACCACGTCCAGTCCGATGAGGTCAGCCAGCGTCAGAGGCCCCATAGGGTGGTTCATACCCAGTTTCATCACCGTATCGATGGCCTCCCTGGATCCAATTCCCTCGTACAAACAGAAAATCGCCTCGTTAATCATGGGACATAATATTCTGTTGGAAATAAATCCTGGGAAATCGTTCGCTTCTACAGGGGTCTTTCCCAACTGTTGGGCCAGTTCGACAGTCCTTCTGGTAGTCTCATCAGAGGTGGGCAGTGCCCTGATGATCTCCACCAGCTTCATCAAGGGAACGGGGTTCATGAAGTGCATACCAATGACTTTATCCGGCCTGGAGGTTGTAGCGGCCAGCTCCGTAACTGGCAAGCTGGACGTGTTGGTGGCCAGAATACTATCGGGGGAGACAATGGCATCCAGTTCCCTGAATATATCCTTCTTGAGGTTTAAATTCTCTGTGGCAGCTTCAATGACAAATTCTGCCCCTTTGATATCCTGTAGGTCCAGAGTACCCCGTATCCTGGACAGAATATCTTTCATGTCTGTATCCGAGATCTTCTCTTTTTCGACGAATTTAGAGAGGCTCTTCTGAATGATAGAGAGTCCTCTGTCAATAAACTGCTGTTCAATATCACGCATAACAACATCATGTCCTGCCGTGGCACACACTTGGGTAATCCCATTCCCCATGGTGCCAGCACCAATAACAGCGATCTTCATGTACTCACCTGACCTCTCTTTTTCCATTGCCTTAAAAGGGTTTACCATCTTTCTATTACATATCACATATCTTGCATGGACTGTATATTCCCGGTCAAAAAACAGAATGTAGATCAGTATTAGTATTTTCATCTTTTTCATATTCACTATACCGATACACATTTTCGACTCATTTTTCCTTTTTTCTCTCAATTCTCGTAATCTTTTACATATTTGTCATGAATTTCATTATTTGCTTAAAGAATTGCGATTTCATCGAAAACCAACTTGAGATGTCACGATTTTCCCAAAAAATCTATCGCAAAGCTTAAGTATGTGTAATGATATTACGGGTATATGGGAAGAATTATGGGAACCCTGACAAGAGATATTGGCATGCTCTGCTGGATGGCATGGAGCACGACCTGCCCATCACTCAGATTTTCGGTGTCTTCTTCACTTGCCCATATCGCCCATGTTGCATGCAGGACCCGACTGGAAACCCTTCCTGCGCATTGCCTTCCCTATCACGAACTTCTGGGAGAATCCTACTTGAAAGAAAAGCACTGGGTGTATGCCATCCTCATGGCTGTCATGGAATCCCTCCCCGTACTGTACGGGAGACGCACACAGGATGAGATTCTTCATTCTGTCCTGGGGAAGACCTACCTGGGAGCAAGCTCAAAACTGCTGGATAACCTCAACGACGAGATCCACACTGTCGATCAGGCTCTCAGTTCACTGCAGAACTACCTTGCAGCCCTGACGTGTGGACACTATCAGGTGAACGAAGATTCCAAAGTCTCAAGAGCTGAATCTTCTGCATGCGAAATGGCTTCCTGGATATATACCACCTTGAATGATGATTCCCCTGCATTCACCTGGTATGTTGAAGATTGTAGGAAGTTGGTGAATGGTCAGGTAGCCTCACTGAACCACAAGAGGACAACATGGCCATCACTTGCTGAGTATGTCGGTGCCATTGCAGAAAAGAGCATTGGGGATGTATGGATTGATATTGATCTGTGTCAGGTAGACGAGGTGGATTCAGATACACACCTTCTCAAGAAGAGCAATGAGTACATTTTCAAGTCCAGTCTTCTCTATGATGATGTTCAGGATCTCACAGACGATATTGAGACCACTTCCATAAATTCCGTGCTGCTCTTGGCTCTGGAGAGAAAAATAATCTCAGAAGCAGATCTTGAGAACCTGCAACCGGCTCAGCTGAAGGTGTTGCTTCAGGAAGCTGGCATCGTAGACGATATTATTCACCTGGCTGACGCCTTCTTTTTGAAAGGCATTTATGCCTTCCAGGACATAGAGACCACAGAGGTAGACAAGAAAGGGTTGCTCTACAGCTTCCAGCTCGTGCGGCTTTTCAATTTTAGAAAGCTGCTTTTAGCACAGAGGGATAGAAAGACACTCAAAAAGGTCATGGCATCCTTCTCAGATCTCCAATCACTGCGAGACACCATACCTGAAGAAATTGGGGCTCTCGTCTGGTGATAGAATGGTTAACCCATGGGTGAGAGCAATCCGGCTGCAATACTACCCCACGACGGGGCTGATCCTGCTGGTGGCCCTATCTGTATCCGCTTTTGAAGGCATTGTCTTCATGACCGGCATTGTGTGGATAGTGGCAGGGAATGTACTCCTCCATTGTGCATGCAGTCTGATCAATGAATACCGGGATTTCAAAACTGGGGCAGACCTCGTGGAGTATCCTCAGAGCGGGTGGTCAGCAACAGGAGGGAGTGGTGTCCTAAAGGAGCAACTACTTCTGCCCAGGCAGGCTCTGCGTGTATCTGCCATCCTGTTCTTGGCATCCTGGGCTATCTGGCTGGTCCTGGGTTACAAGACCGATTACTGGGTTGTCTTCTTGATGAGTGGAGCCCTCTTGATGACATACTTGTATTCGGCAGCTGTATCTGTGGGAGGATTTTACTACTACAGAGATGTTGCAATGAGCCTGGGGAGCGTCCCTCTGGTAGTGGTATCAGTGGTGAAGGTCTTGACTGCAGGGTACTCTCTGGTTGCTCTTGCTACAGGAATTATTATGGGAATACTGATTCTTATTTACCTCCTATACCATGGGATTGTGGATCTAAATGCAGATTCTATGAGTGGAAAACTGCGGATCAGCAGGGTACTGGGACCGGAAAAGACACGTATGGTCGCGAAGGTGCTTTTCTTTTCCACGGTTCTGGGAGTCACGGGATTGGCGTACAAGGGGGTTCTCCCTCAATTCAGTATGTTGATAGTTACGCTACTCCCTCCTGCCATTGTCGTCATGTGGAACGAGAAGAGGCAGCCCCCCATGAAGACCTACAACCAGGTTATCTTACTGCTAGGAGCAGCTGCAGTATTTCTCTGCAGTGGGTTCTGGGTGCATCTTGTATTGTAGAAGAGGGTGATACTCCCACAGGCAGGTTTATAAGATGTGATTTGCCAGTTCTTTTATGAAACGCCGGATCAACTGGATGCGGGTCATAAGTATTACTGGATTGGCCCTGGCTTTCCTGGGCATCCAGATCATTTTCACAAGCTATACACTGTTTGATACGAATTTTGATCATGTGATCTCCATGCTCATAAGGAGAGGCGCCATTGAAACTGTGGTGGCCCTGCTGTTGTTTGTGGTAGTTGCCAAGAATACGACCCTGCATGACATCAAAGTTATCCTGCACAGTCTGAGAGTATATGTTGTACTGGCAAGTCTATTTCTGTTGCTTGGATTCGTTGCGGGTATTTTCCTGCAGGAGGCTTTCAAGGGACTTGCCCAAACTATTTTTGAAGAATTGGCCAGGGAAGCTGAAAAAATCCAATCCATTCCATCCCACTATCAGGTTCTTGTAATTTTTGGAAACAATTCCCGTGTTACAGCACTCTCTGGTATCGTTTCTGGAATTATAGCCCCTTTTTTCCTTGTTGGAGTCCTGGTCCCGCCAGTGGTCATGGGGATGAACGGATTCATACTGGGGTTTGCCCCCGGTCTTGTGGGGATGAGCTGGTCTGATTTTATGATAGCCATTGCCCCCCACGGGATATTTGAAATTCCTGCCCTGGTTCTGTCTGCGGCTGTCGGATTGAAGTTTGCCATCTCAGTACTCCAAGCCTGCATTGGGTATCTGTTTCCTCCACCAGGTGTCAAGGCGATGGAGGCCTTCCTAGACAGGATCAGACCTGGATGGTATTCACTGAAGCTCTTTGCCTTGATCATTCCCCTTCTCGTGGTGGCTGCATTCGTCGAAGCTTACGTCACCCCGCAGATCATGGAGCTTTTTGGCATCTTGTAATCGAGGGTACACCTGAACTGAGTAATGGCTGAAAAGGGTACGTGGGAATCCTGAAAATCCTAAACCCTTATAACTTCTGGTGCTGTGCTGTAGACAATGCAGAAGAAACGCAGTGATGGCAACTTAGCAATTCTGACCTCCATTATCGTCCCAACAGCCATCATGATATACCGGAATGACAGCATGAGCCTTTTTGAATTCCGCGTTCTAATGGGGGGGTTTTTGATCCCTATTTTTGGAGAATTCCTTCTCTTCCAGAAAAAGAAAAGTTCTGCCTTGAAGTGGATCTTGTTTTCCCACACGTCTCTGTTCATTCTTGCAGTAATTGCTCTCTCCTTTCACAAGAAGGAGCACCTGTTCTTTGGACTGTTCTCTGCAGGGATACTGATCATTCTCCTCTCCAATGCAGTAATAGATAATCTCTCTTTCACTGCCCGGGTCATGAGGCTATTTACGGGAGGCATTGCGTTCTGGGTTGTAGTTTCATATTTTCCTCTAAACATTGTGCTTTCAGTGATATTTGGAGCCGTAGCATTCTTTCTGTGTTACATTTTCTTTGAGATTCCTGTGAAGATCACTCCCACGCAACCTCCCAAGTCAGTCGAACAGAGTGTACCACCTCGCGAGCTTGTGCTCATGTCCCCAGCGGCGCAATTTTTCCGTAAGCGGGATTTTTCCCGGCTGACAAGCGAAGTTAATACACTCATTGAGGTGACGGATTGCTCACCATATGCAGAGCGGACTATCAGAGAAGAAGCTCTCACCTATATTCTCCAGCTCTATTCGCGAAAAGCAGAGTCTTTTGAGCAGTGTGTTGCGCAGCCTGACCTGCAGGAATTTCATGATAAAGTTGATCACTGCAGGAGGCTTCTGGCAAAGATGCAGCAGGCAGAGACGGGGTGGAACAACCTCAGGGCAGACCTGTCCTTTCTGAAGAAACATGTCAAGGAAGCCACTTCGCAGCAGATCCAAGAGATTCTTTCTCAAATCTCTAACTTCAAAGAGGAATATGGCAATCATGTGCCTGAAAAAGATATGGCTGCTCTTTCCAAAGAGGTTGCTGCTACTTCGCAGTATATTGCACACTACGATGTCATTAGAGAAGAATGGGGCAACTTGGCAAAGGAGGTATCTCGGCTCATGAGACGACTTGAAGTTGCTCAACCGTCTGAATGCCAGACATTGAGGGACCGGTTCACGGAGAATGTGGGCCTCTTTCAAAGATGCATTCCTCTGGAGAAGATTGAGGAAATGCGCCAGAAGATTACGTACTGTCACTCTCTTTCACAACTGATGGAAGAATGGAAAACCCTCAAGGCATCCCTGAATAGTGTCTTGAGTGCAACCCAGGATTCCGGACAGGAAATTGCGGAGCTTGAACGGCTTTTCCTTTCTAAAACGGATGAATTTGCATCTATAGTGCCCCCTGATGAAATATCATGGATGAAAGTTCGACTTAGGCTGGCACGTCTCAGCCATGAGAGATCTGGACAGAAAGGTCAAGACGCGGGCTGATTGAACAAATGGAGAGTAAGCATGAAGGTTTCACTGGTATTTCCGACCCGAAATGAAAAACTTACCATAGGAGGCTGCATAAATAAGGCCAGGGAGGCTCTCCGTCAGAATTCATTCGATGTAGAGGTTATCGTCTGTGATAGTTCTGTGGACGCTACTCCACAGATTGCTCTGGATCTGGGAGCCGATGTCATTTCTTGCACCACACTGGGGTACGGTCGTGCGTGTCGAACAGGACTTCACCATTCCTCAGGGAATGTTATCGTGATATGTGATGCAGATGGGACTTATCCCTTGGAAATACTAGAAGAATTCATCGAACCAGCGATTTCGGGTGAAGCAGATCTCGTGATTGGGAATCGATTTACCAGCATCATGGAAAAGGGTGCCATGCCATGGCACCACAAATATGTGGGTAATCCCTTTCTCACCGGTGTACTGAATCTCCTTTTTGGGATGGATATTAAAGATGCACACTGCGGGATGAGGGCAGTAACCCGGAAAGCGTATCAGAACATGCATATGAAGTGCGATGGCATGGAATTCGCATCAGAAATGCTTGTTGAAGCCAAGAGGTGTGGCCTCACCATCAGACAAGTTCCCATACCCTACTTTTCAAGGAGATCTCCTTCTCATCTTAATTCATTTTCAGACGGATGGAGGCATTTTTGGTTCCTGGTTTCACGCTGGATCAGATCTCATCTGTAGCTGTTTCAGAGAATGCCCGGGGAATGCGAGGGTTTATATAGAACGATTCGATGAGTACGTATAGATCGGAAACCATTTCCGGAAAAAGAAATGAGAAAACAGCTGAGGAGAGTTCAGTATGGAAACGCTCTCTATAATTATCCCGACACTGGATGAAGAGGAAGCCATTGGACTGGTTCTGGACGAATGCCTGTCAGTACTGGAGACTCTGCCCTTTGAATCAGAGGTAATTGTGGTGGATGGGAATTCTTGTGATAAGACAGCAGAAATTGCCAGAGAAAGGGGAGCCAGAGTGATAACGGAAAAGCGAAGAGGGAAGGGCACTGCCATAATGACTGCATTCAGAAGAACAAGTTCCGAGTATGTAATTATGATGGATGGGGATTTCTCCTATGATCCACGGGATATACCCAGAATGCTGGCCCCATTACGTAACAATGAAGCCGACTGCGTACTGGGGAAGAGAAATCCTGCAGAAGGCTCCATGGCCAGGGTCAACAATGTGGGTAACCGGATCATCAGTGGACTCGTCCGGATGTTGTACAACATTCCTGTTTGTGATGTGTGCACAGGGTTTTGGGCACTCAAGAAAGATGTGGTGGCGATTTTGAAGAATAGTGATGCAGGGGGATTTGACCTGGAGGCCACCATGTTGATAAGAACGTTCCACGGAGGATACCACGTTGCAGAAGTACCTGTGGGGTACAGGCAGAGGAAAGGGACTGCAAAGTTGCGTCCTCTGCGAAGTGGGATTACTATTGTAGCTACTGTAGTAAGGATGTTGCGAGACTACAATCCACTCCTTCTGTTCGGGGGAATCAGCTTGCTGAGCTTTCTTATTGGGGGGTTTCTAGGGGTTAATGTGATATCCATGTTTCAGAAATATGGAGAAATCATGATCGGAAGGGCTTTGTTGACAGTGCTTTTCATTCTGATCGGTGTCCAGAGTTTGTTTTTCGGGCTACTCTCTGATATGATTCTGAGAAGGGATATGAGATGATACACATATTGCTGATTTTGAGCGGTATTTCTCTCTTGTTGTTCTACTCTTCATACTATTGCCTAGTTCTGCTTGAATCCAGAAAGAATAAAACAAAAAGGCCATTTGAAACGAGTGTATCCATTATTATCCCAACGTATAATGAGGAAAAAACTATAGAGCAAAAGCTCCAGAATGTAGGAAGTCAAGACTACACCGGCAAGATGGAAATTCTCGTTGTCGACAGTTCTACAGACGGGACGCTGGAGACAGTCAAGCACTGCGCAGGAACGGATCCGTGCATACGCGTCCTACATGAAGAAACCAGAAGAGGAAAAGCATTTGCGCTTAATCAGGCATTCCCCGTCTGTTCTGGCGAAATCATTGTTATAACTGATGCAGATGCGATCTGGGCACGTGATACTTTGAAGGAGGCCATTATGAATTTCTCAGATCCGGAAGTGGGGGCAGTCACAGGGAGGCAGATCCTTTTGAATCCAACACAAACGCGTGCAACAGAAACTGAGCGTGTCTACAGAAAATTCTATGAGATTCTGAGGATTGCGGAGAGCAACATAGATTCAACTCCCATATTCCATGGCGAACTGGCTTGCTATAGGAGGGATCTCCTGGAAAAAGTCACTGAAAATAGCATGGCAGACGATTCAGAGCTGGCTCTATCTGTTCGGAAAAAAGGAGCTAGAAGTATCTATGATCCAAAATCAGTGTTCTTTGAGTACGCACCTCCCACATGGAGGTCTAGATACATTCAAAAAGTCAGAAGGGGTCAGGGGTTACAGCAGCTCTTCTGTCGGAACTGGAGAATCCTTTTCAATTCCACCTACGGTAGGTTCGGCCTCGTGGTGTATCCAGCGGAGTTTTTTATGCATGTTGTGTCTCCTAATCTAGTGTTGCTTTTTGTGATAACACTATTATGGACAGCGATCAAGAATTTCCTGGGCTATTTTCTGGTTCTTGCACTTGGTCTTACCCTCCTGTACTTGATAAGTGGAAAAACTCTTGAGACTTTTGCCACTTTTTTTCAATCACAATTCATCCTTATAATTTCTCTGATTCGTTTGATCTCAGGACATTCTCAGCATGTGTGGCCCCAAGTGGAGGAGATTAGAGACCTGTGGGAAATCGAGATGTTCGAATCGAATGGCACTCATGAAGAACAAGGGGTCAATAGGCATCATGAATAATAAATCCTATAAGTGAAAACTGCGTGTAGGAGGCGGAGAGTCTGAATGGAAAAGATATTGGTGACAGGTGGGGCTGGCTTCATTGGCAGCCACCTCGTTGATCATTTGGTGAGCTGTGGAGAGGTTGTGGTCATTGACAACTTCGAAACAGGGAAAATATCCAACTTGAAACAGGTTAGAGACAGAATACGTCTGGTGAAGGGTGACATCAGAGATAGTAATCTCTTAAAAAGGGTTATTGTAGATATTGATACTGTATTTCATTTTGCAGCTAGTGCGTCTGTGCCCCTTTCTTTTCATGATCCACGAATTGATCTAGAAACAAATGCGCTTGGCACTCTCAACCTGTTGCAGGCTGCAGCCGAATCTGATGTTGAAAGGATTATTTATGCTTCCTCTGCAGCAGTCTATGGCGAGCCTCAATATCTTCCTGTGGATGAGGATCATCCAGTCTCTCCGATTTCACCGTACGGCATGACGAAGTATCTGGGTGAGCGATACGGCATGATATTCAGAGAACGTTATGGAATTTCCTTTTCATCTGCACGCATCTTCAATGTTTACGGACCGCGGCAGGCCAATAACGTAGTGCACGATTTGCTGTCAAAGCTCAGTAAGAATCCTCGAACTCTCGAGGTTTTGGGAACGGGTGAGCAAGTAAGAGATTTCTCTCATATAGCAGATATAATTGACGCACTTCTTCTCATCGCGAAAAGAGGGGATGGGACATACAATGTTGCAAGTGGAAATGCAATTACTGTTAGAGAACTGGCACAAATGCTTGTTGGGCTAATATTTCCATCTGTAGATATATCGTATACAGGATCATCATGGGAAGGAGATGTTAGTCGTTTGTCGGCAGACATTGCACGATTGTCAGAGCTTGGATTCATTCCTCGAGTCCCTCTGGAAGAGGGCCTTAGCCACACAGTGCAGTGGTTCTTCACAAGGAGAAGAGAGGTATGAGAATAATTCAGATAACTCCCAGGTACCTGCCATTCTATGGCGGAGTCGAAATTCATGTAAAATACATTTCAGAGTGGCTTGCAAGGATGCATGAAGTGGTAGTTCTTACCTGTGACCCTGTGGGTGGTCTTCCAAGGGAGGAAATCATCAATGGCGTTTTCGTCAGAAGATTTCGGGGATTTGCTCCAGGGGAGGCGTACTATTTCTCTCCGGAAATGGCACTAGAAATAAAACGAGCACATCCTGATATTCTTCACGCTCACAACTATCATGCGTTTCCTTTCTTCGCCTCAGCATTGGGAACCTCAAAACTTGTAGTCACGCCTCACTATCACGGAAGGGGTCACACTTGGCTGCGGAATATTCTGCTGGGCGGATTTCGTCCAATAGGAAAAGTAGTTTTTGGAAAGGCAGACAAGATATTATATCTGTCGTCGCACGAAAGGAGGCTACTCAAGGAGCATTTTGGAATAGGTGATAGTAAATTGTATTTTCTTCCGAATGGAGTAGACCCCAGTGAATTGAGGAATCCGAAAACGAAAACAAGAAAGCAGAATCAGAAAACCATTCTTTGCGTGAGTAGACTCCAGAAATATAAGGGAATCCATTATGCTATACATGCACTTTCCCATTTGGATTCCAGGTTTGAACTTGAAATAGTGGGAACCGGTCCATACAAGAAAGATCTGATCCGACTGGTTAAGGAAACCGGACTTGAAGAAAGAGTCACCTTCTATGAGAATTTGCCGCGAAAGCTCCTTCTCGAAAGATATGGTGAGGCGGATGTTTTCGTTCTTCTCTCTTCAGCAGAAAGTTATGGAATATCTGTTGGAGAAGCCCTTGCGTCAGGAATACCATGTATAGTGGCAAATACTTCTGCCCTATCAGCGTGGGCTGACGGGAAGACCTGTTTTGGGATTGATATTCCTCCGAATATTGAAAGGCTTGCAGGCTTGATAAGGGAGGTTTCAACTGCAATTTCTGAACCAGTTGAGTTGCCGACATGGCCAGAGATAGGCCAGAGATTGAATCAGATCTATCAGATGGAGTAATCCCTTTTTCTGGCCTTCGGGCGGAATCCTTGGATTTGGTGTTCGCCAGAACATCAAAGCAAGACTAGGTTAAACTTTATATGACTGATTATCTAACATTGACGGGTGTCCCCTTTGACAAGAAAGAGACTCTGCATTCTGATCTCCGCAGTTCTTGGAGAGGTTGGTCTTTTCTGGTTGGTGCTGGAAATATGGAATGGGGAATCATCCCTGGGGGCCTACATTCTGGGCTCAATCATCGTTTCAATGTCAATTTGCTATTTGACTCTTGAATCTGAAGACTATAGAATTCCCACTTTTCTCGTCTTTATGGCATGTCTATACCTTACAAGTGCCTATTTTATGTATGTTGCCTTTGGTTCGCTCCCGCCTGGAGATGAAATGATTGAGTATGCAGCAATTGATATGTTTTCGGCTGAAAATCACCTTTTTGCCGTCAAATCATCGCCGGACACTCCGTGGTATTTTTCCTCCCCTGCCAACAGGCTCGCGTGGTACACATCATGGCCAGGAATCTATAGTTGCTCTGTTTCTCTGGTTGAGGTATCGGGAATCGATCCATACTATGTGCCAATGATTCTACCTTTGTTCTTTACCATTGTGAAATTCATGATTGTGTATTCCCTTGCTGTCCACATAGGTAATGATTTGTCTTTGCATAAGAATTTTATTCCCATTTTTGTTCTTATCTTTGCATTTTTGCCTGAATCCATCTATTTTAATTTCAAGTTTGTCAGGCAGAATATGGCCATTGTCTTATTCTTTTTCATCATATACTTGTCCTATAGAATTGCTACTTCTCGGACCAAATTGAGTCCTCTATCCTGGCTTTTCTGGCTTTTCTCGATAGTCCTTGTTATCACCCATCATCTAACATCATTCATTTACATATCTTACTTGTTTTTTATTATTTTTTTCTCTGTGGTTTTCAAATACAAATACAGAATCGATTTGAAAATTAGGACGATAATCCTGCCAATTTTCGCTATAATGTCTGTGGTGATTGTGGGTTTCTGGACGAACTTTTCTAGTCTGATTATGGGATCAATAGAGGCAGCACTCAATAACATTCATTCATTTTCATTGTCTTTCATTACAAGCCATTGCTTCCCTCAGGTGCTCACACCGTTTTGGTCAATCATCCTCTTGAATATGAGAGACTTTCTTCTTTTGATTGGATGTTTAGCCGGATATGCTCTCCTCATTGTTTTTTTCCTCAGAATGGATAAAACTGGCAAAAAGGTACCAATTGTATCCTTTTTAGTGTTGTCAATTTCCTCCTTTGGGATTATTTTTCTCCTTCTTGTTCTTCTTAGAAGGGAACCCTTTCGGATGATAGCGATTTGCACACCCTTCCTCTCTCTGACCTTTTCTTTCTTCATGCTCAAATTGAATGAGAGAAGAACATTCTCATTCGTTCTCATTTTCTTAATAGTTTTCTCGTCCTTCTTGGGATTTTGGGGGCACCAATATGTGCCGCTACACATGTATTCAAGTCAAGTTCAGAAAGAAGAGGTCGAGGGCTTTATTATGTTCGATACGTCTAGAGTTGAAGCATTGAAGGGATTTTTCGATCAGGATTACAGAATTTCAACAGAAGCTCAGATTCTCTCTGATGGAAGACAAATCTTTTTTGTCCTCGCCCCGCGCCATTATTCGAATGTATATAGTACGACTGCATTCACGCCATATTACACGTATGAACAGGCGTTCACTGAAAGCGAAAACATTATTATCGTCTGTTTCAATACGGCATTCTACTCCCACTTCAACCCACATTGCGGAGCAGGAGATTTATACATTTCGTGGGAGAGAATATTCACTAGAGGGGAGGAGGGAGATAAGATATACGATAGTGGAATCCAGGTGTATGTGAACTCATCTGATCCAGAGATGTGATTCTATGACAAGATCCAAGAATGTAAACAACCGCCACAGAGTCATCATCGTGGGACTTGATGGAGCTTCCTGGGAGGCATTGAATCCCCTTATTCAAGAAGGTCTGGTTCCCACCATAGAGATGCTTTGCAGAGAAGGATGCAGTGGAGTCCTGCAAAGTACCATTCCTCCCATAACTCCTCCCGCCTGGACCTCTCTGGTTACGGGGGTGAATCCAGGAAAACATGGCATTTTTGACATGACAATCGTTGACACAGACTATCATCAGAAGCTTCCGAGTTCTTTTGACATTCAGGCTGACACTCTGTGGGACCTAATTGAAAATTCTGTAGTAATCGATTTCCCCGTATCATATCCCCCTAATGCGATTTCTGGAGTTATGATTTCAGGAATGTTTACTCCGCACAGAGGCAAGGAATTCACTCATCCAAAGGCGCTGCGAGATGAAATCCTTCACACGATGCCACACTACAAGTTTGACCTACATTGGGAAAGATATCGGGGCAGAAAAGAACAGCTCCTGACCAACCTATATGGGATGACTGAAGATAGGGAGTATTTGCTTTTCAGGTTCCTAAACACGGCGTGGAATCTGTTTTTCATCGTATTTACAGGAACAGACAGATTGCAGCACGTAGCATGGAATGAACAGGAACTGAAGGATTATTACTGTTATCTGGATCAGATTCTAGAGAAAGTTCTCCAGAAAATAGAGAACACAGAAACTATTCTCCTCATGGTCTCAGATCATGGATTCGATGCAGTTAGCAACGTAGTCAATATTAACACATTCTTATATGAGGAAGGATACTTGAACTTGAAGAAGCGTGTATCGCCATTACGCCGTCTGGGGGTGACAGAAGAGCGCATATTTAGATTACTGAATAAGTTTCAGCTAATCGATACTCGACTAGCCTTACAATATCCTGCAGTAACTAGATTTACAAGAAAGCTTCTTCCGAGAAGCAGCAGCTTTGATCTTGAGAATGATGTCGAGTGGAGTAAAACAGAAGCTTTTTTCAGTGGATATGGGATATATATAAATGACACGAGATTCAGAAAAGGCATAGTCACAGATGATGTTGTAGTCAGAGAGGGCATAATTGAGAAACTGAAATCCATTAGAGATCCCGCAAGTGGAAAAAGGGTCATAGAGAATATTTATACAAGAGAGGATATCTATGTTGGTTCTAACTCAGGATCGGCGCCTGATTTGGTAATTATTCCCAAAAGAGGCTATTCTCTTGGCGAGGCCATCTCTAGTGTGATTGAACCAACAGATTTCATGAAAGCAGATCATCGTCCGGAAGGGGTTTGTATAGTATTCGGACCAGGTATTAAGAAAGGAAAGACCCTCGGGAATGTCTCTATTTGTGACATTGCCCCCACAACCCTTCACATTTTAGGATTCATGCAGCCCGGGTACATGGATGGGACTGCGCGTCAAGAAATATTTCAGCAGGACTCAGACTTGGCAGCATCGACTGAACTGAAAATCATTAGCGAGAGGTTAAGGATTAAAAAGAACGTTAGAGATCTGAAAAAATCTGGGAAACTTGGCCTCATATGAGTTTTCCTCCAGCTTCTTCAATAGGAAAGCGAAAATCATACATATTTCGAATCCAGAAAGAACTGCCCCTCGATCTGACCTCGTGCATTCTGGGTTCTTCCCACAGTGGAGCCAAAACACTGCGCAATTCGGTGTCTCTACTAATGAATGCATTTGGCAAGACAATGTCAGGCATGTGAAATCCTGATAAAATACTTACAGCCAGTAGGTATTGTTCATTATAGAAGCGATTTCTCAGTCGTGTGTCGTAATCATAGGGAAGAAAAACGTCATGGAATTCCACAAATATATTTGCCTTCAATCTCGGTAATATGTCGAGGAAGATGACAGTTACATCAGAGTTCATGAAACATTGATGGGAACCATCTATGAAAAGAATATCACCCTCCTGCAGCTCATTAAAAAGAGCTAGATCAGTATCCTGAAGATATGTCCGGACAGGGCGATCGCAAAGCTCATCGATCTGTTCTCTGGGGGCAGGATCGAATGAAGTGATTTCTGTCTGTAGCCCATAATCTGCAATTGTTTTTCTGGCAAACTTTGTGGACCATCCTGAGCCGATTTCATAATAATTTCGAGGATTGTTCAGGAGGAGAAATGAGCAAAGAGCAACGGAATCCAATCCAGAAAACCACTTATTGTTCCAGCTTGGCTCATAGGAGTTCGAATTATTTAGACCGATCGAGAAAAAGTATTCTTTGAAGCTCAGGAATTGTTCAAGAGTTTTTCTGTATACAGCTCTTTTCTGATTGATGATCTTGTAGAGAACGGGGTGAGGTTGTGCGAGGTCGTATCGCGGAATGGGTGTACCCTTATAGTCTATAGGAGCAAGTGGGTGACCACCCAGCATGGCAGCAATTCTGTAAGCCAATGAATTTTGTTCGATCAATCCTACTATCCAGTTCTTGTCCATACGTAGTTTTCATCACTCAACATTATGAGTCTTTCCTCCACAATTATTCGGCTGATTACGTTGATGAAAAATCCATGCTGTTCTTATTCTTTTCTCAGCACCCCTTCTGTCATGATATATCGCTTCGTAATATGAATACGACTGATGGGGTCATGAGATACCACAATGACAGTCACTCCAAATTCCTTGTTGATAGATGATAACGTCTCATGGATCAGGTGTGAGTTACCGATATCCAGGTTTGAGGAGGGTTCGTCCGCCAGAATGATGTGGGGATTGTTGGACAGAGCCCTCAGGATTGCTACGCGCTGGTTCTCTCCCCCACTGAGCTCATCTGGTCTCTTGTCTCTCAGGTGACTCATATCAAAGGCTGTCAACAGATCCTCTACCCGTTTCTTCCTCCCTTCTTTTCCTGCCAGGAGTAGGGGTAATTCTATGTTATCATAAACAGTCAACGTAGGGAGTAGGTTATAGTCCTGAAAAATGAACCCCATGGTGTTCAGTCGAAAATCCGAGAGCTCGTTTTCTGTCATTGCATCTATGTTCTTCCCAAAGATGGTGCAGGTTCCCGAAGTGGCTTTCTCAAGACATCCAATCAGTTTCAGCAACGTGGTCTTTCCACTTCCTGATCTCCCATCAATCAGGAGAAGGTCTCCTTCATCAACAGCAAGAGAAACATTCTGTACTGCATATACCCCATTGTACGTCTTAGTTAAGTCCACAGTTTCTACAGCATGCATCTCGATAACCTTATATTACGTCTATAAAAAGGTGTGGTGAGCATGTTGAAAATTGTGGCAAAAAACCTGACAGGACAGAAGGTACGCGTTTTCCTACTTATTTTCACTCTCGGAGTGGGAGTCATGGTTTTTGTGTCACTCTCTGCGCTGCTCCAGGGGTTAGAATTCTCAGTATACCAGACATTTGAAGGATTTTCCCAGGAGAGGGATATCTTGCTGGTAAAGGGGACGGTCGAACTGCCTGTACCCTCGCAGGCTCTCTCTGTATGCACTGTGGAAGAAAGGGTTCTTCCCACCGGAACAGTGCTCATAAAGCATGTTGATCTCGCTCAGTTTGAGAATCTCACTTCTATCTCGATGGTGGAAGGTGACTATCCCGAATCAGGTACTGAATGTATTACTGAATACTTTTTCTCGCAAAAGGAAGACATCACTCTGGGAGCACTCTTTCTTGACTACAAGGTGGTGGGCATTTTCTTTCACCAGAAAGGGTTCTACACTCATGTAATTGCCACCACGCCATACACAGGATATACTCTGACTGAAATGAAGGTTGATCCTGACCAGTACAACGAAATTGCCTCTCAGATACCTTCGTCCTTCCCGGCCAGGGAGCTTTCCTACTTTTTTTCAGAAGGAACAGTAAGACTTCATGAAACACTGGAGCAAATGCTCGGGATTGTTGTGGCTATTCTGGTGCTCAGTGTCTTTATCAGCATGAATGCAGCTGTCCTGGAACGAAAGTGGGAAATTGGAGTGCTCAGAGCCCTGGGAGCCAAAAGATCATTTATCTTGCGCCTTTTTCTCTATGAAAGTGTCATTATTTCATTCCTGGCGGCAGGCATAGGAATTGCGCTGGGCATCATTTTCTCCAATTCACTTACTGTATTCTTCTCAGAAATTCAACAAGTTAAGGGGATTCAGCCTGTGATGACAGCAGCGCTTTTGGTTGAGGCTGTAGCAGGCCCTCTGCTAATCGGAGTTCTGGGAGGTATTCTCCCCGCATATAGGGCCTCCAGAATGGATATAAGTGAATGCCTGGTGGTGTGATGATTTCTCTCATTAGAAAGCCAATTCTTAAGAGGAGGAGAATCCTGATGACAGGAATCTCCATTGTCTTGTCCACCATGCTCTTCTTCTGTGTAAGTTCCGCTCTGGAATTCGTGGATCAGTCTTCTCAGGAGTATTTGGGCGACGAACAAACATTTATACTGACAGAGGGTGGATCCACAACACTGAGAGATACTGTGTTGGGCATGGGCTTGGCAGAGGCTTTGCAGGGACTATCAGGAATATATCTCGTGAGCCCTGAGAATTTCTACTATGAAACGCTGGAAGGAGAGCCAGTCATCATCAGGGGAGTGACTCCCACCTTTTTTGAACTGGAACAGATTTCCATACAGGGGCGGATTCTCGACGCCTCTGATTTACACAGTGCTGTCATTGGAAGTGAAATCTCTCAGCGGTTTCGCCTATCTGTGGGAGATTCCTTTATCATTCCCGATCCTATTCATTCGTCGTACATTGAATATACAGTAGTGGGTATTCTCAAAAGCTCTGGCTTCTTGGATAGTGAAATACTTATTCCCCTTGAGAGCGGCTGGGTCCTTGCTCACCATCCTCGCACCGGTACAGTCAGTGTCATCAGGGTGAAGGTCGACCCTTCAGTCTGGCCTACCTATGAAGAGTTGTATCGGGTGCTCAAGGAGCCTCCTGAACTCTCAAACCTCCACTCTTACCCTCTTCCTGGCGAGCCACGGATCACTCTCTCAGGAACAGTCTATGATAACATGAAGGTGGATGCGGTTCAGGCGTATTACCTGGTGGACACCACGTGGAAGACCAGTTCGGCTCGCGTTGAGGATACTACCTTCGAGGCAGAGATACCTGCGCGCAGCGAGCAGTACTATGTCACTGCCCGTGATGTCGTCGGAAATGTCACCTCAACCACGGTACAAAGAACAATCCCTCTACAATCAGGCGCTGTTCAGTACTCACTTACCCCAGAGAATCCAACTGCAGATGATACTCTCACTATTCACTGCTTTTCAGATGCAGATGATGTCAGCCTATACTATACTACAGCGGGGCCATGGTCCCGACTGGAAATGAGGAAACAGGACGGAAAATTCATTGGCGAGGTGGGGACTCTCAAGGGAGAACTTTTGTTCTACTTTGTCGTTGACACGGGGGGTATTGAGTATGAAAGCCCCATTTACAAATGCACTGTGGAGAAGGAAAGAGACAAAGGTATCATACAGAGAATCCTCGAAGGGAATAAAATTACGCAGACCCAAATCATGTTCCCAGAAGGCATAACTGGTGATTTTGATCTTCATTCGTCACAGGAGTTTTCGGAGGACATAAAGAAGGTTGGTCTGGGGAACCTGTACGCTCTGACCATGGTAATCCTGGTGGTCACTGTTCTAGCAACAGTCATGGCCATTTTCTCTTCCATGACTGCAGCCGTTTTTGAATCCAGAAGGGAGATTGGGATTCTGCTCTCCCTGGGCGGAAGGCGTTCTGTACTCTACAGTGTATTTCTCATCCATTCCGTGGCCATTTCACTGGCTGCAGGAATCCTGGGAAGCGTCGGAGGGTATGGGCTGCTTCACCTGATCCATCGCTACGGAACGCTAGTTGCAGGTACAATCTTGATAGAGCCACTTCTGGATGGTCGCATCTTTCTGACCAGTCTCCTGTTTGCTGTAGGGATGGGTTGCGTGGCTACCTTCTTCTCGGTGAGGATACTCTCCTCACTGAATCCCTCTGAAGCGCTCAAACGGGTGTATCTTGTGAAGGAATCTGGAAGAAAAATCCCCTCTTTCACTTTTCTCCCGGGGGATAGAACCAAGAGCATACTGGTGGTGATCCTCCTGCTAGTATTCTCTTCAGCACTCCACCTGTATCCCACACTCCGTACTGGACTTCCCTTTGATCCAGATGCATGGTCTCACTATTCCCTCTCCACCGGGATGATCACAACACATCACTCTCTGGAAGAACATCCCTTTTTCTATCTCAACTATAATACTCACTGGCAGGCTGTAACGTTCATCCTGTCAGAGTGCAGTCTTGTTTCGGGGATTGACCCACTGGATATTACTCGGATTCTCATCCCCCTCATTTCTTCTATATCACTCATTCTCATCTATGCATTGACAGTCCTGGTGTCCAAGTCACGAGTTTCGGGGGCTGTTTCAGCTGCCGTGTTCTGTGTAGGGGGAATATATATCAACCGATCTTCAGCCGTGACCAAAGAAAGCCTGGCTTTCACTCTCCTTCTCCTCACCATCTACCTATACGGAGCAGGAAGATTGAAGAAAAGTCCTGCATTCTATGTTCTTTCCTTTATCAGCTATCCGTGTCTGTTGGTGACACACCACATAACTACACTTCTGTTCATCTTGATCCTTCTTTCTATTTCTGTCCCTTTGATGTTATATGAATTGTACAGAGGAACGAATCGAAGGTGGACAGGAATTCTTGATATAACCTTTGTAGTTTACTGCATTACTCTCTTTTACTGGTTCAACAGGGATATGAGTGACTTCCTGCGATTTGGGTTTAGTGATATCTCTCTCCTGCTATCCTACCTCCTCGTGGTAGGCAGTACTTTTACATATCTAGCTCTCAGACAGAGTCTCAAAAAGACGATCCTCATGAGTATGTGCGGTTCAGCATGTCTCATACTGCTCCCGTATTTTATCATAGAGTTCAATGTATATTCTGCTGCCCCATCAGAATTTCTCAAGGAGGTTCCTCCCTATGCAATCTGGATGGTCCTGGGCAGTATTGGCGTTTTCCCCTTACTGACACGGTCTGCAGAGAGAAGACTTCTCTTTTCCGGATGGATTGCTGCTGTCAGTTCCTTTCTTTTGTTTGCATTGACCAGGGAACGGTCTGCATTCAGTTTTCTCCTCCTCTTCAGGACGATTTCCTACGGGTACCAGGTCCTGGCCATCATGGCAGGAATGGGAATCGTATTTCTCATACAGAAAGGCTCTTCACGGACCCGCAGCGGAATACTTCTCTTTGGAATTGCGGTAGTAATACTTTCCTTTTATTCTGTCCAGTCCGGGTATCTTGGAAGCTACTATGAGCAGAAGGATCTGTACTGGATGCCCGAATACACAGCAGGAACCTGGGCGGGAGAGTACCTTACAGGTCCAGCGCTAACTGACGAACGTTTCGGCAAGCTTCTGCAGGGCGTGGCACAAGTCGATTATGACCTGATTGGATTCAGCCAGCTCATGATCAAGGGAGAAGGTCCAGAGGGCGTGATAATCCTGTATAATGACATGTATATCCATGGATTCGTGGTAGATGTGAATTTCATCCACCCTCAGAAAACGATGGATTCCTTTGACTGCGTGTATGCTAATCCAGTGGTAACTGTACACAGAAAAGAAGAGTGATCCCCACTCCCGCTCGGCTGTTCTCTCTCTAAGGCCCTCCTCTGTCTTTCTTCTTGATAATACTTCTTCGTATAGCACCACAGAGAAAACACAGTATACTGAAAAGGGACAGAGAGTACACAACAGGGATGAGAGAAATCTCCCACAGTACATCCAGGATAACGCCTCCCAAGACAGTGACACAGATACTCAACCCAAAACTCAGGGCCAGTGCTTCTATTGGGTCCAGTTCTTTGTGTGGAAACAGTGCGTAAACCAGGGAACCGCCAGGAAGAAAAAGGACGAATATGAACCCTGCAACTGCTCTCCCATAGACAGGAGCAAGAATCCACACAGTGCACAAGGCAACAATCACACAGATAATCAGTGCGTCCCTTGGTTTCACCATGGTCCTACTCCTGGTCATTACTTTTAAGGTTGTGTGCGGATACAGTTTTTCCGGAATGAGGCTACCTGAGGAAGACTGCCCGGGTCACGGGGGCATGCTCCCCTTCTCTCAACACGATGTAGAACCGCACTACGGGAGGCATGTCAAGAGACACGTGCTGCACTCCAGAGCCGGGCATCGCTCTGATGGTGACATCGTAGACACGAATGTCCTCTGATTCCATTGTTCTCATAGCAAAAGAGCAGTTCAAGGTGATGGGTTCAGGTGAGGGATTGTATGTATACACCATGACATCCAGAAGGGAGCCGGAACACGTGTATGTAAAGTTGGTCACCAGAGCTCTTTCGTACGTGACCTTGAATAGTTTTAGATCTTCATATTCAAAGACAAGCTCCATTCCATCGATATCTTCGAAATACAGGGTGCACAGGGCAGAATCCTGATAGGGAACAGGATCTTTGGCAAACAACACCATGGCATAGAAGCGCTGTACCGTTTGTGCATCCAGTGCTACATACTGTATTCTGTGGTATCTCAGATAGCCCATTCCTTTTTCAGGAGACGCACAGAAGAAATCTGCTGCCTTTTCAGGTTTCTGGGCCATGATAGTATCTGTTACAGTGCACCGCTCAGCCAGTGCCTGAAACCAATTGCTCTGATCCCATTCTGTGAGGATGCTTGCATCTGGTGAGCTGTTGTACAAGAGCCAGGAGCTGGCTTCCTCCCAAGAAGGAGTGATATAGGGCTCAGTACTGCTGTAGGTGTAAAAAGAACTGTACAAAGGCACCAGCACGTACAAGAATATGACTGAGTATTTCGCTATCATGTTGAACGTGGGGGATCGAAGAGCGTGCTCTGTAGAACGAAAGAAGTAGTAGAAGGCGATGGCAGAAAAAGCACATATGCCGGGAGCAGCAGCGAAGAGAAATCGATTGAGTGTTACACTCAAGTACAGCGACAGTACAGTCCATGCACCCACCATGCACAGAGATACAGAATCTGGAGACCTGGGCTCCAGCCCCTTTCTCTTGATCAAGGAGACCACAAGGAGAAGTGCTCCAAACACGACCATAAGAATCAGTGAATTGTACGCAGACAGGAACACCGAAGGCGTCACTGGCTGAAGTTCCACGATCTGCTGGGAAACCATGGTCTTAGGCAGAAAGAAGGCGCTGCGGGAAATCAAGAATCCCTTTATGAATGAGAGGCGTTCCCAGAATCCAATCAAAAAGAGGAAGGGAAAAAGTAGTAACAGAGCGCCCGGGATGCGCCCTTTGCGTATCAGGAGATACCGTGTGAAATCCGTATATACCAGTACTGAGCCTCCTCCCAGCACAGAGAGGCTCATCTTGACCACGAAATCAGCCATTAAATTATCATATACTTTATTTGAATAGTAGAAGAGCAGGATAGAGGGTATGGAAACGCATAAAAATATAAATGAATGTTTGAAATTAACTTTTTTTCGAAACAGATCTGTCACGCTCATAAAAAAAGAGAATGACAGCAGAACCAACACAATAAGAATCCATCCATTGAAAATAAGCATGGCGGTGGCAAGAAGTCCGATTTCCAGGACAATCCACAGCAATGTGGCAGATCCTGAGCTCTTATATATTTTCAGGTAGACATAGATGGCCAGGATGAGAATGACCACCATGAAAACGTCACCTCTGTACACCCCGGATGTGCTTCGAATAGAAGCTGCAGAGACGATTGCCAGGAAGAAGGCGGATAGAAATCCGATCTTTCTGTTACAGGCGTCTGCCATTAATATATAGATGAAGACAACTGCGGTGGTTCCGAAGATAATGGGCCACAGCTGGAAAAAGTGTATGAGATGGGATTCGTTTTCAGACATGACGGTGTATGGGATGAGAAGAATATAGTAAAATCCAGGAGGAGTCCAGTTCTTTCCCGTTCCCGGGAAGTTTGAAAGGTTGTTCCAGGGGGCATAGTGGTGTGTATGAGTAAAATCCGTCTTTGTCACGGCGTAATGGAGCCAGGGGTCAGCCCATGGCAGGGTTTGGTGTTCCAGGCTCATGACTCTCACAGAAAGAGCGAGCAAAACAAGAAGCATGATAAGAACTAAAAGTGGAGTTGTCTTTTCTTTCATGAAGACCCTGATTTACTTCATTTGGCTTGAAATCTCCAGTAGCCGTCTTCCGGCATTCTCCACATTAGACCGTCTACTGTGTGAACAAACAGGTAATAATCATATGGTCCTCTGTCCAGACAGATAGATCCGTCAAACCGTCCTGTCTTCCCGTTGTACATTAATTCAACCTGGGTTCCTGGCCTGATGATACAGATAACCCGGGAAATGTCATAGTTTCCTTCATTAACGTGTGCAGATATACTGACCCAACAGCCGTCCTGACGGATACTAATGAAGTCCCTTGTTGAATGAGGTATGACTGGAGGAGAAGAACCACCACCTCGATTCCCACCGAACCTGTTTCCGAAGTTACCCTGTCCGTACATCAGTAATGGCAACCCTACCGTAGCAAATAACAGAATCGCAATCATGGAAACCAGAATCCAGCTTTTGGTAAGAACACCTTTTTCAGCCATGTATCTCGCCTGCCATTATTTTATATTTAATGCATATAAACCTTTGGGCATTCTGTCCTCAGTCACACAAAATTCGCGATTTTGACGAAAATTCAAGGCGTCTGATCCATCTCCCTCCGCGTAGCTCAACGAGAGCAAGAGCAATCAGTGGATATAAATAGTACCCTTACGTCAGTACAAGAAGAACAGGAGGATCGCCATGAGCAAAGAATATTTCGAAACGGTAGCTCAAGAATGGGATACTCTGAGAGAAGGATTCTTCTCTCAGGCAGTGAGGGAGAAGGCATTTGCCAAGGCAGGGATTTGTCCTGGCACAGTAGCCGTCGACGTGGGCTCTGGAACAGGGTTTATAACAGAAGGACTTGTTTCAGAGGGAGTATATGTCATTGCAGTGGACGAATCTGAATCAATGATCCGGGAATTGAAAAAGAAAATCCAGAGTTCCGAATTTGGGTGCTGTATTGCGGAGGTGGAAGCATTGCCCATCACCAGTGGCAGCACGTTCTATGTTTTCTCCAATATGGTATTGCACCATGTAGAGAACCCACCGTCAGCCATCAAAGAAATGGCCCGAATTCTTCGTCCAGGAGGAATCCTGGTAATAACAGACTTGGATGAGCACCAATTCGAGTTCTTGAGAGAAGAGCATTCTGATCGTTGGATGGGATTCAAGAGGGAACATGTCAAAGCGTGGTTTGAGCAGGCAGGACTTACGAATGTTGATGTAGACTGTGTGGGAGAAGACTGTTGTTCCACGTCACGCTCACATGAACAGGCGCAAATCAGCATTTTTGTGGCTTCGGGCAGCAGATAACTGGATTTCCCCATAGTTACAGTGATTTTGTACGGGGTTAAAAGCTCGAACGTATCGCAAAAGAGAAGAAAGATGCGAGAACACGTTTCCTACAATCTCAGCTTCTTCTGATTCTACTGACGGGCGGGCTTGCACAAGGAAGACCAGTAAAGTGAAATTATCAAAAACATACTGGTATATCTGATTTGACATGCCATTGAGCATGGGAGGCCCACAACGTATCTCATGCTTTGTTGTCCGGTTGAAAATAAACAGTCTAGCGTATACCGAACGTACTCATTGAAAGGACAAGTCATAAAGCCAAGAACTGCCAGATTTTACATTTGAAATCAATCTAATGGTCTCATTAATCTCCGATCTATCCTTCGATAATATTTTAAAACATAAATTCATCTATTAATGTTCAGGTTTCTACCAATGATTATTTTATATGCGCTAATAGAAAAGTTTATAAAGCACTGATTCCCCAAGAAGAATCGGCGCGGACAACAAGTGAGTCAAGTATATTTGAAGGAGGTATGGACATGAAAGTAATAAAGGTAAGTTGGATAACAATTGCTTTGATTCTTGGGCTACTCTCTATCTCTCAGAACGTCTTTTCCACACTGGAGAGTTCCCAAGATATAGTTCTCAATCAGCCTTTTGACATGGTAAGACATTTTGCGTTGGAGGATCCACTCTATAGGACTGAAGAGGCCTACGGTTCCACAGAACAACCATCTCATCCACCTCTGGAGATTCATGCCAGTGATATACCACAATTTGAGTACATGGCAGCCTCTCCCTACTACAAGGTGTTCTTCAAAGGGACAGCAATGAGAATGGAGATTGGGGAAGCCTGGATTGAGTTTGAAATGGTTGGAAACGATCTAGAACAGGTGCAAAAAGGACGAATTTCAGTTGATAGTGATATACTTTCTGTTTCTAACGTTCTTGATGCAACAGATGTAGAATACCAGGTAGGAACATCTTTGCTGACAGAAAATCTGGTCCTCCACATCCCACGGGAATACCAACGATTTGTATACACGATATCCTGGGGTGACCTGACACCCGAATACGTAGAAGACGGACTACTATTCTCTTCAAATGGTAACCCTGTTGTGAAGATTCTTCCTCCTTTCATGAAGGATGCAGTAGGCTCAATATCTACTGATATTCATTACGAACTGATCGAGACAGAGGCAGGTCAAGAACTACACAAGGTTATCAACGAATCAGGACGGGAATGGCTTAGAAACGCTGTGTACCCTGTGATTATTGATCCCTCCATGCAGACCTTTGAGGATGCCTGGCAATCTTCAGGATTAACACCATTTGGACAATATTTTAAGAATTTAAAAGAATACGTCAACCCTGCAAATGGGTTCCTAACCATTACCCAGAATGATCTCGTAATCCCTGGGCGCGGGCTCGATCTTCTCATTACTAGAGTGTATCAAACGCCTGCTATCTTCTATGGTACAGATCCCTATGATTACGAAGCTCCGCCTGTAGACATCGGAAAAGGATGGGCACTTGATTTCCCTTATGTTGGCAGCAAATACCTGCACCTATGGGGAGGAACAGTGTATAAAATCTCCTGGGTAAATAATACCTTTGAAAACCACATAGGTACCCACTTTGTGTTGGTGAAAAACGGCGATAGTACTTATACCCTAACTACAGCCAGCGGAACCGTGTACGAGTTCAATACATCAGGCAACATAACTCAGATCAAGGATGTTGATGTCAACACCATTTCCTTTACCTATGAGAGCGGAGTCCTGACCACCATCACTGACACAATTGGACGCACGGTGAGCCTGACCTATTCGGACGGGCTCCTGTGGAAGGTTTCCTACAATGGTGCAGAACTGGAGTATTCTTATGACGATAATGACTGTCTGCAGTGGACAGAAGATTTCCTGAATAGAAGAACTAGCTACTACTATAATACCGGGTACAACTACTGGTTACTATCAAAGATAGAGTATGTAACAGGGGGCTACACAACATATTCCTATTCCCGATTCACTGATGAAGACTACTACAAGTACTACGTCACTGACCAGAGGGCATACACAGCAAGTCAGATTCGCCACTCTGCTTTTGCCTATACCGGCACGTTTGACTCCATCACGTCTTCATCCACTACTGTCAAGAATGAATCAGATGTCGCTCAAGGCTCATATCATTTCACCATAGATTCCAACGGGCTGATAACCCAGAGAGTCGTCAAGAATGCAGCAGAAACGACAATTCGAAAATCTGTCTATAGCTACAACTCTTTGAAGGAGGCGATCCAAGAACAGGTCTACCATGATGGGTCCACCCTATCATATACTGTTTACTACGCATATGATAATTGGGGTAATCTCATCTATGTTAAGGATGCAGAGGGCCATGAACAGTTCTTATCGTATGCAAATACCTCTACCTCGGGGTTCTTCATAGATAATAATGGTAATATCATCAAGACCTTTACTGGCGCTTTCTCCAATTCCAGTGTTCCTTCAGCAGTCCACACCGCTGTACTAGGCGTAGCAGAAAAACAGGATGCGACACACGTTAAGGAGATGTATGTCACCTATGATTCTGAAGCTCATCCCACACAGGATAAGAAACTGTTTGGTGGTACCACCACGTGGCTAACCTTTTCAGGGACGTTCAATGAAAAGACAGATGATACGAGCTTTTCCGTTGACCTGACTGGACACCAGGTCATAGGAAACGGGGTTCTGCAGATTACAGGGGCTGGATCTGATGATACGTATAGCGAAAGTCACGGATTCGGCTGTCCATGCACGTACGACAGCTGCTACTCGGAAACAGGTGGCTGGTCAAGCAACTATTACTACCTCTACTATCGATATTGCATTGGAGGAGGAGTGTACTGTTATTATGCAGATACATATATTGGTCCTTTTACCCACTACCCCGGTACTCTTGGTTACCAGAGTTATTCTGTTAATCCTTCTCTTGGTTCAGCTTTCACGGATACGAACCCCTTCACTGTCTGGACGTACTGGAAGGCGTACCCAGTGCAAGTCCAGTATGACATCAATGGATCTGATTGGAAGACTATCACGTCGAACCTGAAGAACACAACTGCAAATATTACAGTCCCTGGATTGAATAGTGGTCAGAATACATTGTACTTCACCGAATCCTCATCATATCAGACCAAGTTTACCTGGAGTCTGTATGTGCCAGTGGACAATTCACCACAGAGCTATCAAACGAGTATGCAATACGATACCTATGGTAATGTCACTTCTGTTACTGATCCTGAATCCAATTCTGTTAGTTTCACCTACTCTGCAACATACAGTTCCGCCTATCTAACCGAAATTTCAGCCACTGTTGGCCAAGATACAATTGCTACCAAAGCCACATACGATTACAATAGGGGATGGATTACTTCCATACAGGAACCCAAGGGTGTAGCAGCAAGCTCTGGGTACACCACGTCTTATTCCTATGATCTCTTGGGGAGAACTACTACCAAGACGTTCCCATTGCTCACAGGACAATCTGAACCATCAACCGTTCGAGCAATCTATGACGATACCAACAGGCTGGTCTATATTGTGGACCAGCTCAACCATTATGTCAGATATGACTATGACAACCTGGGGAGAACGACTGCCAAGAAGTGGTATACAGGTACCTACAGCACGGGAACGTTGTATGCGACAGAGTCATTTTCCTATCGCTATGATGATCTAGTCTCAAATGTCACTGATCCGGGCAGTCATCAAACAGCATATACATACGATTTTCTAGGAAGAGTCACTCAGGTTTCATATCCAGACTCATCTTCAGTTTCTTATTCTTACCTTGACACAAATAACAAAGTAATGTTCACGAATGGACGTGGATATGACAAAATTAACTGGTATGATTGGCTGAATCGATTGGAAAAAGTCGAGGAAGAGTATGCTACAGATTCTTTTGCAGTGAGCACCTATCAATATGATGATGTGGGGAATTTGACCTCTTTAGTTGATGCAGAGAATCACACCACGAGTTATACGTATGGTTCATTTTTTGGGTTAACGAAGGTTACCTATCCGGATTCCACCTATGAGCAGTATGAGTATGACAACGTGGGCAATCTTTCCAATTATATTGACGCCGAAGGTAACACCATCATGTATTCTTACGATGATATATATCGTCTAACTCAAATGGAATATGAATCTGCAGATAGCTTCAAATACTATAAGCAGATCTCAATAAGCAATTTCTCTTCAAATTATCAATACAAGATAACAGTTCATAAAGGTGGTGGGACAGATGACGCAACCAATGTATACCTGAATAATCACTGTCAGGATGACTTTGATGACATCCGGTTTAGAGCATCAGATAAGACCACGGAGCTAGATCACTACAGAGAATCCTATACTTCAGGATCTTCAGCCGTTTTCTGGGTGGAGCTACCATCATCAAGCCAGACCATTTACATTCTCTATGGGAATGATTCTGCTTCCTCAGCAAGTAATGGTGAAAACACCTTCATATTCTTTGATGGTTGTGAAAGCGGGAGCATCGGTGACGAATGGAGCGAAGATAATTCTGCGGGAACATCAACGTACTCAACAGAAGAGAGTAAATTCGGCTCAAGAAGCCTGAAACTGACCCAAACATCGACCACAGAAGATTACATCATTCATCCTTCCGCCACATTTAACGTTCCCAATTTCATTCTGGAATTATGGGTAAAGCAAGGTGATTCAGGCAACAGGAATAGCATTCAAACAAGAAAAAGTGGCGATTATCTCATTTTCTCTGCGGTTTTTGCAGCTTCTGATCTGAAGTATTGGTCCACTGAGATGTATGATACAGGCTATGACTTTACCACAAATTGGGAATTCCATCAGTTTACTGGGACTGAGTCGGATGACGTCGTCAAATGGAAACTGGGTGACACACAGATAGCCTCTGACATTCACTTTGATCCGTGGGCCAATCTGTATACTATTTGGTTGAAAGGAGGAAAAGACGGTCCGAATGACTACGTATATTTTGACAATATCAAGGTCAGGAAGTATGAAGCAACACCCCCCACATTTGGGTTTGGCAGTGAGACAGAGACCGAGCTCCCCACTGTATCATTCACCTACGATTTGAATTCAAACAGGACACGAATGAATGACGATGCACCAAATGCCGATGACTATATTGAATACTCCTATGACTACTGGAATAGGCTGACCTCGCAGACAAGACACATCTCTACCAGCAGCTACGGAGTCTCGTACCAGTATGATGTGTCCAGCAGAATGACAAAGTTGACCTACCCCACCAATATGCAGATTCTTCATTCGTATGATGATCTGAATCGAATGACAGAAACCAAGCGATATGTAGACGGCGTTGATGATGAAATCCTCATGGACAATGTGCAGTACACGGTGGAAAGTCTCTTGACACAGGCTGATTATGGCAATGATCTCCAAGCTACATTCTCCTATGATTCACTGGACAGGGTCTCCACCCTTGATGTCAAGAATGGAACAACTGCCTTTTTGGATCTCGACTACACCTATGATAATAACGGTAATATTACCCAGCTAGTAAATGGCTGGAGAGACACCAGTTCCTCATGGCATTCTGAAACTGAGTCCTATGGATATGATGGCATGGACAGATTGACATCCGCCAGCTGCACCTCATGGTCTCACACATATTCCTACGACAAGGCAGGGAATAGAACAGCTAAAGATGGTGTGACATACACCATCAATACGGTCAATGAAGTGACTGCCTTGAGTGATGGGACTACCTTTTCATATGATAATAACGGGAGCAGAACGGGGAAGAGCAAGGGAACAGATGCGTGGGTCTATACGTACGAGTTCGTCAGTAGACTAGCCAAAGTGGAGAAGAATTCTGTCACATTGGGAGAATACGTGTATGATGGTGACGGGAAGAGAATTCAGGTAACTGAAGACGAGGTCACCACTGTCTATGTATATTCGGGTTCGAATGTAGTGTACGAAGAGAATTCCACTGGTATAGCGTGTTACATTTTCGGTTCAACAGGAAGACTGGCCAAGAGAACCACTATTAGCGGAGAATCCAACATGTTCTACTACTCTTCAGACCATTTGGGGTCCACTCGACTGGTGACAGATGGAAGCAAGAATATCGTGGCAGCTGTAGCGTATCATCCTTTTGGTGAGACTAGCACAGAGGAAGGCTCTGAATCGTACTTATACAATGGAAAAGAAAAAGATGCAACAGGACTATACTACTACGGGGCGCGGTATTATGATCCGGAAGCGGGAAGATTTATAACTAGAGACGCAAGAAAAGGAGATATCCATGCTCCTTCTACACTGAACAGGTTCGCCTATTGCAGAAACAACCCCGTGAGATTTATTGATCCATGGGGAGAACGAGATGCTCTCCATGACATTGGGGACCCAGGGAAGACAGATGAGCCAGAAGTTGTAGAGGATCCACTGGCCAATTTTGATCCAAATGCAGACTTCTGGGATCCAGATGTTATGCAGGAAGTGGCGAAAGCAGTGTCTGAACTGAACATTGGAGTTAGAGGGGAAGCATCTGCTGGGGCATGGGACATTCCCGGTCCAGACTATATTGGAAGTAGAGCTGGAAGTAGTTCTGGAGGAGGATGGAAGTTTCCAGATTTCTCGATAGGATTTGAAATCAGCGCGGGATTTGCGGAGCTACTTGGAATTGGTGGTGGGCTAGGATTTGTTATTGACACGAATGGCAATTTCGAATCGTACACAATAGAGCAGATTGGGCTGGTAGGATTCAACGCAGGAAGCGTAGACATTACTGCATTTGGTTCCACCCTTTCAGCCGAAGAAGTGGCGAATTCCACTTCCAGTACGGTGGAGATAAGTTTCATAGCAGGTAATGGTCAATGCTCCGGTCCAGAATATCAAGGATTTCCCTCTGGGCGTTTCAATAAAATCAATTTTGGATTATCTTACTCTCCTGCCCCTTTTCCTCTTAATATGGGAAGTGCTGTTTTGTGGTATGTGGAGACTCAGTCTTTTGATTGGCCCTTTTGGTGAATTCTGAAATGAATTATATCGGAAATATTCGGAACAGATAGAATAAAGAGAAAATAACTTACAATGGGATATTGGGAAACTACAATGGTATGAGCAAGTGCCTTACGAAGTACTGGGCACAGAATTTGGCAGATATGTCTATTCTTAACGCCGTTCGTGACAAAACGTGGTTCATAACCTTATCTAGCAACTGAAAGTATTCGAGACAGAAATTAATATTGAATGTAGTTGAAGTTTTGAAAGACATAGATTTTGCGTCTAAAGGATAGCTTTAAAAGTATAGATGACTATGTGAATCATGAATGATACCAGACAAAAGAGACCCACAGGGTTAAGTATTGTTTCAGTCTTATGGATTCTGTGGGGGGTATTGAATCTCTTTCTTGTTTCACTCTATGTAAATGCTGATCTTTCAGTCATGTCTTCGGCTTCATATCAGACGATGCATGAATGGCTGCGATTTGCGTTACCTGCTGAACTGGCATTGAATTTGACAGCTTTTGCTGCTAGCCTGGTAATGGTATTTGCAGGCTACGGATTATTGACAGGGAAGTCCTGGTCATACAAATTGACTCTTGCAATCGTTCTAGTACCCATCATACTAAATTCCTTGGTGATCATGCTTTATTTATCTGCCCCTACAGAACTGAATTTTAGTGGGTCAGCTCCAGTAATGCGTCTTCCCTTTGGTCTTATATGGGTAGCACTGTTGTGGATATATCTGAGAAGAGATAATGTGAAGATGTTTCTGGGAGTCAGATAAATTCTCAAGATCGACGGGAGGAACAATGCTGAATACGACAGAAGAGATGGAAAGGAGGATGTTTCCTAATGAGGAATGAAGGTGGTTCTGTAAGAAGATCCTGAACTCCACACTGATCTCCCTCGCAATATTTGTGATACCCCTTTGTTTTCTTTGGCTTCTCCTGGTAGCTCGGTAAAGATAACTTTATTAACATGTGAAGAAGAAATGAATCGAAAAAGAATGGAGGACAGCTGATGTTCTGGGAGTGAACCGAATGAAGAGAAGACTATTCACAATAAGATATTGGCAAATCTACAAAGGTATAGGTATATGCCTCATAGTATCCTTATTCTGTTCAGTCATCGCTATCCTCTTCTTGAGGCTCGACAGAATTCCCACGATAGTTATATCATTATTACCCCTCATTGGGTGGCAGCTTTACTGTCAGGGATCAGCAGCAGAAGCCTTTTCCAGATTACTCTGTCTCTTTGAAGGTGACATTGAATTTAAAAGTCAATTCTTTACCATTTTGTCTTTAGCCCATATTCTTTATGGATTTGTTACAAAAACCTCATTCCACGAGGGGAGATTCCCCCTGAACACTATCAGGTTTGGAAAGAGACTTCATGGCCCTCAAGAATAAGGGTATCTCCTTACAGTCTCAGAGAATATATCTTGCCCGATTGGATATGGCGGTGGTTATTCCCAGGATTGAGAATCTCGAAGAAAGCAGCTGATACCGTGAGTGATGAACTCAAGCCTTATTTCTCGAGAGAAAAGATTGATATTCCATCGGTTCGACACATTGGTCTTGCAAGAAGAGCCAATAAGAATATCTTGATAGCGTTGCTCACCACTGATGCCTCGCTTGAGGAATTTCAGCTAGTCTTCTCTATTCTTGACGAAATTGAGGATAGTATCCGAAGAAGTGATGAAACTGAGATGTGGTGAATACATTCAGATTGATTTCCCCCCGGTCAGGCATGAACGGTCTCGGTATTCGTCACTGGAC
>JACVGT010000001.1 GCA_018992685.1 Theionarchaea archaeon
AGTCTGCAAGAAAGATCAGAGGAGGAGGAATCTTCTCCTGGTGCATCATCGAGATATTGGAAAGTTGGGAGTTGAATGACATATGAGAGAAGAAATCCTAAGAATCCTGACACAGAATACGGGAGATCTCCCAAAAAGAAGGCGACGCATGTATTCTATTCTGCATTTGCTATTTTTCAATATCCAATACATGGTCATTATATATATTGTTTTATTCTTGTCAAGGGAACATTCGTATCTCGGCATACTCGGGTTGGCCTATGCCTTTGTATTATTTGCCATGAGTGTCACTCTGGAGGTAAGAAGGAATTCGGAACAGGACTCTGTACGAAACCTCTAGATGGAGCTTGGAAAATGGTATAAACTATGCCTTTGTTTGTTGAAGGCAACTGGGTCCAAATGCCTGATGGCTGGAAACCAGAGGACCTTGCTTCTGAAAACCTACCTGCCTATAAAGTGAGGAAGATCGTAAAATGGAGAAAGAACAAATGAAGAAGAAAATTTCCAAATTCTTGGCAGCTGACACTAGAGACATCCATGGGAATGGTCGCCACCTGAAACTGATGAACCTGTGACAATAGAGAAATATTCATATAGGGGGAAGCAGAAAGGTGATTTTGTGAAACATTTGGTGATGATATCCTGGAATAGAGGGAATCGTACAGAAAAGATAGAGAGTATTCTGGAATCTCCTAGTCAGTCAGGTCAGGCTGAGGTAGAATACTTGAAAGGGAAATCCTACTTATCCTGGCTCTTAGGAAGAGGAAAGGCGGAGCTATTACATGAGGATAATAATTGGAATCAGGTAAAAGTCTCATATAATGGGAAGTGTGCTCTAGACATTTTCGATTCAGCACTTGATGGACGTTATTTTGACAGCAGGTTTACGGAGGTTGAGAACCGGCACATTATGAATGCTCTTAAGAAAGCCGAAATTCTTACATGGCGGGACTACTACTCAGGGCATAAGCTGTTGAGACCTATTTTGTGGGTTTCAGCGATGGCAGGGGCAATGGGGATGATCAAAGGATTGCTGGTTCATGATTTAATCAATGTTTTTCTTTTTGCTTGCATCACCATAGGTTTTGCATTTTTTATTCTTAGAAAATAATGGCTTCATGGAGGATTTACCTTCATGGTGTAGGAATGGGAGCAACCATAATTCCGCGTCTTTTGTGTATGTAGGTATTCTCACTCTGGTTCTTGTTGCTGTTTTTTTAGGTGACTTGATTTCAAGGATGGGATATTCATGGTAGATTTTCCGTAATCATCATTGAACATAGTCTGCGCAGGCTTTTCTTTAGACTTGAGAAGGGAAGTATTCTTATATCCACGTACAGACTGAGAGCATGACTGGTCACATTGGAATTGTTGCATGCAGTGCGGAAGGAGCAGCTTTGTGCTACCGGACTATTTGCATGGAAGGTGCAGCAGTAATGGGAACCCATTCTCATCCTGAAATTACCATGCATACCTACCCCCTCCATGAGTACATGAAACAGGTTGAGCATAACGACTGGGAAGGCGTAGGGGCTTTGATGATTTCTTCTGTCAAAAAACTGGCGCAGGTGGGTGCAGATTTTGCCATATGCCCTGATAACACTATCCACCAAGCCCTCGACATTGTTATAAGAGATTCTCCCATACCCTGGATGCACATAGCAGAAGAAGTTGCCAAAGAGGCTCAGAGGAAATCTTTCACCTGTTTAGGCATTTTAGGTACAAAATATCTTATGGAAGGACCTGTGTACAAAGTAGTAGAAAACATGGGAATGCAGTACATGATCCCTGAGAAAAAGGAGAGAACAGAAATAAATAACGTCATTTTCAAGGAATTAGTATATGGAGTGTTTCGTTCAGAGTCCCGTCACTACTTTAACAACGTAATCAAGACGTTGAAAGAGAAAGGATGCGATGCAGTCGTTCTGGGATGTACTGAAATACCGTTGCTCGTCATACCCGAGGAATCTCCATTACCCGTTCTGGATTCCACCAGGCTGCTGGCACGTGCTGCCCTGAAAAAAGCAGTCCAGGAATACTAACCTACCTACTCCTCAAATTTCACAATGACTTCTTTCACATCCCACAGGGGTTCGATCTTATCCTTCACATCTTCTTTGATAGCTGCAGCAAATTGATGGTTCTCAGGCAGATCAACAGTAACAGTCACTCTGCCCTCTTTGACTTCTACTTTGATAATCAACTCTGTTCTTACCACATCCAGCCCCGTCAGAGGATTCATTACGTGTCGTAATCTCTTTCTTACAATATCCTCTGTGGTGGGCACTTTTTCCTTTACTAGCCCATGTTTTTCCTCGTAGTCCTGGATGGCAGCTCTCAGGCCTTCGACAGCCAGGACAGAGCAGTGAGCCTTTATAGGGGGCAGCCCACCCAAAGCCTCTGATGCATCCTTCCAGCTCAAGTTCTTGGCTTCCTCCAGCGTCTTCCCCTTGGCCAGCTCAGTAATAATGGAACCTGTGGCAATATTGGATGCACATCCATAGGACTCGAACTTGATATCAGTAATCCTCCTGGTCTCTTCATCCACCTTTATGTAGACAGAAACCATGTCCCCACAGGCAGGGGATCCTTCTGTGGACTTCCCATCCGGGTCTTCTATCCTCCCCACATTCCGTGGGTTCTTGAAATGTTCAATAACCTTGTCAGTATATACTGTCTTCATGATATCAACCTCCTTTCCCCAGGGGGCTTATTTTTCTTAATGACTGGACCACATCAGATACAGCTTCCACCACAGCACCCACATCCTTTCCCGTGTTATACCTACCACAGGTAAACCGTACAGAGCCGTGAGCCCTTTCATGATCACCTCCAATGCCCATGATGACATGACTGGCTTCCAGTGACCTGCTGAAGCAGGCAGAACCCGTACTGACGGCAAATCCGCGCATGTCCAGGTGCAACGTAATGGATTCCCCTTCTACATAATGGAACGTAACATTGGCATTCTGGGGCGTTCTCTTGTGCCGGTGGCCATTCAACAGGGTATCTGGCACCTCTGCGAGGAGCCGGTCAATGAGCGTGTCCCGCATTCTCTTCAATCGTTCATTCTCCTGAGGAGTCACCAACTCCACCGCTCTGGCAAATCCCACAGCCCCGGGGATATTCTCCAGACCTGCCCTCACATCGAACTCCTGAAACCCGCCGTCCATGATCTTATCCAGAGGAGTCTCCTTCCTGATGTACAAGGCACCAATCCCTTTGGGGCCGTGAAGCGTATGGCAGCTCAAGGTGACCAGATCCACGGGTATCACAGAAACATCCAGGGGAACCCGGGTGAACGTATGGGTAGCATCAGTGTGGAAGATCACATCATGCTCCTTGCACATCTTCCCAATCTCTTTGATATCCTGGACAGTGCCGATTTCCTGGTTCGCATGCTGGATGGACACCAGAATAGTCTCATCAGTAAAAGCATCTTCAAGAGCCTCACTTCCCACTAACCCAGTTTCATCAACCGCCAAGTACGTCACTTCAAACCCCTGCTTCTCCAGCGTTCGTGCACTATTCAGCACTGGGAAATCCTCGATTCCAGATACAATGATGTGGTTCCCCTTCTTCTTCCTTTTCAAAGCCTGGGCACATCCCTTTACGGCAAGGTTCGAGGACTCAGTACTCCCTGACGTGAACACCAGTTCCTCACCTGCCCCATTGAGCACAGAAGCAATACTCTCCCGTGCCGCATCCAGGGCTTCCTTTGCTTCAATCCCGAGAGAATAACCAAATTCGGATGTAGCCACTGCATAGACATCAAAGAAATACGGGTTCATGGCCTGGGCCACCTTCTCATCCATGCGGGTGGCTGCTGCATTGTCCAAATAAACCAGATCCATACTACCACCTCAGATAAATAACGTTATCTCCGATTCTCTGGCTTCCTTTACATAGGTACCCACTGCACAGTATTCTGAGATCAAGTCCTGTCTCAAATCCTCCTTTCTTATGCCCATAATCTCCATGGTCATATCGCAGGCAAACACCTTTCCACCAAGGTCGATGAAATCCTGCATCAGTCCCTCCAGAGTACGTACGTTAGCCTGTCTCATCTTCCTCTTCACCATCCACCTTCCCAGCCCCAGAAAATTCATCCGGGATAAAGAACCCGTCTCCAGTTCCCCCTTTTTCAACCGCATCAGCCCCCAGAAGGTAAAATACAGTGAGACATCCATGCCCATGGCCAGGGCACCATTCCCAATAATTAAGGCACTGTACACCTTGTCCAGGTCTCCACTGTGAACAACTATAGTTGCTTTGTTCATGATTTCTCCTCCTATCTTATTTTGATCACGATTTTCCAGGTGTCTCCCTCTTCCTTAATTTCCAGCACCTCATGTCCCTGGGCTTCTACTGCCATGGGTATTTCCTTCTTGGAAGCAGGATGCGTCCCAGTTACCTCAATAATGTCTCCTGATGATGCTTTCCGGATTGCCTTTCGGGTTTCAACTAATGGAACAGGGCATGTCTCCCCGACACAGTCCACTTTAATGGTCGTCATACTAATCCTCCTCATTCTATGTGGGTTCGATGAATATGAACTTTTCCAGTGTTCTCACTACATCTCACATGAGAAGTGAACATACTTAAAAGTGGCGGATATTTCCAAAAGGTGAATTATACAGATATCTTATAAAGAATAGACTCCCCCATGATACAACCAGTCTTAAGACCACACGGGATGTTAGTATTCCATCTTTTGCTGTTGACAGGCCCCGACTACTTTCGTATGTTAACTACGCTGGCATAGGTGGCTTTTTGCAGTTCCATGGGTGATAGTCTGATGAGAGAGGTTTCGCTCCCCCCTCCACCGTATACACTTTCCTTTTCCATGACTGCAGGATCAATGAGAACGGTGGCTCCGAACCCGAAGGGAGGAACACCACCAGCAGGATATCCCGTTATTTCCAGCACTCCTCAGGTTTTGCCATCCGGAGGGATTCACCCGATACTCCCATTGCTTCAGCCACACGGGAGGTACTGATTCTGTGGGTTCCCTTGACGATTGCCACAATCACGTTCCCTTCTCGATCTATCATGCACATGCTCTTGATAAAATCATCAGGAGAAGCATGTACTGCCTGTGCTGCCTCTGTGACAGAATGGCATGATTCGGAGAATCTCAGATGCTTTCCTTTGATATGGTGTTCCTTCAGGTAGGCCTTTATCTTTTCTTCACATTGATGGTGAGTGATGCGATCACCTCATAGGGACTTGCTTCTGATGGGCGTTCCCAGGTACTCTCGAATGTTGTAGATATGTTCTCTTTCATGTTCCAGGAATCGTCTCATCACTTTGCGGGCTGTCCATTTCTCGTGCGGGTGGGCTGTATATGCCTCCTCAGTGAGTATGATGTTCCCCAACTGTGGAATCATATCCTGTAGTGTCTTGCAGGATGCAGTTCTCACGGTCTGCAGCCTCTGAAACACGGGCAACGAGTCCACGGCCTCGACAGGTAGCCCTGCATGAATTTCATACAGGGTGTGTGCTTCAGGACCCATCCGGGATAGGTAGAATTCTTCAGCATTACATATGTGGTGCAGGATATCAGTGATGCTGCGCAGTTTTCCCTCTGGTTTCATGGTGAGCTGATCCTCCGGGAGGTCCTGGACAATAGTGAGGAGATCGTCCCTGTTGTAGCTCATGAGCGTGACGAAATACTGGAGGTCTTCTGGAGTCACAGGGGTCATATCATAGTGAAAGAGCGCCACCTCGCCTCCTGACTCCCCCAGCCCGGGGACATTGTGCACTTCTTCAGCAACTACAAGGGCCATCTCATTACAGACGGGCACCTGTTCTTGATGGTTGCCCAGCCAGTCCATGTGGTAGTAAACCTCCCGTTCCAACTCTTCAAGAAGCTCCTGGTTCTCCCCTCCCCATGCAATGGTTCCAGGGAACTCAATGCACCGTCCATACCACGTTCTGGTAGTCCCCTGTTCAATGGCGACCTCCACGTACATAGGCACTCTTTGGACAGGGCACATATAAGGTTCACTCCAGCGCCTCCTGCGGTTCATGAAGAGGGTCTGAGCTTACAACCTTTCTCTGCTGGAAAAACTTATATTCCCTGACACCATAACAAGTGTGGAGCATGAGGTTCAGAAGGTGTGATGTGTGTCTTCAGAAGTTAAGGAAAGGGTGGTTTCATCTTTTTTCGGAACCAGGTATTTCACTTTGCTGGATCTAGAGATCAAGCAGCGTATCTCTGTGAATGGTCTTTGTTCCAGACAGGATTTGGGCAATAACCTTTGTCAAAAGGGATATGCAGAAGAAGATGTTGAAAAGGAACTCATAAGGCAAGGTCACTGCTCTACAATACGCTATCTTCCTGATAAGGATACTTACGTCAGCTTGGACATGGGAAAGGCCCTGTGGATGGATATTTGCCATCGTATCAATGAACAGGACCAACTGCTGGCAGGCAGCCTGTATTACAGAAAAGGATTCATCACTCTGGATGTATACCGCACAGATTTTCAGTCCCCCCAGCTGAGAAAGGCGGCCATATCTTCCGGACTGCGTCGAGCCCCTGTCATGAGGCGGACCGGCAGGTTCCAGCCAGGAGACGCTTCCCGCTGCTTAAAGGGTCTCTTGCACGTGTTGCCGGAAGCTGCCTGTGGGCCAGGAGACTATGCAGGAGTTCTCCAGAAGACAGGAGAAAAAATAGGTCGCAAACCACCAAAAACACCGTGGGTGTGGCTGGCTGTTCACCCTGTTATAGAGGTAGATCTTCCTCCGTGGAGAAAGACTGTCTTGCGGGCGCTTTTCTCCCTAACCAATGGGCCTGCCACCTGGAGGGGAACTCCTGTCTCTCTCTACGAGCTGACTGGATATCTGGATGCCTCTCTTTCTGATATTGAGGAACCATTAACATATTTTCTGGGGACGGGAATCATCCAGACTGCAGAGAATGATTATACTCCCACAGAGGAGGGCTATGCTTTACTGTCAGGGATTTTCAGGCCTCGTCACAGGGTCACGTTTGCAGTGACCCGCTGTGGACGACTTCTGTACCGGTTGGAGGTCAGTAGTCCCAGTTTTCTCTGTCCTGAAGTCCTGGATTTTCTTGTTGAAGCTGGTGGCTGCCCACATGAGAGCAGAGGTACACCCGTCGTCTTCTCGCCTGGCAGGAGATCCCACGTCATGGAGGTCATGGAAGGCCTCATGAAAACGATAGCGGCCATTGAGGATCGCTGATCATCCGCAGAATTTAAGAAGGAGAAAAGCACAACCAAGGTGCCATGAAGAACGATCTCCCCCTGCACGTCAAAGGTGACCCTGATTATGACCATCAGGATGCAACTGCGGCCGTAGCTCTGCTTTTGGCCTCCAACTCTGATCTTGAAATACTCCTTGTTGAACGCGTTAATAGTCCGGGAGATCCCTGGTCAGGACATATAGCTTTTCCCGGAGGGAAACGCAGCCCTTCCGATGCGACCTTGAAAGATACGGTAGTGAGAGAAGTAGCTGAGGAAGTTGGGATTGAGATACATGATCACGAGTTCCGTGGAGTTCTCCGCCCATTCATTTCACCACCCAAACCAGACATGAAGATCCTGCCCTTTGTCATACTCCTTGACGAAAGACCTCAAGTTACCCTCAATAGGGAAGAACTGCAGTCCTTCATGTGGAGTTCTGTGAACCACCTCCATGAGTATGAGGGGACGACACGAACTTTTGTTGGAGAAGTCCCGGCCTTCACTATTGGTGAATATGTAGTCTGGGGGTTGACCTACAGGATTCTAACCCATTTTCTGACGGTACTGCACATGTCGGGACAGCAACCCCGTGAATGAATCCCGCCATTCCTCTTCTGGTTTGTATCTTCTGTTCTTATTTATCCACCGAGTTTCGAAAGGGTTGCTATCAGATAGGTTCTTAAGAGTGTCAAAGGTACAGGATGCATGAGATTTCAGGTCCTGTATTTGATTTTGCTTTCTCCCATTGTTGCAGAGCTAGTATCAGGGTCCACGCCCTTTTTCACGTTCTTGAATCCTGTAGTGCTCATGGTGTATGTGGGATTCTATGGGATGGGCTGCCTTATTATTCGAGAGGTTGCCGCTCGTAAATCATTGTGTTATAGTTCAGTCTTACTGCTGGGAGCTGCTTTTGGTGTTCTGGAGGAAGGAATTCTCTTGAGGAGCTGGTTTGATCCTCACTGGATGGGTGCCCAGATTACGTCTCAGGCATTGAGGATCTACGGGGTGAGTGTTCTGCAGCCCTTTGCCAACGTGGTGTACCATGCTGTGGTGAGTATTGCAACTCCCATAGTCTTGATGAACGCATTACATTCAAGAGAACCCTGGTTGTCCAGGAGGTCTCTCTTCCTGGCAGGGGTGCTCTGTGCTGGATCTGCTGTACTGCTTCATAGATTCAACGACTATCAGGTTGCGGGATGGCAGTACTTGATGGGGATTCTGTTGTTTGGGATCTTCGTGGCGTCAGGAATCAGGGGAGTCAGTATTCCGCCGGGGATAAAGAAAAGGAGCCCTCAGGTTCTCTGGGCCATGGGATCTGTCTTTGTGGTTTTGCTCTTCTTCATCTTTTACACTCTAAGCGCTGCAGGGGTATCCTGGGCAGTTATTCTGGTGTGTGCCTTCTCTCTCTATGTTGGCTATGCTGTACTGTATGCTGGAACTCGGTTCGAGCCGGCCCATTTTTTTGCCAGTGCGTCAGGGATACTCACGGGGCTGGTCTTTATTGTGGTTGTCATGGCCAGACGTGATCCCTCCAAGATTCTCAATGTGGTGGCAGCACTCCTTTTGGTGATGTATCTGGTGGTCCTATACAGGAGGCATTTCAAAGTATAAGGTATTCTGGTGTCGGTAGCACGTGAATGGGAAGAGAGAAGATTTTTAAGTACTCTTGGGAAGGAGAGTCATGGTCTGTATTGAGAATGTCAGGTTTCTGGATGGGTCTGTGAAGCATATCGTCACGGAGGGAACCTTTATTGAGTCAGTGGGAGAGAAGAAGGACCGTTCTGACAGTGTTATTGATGGGACGGGGTACCTGGTGATACCCGGGCTGGTCAATACGCACACGCATCTTGCTATGACGTTATTACGAGGGCATGGTGATGATCTGCCTTTACAGGAATGGCTGGAAACGAAGGTGTGGCCTGCGGAGAAGGGGCTGACGGGAGAAGCTGTGTACTACGGCAGCTTGCTGGGCGCAATGGAGATGGTGAAATCCGGGACGACGTGTTTTGTTGATATGTACTTTTTCTGCAGAGACGTTGCGCGGGCAGTGGAGGAAATTGGCATGAGAGGGTATCTGGGATCAGGTATTTTTGATTTTCCTTCACCTGAGTCAGATGATCCTTTTGAGACTGCAGTGAAGTTTATAGAAGAGGCTAAGGGGAAGAGTGAGCTGGTGGTCCCGGTCATGGCCCCCCATGCGTTGTACACGTGTTCTGAGGAGACCTTTCACAAGTGTCTGGAGGTTGCGAGGAAATATGATTTGATCTTCCACACGCATGTCAGTGAGACGGAGAGGGAAGTCAGGGAATTCGTGGATCAGAAGGGGACGACACCGGTTGAATTCCTGTATGAGGGAGGGTTTCTGGACGAGAAGTTTCTTGCTGCCCACTGTGTGTGGCTGAATGACAGAGAACTGGATGTGTTTGCTGAAAAAGGAGTAAAGGTTTCTCACAATCCAGTATCAAACATGAAGATTGCTGCAGGGATCATGCGACTACCTGACATGGTGAAGAGAGGGATTGCTGTTTCTCTGGCCACCGACGGGGCTGCCTCGAATAATAGTCTGGATATGATTGAGGTCATGAAGGTGTGTGCATTGCTGCATAAGGTTCATGCGGGTGATCCCACTGTGGTGACTGCCGGGAATGTATTGCGGATGGGCACGGTAAATGGTGCAGAATCTCTGGGATTGAAGGCAGGGGTCATTGCAGAGGGATATCTGGCTGATTTGGTGTTAGTCGACGTGAAGAAGCCAAATGCTGTTCCCTATCATGATTTTACATCCAATATGGTGTATGCTATGCAGAGTGGGAATGTGGATACTGTGATCTGTAATGGAAAGGTTATTATGGAGAACCGACAGTTCTTGGGTGTTGATGAAGGGGAAATACTGGAAAAGGCAGAGGAAGTTGCTCAAGATATGGTTGCTGGGTGAACTCTCCCTCCAGAATTGCAGACGTAGTCGACAAGAAGAAAGACAAGGACTAGCTTAATTCTTCAGGACTAAATGGTTCACAACCCATTTCTGGTTCAAGAACATTCGTAGAAAGAAACCTTTTTAAGACTGAGTGGTAAGCATCAGCATGGTAAAATTGCTGAAGGACACCATGACCCTAAAAGAAATCAAGGCTCTCGATGTATACAAAGAAGTGATAGGGTTCATGGCAGTTAACGGATACTACCTTAATCAGTCAGTGGAACCAGTTAAGATTGTGGGAAAGAAAAAGGTTGAAGCAGGAGAAGGAATTCTGGACTCTCTTTTGAGTTCCTACAAATCGGCAGAATTGCATGTGGGGTTATGGCAGCGGGGCACAGATTTGACTGTTGTACTTGATTTCACCAAAGAAGCTGCATCTGATGCAGATACCATAAAAGGAATTCTATTACATCGGTTTGGTCAGGAAAAAACCTGAATCCGGCTGAATAGGGCCCCTTTCTGTCATGTCTATCCATGAAGCAACTGATGATCTGCGGTATCTTCTAAACCGTGGATACAGGAAATCCTATGCTCTCACCGTTGTGTGTAACCACTACCAGCTTCACAATAAAGATCGTCATTTCTTGGCCCGCACCGTCTTCTCAGATCAAGAGGCCCAGTCAATCAGACAGAAGAATATCCCCTTGGAACGTATACGGGGAAAGGATATTGCCCTCGACGGATACAATGTACTCATATCTACTGAGGCTGTTCTGACCGGTGACACACTTATTTGTGATGATTCAGTGGTCAGAGACATCAAAGGTGTCTTCGGGAAATACACCATAACAGAACTCACCTATCAAGCACTTCAAGAAATCTTTACCGTCCTTATCCATTATTCACCCCATATGGCAACGTTCTATTTCGACCAGCAGGTACCCCATTCCGGCGACCTCTGTTCTTTCGTGAGAACGCACTTCCCCTGCACCGCCACAAAGCACGTGGACCTGGTCCTAGCACAGTTGAACCTCATTACAGCCACCTCAGATTCAATACTCATCAGAAAGCTAGACCACTTCATTGACATTCCTTTTGAGATTCTGCTTTCCAAACCCTTATAAATGTCGAACCATACACTAAAACATGGTAGAAATTGTAGAAAAAGAACCAATCAACATTGAAGGCGGTACGGCAATTGAAGCATTCCCCGGAGTTGGACTGGTAGGGCACATTGCGGGCAGTTACATGATTAGCGCTTTGGACATGAAGCTCGTTGGATATATCAATTCAGATAGCCTTCCCCCCGTTTCCATTGTGTACGAAGGGGACATTATACCACCACTTCGCCTGTATCTTCATAAGAACATCATCCTCTTCATCTCTGACATCCCTCTGCCACCTGAATCAGTGCATGAGATTACCAGAGAGATCTCCGGATTCCTGAAGGAGAAAAAGGTGGGGAAATCACTCTCTCTGGCCGGAATTGGAACAGGAAAACAGGGAGAAAAAGTATATGCAGCAGCCACGGACAAGAAGCTACTGGAAGCATTGAAAATCGAGCCGCTGCAGTTGGGCAGTATTGTGGGAGCTTCAGGTTCTCTGTTGCTGGAGTGCAAGAAGCTGGGCATTCCTGGCGTTGGGCTTCTGGCCGAGACTATTGGGAATGTGCCTGATCCCCGGGCCTCTGCAAACCTTGTGACACACCTGGGAAACATACTTGGATTGAAGATAGATGTGGGGCCTCTTTTGGAAGAAGCAGAAGCAGTAGAGGAACGGTTTGAACAAATGATGGAAAATATGCGACAGAAAGAAGAAGCAGGGGAGTACGTCCCCATGTACAGGTGAGAGCATGGCCCGCGTAACATTTTTATCGGAACACATCGGCAGGATTATGTTCATCAGGACTGACAGCATGCCTGCAATAGCCGGCATTTCAAACAAGGTATATGACCTGCTTTTCCAGAGATCGCTGCTTTCCTTGGAGATTAAGAGTGCTGACAATGTCAGCTCCCTCCTGTCTGCAGAAGAAGGAGTCAGCCTCTTCTTAACCCCTGTGTTAAGAGAGGACATGCTGCCGAAAGCGGAAGGAATGATCTGTGAACTGAAGGACAAGAAGGTCACGCTCCAGAAAGTGAAAAAATGGGACGAAGCTGAAATCGTTGCGGTGCGGATTCAGGTCAAACCCCTGTGTACTGGAAGGATCAAGACAGTGGAAAGGCACCATCTGGGAGGAGGAGTGGACGTAGGAGTGGAGCGAGCAGTCCGCTGTTCCATCAGTTGAACGTGACTGGTACCATGTCAATCTCTCTTGTCCCCATTGGTGTCGTTAGAAATGGTGTAACTGAGAGACCACTCTCTTGGAAAGACATTGTCTCAGAAATCCATGTCAGGAAGGACCTGCAGGAAGGCCTGATGGATCTGGAGGAATTCTCTCATGTGTTGGTGGTGTTCTATCTGCACCTCTCGATGTCGTTTCGCCTAAAGGTGCATCCCAGGGGAGATGAATCGCTGCCTGCCGTTGGAGTGTTTGGGACAAGGGCACCTGTACGCCCGAATCCCCTGGGAGTCACTGTGGTCGAGTTACTCTCACTCAAGGAAAACGTCCTGACAGTGAAAGAGCTGGATGCATTTGATGAAACGCCTGTGCTTGACATCAAGCCACACTTCGCTACGCCAGACCCTTCGAGACTTCCATCATGGGCTGAGAGGACCAGGTAAAGAACAGACCATACTCCCAGACCACTGGGAATACAATCAAAAAGCTGGGATTCTTTGCCACCCAAGAATGAGAAGAAGAGTGATTACTTCCATATTCTGTTTATCAGTGATTTTCGTTCTTCTTTTGACTCGAAATACTCACATTCAATGTGTCTTGCCAGGTAATAGGCGTCATGCACTTCACAATATTTCACGTTTTCCCTTCTGTACAGGGAATCCTCGCGGTCAATAAAGTGGATACACTCTCCACATCTATGTGGCATATAGGTAGAGAGGAGAGTTTCTATTTAAAGATTGTCCCTATCTGCTGCTACAGGATCACCGCATGCTGGCGGTTTACCTGCTGACAGGATCTGTGTCACCCCGATTATGTGCATGGTGTATGCGATACCCACAGCGGATAGACAGAATTGAGCCAGGTACGTCAACCACTATGTCCCTTAGCGTGTTTACGAGTGACGTACCCAGCACGTTCCCCCACACACAAGATATATAAAAATCTTTGCCTGTGTACTGCATGTGGGCGACAAAGAAGGATTCGGGCTTTATCTTGAAAATTAGCCACGAGGCAATGAGCCTAAAATGGGGATTCTACCATCATCCACTGCAGAGAGGAATAGCTCCAAAGGGGTAATACGAGGGGACGGATGTTCTGAGGTGCTCAACGTCACCTACGCTCCGGTGAAAGGGCATCACCTCTCCTACAGGGGGCTGCAGATAGAGGATTTCCGGGAGATTTCGATTTGGGAATCCGAAACCTTTATAAAGAAGAACCAGTGTAAAAATACAGGCTCGCTTCTATGCGATAATTCGGCGTTGAACAGTAGTTGAAAAAGCATTCAGTTATGTTGGAATGGGGTTAGCTTCATTCCAATTTCTGAAAATCATCACCTCTGGTTGGAGGCTATCCACATGACTAATTTCAAGCACCGCAGACCAAGACGAGGCTCCCTTGGCTACTCTCCCCGAAAACGGGCCAAGAAGCTTGTGCCAAGGGTTTCAGCCTGGAAAGACACAGGAGAAGCAAAACTCCTAGATTATCCTGGTTACAAGGCAGGAATGACCCATGCCTACAAGATAGATGACCGTCCCCATGCTCTGAGCAAGGGGAAAGAAGTACTGGTTCCTGCCACTGTGATTGAAACTCCACCTGTGTATGTATTTGGCATTAGAGGGTACAAGAAGACATCCAGTGGGCTACAGGCGATAGGAGAAGTGTGGAGCGATAATGGTCACTCTCACCTGGGTAAAAGACTGGTCCTGAACAAGAAAAAAGGTAAATCAAAGAGCAAGAAAAAGAAAGTCGATTTCTCCGGGGCAGATGATATTCGATTGCTCGTTTGCACCCAGCCTCACCTCATCCACCTCAAGAAGAATCCTGACATCATGGAGTGCGGTATAGGGGGGAAAGATACAACTTCCAAACTTGAATTTGCTGAAGGAGTCCTGGGTAAGGAAATCACGGTAGATCAGGTATTCGGAGAAGGAGACTTCGTTGACGTTGTCAGCGTTACCAAAGGAAAGGGTACCCAGGGCGTCATCAAGCGGTGGGGTGTGAAAATCCAGGATCGAAAGACAGATGATGCTCGACGGCATGTGGGCTGTATTGGTCCATGGAAGCCCCATAAAACCCTGTGGAGAGTACCATTTTCTGGTCAGATGGGCAATCACACAAGGACTGCCCTGAACAAGCGGTTACTGAAGATGGGCTCTGTCCAGGACGATGATGTTACTCCAAAAGGAGGATTTATCAACTACGGGATTTTGAGAACCAGCTATGTACTGGTGAAGGGGAGTGTAGCAGGTCCTTCCAAGAGAATCGTGAGAATGCGGCAGGCCATCAGGCCGCCCCGGCATCTACCTCCAGGAAAACCAGTGATTACTCATGTTTCATTATCCAGCAAGCAGGGTGTGTAAATGAAAGCGACTGTGTATTCAATTGAGGGCGAACCGTCAGGGAAGATAGAACTCCCATCCATCTTTGAGACAGAACACAGACCTGATCTCATCAAGAGGGCAGTTCTCTCCAGCATCAGTAACAGAATTCAGCCCAGGGGAACAAGTCCTCTGGCGGGAAAACGACGTGTTGTCCACTACATGGGGACCAACAGAGGAATCTCCCGGACACCGCGGACGGCTTCTGGAGGAAGAAGGGCAGCCTTCGTTCCTCAGGCAGTGGGGGGGCGCATAGCTCACCCTCCTAAAGTGGAAAAAATCCAGGCCGAGAAAATTAACAGGAAAGAGAAGAAACTGGCCCTTCGTTCAGCTGTCGCAATGTCTGCAGATTCTGACGTTGTGAGAAGGCGTGGCCACAGAATTGATGATGTGAAAGAGATTCCCCTGATTGTAGAAGATTCACTGGAGGATCTGGAACAAACCAAAGAAATCAGGGAGGTATTCGAAGCTCTGGGAGCATTGAAAGACGTTGAGCGAGCCCAGAATCGAAAAATAAGAGCAGGTAAAGGTAAGATGAGAGGAAGAAAATACAAGAAAAAGAAAGGACCCCTGCTGGTGGTCACCAGACCGCTACGAAGTGCTCGGAACCTGCCGGGAGTGGATGTGGTAACAGTGGATAACCTGGGACCAGAACACTTGGCACCCGGAACGCACCCCGGGCGGTTTGTGATCTGGACCAAGTCAGCAATTGAGAACCTGGAGAGGATTGCATGGTAGACCCGTACAGTATTGTAAGTCATCCCCTGGTAACTGAACAGACGGTTGCCTCCATGGACAGAGATAATGTCCTGGTATTCATTGTGAAGAGAACAGCGTCCAAGAGTGAGATCAAAAAGGCTATAGAGGAACTCTATGAGGTGGAACTGGTGTCAGTGAATACGCTGGTCCTGCTTGATGGAAGAAAGAAGGCCTACGTGAAACTGAGAGAGGAGTACCTGGCTGACGAAGTGGCTACCAAGATAGGAGTATTTTAGGTGATACTATGGGAAAGAGACTGATTCAGCAGGCCCGGGGAAAAGGATCTACCAAGTACAGAGCACCCAGCCACCGGTATAAATACTCGGTAAAGTACCCTGTCCGGCCCTGCAAAGGAGTTGTGCGAGCGCTGATCAATGATCCTGCTCACACTGCCGTCATTGCCAAGGTGGTATATGAAGGTGGACAGAAAGGATTCTTACTGGCTCCTGAGGGATTGTGTGTGAACCAGAAAATCTCTGTGGGAGGTGAAGATGTGTCCCCTGGAAATGTACTGCAGTTAGGATCGATACCAGAAGGGACTCTGGTGTATAACCTTGAAAAACAGCAGTTTGACGGGGGAAAACTTGTGCGGTCATCTGGTACTTATGCGACGATCATTTCTCATGAAGATGGAAAAACAGTGGTCCAGCTCCCTTCAAAGCAGATGAAGACCTTCCCTTCCACAGCACGAGCGACGGTGGGAGTGGCCTCAGGAGGGGGAAGGACAGAAAAGCCCATGCTGAAATCGGGAAAGCGATTCCACATGCTGCAGAGCAAGGCACGCTCATATCTGAGAGTTTCTGGAGTGAGCATGAATGTGGTGGACCATCCTTTTGGTGGTGGACAGCACGACATCAAAGGACGACCCATGACAGTGTCCAAGAACGCTTCCCCGGGAAGAAAGGTGGGTTTGATTAAAGCCAAAAGAACCGGGAGGAAGTAAGTATGGCAAAGAAAGAATTCACGTACAGAGGCATACCTGTGGAAGAACTCCGGAAAATGCCTATGGATAAGTTTATCTCGTTGCTGCCCTCGAGGCAGAGGAGATCATTGAAGAAAGGACTTCCTCCAGAGAAGAGAAAGCTTCTGTTGCGGCTACGAAAGGCAAAGGAAGCAGCGAAAGATGGTGAAAATGTCATTGTACGCACCCACTGCAGAGACATGATTGTCCTGCCTGAAATGGTGGGATTGACGGTGGGTATATACAATGGGAAGGAATTCAAAGTCGTGGAGATTAAGCCGGAAATGGTGGGACATTTTTTCGGTGAGTTTGCGTTGACTCGCCGGAAGGTTGTCCATTCAGCTCCGGGTATTGGTGCAACCAAGTCTTCAATGTACGTACCTTTGAAGTAAGGTGTAACTATGGGATACTCACGAACAATTAATCAGGAAGAAGAATCCAAGATTGCAAGAGTGTGCGGACGGAATCTGAGGATCTCCCCCAAGCACTCTGTTGAGATAGCCCGGACTATCAAAGGGATGAGGGTTGATCAGGCAAAAGCATATCTGGAGCAAGTCCAGAGGAAAAAAGCAGCAGTCCCTTTCAGACGACACAAGAAGAAAGTGGGACACAAGAGTCTATTCAAGTGGTATGCAGGACGTTATCCTGTAAAGGCTTCCAGCCACTTCTACCGGCTTCTAAAAGAAGCAGAAGCCAATGCTGAGTACAAGGGATTGGACAGCGAACGGTTGAGGATTATCCACGCTTCTGCCTACAAAGGAAGAGTGTATCAAGGATATATTCCCCGTGCCTACGGTAGATCAAGTCCTTACAACCATGAAACAACAAACGTAGAACTAATTGTGGAAGAGGTGGGTTAAATGGCAATTGAACGACGATTCATTGAGGAAAATGTCAAAAATGCAACGCTAAACGAGTATCTGGCCAGTTCTCTGGACCGTGCTGGATATGGTGGCATGGACCTAAAGCGCAGTCCTTTGGGAACCCGCATCATTGTCAGGATTGAGAGACCAGGACTGGTAATCGGCAGGAAGGGAAAAAATATCAAGCGGCTCACTGAGAGGGTTGAGAGTGATTTCGGCATGGAGAACCCCCAGATTGAAGTAGAGGAAATCGGTAAACCGGAACTGAATGCAAATGTCATGGCGGGGAAGATTGCAGACTCGTTGGTGAAAGGAGTGAACTTCAGACGGGCAGCATACGGCGCTCTGAGGAGAATGATGGAAGCAGGCGCCAGAGGTGTTGAGATTGTCATTTCAGGAAAGATAACAGGCGGGAGATCCCGGTCAGTACGGTTTGCAGATGGATACCTTAAGAAGTGTGGAGCCCCTGCCATTGAACAGGTTTCCCATGGGTATGCAGTAGCCAAGAAGAAGGTAGGAGTCCTGGGCGTTACCGTACAGATCATGCCTCCCGACGTGGTACTCCCTGACGAGATTGAGTTTATTGAAGAAGAAAATGCAGGAGAAGAATCTGAAGAACAGGAGGAGACATAAGTGGCAATATTGAGAGCAGAAAGTATTCGGGATATGTCCTTTGAGGAAATGAAAGAAAAGAGGCGGGAACTACGAGCAGAATACTCCAAGGAACATGCGCTCCTGGCCACGGGTACTGCTCCTGAAAATCCGGGAAGGATACGAGCTTTGAGACGCACCATAGCTCGGTTGAATACCTTAATTTACCAGAGGGAGGAAGAAGAGAGGTTGAATAAATGAGTGAGATATGTTCAGTCTGCGGCTTGCCCAAGGAGCTGTGTGTATGCGAAGAGATTGCCATGGAAGAACAGCACATCCAGATATATACAACACGAAGGCGGTTCGGCAAGCTCATGACGATAATTGACGGGATTAACCGGAAGGACATCGATCTCAAAGACCTGAGCAGTCAGCTCAAAACTAAATGCGCCTGTGGTGGTACAGTGAAAGACGGGAGAATCGAACTGCAAGGAGACCAGAAAAATAGAGTGTTTGATATTCTGGTCAAGACAGGATACAGTGAAGACATGATCGACGTCAGATGACCTACAGAACCATGATAATCGGGAAGGAGCTTGAAGTTGTATTCAGTACGAACCCCACAGATCTCCACTGCAGGGGAACTGTGGTGGATGAAACACAGAACATGATTCAGATCGAGAATGAGAAGCTCAAGTGGCTTATCAAGAAGAATGTGGTTGTCCTGCTGGATGGACGCATGATTGACGGAAGAGAACTCATAGGACGACCTGAAGACAGAATGAAAAGGTGAGAAAATGGCAAAGAAGAAATGCACTGACGCAAATTGCCCTATTCACGGGACCCTGAGTACGCGGGGACAAGTACTGGAAGGTGAGGTTGTATCAGACAAGATGCAGTCCACCATCGTGGTACGAAGGGATTACGTCAGGTATGTTCCCAAGTATGAACGGTACAAGAAATGCAGTTCCCGTATTCCTGCTCACAATCCCCCCTGCATTGCAGCGAAAATTGGAGATACGGTGAGAATAGCTGAATGCAGACCCTTATCCAAGACCAAGCACTTCGTTGTGACGGAGGTGATGTGATGGGGAAGAAAGGTGCAGGAGCCACCAGGGGACGGTCCCTGGCCAGACCTACGAGGGCTCTCACTACTGGTTCTCGCCTGGTGTGTGCTGATAATACTGGGGCAAAAGAACTGGAAATCGTCTCAGTGAGGGAATACCATGGAGTCCTGAGAAGATATCCCAAGGCGGGCGTGGGTGACATGGTTATGGCTTCTGTGAAAAAAGGGCGTCCTGACGTCAGGAAGAAAGTGGTCAATGCCGTAATTGTCAGACAGAAGAAGGAATACAGACGGGCATCAGGAATCAGAATAAAATTCGAAGACAATGCAGCCGTCATTACTGGAGAAGATGGGGTCCCCACGGGTACAGAAATCAGGGGCCCAGTAGCAAAAGAAGCTGTGGAAAAGTGGGTCAGACTTTCCAGTGCAGCAAATATCGTGGTGTAACCTATGAACAGGAAAACGCAACCCAAGCCGAGCTACAGGATAAAGTCCAAGCATCCCCGGAGGCAGAGAAAAGTATTATATACTGCCCCTGCGCACAGAAGACGCAGAATGATGACCGCACCTCTCTCTAAGGATCTCCAGAACCGATATGGTGTAAAAAGGCTTCCAGTTAAACTCAAAGACAAGGTGCTGGTGGCTCGCGGGGATTTTGCCTACACCGAGGGAGAAGTCGTCGAGGTAGATTTGAAAAGAATGCGTATTCACATCGATGGAGTCACCATTGAAAAAGCAGATGGGACTGAACGCTACTACGCCGTACACCCCTCAAAGGTAGTCATTACTGATCTCAATTTGAAAGATGACAGGCGTTCCAGGATCATAGAGAGAAAGGTGTAACCATGGCGAGAAAAGGACAGAAGAAAGGATTGAAGAGAACAAAAGCTCCCAGAGGATGGCCCATTGCCAGAAAGAGGATGAAGTGGACCATCAACCCTCACTCGGGTCCTCACAACAGAGAAGCACTCCCCCTGGCATTTATCCTCAGAGATTATCTTGGGTATGCTCGTACACTGAGAGAATCAAAGCGCATTCTCAATGAACGTAGAGTGAAAATAAATGGTAAAGTGAGAACAGACTTTAAGTTCCCGGTGGGGATTCTGGATGTTGTGGAAATACCCTTGACCAACGAGTGCTACAGGGTGCTTCCCAACCAGAAAGGAGCCTTTATTCTGCACCCGATAACGGGTGAAGAACGGCACATGAGACTCTTGAAGATTACCGGGAAAAGGCTGGGGAAAAGCCAGAAAATCCAGCTGGGATTCCACGATGGCACGTCTCTGCATGTAGACAGGAAGGAGTATGCTACCTTCGGAACACTGCTCTACGATTTCGAATCACAGAGTATTGCTGAGTATTTCCCCTTTGCCACAGGCAGTTATGCTATGATAACTGCTGGAAGGAACGTTTCCAGAACAGGAAAGATCACATCGGTGCGAGACAAACTGGTGGAAATCCAGGGAGAAGAAGTGTTCAGAACGCTGAGAGACTATATTTTCGTTCTGGGTACAAAACAGAGTGCCATATCACTGGGTGATTAAATGAACATCATGCGCAGGCCGAGAATCGGGAAAGTCGTTGTTAATATGGGACTGGGGGAATCCGGAGAGTTACTGGAGAAGGCAGAGAAGCTCCTTCAGCAGCTCACTGACCAGGCCCCGGTACGGACGAAGGCAAAGATCACCAACAGAGACTTTGGGATCAGGAAAGGAGAACCCATTGGGGTGAAGGTGACCTTGCGCAGTGCGAAGGCAGATTCTTTTCTGAAAAGAGCCTTGGAGGCCAAGGAGAAGACTCTGGCTGCGCGAAATTTTGATGATAAGGGGAACTTCGCTTTTGGGATTGGGGAACACATTGATCTCCCCGGTGTGAGATATGATCCATCCGTGGGTATTTTCGGGATGGACGTTGCTGTAACCTTGGAGAGATCCGGGTTCAGGATAAAGAAGAGGAAAATCCAGAAGAAACCCATTCATCATCGCGATTATGTGACCATAGATGAAGCCAAGGAGTTTGTTATGGAGAACTTCGGGGTGAGAATTGTATGAAGAAATTCGGAAAAGGCAGCAGAACGTGTAGACGGTGCGGGAGCCATGGGCCAGTCATCAGGGCCTACGGATTGAATATTTGCAGACAATGCTTTAGAGAATTTGCTCCCAAGATCGGATTCAAGAAATATTCATAGGTGATATCATGCTCAACGATCCCCTATCCAATACCCTGTCCAACATCAATATCCACGAAAAAGCTCGGAAGCGGTACTGCGTTGTTCCCTATTCCAAGACCATAGGGAATGTCCTGCGGGTTATGCAGAAGCACAACTACATTGGAACATTCGAGTACATCGACGACCCACAGAATGGAAAATTCAAGGCAGAACTTCTTGGGAACGTCAACAGGTGCGGGGTTATTAAGCCCAGGCATGCAGCCAAATGGAACGAGTTTGAGAAATGGGAGAGGCGGTATCTCCCTGCCAAGGGATTCGGCATCCTCATTGTGTCAACACCCAAAGGTGTCATGGACCACCTGGAAGCTGAATCGCGAGAGACGGGGGGGCGCCTGCTGGCATACGTGTACTAGGTGATAGCATGGAAGAAAAAGAAGTCCTCATACCAGATGGAGTCACCGTGGAACTTGAGGGAAAAACCCTCACTGTGAAAGGAAAAAAAGGCACACTGACCAGGACCTTCAAGGTACCCTCAGCAGCCATCCGCATAGACAGCGGGAGAATCGTGGTGTCCACACCTTCCAGCAGAAAGAATGATGTGGCGGCACTGGGTACCATTGCATCTCATGCCTCCAACATGTTGCATGGGGTACAGGAAGGGTTTGAATACAAGTTGAAAATCTTCTATGCTCACTTCCCCATGAATGTCTCTGTCACCGGGAACAGGATTAAGATAGACAATTTTCTGGGTGAGAAGTATCCCCGCTATGCAGACATTATGGGGGATGCTGAGGTCAAAATACAGGCAGATGCAATTACTGTTACTGGCGTCAGCAAAGAAAACGTTGGTCAGACAGCAGCCAACTTGGAACAGGCCACCCGGGTAAGGCACAGGGATCCACGGGTATTTCAGGATGGTATCTACCTCATTGAAAGAGACGGGGTGAAACTGAAATGAAGGACAAGAATCGCTTATTGCGGCTGCGACGAAATATGAAGCGGAAGAGACCTGCGTTTCTGCATCAGGAGCACTGGAAGCTGAATCGGTTCAAGAAAGCTTCTTGGAGAAAACCCAGAGGGAAGAGAAGCAAGATGAGGGCCAAAGAACGAGCCAAGCCATTCTTGGTTACAGTGGGATACAGGAGCCCGAAGGCAATTCGAGGATGGCATCCTCGCGGAGCGCCAGAAATTACTGTTCACTCGCTCCAGGACATCGAGCGCCTGCCAGAGGAGAACCAGGCAGCAGAGGCAGCTCAACGTTCCAAGAGAAAACCAAAAGGAAAGTCTCAGTCAGGTCAGAAGTCCGGGAGAAAAGTCCAACCATCCTACGTTCTCCGGATTGGTTCTGGAGTGGGAAGTCGCAAGAAACTGGACCTTTTGAGAGCAGCCCAGGAAAAGAACCTGTACGTTGTAAATCCCAGGGTGAAGGCTGCAAAGATCTCATCTCTTGAAGAGCTTGAATCCCTTCTCCCGGTGAGAGATTTTATTGAATCATGGTACATATCTGACAAGCTCACTGAAGATGAACGGGACGAGGTACTGGAACGTGCAGAAGAAGTGGGAGTCGAGGTGGTTGAATGAATCTCAGTGTTCAGAAACGAATCGCATCAGATGTGATGGACTGTGGAATTAACCGGGTATGGCTGGATACAGAAAGAACAGAAGAGATTTCCATGGCTATTACGCGGGAAGACATCAGGAAGCTGGTTCACAGGGGACTCATCAAGAAGAAACCTGAGCAAGCGAATTCCCGTGTGAGAGCGAGAAAGAGAACTCTCCAGAGAAAGAAAGGCCGAAGAAAGGGCCAGGGAACAAGAAAAGGCACTTTGAACGCACGGAATCCCCGGAAAAACCGATGGATGCAGAGAATCAGACCCTTGAGACGTGAACTGAAAACCATGAGAGACACGCGTTACATCGAGCGGAACATCTACCGCAGGTTGTACCGGATGGCCAAAGGTGGAGCCTTCAGGAGTGTGGCCCACCTGCGCACATATGTTGAAGAACACAGTCTTATAAGGAAGAGGCGATAATCATGGCTCATGGACCCCGTTACCGAGTAGCATCCAGAAGGAGACGAGAAGGAAAGACAGATTATCACCAGCGAATCACCATGGTACAATCAGGGTGGGACAGGCTCGTGGTGAGAAAGTCACTGAAGCATGTGACTGTTCAGGTTGTCAGGGCAGAAACTCAGGGTGACAAAACACTGGCCTGTGCGCATTCTGGTGAACTCAAGAGCTTTGGATGGAACCTGGCCACCTCAAACATACCTGCAGCATATCTGACAGGGTACCTGTGTGGAGTTCGCGCCCTCAAGCACGGGATTGACAAGGCAGTTCTGGACATTGGTGTCAACCGGATTGTTCCCGGGTCCCGACTGTTTGCAGCCCTCAAGGGAGCTGCTGATGCAGGACTCGATATTCCCTACGGCGAGTCAATACTCCCGTCTGAAGACAGGACCAAGGGGGTTCACATCAAAGCTGAAGATGCAGTGGATGTAGTACTCAAGAACCTGAAGGAGGCGGCAGCATGAATGAATGGATTCCTCAGACCGAGCTGGGAAAGAAAGTCAAAGAAGGATCTGTAACCAGCATGTCCGATGTATTACGCTCATCAAATAGGATCATGGAAATAGGCATCATCGATGCCTTGATGCCAGAGTTGAATGAAAAGGATTATCAGGAAGTGCTCAATGTAAACATGGTGCAGAGAATGACTGACTCAGGGAGGAGGGTCAAGTTCTCTGTAGTGGCCGTGGTGGGAAACAAGAATGGCTTTGTGGGGCTGGGAGAGGCAAAGGCGGGAGAAGTGGGTCCTGCCATACGGAAAGCCCTTGATAATGCCAAGATTAACCTTATTGAGGTGCGACGAGGCTGTGGGAGCTGGGAATGTGCCTGCGGGAGGCATCATTCTGTCCCCTTTAAAGTGACAGGGAAGTCTTCCAGTGTGCATGTGATCCTCAAACCAGCACCCAGAGGACTGGGACTGGCTATTGGAGACGTCGGAAAGAAAATACTCACACTGGCAGGCGTCCGGGATGTATGGTCCTTCACAGCGGGTCAGACCCAGACAACGGTGAACTTCGCCAAGGCAGTGTTTGGTGCATTGAAGCAGACAACGACTACCAGTGTGCAGGAAGGAGCGGCCCGGCAGATTGGAGTGGTCACCGGGAAGGTGGAATAATGAACAGGATAATCGTGGTGGCGGTTCGAAGCACATCAACAGTGAGGAAGGATATCAAAGATACCCTCAAAATGCTTAATCTGACCAGGATAAACCATGCTGTTCTTGTAGATGACAGGCCTGGCTTTCTGGGCATGCTGAACAAGGCTAAAGACTACGTAACCTATGGGGAGATCGAACAACCTGTTCTGGAAGCCCTGCTTTCCAAGTGGGCCAGACTTCCTGGAGATGAAAAGGTAACAGAGCAGTATGTAGAGGAGACAGTAGGTCAGACCATTTCGGAGTTCGCTGCAAGTGTCATGAGGTTTGAAAAAGAGCTGGATGAGCTGGGGACCAAGCCGCTGTTCAGGCTGCACCCTCCCCGAAAAGGATATAAAGACATCAAGCGTGCCTTCTCTCAGGGAGGTTCTGTGGGATACAGGGGCCCAGCCATCAATGACCTGGTAAGACGGATGATCTAAAGGTGATTGCGTGAGAAGAAAACGAAAGAAGATCAGGACCATGAGAGGTTCCCGGACCTGTGGAGGCGGCAACGCCAAGAAGAGGCGGGGAGCCGGAAACAGAGGAGGCAGAGGACTGGCAGGTGGTGGAAAGAACAAGAAGACGAAATACGATTGGGTCAGACAGAATTTTCCGAATCACCTGGGCAGGAGAGGGTTCAAGCGTCCCTCAGCCGTCCTGGTCAGAGAAGAAACTATCAGCGTGCAGGAGCTGGATCAGAACGTTGAGTACTACCTTCAGAAGGGACTGGCCCAGAAGAAGAAAGGCAGTATTTCAATCGATGTGAAAGCTCTAGGAGTGACCAAGGTTTTGGGAGGAGGGAGAGTGACCCAGAAGTTGGATATCACAGCGTCCAAGTTCTCAAAGTCTGCTATTCAGAAGATAGAGGAAAAGGGAGGAGTGTGCAATGTCACTGGCTGAAAGATTAATGCCCGTGTTTCACGTGCTCCCAGAGGTGAGTATTCCCAAAAGACATATTCCATTTAAAGAGAAGGTCACCTGGTCAGCAGTCATCTTGATAATTTACTTTGTTCTGGGGGAAATTCCTCTGTACGGCATGACAGGAACCTCGCAGGATTATTTTGGCTATTTCAAAGCAGTGCTGGCCAGCGAGCAGGGTACCCTTATCACGCTGGGTATCGGTCCTGTGGTGATGGCTGGTATTTTCATGCAGCTGTTCCAGGGAGCAGAAATTTTTAAGTTCGATCTGACTACGCATGAAGGCAAAACTGTATTCCAGGGCCTTCAGAAAATTCTGGCTATCTTCCTCTGTTTCTTCGAATCCTTCATGTTTGTATGGGGAGGAGCCTTTGGAAGGCCGGGAACGAATGTCATGATTTTCCTCATGCTGCAGATGGCAGCGGGTGCATTTCTTGTCCTTCTCATGGATGAAGTCGTCACCAAGTGGGGATTTGGTTCTGGAATCTCCCTGTTCATTGCGGGGGGTGTTGCCAAGGACATTATCTGGAGAACGTTCAGCTTTCTGGAAGTTGAAGAATATCCTGGACAGTGGATAGGAGCTATTCCCCAGTTTGTGCGGTCAGTGATTGCAGGAACACCCACCTGGACCAGGCAGGGTCTCCCTGACATGCTGCAGGTGTCGTTCACAATTCTCATATTCCTGGTGGTAGTATATGCTGAATCCATGCGAGTGGAGATACCTCTCTCATATGGCAAATACAAGGGAGTGAGGGGGAGATACCCCATCAGGTTCATCTATGCCAGTGTTATCCCTGTGATTCTCACATCTGCCATGATTGGATCAGCAAACCTGGTAGCCCGCCTGCTGAACACTCGATTTGGATGGGAGTTTCTAGGGACCTTTGAAGGGTCTCAGGCAACCGGTGGGCTCATGTACTATCTGTCGCCCCCTGTGGGGCTGGACCAGGTAGCCAGTGAACCGATTCGTGCTCTTGTGTACCTCTTGATCATGGTTGGTGGGTGCATTCTGTTCGCTACCATGTGGATTGAACTGACCAACATGGGGCCGAGATCAGTAGCTGAACGGCTGCAGCAGTCAGGTATGCAGATTCCCGGCTTCAGGAGAGATCCCAGAGTTGTGGAGAAGGTACTCAATCGGTACATACCCAAGGTGACTATCATGGGAGGGGCCACAATTGGACTTCTGGCCGCCTTTGCCACCTTCACAAATGCACTGGGAACGGGGACAGGTATATTACTGACGGTGGGTATTGTATACAGAATGTATGAAGACTTGATGAGGGAGCAGATGTCTGAGATGTTCCCCGCATTGAGGAGCTTCCTAGGAGAGTGATAGAATGATATTAGGAATTTGGGATACCCTCGGTGAAGTTGCAAGCTACTTTTACGGGTTCTTGGACAGTGCACTGGGGTTTATCTGGGACTGGCCTGGCGTGTACGCGGTATTCATTGTCTCTATCCTGGTGGGAGTGGTATCTGTGGGTACGCAGTACTTCCTGGTGGACCAGGAGAAACTAAAAGTCATTCGAAAAGAGATGTCTGATTACCAGAACCGGCTGCTCCAGGCCAAAAAAACAGGGAACAAGAAAGAACTGCGGAAACTTGAAGCCAAAGGAAAGAAAGTGAAGGAACAGCAGGCAGAAATGACAGGAATGACCATGAAACCCATGATGCTTACCATTGTTCCCATCATGGTCTTTTTTGGATGGGTGCGCAGCCAACCTGCAGCCGCCAACTTGGTGATTGATCTTCCCTTTACTCTGCCGTACTTTGGGAGTACACTGGGCTGGCTGGGCTGGTACTTTCTGTGCAGCTTCTTCTTCTCAACGGCCTTCCGCAAAGTGCTGGACATGGCGTGAGGTGATGATATGAGGGGAATGTACCGTTCAGGTTCAATGAAACGTAAGAAGATCAAGACTCCCAAGAGAACTGTGCTCCGGTTCAGGAGAAAGAAGGGAGGCCTGCATGCCTGTGCAGAATGCGGCGCAGTGCTCCACGGAGTCGGCACCAGGAAAGGAAAAGGCTCAACACCTTCCCGCATCTATGGTGGGTACTTGTGCCATGCCTGTGTGCGTAAGAGGTTGGTGGAGTCTGTCAGATCATGATTATCACAGTGGGCGGCTATCCTGGCAGCGGCACGACCACACTGTGTCGCAGGCTGGCTGAGACCTTTGGGCTCACTCACGTGTATGCAGGACAGATTTTTAGGGAGATGGCTGCCCAGACTGGTGTGACATTAGAGGAATTTGGTGCGACTGCAGAGTCAACTGAGCGCATTGATGTGGAAGTGGACAGAAGACAGAGAGAAGCCGCAGTGGACAACACGGTGGTTGAAGGACGGATAACGGCATTCATTGTGGACGCTGACCTGAAGATCTGGCTCGTTGCCCCCCTGGAGGTGCGGGCACAGCGCGTGGCCAGCAGGGAGACGATCCCGATTGAAGAAGCTGTCGTCAAGATCACAGAACGGGAAGAATCGGAAAGGAAAAGGTATAAAAAGTATTATGATATTGTGATGGAAGATCTCTCATTATATGACCTGATCATTAACACTGAGTTGTGGGACGCCGAAGGTGTCTTCGAGATCACAAAAGCAGCAATCGAGGTGAGAAAATGGTGATGAAAGTAGGACGTGTCTGCACGAAACTGATGGGAAGAGAGGCTGGAGAACTGTGTGTCGTCGTTGATGTGGTGGATCGGACCTATGCTGTGGTGACAGGACCCAATGTGCGCAGAAGAAAATGCAATGTCAAACATCTGGAACCTCATGCCGCAGTGGTAGCTGTGGAGAAGGGTGCTTCAGATGAGGTTGTGACAAGAGCACTGGAAAGCGAGGGCTTGGTGTGATCTTTGAAAGGACCGAGGCAGAAACGTCAGAGAAATTCGGGAAAAAGCCTGAAGAGAGAAGTGTAGAGGAGCTCTTGTCCTTTGCAGTTATTAACCTGGATAAGCCACGTGGTCCCACCAGTCACGAGGTCGTTTCCTGGGTTAAGGGGATTTTGCATGTTGATAAGGCTGGACACAGTGGCACGCTGGATCCAAAAGTGACAGGAGTTCTCCCTGTGGCTGTCAAGAAAGCTACCAAAGCACTGCAGGTTCTCTTGTTGGGGAGCAAGGAATATGTGGGTGTCATGCATCTCCACGGAACTGTGGGTGAAAAGGAGGTCCTCAGTGTGTTTAAGGAGTTTACCACAGTCATCTATCAGAAGCCTCCGGTAAAATCTGCAGTTGCCAGGAGAGTGAGAAGGAGAAAGATTCATAAGCTCGAGCTTCTAGAAATGGATGGGAAGGACGTGCTCTTCCGCGTTTCCACACAGGCAGGAACCTATATCAGAAAGTTGTGCTATGATATGGGACTGGTGCTGGGTGTGGGAGCAAACATGGCTGAACTGAGGCGGACCAGGGTTTCCCACTTCGTTGAAGAGGAGAGCGTGTATCTGCAGGATGTCCTGGATTCATATATCTTTTACCAAGAGGAACGAGATGAGACAGAACTGCGACGATGCTTGAAGCCCGTGGAGACTGTGGTGCGGAACATTGCCAAGGTATGGATTCAGGATTCAGCCGTGGATTCAGTGTGTCATGGCGCTGAGCTGGCAGTTCCAGGGGTGGTCAGGTTGGAGCCTGTTGAAGAGCTGGGACAGACCGTAGCGGTCATGACGCTGAAGGATGAGCTGGTGGCTCTGGGACGATCGGAGATGACCACAAAAGATATATTGGAGAGGAACAAAGGTATCGCAGTGACAACAGAACGAGTGCTCATGGAACGCGGAACCTATCCTAGAAATTGGTGATGCCGGGGTTGTCGAGTTCGGTAAGGCGCGGGCCTGGAGAGCCCGTGGGGCGCAAGCCCCGCGAGGGTTCAAATCCCTCCCCCGGCGCCAGACATCCTGTCCAAATCCTAAGCCAAATGTTCATGAAGGAGAGGGTTGAAGAGGGGGTATGAAGTCTGAAGAATTAGAAAGACGGGTTGATAGTAGTTATGAGAAATATGGGTGGACTGAAGAGCAGAGAAAGGTTTTTGATAAGTTTATTGATGAACGGTATGCTAATTTCAGGAAGCCAGAGAACACATTGCGTTCTTACCTTGACCTTTTGAACCAGGTTGTCCTGAAGATAAAGAAGCCTTTCTCAGAGATTACCTATGATGATCTCATACCTCTGTTGAGGGACTGGCAGAATCGATATGGAAAGAGTACGATGCACGGCAGGAAATGTAAGTTGAAAGCTTTTCTCCGCTGGGAAAGTGGTAACAAGCACGATCCACGGGTGGATAGGATTCGTTCAGGGGGATATGTGTCACCAGTGACAATCCATGATCTACTGACAGATGATGAGATTATCGCCTTGAGGAATGTGGCCAAGGATGATCCTCGAGACCTTGCTTTAGTTGATTTTCATTTGCTTTGAGGTCCTCGTCCTGCAGAGAGTGCTAAATTGAAAATCAAAGATGTGCCTTAAAAAGCTCATAATAAAGAAGATTCCCTTCATCGTCAAAGAGAAAAACACTGAATAGCTGATCTTGCCTAAGAGTTGGGTATCCGGGTCCTGGTATTGTTTAGTAACCATATTCTACAATTATATTCCCCGAACGACCATAAACATCAAGTGTTATGATAATCCCATGGGTAAAGTTATCTGAATTTCAATTGGAGGGGGTGGAGGGGCCGGAGGAGGGCTATCCTTTTCTTCTTGGTCATCGCCCTCATTATCATTTCCACTGCTTCCCTCTGAGCGCATGGCTTTTCCTCGCCAGTGATGACTGATCAAAGCTACTACTGCAATTGTCATCCCCACAAACAGACAAAAGGGCAGGATAGTGACAGAGAGCAAAATCAATCACTCTTTCTTGTACATTGATAAATATAGGTGATTTTTTATCAGAAAGACTCTCCAGTTTCTTTTGACCTCGCAGCCAGTAGTAACTCATCGTATATCTTGTGTGTCTTTTCCATAGTTCCTTTCAGAATAGAGCATGTTTCTGCCGTAAAATAGTATCTTATGCTAGAATTTTGAATCATCAACCAGTTAAATCCACCATTGGTATATAACTTCATTCCTATCCATTCTATCTTCGATTCATGCAAGTTAAATGCAAATTCGAGGATTTCTCCTGATTTTAAGTAGAAATATGTAGCTCTAGAATTTATAATCAGTAGTATTCCATCGCTGTCTGAAAAAGAAAAACGCCAAGCCTGAGAAAATCGTATTTGAGAACAATACCTGACGGGAAACCACCTTCCTTGATCCAACAAGTGAGTCCTGGCTTCTATTATCTTTTCGCGATCTTTTCTCCTCTTTTTTGCCTCATATCGTTCTTGAAGAAACATTGAGACTGTTGCGGCTCCAACTAAGATAAGCATTATTTCAATTAGCATTATATTCCTCCTCATGTTGTATACAGACACTCTGTCTGTTTCTATCTTCTTGGGTAAATTGGTCCAAGATATCCTGGTCACTGCAGAGATATTCAAATCTCACATCATCTTACCTTCCTGTGACTTATTTAGCTTTCGGAACAGCATTTCCTCTCCTGTCCCAAATACTTTCCATGTGCCTATAATAAATATATGAGAACACTGTGTATCCAAGTCCTGCAATGGCACCTGCGAGGCCAAAATAAGCAAAAAGTATTTTCTTTCCTATAAAGGAAAGAATACCAAGAATACCCGACGCTCCTCCAACTAGCAGCCCTCTTAGGCTGCTTTTATTTTCATACTCCAGTTCCTTGTCGTGACAAAATTCTTGGAGAGCATCGATCGCGATCGCAAAGTCTTCCGGATCGATATCATGCTTATCTAGAAATTCCATGGCTGTCTTTACGCCCACCGGTCTTTCATCTTCCACAGGGACAAAATCATCAAATGAAATGAAAACGTAGTCTGCAATGTTGCCATCATTATCATAGTAGATGATAGCAAGTCCTTCCTGGGTATTATAGAATCCATTTTCATCTAGTGTCCACAATTCAGCCACTGCAACGCCTACGTTCCCAGACCGCTGAACTGGAGTTCTCAGAACCAGCAATTCGTCATCTCCATAGGGAAGTGTATGTGGAGTTTCTTGCTCTCCCTCTCCTTCACCTCCTCCTCCATCATCTTCTTTCTCTTCCTCTTCCTTTTCTTCTGAATTGTATGAACTTCCAGGATTACCTATGTCATGGAGAGTTCTATCCAATCCCATGGGGTCTACATATCTCACAGGATTATTCTGGCAATATGAATATCCATTTAAACTCTGAGGATTTGAAATCATGCCTTTGAATGGATCTCTGGTGATGAACCGCCCGATCTCAGGGTCATAATAACGCGCGCCGCAATAATATAATCCAGTAATATCTCTCTCCTGTCCAGAGAACAAGTAATCTTCAGAGCCTTCCTCAATGCAAGCCTCACCAAAGGGATGATAAGTTATTGCAGCAACAATGTTTTTATCATTATCAGTTATTTGCCTTGTAGAACCAATATGATCAGTATGGTAGTAGAAGATATTTGATTCACCCTGAATAGTGGTTCTTTTTGCTATTCTTCCAGTTGGACCGTAAATATAGGAAGCAGAACCGTTAGAATTCTCTTCATACAACACATTTGCACCAAAATATATATATCTCGTGGTGACCCCATTTTCTGCCACTTGTAGTCGCCTTCCGATTCCATCATACTTGTATTCTCCCAGTGTTGCGCTGTTTTTTTCAACTCCAGTTAGTCTATTGGCATAATCATAAGTGTAAACCCAAGAATCAGTGCTTGTTGTTCTTTCCGTCATATTCCCATTGGAATTATAGGAAAAAGAAGTATCATTTGACAACGCAGTGACCTCATTGACAGAATTGACCGTATAAGTAATCCCATCTTTTCCTATTCTATTTCCTGTTTTATCATAGGAATACGTATGAGACCAGGAAGTACAGCTAGCAGATGTCAATCGATCAAGCCCATCATAACTATAGGATTCAGTGTTAGAATGCCATGAATCACTGGTGTCTCTCCATGCGTTGGCGAGTTGGGTGATGTTGCTATTATTATCATACGTGTAATCAAGGTCCAAGAAGAAGGTTTCACCATTCTTTAAATCAATAGTAGATATCCTATCCCTTGAATCATAAGAGAAAGTTGCCCGCAGATCATTCCCATAATCAACTTGTGTCAACAGACTTTCCACATTGTATTGCACATTATCAAGGATGATTTCATCATTTGAGCCATCTACATACCGCTTGACATCAGTAATCCTGTTAAGATCGTCATATGAATATGTGATTTCCATGGTGTCTGGATAGGTCAACTTTATGAGCCGACCAGCGATATCGTACTGGTATGACACAATATATGCCTCTATTGAGATATGTCTTGTCTCAGAAATTATTCTTTCCCAAGAATCATAGGTATTTTCGGTATAGTCTCCGGTGCTTATTGCATCATCATCCATTCTCACTACATTCGAATTCAAATCATAGGTCACAGTAACGGTAGAGGTGTCCTGATACTGTACCTGCAACAGCCTATTCAAGGAATCGTACGTAATAGTGGTTTCGTTATCTTCAGCATCAGTCAGAGATGTCACATTTCCAACATTATTGTATTGATATTCTTCCCAAGTGGAATCAGGATAGGTGATTCTTGTTACTCCGAACAAAGAGGTATAGGTATAAGAGGTGGTGTGGCTTTCCGCATCTGTGAAAGACGTCAAATTACCAACTTCGTTGTATTGATAAGTCGTGGTTGCAAAGGTATCAGCAGTGTACTCTTCTTCCACTTTCACCAATTGACCAAGCCAATTGAACCAACCGATCTTATCATATCCTCGCCCATTTGTTAAGGTGACTTTGTTGTTGCTATCATCATATGACCAAGAGACTGAAGAAGAATCTGGGTATGAGATCTGGAGTGCACGACCCAAAAAGTCGTAGGTGTATGTTTGCATTTGATTGAGTGGATTTGTCACCGTTGATATAAGATCATTGTATAACCAGGCATATGATACTGTAGCATAAAGTGTACCTGATCCATAAGTTCCAGTGTACCATCTAGAACTCTGCAGCCTACCCAGTCTATCGTATTCTTGCACTATATGATGCCTCAGTTGGTCTATAATGGTGATTTTTCTATTGGTATCATCAAAGATAGCTTCTATATAAGATCTCTGGGCTTGACCAGATAGTAATGGGAACTCTTTCTTGGTCACTCTACCCAAGAGATCATATGTAAATAAGTAATCATAGCCAGATCCAATGCTAACTCCTTCAGGCTGTTGTATGGAAGTAATCCATCCCCTGTTGGAGTCATAGGTGGCTTTGCTGGTGATAGTATCCTGACCCACAGTAGCTGAGATTTCTGTCAAGTATGCATAAGAATAGGTGGCAGAATAGGTTAAAGAGAGGTTATTGGATTCAGCATCGGTAATGGACGTGACATTTCCATAGGTGTCATACTGCATACTCGTGGTGTAGGTATCTGGTGAATTATCCACAGGGACATACAGTGCCCAGGAGAACTTGGTGTTCTGTGCAGAGGATTCAGTGAAATACAAGGTATTTTCACCATTTGTCAATCCAGTAACAGCGACCTGAGCTGTGGTATTCTTCAGATTGCTGGAAATAAGTTTCCAGTTGGATTCATTTACATCATACTGGACCTGTGCAGGATACGCTTTCCAATACGCAGTTACTGAAAAGCTATGTGACTGCTGGTTACAAGAAGGATTTGTCGAACAGCCTTGATACCCCAGAGTGTTGGGGTAGTGGGTAAAAGGTCCAATGTAGGCCCAGCCCTGGTATATAGTAACGTCGGGGAAAACACCGCATGAATAGGTATAGTATGTCTTGTAATTACTGGACTGCCAGCTACAGAGTGTCCAGGTGGCATCATGGCATCCAGTTCCGTAATTTGGAGTGTAGGAATGTACTTCTGAGTAGGTGGGATCAGAGGCTAGCCCGGTGATCTGTAATATGGCATTTCCAGCTACCGAATAGCCTGTTAAATCCACGGGGAAAGAAGTGCTGCTTGTATTCTCATTAAAGGTCCCAGAAAAGGTTTGATATGAGGTGTAATTTCCAAATAAAGAGTCAGATTCTGTGGGATGAGCCTCCCCGTCATAGGTCACATATACTTCTTTCACATAGGTACTGTCCTGCTTTTCTGCCATGCCGATCAAGGCTGTATGTACAGAGGAGGGGACAGTGCTATTGGAGAATTTGTTGGTGAAGGTCTGTTTTATGGCACCTGTATTATCCATGAAGAACCCCGAACCATTAGTGTTAGAATACGAGAAAAACGTCTCATGGCCTTCTGCATTTTTAGTATAGGTGATGTTCCCCCAGTTATCATAAGAAAAGTAGGTAGTATAAGAAAGTGTCGATCCATCATTATATACATTTGATTGCGTAACCGCCTTTTGGGAATTATAAGTATATGTGTATTTTCTGATGGGTGTTGCTGATTCATCCTTGGTTATCTGTTCTGTGATTAATCCACTGCTGTTTATAGTGAAGTGATTAGAACCTTTCGTAGTATCTGATTCATTCTTTACGGTGGCGACAGAAGATGTGATTGCCTCTAATGTCCCTGTGTAGGAGAAAACCATGTGGCGCACCTGACTCGTCTCATATACCCTCTGGTCAGTGACATAGTACTTATAGTAATCATTATCGGAGAACCTATCATACGAGTATGTTGTATACCCCGTGGTGGCATACGCTATCTGGGATAGCAACCAGTAGTTATATCCACTGTTGTAGTAGTAACTGGTTCTCCTATCCAGGAAATCATCCATCCACTGCAGACACCCGTTTCCATCATATGAGTATTCTAATTCGGCACTGTTATACGTGATTTTCCATAATCGACCACTGGAGTAACTGAGGCTGAGTGTCCGTCCAATGGTGTCCGTTATAGTGGTTAAAATGCCACTCTGATAGGTAAAATCAATACTGTTCCCATCAATATCTCGGATTTGAGTCAACTTCCCGGAGGTATCAAACTCATAAACTGTACCGCTGGCCATGGTCAACGTATATGTGTTATTCCCATTCTTCACTAGGGTGAAATGAGAGCCGACATGATTTTCAAAGGTATTACTCACCCAAGAGATCTTGTATGCTGTCCCCCCCCATAGGTGCAGGTATTTCGTCCCAACATATGGGAAGTCGAGCGACCAGCCCTTACCCAGATCTACAGGAGGAGCTTCATAATCATAGGGGCTACTTCCATAGAATACTGCAGGGGTCTGGTATACCCTACTGATGTTTACGTTTAGACTTCGTCCTGGAATCACTAAATCCGTTTGGGTAATAGTTAGTAACCCATTGGCAGGGTTGACAAACTCCTTCAGATTCCTGAAATACTGTCCATACGGTGTCAACCCTGAAGACTCCCAAGCATCTTCAAAAGTCTGCATGGAAGGGTCAATCACTACAGGGTATTGAGCAGACCTAAGCCATTCTTGTCCTGATGCATCAATCACTTTGTGCAGTTCATATCCTGTTTCCGTCTCAACTAGATCATAATGGACATCAGTACAAACTGAGCCTCTATCGTCCTTCATAAACGGAGCAAGTATTTCAACTATAGGGTTCCCATCTGAAGAGAACAGCAACGATCCAGTTTCAGTATACTCTGGTGTCATTTTATCCCAGGAAATCTCATATATGAACCATTCACTCTTTATGAACTCAGAAAGTACCAGTCTCTCTGTTAATAACGATGTGTCTACCTCATATTCCATATCTACAGAACTAAATACACCAGAGACAGAAAGTGTATTGTCCTCAGAATCACTCTCCTCAGCCTGCACTTCCCCCGAATCACTCTCCACCAATTCCAGTTCAATCCAAGTTTCTCCAATCTCCATTCTCATGGTTTGTCCATCGAAGAATGCTGTATAATATGGAGAATTTGCCATATACTCATAATCCTGGTTGCTACTGGAGTGAACCTGCAATGGCTCATGACTGGGAGATTCTGTATATCCATAATTCTCTTCAATACCATAAACTCCATCCTGCAGCGTAACATGTCGTAACCTGTCAAGTGAACTTCCGAACACTATTTCTTCGGAAGGTATATCTGTCATTCCAGCCAAGAGTTGGACATTAAATAGGAGACCCATAAAAAGAATGGCACCAATATAAGTAACTTTTGAGATTCTGAGAACCTCATTAACTGTACCTACATCTCTCATCTTCATATTCCAAACCTCCAAAAGCTTTGCATTGACTTCGCCACCTGCATGTGCATATTCTTCAATCTGCAGGCTTTGCTGTCAATATAGCTAAGCCGTAGACATTTAGCCGGTACTTTATTTAAACCTTTCGGTTTAATCTGTAGGAAATGCATTCATATCTCAACAGTGTTGAGATGAATACCAGTCACATGAGTCTCAGTTTGGGCTCTTGTCTTTGATTAGATTTTCAGAATGACCTATTTCGTTATCGATATTTGAAAGAGTTATTTAGAGTAATAGAAAAATGAATCTCATTCCCGTGTGTATCTTTAGTCAATCGGATGTTTACCTAGAGAAAGAGAGTTGCATAATCCTCGTTTCTAGGTACAATACATAGGCCTCATCAGTACGTTTGATCAGTCTAAAGTGATCTCTCTGGTGATGCTGACGGTCTTTTCAAGTGATAGGGCAGAATAGTGGCTGGGCTTGTCATGAAGTGTCTTTTGTGTATCTATTAGAAGGGCCTTCCACTAGAAAGAATTTGATAGTTCGATGTTTCATTCCTCGTCGATGATATCATTGATTGATAGGTAACCCTTTATATTCTCACAGGTATTTCATTCCATGGTTCAAGCAAAGGACACTCGAGAGGAAGTTGACTGGTCTAAATGGTACAATTTCCAGGGTCGTATGGGTATTCCTATTATCCACTTGGGCGGGACAAGAGCAACCACAGATCTCTTGGCCCTCTGTGACCTTTCTGAAAAGAGTGAAGTGCTTGATGTGGGATGTGGCACTGGATACACGGCGTGTGAGATTGCACAAAAGTACAGTGCTCATGTTGTCGGTATCGATGTCTCTGAAGACATGATAGCAAAAGCACAGGAAAGAGCACGTCAAAACCACCTGAAATCAGTTGAATTTCAAGTTGCTGATGTATTGGAGCTCCCATTTCAGGATGAAACCTTTGACACGGTCATCATGGAATCAGTCCTCATCGTTTTACCTGGTGAAAAGCGTGACGCTCTGACTGAAATTGTGAGGGTTCTCAAACCAGGAGGAGTACTGGGCGCAAACGAGGATTTTGCACGTAGCGAAACGCCTGATGAAGTTCTGGATTGTCTCGCTACCGCATTACCCCTCATGAGCCTCTTGACTCCCCAGGATTTGAGGAAGCTCTTTGAAGACTCAGGGTTAGAAGTCATGCACTGTATAGAGAACTCATCAAAAGGTGTGATCACTCCAAGAGAAGTGGTGAACATCATCAAAACAATGGGCGTGGTTAGACTCCTATCTTACTCTCTACGGTCAGTAGTTGATCCAGAAATCCGGATGTTTGCCAGGCATTACAGGGAAGGTTCAAATATTATGATTAAACGTAAGGATACCATGGATTTCTTTGGATATGTTTTGATTGTCGGAAGAAAATTATGATACTAAAGGTTATTGACTGCTTTCAAGTGCCTTGAACAACACTTTTGGATGGGTGTGATCCAAATGAAAAAACAAGAAAGGCAGTATAGGCCAGGAGCACGAACACGAAAATGTATCCCCCTACTACACGAAAGCTTGTTGTATGTGTTGTGCATCAGGTAACTGCGATTCAGGGCATTCATCTTTCTACTGGACGCCCGAATTTCACGGAATGACTGCTGCACCTCAAGACTAGGATTCAGATTGGTGGAAAGTCTTATAAACTACTACATCCCTTAATAGCTACTATAGTCGGTAGACAATTCACAGGAGAAAGGTGGAAAGAATGAATGGAAAGTCATGTATCATCCCACGCAAAGTATGCTGGCTCTTACTTTTTGCCTTAATGCCATTGTGCAGCGGCAGTATTGATGGCTCAACCCCTCTGGAGACGTTATCACGAGATGTTATCATACTCAACCAGCATGCACCTGGAGAAAAGGTTGAAATCACGTTCATCAGCAATGCTGGATTCCTCATAGTCTCTGGTGATAAGAAGATCCTGGTGGATGCTCTGTGGGAGGCAAGTGCTGGAGATCAAACTCCACAGGAAGTTCGAGAATTAGTAGGGAATGCATCGCCCCCATTTGATGATATTGACCTTGCTTTGACCACTCATGTTCATATTGACCATTTTAGTCCGTCAGTGGCCGGAGCACATCTGGAAAATGACCCACATACAATTTTCGTTTCTACAGAGGAAGTGGTACGGACTCTAAGATCATCCTTTCCCGGGTTCAGCTCAATTCAGGACAGGGTGAAAGCAGTTCAACCAGAAGAGGGAGAACGAGTTTCATTGACTCTCAATGGCATTGACATTGAAGTATTGAACCTCCATCATGGCATTGATGTTCCTGTGAGAAATAATGCCTACCTCTTCACGATTGGTGGACTGAAAATGTTTCATACAGGAGATATTGATGTGACATTCGAAGAAATTCAAGCTTACGAGCTGTTCAATGATGAAATTGATATTGCCTTCGTTCCATACTTCTTTATGGTATTCGGGGGAGAGGAAGAACGAATACTCAGGGAAAGCATCAAAGCAAACCGCATCATCCCCATACATATTCAACCTAATTCTGGTAGATACACTCTTGAGAACATAGATGAAGAATACCCTGAAGCTTGTGTGTTCTATGGAAAAATGCAGACGATCGTTGTGTCTCCCCAATTGGAAGCGATAGAAGAACACGCAGAAGATGAAGAAGAACAGGAAGAACCTGTGGAGGAAGTGCCAGAAGAAGGAGGATTTTGTCTCGGTACTCTCTTACTCTTGAGTCTGTTGGCTGCAGGTGGTATTGTTGGAAAGAGAGAAGAATAGATTAATACATCGATTATTGTGACCAGGTGCTCATGTACTCCCCCTGAACTCATACTGCAGATTATGCGCTTTGGGAGTGGTACAGCTCCACTAGTTTCCCTCAAAGAATATGCGATCTGTGATTTTCTTCTTCCGTGCGATTCGGAGCACTTCCTTGATGAAGTCACTGGCGCCACACACACAGAAATCGTTGAACATGGAATGGGAAAGAGCAGCACAACGGAAGTTGCACACATCTTCAACATCGCACGTTTTACATTCTGAAAAAGAATCCTTTGTAATCTGTCTGAATGCAGTCCCACCTTTTCCATTTTCCCAGATTTCCTTAAATGATGTATCTCTCAAGTTTCCCATGCAAAATTCTTCCAGCGCTGCAGTATCAGCGCACGGGTACACATTGCCGTCAAATCTCACCCAGACATCAGTTCTGGAACCTTCACAAGCGAGAAAAGCTTTTTGGAAAAGCTCTGGCATATCGTCCACATGGAGGGGATGAGGACCTCCATACAGTTTTCGATCCCGTGATTTCACACGACGAATCTTGAGTTCTCTGATCCTGATGAAATCGTGTGCATCTTCCTTCCTGAGCCAGAGTTGCTTTTGATGTTCAGAAGATCTGCCAAATGGAAGTACAGGATTAAGGCTCACTTTTATCCCTCTGTTCAGCCAGTGTGCCATCAGTCGTTCTGCTTCCCCTTTGTTTATCTGGGACAGGGTGAAGTTGATCCCAAACTTTGTTTCTTCCCTCAGGAACATTTCTAAAACTTCTGTAGTCCTTGCAAATGAGCCCTTTCCCCGTATCTTGTCATGACTCTCCTCGAACCCATCAAGACTCACACCATACCTGACACTTCTTGGTAGAACCTGAAAATCATCCTCTGTCACGAGAGTGGCATTGGTGACCACGTACTGCTGGAGACCGACCTCATCACCATAATTCAAGATTTCAACGATGTCTTCTCTCATGAAGGGCTCACCTCCTGAGATGTTTACTTTAAAGACCTTCATGTCAGCCCATTCATCATACAGGGCTTTGATCTCCTCAGTTGTGAGCTCATCCGGATGCTTCTTCCCTGCTGCGAAAAGGCAGTGTGGACAATTCAAGTTGCAGGCATGGGTTACCTCAATGCAGGCTGTAATAGGTGCTGAAAGATGTGTACATCCATCATCAAACTCGAATGCTTTGAGCTGAAATGGAGTGTAATCCATGGATTTCTTCTCACCGGGAATCATGCCTGCATTTGTAAGATACTGCATGAGGGGGTCATCAATATCTCCCTTCTCAATACGTTGGAGAGTTTTCTCATTGATAAAGAACATTGAAGCATCTGCATTGATCATGAGTCCTCCAAAATGCTCTCTCCTACAAGCACAATACTTATTGAATTCGATCATCAGTACCACTTGATTTAAAAGAAATAAAAAAAAGGGTTAGGGTGCCCAGACTATACCGCCCTTTGGGAACACAATTGGGTTCACACTTCCGATTACAATTGTTCTCGTCATGCGTAGAGTTACTTTCTTCATTTGCTTTCACCTCCACTTTCAACTCCCCCGTCTCTATATAAATCTTTCTATTAGATCAATTGCCAAAAGAAAGAGACATTATCCTGTATGGAAGATATTGAGTCTTCGAGACAGAATTACTTCTCCACGAATTTAGATATTGTAGGCTAATAGCAGGTTAGTTCTTTCTGAAATCATGAAGTCTTCATGTGAGTACTTTCCTGGAGCATGTGTCCTCTCAATCTACTGCTTTCTCGTTTCCCGCAATCAATTACTTCAAGTTCAATATCTTTTCTGTTTCCTCATCCCTTCCTAGATATGTCAGCTGGCTGGCTGCTCCATCTACCATCCATTCCTGCTTACAGTGTTCAGGGCTCCTGAATAGTTCTGTAATAGTAGTCACTGGATCATCAATTCTCACCCATTTCACATTATCGTACCACACATGGTCCTTTTCAAACACAACTGGAGTGCCATTGAACTCAAAGAAGAGGTTCGACACGTCTTCGTGCTGGTACAACCGTTCACTCTGATCACACTTCAAATGGAGATATCCATCATCTTCAATCTTGACTCCACAGAAGACAGGTTCAGTACCGTAAATATTCATGTGATACAACCCGGCAAATGCTTTCCACGCAGGGTTATGTGGTCCAGGAGATTCGGGTGGTCTGCCCCTGTAGTCCATGTGGAGGATTCCAGAGTTTTCTGAATACATCTTCAAAGAGACAGGTTCCCCATCGTCGACCTGAAATACCACTCCCTTGGGAGACTCAGCACTGAAGGCTGTTTCATTGTGTGGAGTGAGCTCAACTGCTCTGTCAGGATAATCCAGATATATTGTGCCATTCCGTACATTAACTGATACGGTGCCCCAGAACCCACTATAAACTCCTGTGAGCCGTTTCAGCAATGCCTCATCAATCTTCACAGAAGTTTCAAATGGAAACTCAGCAGGACGTAAAGGTACCCCCTTAGCCTCCAGAACACGCCTTACAGCATTCTTTGCAAGTACGCTAATATAATCACTGTATTCCTGATTTGTAAAGACAGCCACTCCACAATCATACTCAGGCAGCCAGTACATTTCAGAACGCAGCCCAAAGCCACCCCCTGGATGATATGATAGAGAAATACCCCATTCTCTGTTCACCAGTGTTCCCAGGCCATACCATCCTTCCTTATCCACAGACCGCATGACATCAATTAACGCGGAATTCAGGACGTTATCACCTTCAACCTGCCCCCTGTTCAGGAGAAATTGCACGAATACAGCTTGCTCTTGAATAGAGAGAGAAGCTGCACCACATCCAAGTCCCACAGGATCTATCTGTGCTGCTTTGACTTCACCCAGGTATCCCTTTGCTGCATTCTGGGTATTGTACACCTCTCTTGTGTTGTAGTGGAAGTGTATACCAAGAGGATCACCAACCACTCTCTGTACATACTCGGTGTATGATTCACCTGTGATACGCTCTAGGAGATACGTAACCAGGTCCATTCCCACGTTAGAATACGCAATTCCTTTCCCCACGGGAAATTTCAGCCATGTACCATTAATACCCTCAATGTGTTCCTCCCAGGTACAGGGTACATAATTAAAGACTCCACCCACTTTTGATTCCCGAACGAGACCAGATGTGTGTGATAACAGGTGCCTAAACGTAATCTTTTTGTACTGATCTCTACCAAACCTGCTGTTGACTTTGAATTCAGGACAGATCTTGAATACACAATCATCAAGGGTAACTAGTCCCTCCTGGACAGCCAGCAAAAACGCAACTGTCGTGACAGTTTTTGTGGTTGATTGGAGGGAAAATAGGGTGTCTATGTTAACTGCCTGTCGTCCTGATACATCAGTAACCCCAAAACATCCGCACCATACCAACCCTTTCTTGGAGACCAGAGCTATCGCTAGCCCTGGGATATTCTCTTTTTTCATCTTTTCAGGTATTTCTTTCTGAAAATCTTCAATTATGTCCATATAGTTACGTTTCATTTCATTTTTCATTGTCAATTCTCCTTTTCCATTTTAACTACGTCAGTTCTACCTCCAAGATTCCCACTTCCAGATCGTTGATGAGTCTGTCCAGAATGGATTGTCGGGCAGAATCTGAAGCACTGAGTACTAGCCTCTCTCAATGAGCTCACTAATGAACTATGCACCTTCTCAGGAATCTTGCTTGCCTTCAGCTACATCTCTTATCGCAGTAGCTGCTTTTGTGTCCTCCACAAAGGACACTTTGAGGCTTTTCTTAGATCATATAAAAGTTTTCGGGTTCTCGTCATGTGTTGTGGGCCAGCCACGACCCCGAAATCACAGCACTCTCAAGTCCTTAGAGGTGAAGAATCCGAGATCATCATCTCTAGGGTGAATGACAGTGGAGCCCAAGAATTCTCATGTGGAATTTGATAGTGAACAGCGCTCTGACACGGTCCAAGAGACTCGTGGAGAAGAGGTCAACCTGACCCTCGGGAGACCCTGAAAAGTAGAATAGTAAAGGATATGAGGAAGATTGTGACCTCAAAATCCAAAATAGAAAATTAAAAAAAGAGAGAAAATAAATTTAGCGTCTTCTGTATAGTGCTGCAGATCCAAACAATACGAGCATGAAAACAAGGGTAGTTCCTAAACAGGATCCACCGTTGTCAACTTCGCAGGTGACTGTGTCCTGAGCTTCCGGTGTGCTTGACGCGTATCCCTCAGCCAGTATGGTGTGGTTGCCGTCAGAATAGTCAGTCGTATCCCAGCTGTACTGGAAGGGTGCTGTGTAGTCAGTTCCCACGAGCGAGCCATCAATATAGAACCTTACCTCTTCACAGTTGGTGTCTGTAGTTATTGTAACAGTATCAGACACAACCTCACCATCAGATGGGTTGGTGATGGTAAGATAGTATTCGATGACATTGTCCACGGTGACGGTAACAGAGTCGGTGTCTTCCAAGGTACCAGATACGTATCCCTCAACCATTATGGTGTGGTTACCATCAGGGTAGGCTGTCGTGTCCCAGGTGTACTGGAAGGGTGACGATGTATCATCATACACGAAAGTGCCATCAATGTAGAACCTCACTTCATCGCAGTTGGTGTCTACTGTAATGATGACAGTTCCTGAAACTGTTGACCCATTGGGTGGATTGGTAATGGTAATGTAGTACGTGATGTTTTCCACCGTGACGGTAACAGAATCACTGTCTTCCAAGGTACCTGATACGTATCCCTCAGCCAGTATGGTGTGGGTTCCATTGGAATATCCAGTGGTGTCCCAGGTGTAATCGAATGGTGATGCTGTATCATCCTTCACCAGAGTGCCGTCAATGTAGAACTTCACTTCATCGCAGTTGGTGTCTGTGGTAACGCTGACTGTTCCAGAAACAGTGGACCCGTTGGCTGGATTCGTAATGGTAACGTAGTAGCTGATGTTGTCCACGGTGACGGTAACAGAGTCAGTGTCTTATGGTGTGGGTTCCATCAGAGTACGCTGTGGTGTCCCAGGTGTAATCGAATGGTGATGCTGTATCATCCTTCACCAGAGTCCCGTCAATGTAGAACTTCACTTCATCGCAGTTGGTGTCTGTGGTAACGCTGACTGTTCCAGAAACAGTGGACCCGTTGGCTGGATTCGTAATGGTAACGTAGTAGCTGATGTTGTCCACGGTGACGGTAACAGAGTCAGTGTCTGAGCCAGAATGGTGTGGCTGCCGTTGGAATATCCAGTGGTGTCCCAGGTGTAATCGAATGGTGATGCTGTATCATCCTTCACCAGGGTGCCGTCAATGTAGAATTTCACTTCATCGCAGTTGGTGTTTGTGGTAACGCTGACTGTTCCAGCAACAGTTTCTCCTTCTGAGGGGTTCGTAATGGTAACGTAGTAGACGACATTATCCACGGTGACAGTAACAGAATCACTGTCTTTCAATATACCTGACACGTATCCCTCAGCCAGTATGGTGTGGTTCCCATTGGAATATCCAGTGGTGTCCCAGGTGTAATCGAATGGTGATGATGTATCATCCTTCACCAGGGTGCCGTCAATGTAGAACTTCACTTCATTGATTGATCCTGTTGTGTACGTGGTAACGCTAACTGTTCCAGATACAACTTCCCCTTCGTTCGGGCTCGTAATGGTCACTGTGTCCTGTACTCCTCTCTTGGTCAGACAGGGGGTCTCTGGGTCTCCCATGAGATTTCTTTCATAGAAGCACCACCTGTAGTATGTGTCGCTCTGAGCTGAGGCTGCCATGTAGTATCGTGACCTGTTCAGAATGTCACCCAGCTTCTGATAGCCATCGCCCCAACAAGCTCTTACCTCCATCTCGCAGAATTCTCCACTCAGTGCGCATGCGTCATTCGTCATGTACCAGCCGTAGTTGTCATTGTAGAGGGCACCAATAGCCCCACAGTCGTCTTTAACGTAAAACTCAGCCAGACAGTCAGAAGCCTCAAATTCACCGGTAATGCAGGCAACACTGGTGGTCCAGGGATAGAAGGTGTTGTTCAAACTGGCTACATCTGTCGTGTACCAGCTCACGGTGCCACCCACTTCGTAGTTGATGTAGTACACAGTCGTATTTCCATGTCCAATGTGGACTACCGCTATGGGGTTAGCAGCCCATGCAGCTATCCAATCGCTCTTTGTCACCGTGCCGTCTTCTTCGAAGAGATATTCGATGGTGTAACTGCTAGGGATGTAATCATCACAGTTCCAAGCCAGACAGCGGGCATCTGGACTGTTGTTGCTGCCCACTCGAGATTCGTGCAGGCAGACTCTCTCCGGCTTATCCATCTGCTCGTAGGCAATGACCTTGTTGACAAATATCTGGGCTTCCGTAGTGTTATCCACAGGTGCTCGACCTACTGCAACCTCCGCATAGAAGTCGACATTATCATTGGTCTCACCGTAGTAGCTGTCACCATCCGAGTTGTGACTGCCGTCCAGGTGAGCGTAATACATGTCTGCTGCCATGTCACTGTCAGTATATCCACCTGTGCTGACGTAAAATCCTCTATAGGGGACAACGCCAGTATCACCACCAAGTAGGACGTATAGTGTACCGTTGTTGGTGTACTTGTCAATGATGAAGTTTCGGATCTTCATCTGGTTGTCAGTACCACTGTAGTTGGATGTAATCCAGGACACTGTGTAAACGGAAGCGCCGTCCACGAAGCCAGCTTTCCAGTCTGCTAAGTCCTGGAATGTGGACTGCAATGTGTCGTTGGTGATGATGATGTACTCTTCTGTCGCCAGTGGAACAGGTTCACTCTCATAGGTACTCAGTGTGTCAATGTTATCTACAATGTCAGCGACTGCAACTTTGTCCTTTTCCAACCCTCTATACAGCTTGTTCTTCATGCCATTACCAAACTGTACCTCAACAGTCAACCTCTGATAGAAGTGGACTGTGCCAGACTTTGGCTGGTACTGCACAGGGAACAAGAGTAGGTTCAGGATGTCGTATCCTCTGAACGATTCTATGCCCACGACTTGGAACAGTGTCTTGGGGTATAGACTGTTGGAGTTGTATGTCTCTTCATTTCTGCCAACCATCACAGGTGTATCGCTGAATGTGCAGGGGGGGTGACCCCATGGCAGGTCAAAGCCTGTCAGGATAGTGGGGTTGCCATGCTTTACCTTCACGTCCTTCACCTCTACACCCTGAGGCAGGAGAATCGAGGCAGTTCTGTAGGGCACTAGCGGCTCTCCCGGGACAGAATAAATCTGGGTATCCTCAATCAGATAGCTGCCGCATCCACCACACAGACCATCTACCATGACTGGCGTGAATGTGTAGTCTACACCGAAATTGTCGTTCTTAGAAAAAGCTGTTGGAATACTCATGCAAAGCATTAGTACCAATGCTAGTATTGTCACTTTTCTACCTTTCAATCCTTTCACCTCCTTTAGGATTTTATGAGCCTCTATTTGAATACTAGCTTATATAGTTTTTGGTAGTCTGGAATTATTGAGATTTGTGCTTTAAATTCATAGAGTTCTGGATGGAGGTCTCGCTTCATTAAGAGACGAATGAGCCGTGGATTTCCAAAAAGACACCCTAAGAATTCCATTTATGAGGTTCATAGAAAAGCCAGAGATGAGGCATGACCTTGAAAACATGGTTTCATGTTTGAGATTTGACTGGGATTGGACAGTCTGATGTGAGATTTGCCAGTCTGATAATTCCGGTTTGTAGTGAAAAGGCAAACCCAACGCTTATATGTGTGTGATCCCTTCCTGAAAAAGGAGGTAATGGTATGGCAAAGCTGAATGTAGAGGGACCGCTTCCGTCTAACTGGAAGAAAGCAGTCAGCTGGCGAGTTGTGTACGAACCCAATTCTGGCAAGTTTAGAGTGTGCATTTGGGTTGAAGGCGTACAGCAGTGCTTCGTGTGGGATAACCTGTCTGCGGATACAGTCCATGTTATCATCTACTTGCTAGGTCTCGATGGGCGCAGATGGGGAGACCCAAGTTCAAGAGTGGTGCAGGTAGAAGGCGGAGTAGGCAAATGGACATGATGCCCAAAGTCCAAGGGCAGAGCACAGGAGTTCTTACGTTCTATTCTCTTTTTTCTTTTCTCTTTCTAGTTAGTTTTTGAAAGGAGATCACGCTGGAACGAACAAGAAATGGAAAGTCAGTAGGTTCTCCCTATGAAAGTGAAAATCGTTTCAACTGAACAGAGGTAAGATGCTGAGAGACAAACTCTGAAAGGAACATAACGTGGGACCTCATTGACTGGTTGAGCGCCCTCTCAAAGAGTGTAATATTTCGAAGGTACTCTCCAACAAACCTCTGAGGAATGTCTCATGAAAATGAGCAGGAATAATCATCCATGTAGCAATGCCTGGTACTGTGCTGATAACGCACGCCTTCACGGAAACATTTAAAAGCACATGAAGTATAAAGCTTCTGTGACCTCAAAGGTCTCTCTTGTGAGCGATTTGAGCACATCATACTGCGCCATTTCTCAGGCGTCTTAGAAAGAAATCAAGATTATTAACCATAAAGAAAGATATGGAGATGTGACTATGTCTGAATTCAAGGGTATCGTGCGTATACATGGCACTGATCTCAAAGGAGATAGAAATCTGGAGTTAGCCCTCACAGGTATCAGGGGGATCGGCACCATGATGGCGAGAGGTATAGCCAACACAATCAATATCGATCCCAGAGAAAAACTGGGAAATCTCTCTGATGAAAAGATTGAGGAAATTGAAGAAGTCCTCAGAAATCCTTCAGAACATGGGATTCCACGCTGGATGCTTAACAGAAGACGAGATTACTATTCCGGGGAAGATTCTCACCTGGTGGGCGCTGACCTCATTATGATTCTCAGGGAAGATCTGAACAGACTCAGGAAGACTCGATCATACCGTGGAATTCGCCATGAGTCAGGGCTGCCGGTAAGAGGACAACGAACCAAGTCCAGCTTCCGTACAGGGAGAACTATTGGCGTGAGCCGGAAGAGGGCCAAGGAGAAGAAGAGGTGATTGTATGGGAGATCCCAAGAAACCAAGAAAATCCTATGACACACCTTCTCACCCCTGGAGAAAGGAGAGAATAGAACTGGAAAAGGAGATGGCCAGAAAATACGGGCTCAAGAACAAGAGAGACATATGGAAGGCTGAATCCAAATTGAGGAGTATCAGGAGACTGGCCAGAAACCTTCTCGGTTCACATGGGGAACAGGCAGAACAGGAAGAAGAAAAGCTCATGGCCAAACTGCAGAAACTGGGACTGTTGAAAGGAGATTCTGACCTTGATTCGGTCCTGGGATTGACCATAGAAGACATCCTGGAGCGCCGTCTTCAATCACTGGTGCACAGGAAAGGCCTTGCCCAGAGCCCCAAACATGCCAGGCAGATGGTAGTACACGGTCATGTCCGGGTGGGGGGCAGGCGCATTACGTCTCCCAGTTATCTCGTCCCTGTGGAACAGGAAGAGACGATTGTTAGTGAGGTGTTTTCATGAAGAAAGAAGGATGGGGCGTTGCCCATATTTTTGCATCATTCAACAACACCATAGTCCATATTACTGATTTGACAGGTGCAGAAACCATTGCCATGGTATCTGGTGGCATGATTGTCAAGTCTGACCGGGAGGAGTCCTCTCCCTATGCAGCAATGAAGGCTGCATTCCAGGCTGCCGATCAGGCGCTGGAGAAGGGCATTGTAGGTGTCCACATAAAAGTGAGAGCTCCAGGCGGAAGCAGAATGAAGAACCCAGGACCGGGAGCCCAGGCGGCAATTCGTGCTCTCTCCAGGGCCCGGCTCAAAATAGGGTCCATAGAAGATGTCACACCAATCCCTCACGATGGTACAAAGCCCAAAGGAGGAAAGCGCGGAAGAAGGGTCTAACCATGGAACTACGTGTACTGCACCGCGGAGAAGACAAGATCCGATTTGTTGTCGAAGGAGTGAATGCTGCCTTTGTTAATGCGCTGCGCAGGACATTCATCAGCGGAATTCCCACCTTCGCCATAGACTACGTCGTATTCTACTCCAACATCTCTCCATTATTTGACGAGATCATTGCTCATCGTCTGGGAATGGTCCCCTTGACCACCGAGACCACCCGCTATATTCCCAGAGATCAGTGCTGTCAGGATGGGTGTGAGAAATGCTCTGTCACCCTGAGCCTCTCCAAGGAGGGTCCCTGCACGGTGATGTCGGGAGATCTGATTAGCGAAGACTCGGATGTTGTCCCTGTCTATGAGAATATCCCGCTGGTGAAATTAGGCCCAGATCAGAAGCTGACTCTCAATGCCATTGCACGCATAGGATATGCCAGGCATCATGCTAAGTGGCAGGCAGCTCTAGCCTCTTTCCAGCATGTAGCTCGAATTTCGGTGGATACTGACATGTGTGATCTGGGAGGAGCCTGCATCAGAGAATGCCCCCGGGGTGTCCTGGACATCATGGGAGACGAGCTGGTTCCAAAATATCTGTATAACTGCACTCTGTGCAAGGCGTGCACCGATGTGTGCGATTTCGATGCCATAAAGGTAGAGCCACTCGATGACAGCTTCATTTTTACTCTGGAATCATATGGGAACGTGCCTGTGGAAGTTTTAGTCCAGGAAGTAGTCCGTATCTTCAACGGAAAGGCTGATTCGCTATTGGAAGAAACAGAAAAACTCTAGATACTGGAGATCAGAGATTCCAGCTTGTCTAGTGTTCATGTGGTCACGTGATTAGTTCTCTCTGCAAATGGGTGTACTGAAATTCAAGAGATTTTTATTCCCATCCCCTTCTCTCTTTGACATTTCTACCTTTAGCACCTGTATCAGTGACTGTATTTGAAGAAGATAATGACTGTCTGCTCATGACAAAGGAAAGACTTATATTGGAGTAATCACCCTTTTCTGCATGGAGAAAGATGTGGAATACGACCTGGATGAGTTTATTAGAAAGGCCAGGAGACGTTCAGCTGAGTACGAGGAACAGCCCTACGACGAGACAACATTCAGAAACTACAGAAGGTTTTCCAATCTAGAGGAACACGAGGATTATTACCAGCAAATAAAGGTTTGCAAGGCCATTCTAAATGATATCAGATCCAGATCCCACTTTTTGTCTAAGATGGAGAAGTATTCTCCAGGTATTAGTTCACTCTCCATAGAGGATGTAGCAAAGATCAGGTACAGTTCAGAGAATGAATCATACATTGTTTATGCAGATGGAACTGAGTTCGACATTTACGAGGACGACATGAAATTCATTTACCCCTCAATTGTCGACATTCCTGATTCATATGAGTTTGAGGTCGTCATCGAGGACTCTTCAGTGTACGTGTACAACAAGTTTACTGCAGATCAGCCCTTCAGGGTGTTCGGGGCAGCTGAGGCGGCTGAAGAGTAGAGAAATACAGTGAATACAAGTCACTGGTGAGAGTTTTGATGCCTTCCAGAAGTATTTCGGCCTGGGCAGCATCTGGCCCCAGGTTTCGCACCTGCAGGGTCAAGGTTCTGGCACGTTCAGGAATGTCGGGAATGGCTCTAATCGACTGTTGAAGTTCAAGAAAGCTGACCAGCTTGAAGCAGGCCTGGAAAAAGTAGGCCAGTCGCTCGGGGTCATACATTTTCTCTCCAATTTTCCACTGATAGTTCTGCAGGCCAAAAGCAGCCAGTCTGCCATTGGATACCCACCGTTTCACTTCCTTAATCCAAGTTCGCTTTTCATTTCCTTTGATCTGGGAGCCCGTGGGTTCCACGTGATATCCTCTGTGAGGTATCTTCGAAAGCAGGGCTATCAGTTCTCGGTTAGCGTCTGGGAAGTGAGGATGTTCAAAATGAGGTCCAAATAAGTAGAGACACCCTCTCGAAACCTTCTTGGTTATCAGGGCTCTCTTCCCAAGGAGAGCCTGTCGTGCTTCCTCTTTCCCGCAGAGGAACATGGTCTTGGGAGTGAACTGGGAGTAGGACGCCAGAGGTTCAGCGTTTGCAGAGAGGATTCCCGGACCTCCATATAACGGTGCCTGTATGGTGTATCCATTGTATTCCAGAGTTACAGCCTCCCTTACGGGGTGGAATACGAACCCGTCTCTGTATTTTACCAGATACTTGTGAGGCATTCGTATGTTGGGAGGGGGTTCAATTGCGAAGTTTGAAATCTCCCCGTCCACTAGGTTGAGCCAGGGATAGGGATTCTCATGGAACCGGAGGGCAAAGTATGTCCCAGCACAGATCCCAATATAAGTTCCCCCCTTCTCAATGAAAGACCGTATCCGGGAAACGCCATGCTTCCCGATATGAGAAAAGAGGGCAAAAGGATCACCTCCCGAAACTACCAGGACATCTGCTGCAATATCCCCGGTATCGGTGATGAATTCAATGGTGTTGATCCCGTGGGAACTCAGGGTATCAACGAACCAGATCCATGAATGGGAAGCTCCCTTGCCAGTGTATAACGCAATTTTCAGCGGTAATTCTGCAGTCATAGACGAGACACAATATCGTCCAGGGTATCAGCAGAGATTTCCAGTCCTGTGCCTGCCGTAATGGCTCGAACGGCAGCTTCTTCATCAATGCCAAACTGGTCCAGTATGGGGCATACACCAAGAGTGTAGTACCATCCTTCCTTGTCTTCCAGGGGCTGAGCAGGTTGTGATCCCATGGTGGTTAATGCGTTGGGATCTTTTCCATACTTGGGATTGACACCCAGCTGGTAGCAGGTCTGAAGGGTTTCTGCAGCCTTCTTGACATCGAGACCATGTGCCATCAGATCTTTCAAATGTCTCTCAAAGATGACCACACCCTCATTCTCGCCTGTCTCTACGAAATTCCTGCAGGCATAGGGACAGTTGAAACATGCATCAAACCGCTGTGTAATGGCTTCCAACCCTTCAACAGGAGCACCTTTCTTCTGTATCTTTGACTTCAGCCCAGTCAGGACCTCTTCGGCTGCCGAGATGAACTCTTCAGGTTCTGAGATTTCTACTTCACCCATTCCTCTCATGGCCACAGCCTTGACGTTTTTCTCTCCCAGTACTGCAGCAAGCCCGTTCCTATCGTCAGTTCCCCAGTAATTATTCACCAGGAGGGCTGCTCCGGATTTCTTCTCTCCTCCTTCGCCAATGACCAGAGTTTGTATCCGGTTCTCACCTAGTTCTTCTCTCAAGTAGGCTGTCGTTTCCCAGGTGTTCTTCCCCCACAGATCAGTGGATTCAATGTCAGCAATTTCATCGTGCAGCCACAGATAGACCGGATTCTCAGCCTTGCCTTTTAGCACCACAAAGCTGAACCCCGATAGTTTCAGTTCCGGTCCTGAGAACCAGTTGAAGGCTGAATGACACACTGTTCCATTTTTCTTTGCTGTCACAACACCCAGAGCCGATCCCGGGAAGAGTGTCCCTGTCAAGACACCTGTTCCCAGTATGACAGAATCAGGATATTGGGATAATAACGCATTGTTAGCACAGGCTCCACCAATATTTTTCTCAATAAAATCCTCTTCAATATCTACTTCTTCTACTTCGCCTGCATCCAGATCTACAACCGCAATTAAATCAGTGTACAATTCCATGCTCACACCTCTTTAAGACACCCTGTTGGGCAGAATCGAACGCACATGGCATCGGTGCAGTTGTCACAGGGTTCTCTTAGCAAAATGGGTTTTCCTCCGCCACCAGTATCACTTGATTCTCCTTCTTTCATCACTTCGACACCTTCTGGCCTTCCCAGGAGGACTTCTCCCTCCCGTTTGAGCATGACACCGTAGTAGTTCTTTCTCTCCTCTCTGTGCAGAATGATGCTGGATCGCATAGTGGTGAATACTTCTTCTTCTCTGTATAAACTGCATGCCACTTCACAGGCACCACATGCTGTACAGATTTGGGGATCGATTTCTATCATTGTAATCACCTGACATGACAGACCTATGACATAATATAAAGGTTTTCCATCTTCTTTTGGGTAGGTTGTGATAGCAGATAGAGTCAAGAATGATCTGGAATCAACCATTGAGAAAAGAAGGGCGAAATTACGGGGTTGCTGCAGCCTCTACAATTCGAAAGATTTATATAGCCACACCCACTCCATAGGGTACCCGGCGTAGTTCAATCTGGCAGAACGGCGGACTGTAGATCCGCATGTTGGTGGTTCAAATCCGCCCGCCGGGATTATTTTGGTGCATCAGCAACAGGTGAAGTGTCAATGTCTCAGATCACAGCCTTTGAGTTCCTGTCCAGGCATGCTATCCCATTTTCTGCGATAACCGCAAGATTTCTATCCATGTATGAACAAACTGATGAAAAGGGTAACTCAAAGGTATGTTTCCCTTAGCAGTGTAGTTCCACAGAGTTTTTCTCGTTTTGCTGTGTATACAGGTCATTGTTCTTAAGTTCGCTACAAAGATGAACCCGTCCACTAGCATCGGATCTCCTAAATAGTATCCCACGTCCCTTTTCCACCTCACGTGACGTATTCCAGCCTTCCCTTCAGGTGAGATTGCAGGTTCACTGTAGGGAAAATAAGGGGAAAAGTCCTTGTCAAGGTAATATTCCGGTGCCATGGGCGAATAACACCCCCAGCGAGCTATCTTACCACCATCTTGTATACCATTGTTTCTCTAGTGATCATCTAATTCTATTAGAATCTTAAAAAGGGCAGAAGGTATCTTTCCGTTGAATTGTACGAATTTCTTCCCACAGAAATCAATGTCCCAGGGAATAAAACAGTGAAACCCGGAATGTGAATAAGGCATAATCTTCCCTTCTGTTGAGGTAATGGTGACTTCAATATGAGGATAATAGTCGAATCTGATGAAGTCATTATAGGATGGTTCGGGAACTTCAACTTCATAGAAATCAGTAAAATTCGCCATCAGATTATCAATGAGTTCTGGATCAATATTCTTACCCGTATCGGAGAAATATCCTGCATTTTTGCGTGTTATTGTATAGTACTTATCATCCTTCCCCGGAAAGTACACAACTCCATAATATATTTCAATCTTCTCAACAGTAGCAAGCTCTTCTCTAATTTTTGTCACAGGGAAGAATGATCCTTGTTGAATCAGAGAGAGCACCACAATAACTGCAATACATGCCCTGAGAGCATTCGTACAACAAGTAAAATACCCTGGCATAAAAGGACTTTCTGAAGAACTTAAGGATATGTGAGTCTGTGACAGATTCTGTAAACCGTATCTCCCCTTACTTCTACTACTAATCTCGCTACCTATTACATCACAATGTGGACAGAAAGATTTATAAGCACGCGAAAAGAGAGGTAAGTATTTCTGAATAGGACATAGACAAAGAGGTGATAAAATGATGAAAACGTGGATAGATCCGTTAGCCCAAAAGATGGAAGGAGCAGAAATTGATCCATTGGGAGTCTCAAAGTGTTCATGCGGTTGTGACCCCACGCTCATTCCATAGGAATATTTCTCGCAGAACTATTTCATTTTTTTTATTTTTTTGTGGGAAGGGAATACTATGAATGGAAGTAACAAGAAAATAGACGTTCGGGAGATAGTCATTGCTCTGAGAAGAGCAAAGATTTTTATTGCGAGGATAATCTATACTCACAGGAATCTCCTAGAGTATTACCCTGCACACATTTCAGCGCTATTTTGTTATGCAAGACTATTGGACATCGTAGTACCGCGCGATATAGACGAAAGCTTCGAAAAATTCATGCTTGAGAATCTCAACCGTAACTATGAGAGAATGTCTTTCTTGGACATTTTTTGGGGAATTTCCTACTTCAGTTTAAAAGGATATGGGTCCGGGAAATTGAGTGAATTCATTGAGCAGATTTTTTCTTTTCAAAATGAGAATGGTGGAATCGGATCTCACAGAGGAGATATAGGCAGAATTCCTCACACAGGAAGATTCTTGACCGCACTTCTTTCTACAGAATATGAGAGTGAAGATCTTTTCAAGTCCCATGAACAAAAAATCTTGAAGGCATGTGATTTTCTAATTACTGAATGGAGCAAGGACGTTTCATCAGGAAATGCCCTGTCTCACAAGGGTGCAGCGGTATTGAGTGGTCTCTCCAAGTGTTCAGAAGTGAATCTGGGAATACAGGGGTTAGACCAACAAATAGTGGATACGATAAGAGTGCTTCTGGATCTGCAGATTCAAAACGGTGCCTGGACATTTCTCACGAAACAGACTGATGACAGGATTTCACTGGAATTGTCAGCCCCTAACATAACTGCTATGGTAGTGCGCTCGCTAAGCGAGGCATACCTTAAGGAAAAAGGTAATGAAGCGCCCAAAATGAGTGAAGAACTCTCAAGGGATGTACTCCTGGCAATTGAGAGAGGGAGCAAGTACCTTTGTGAAACTCAAAGCGAATTTGGGTTTTGGCCTGCTAGTAACAGTGGAGATCTATCCGTTTTTGCCGGGGAGAGCGCATTGGCGTTGAAACCGGCTTTGGAGGTTCTTGAAGATGGGTAGTAGAGTATCTGAATATGAAAAGGCCATATCCAGTATCGTGGAAAGGAAATATGAGGATAAGAGAGTTTTTTCTGTGCAGTGGCATATAACTGATCATTGCAACCTGGCATGCAAGCACTGCTATTCCAGCAACAATTCGATAAGGGATCTACCATTGAATGTACTCAAGGCTATCTTTGATAAGTATCTGAAAGCCATACTCAAATGGGGTGTGGAAGGGTATCTTAGCCTGACCGGAGGAGAGGCAATTCTGCGGAGTGATTTCTTTGAACTTCTTGACTTCATACATGCAAGATGGGAAGAACACCCAGTTTTTGTTGTGAGCTTGATGTCAAATGGGACTCTTATCGATGAAGAACGTGTCTCTCATCTGAAAGAGTACTTGCCCATGTTGTCGCATGTTCAAATCAGTCTGGATGGTGTTAACGAAGAGACACACGACTTCTTACGAGGAGAAGGGTCCTTTTCGAGAAGCAAGAAGGGCTTTTCCTTGTTGCGTGAGGGTGGGTTCACCACTGCATTGCACTATGTGGTGCACAAAGGAAATTACAGAGATGCTTTCAACATACTGGAGCTGGGAGATGAACTCAAAGTAATCAGGGTCACCTTATCAAGGCTGGTCCCCGAGGGCGGAGGGAAAACTTTGGAAATGCTAGCACCTTCCGAACTAAGGGATTTATGGGACTATCTGGGCAGCAGATGTTTGGATTACTACCCAAAGGGAGTCTTCTTGGCAAGGGGCAGGTGTGATCTGTGGCACCTCCCAGACATAGCTTCTGCCTTATACTCCCTGAAGTTGAACTCACAGGGAAATGCATTTCCTGCACTATACAGGGTTGGTCAGAGATGTCCTGTAGGGCTCAATGGACTCGCCGTGGATACGGACGGGACCGTCTATCCTTGCAGAAGACTGCCCATTTCAGTAGGGAACATCGTCCAGGATACATTTTTCAAAATATGGTATAGCTCCAGACTTCTATGGAAATTCAGGCACAAGGAAGAATACATGAAAGGAAAGTGCCGTGATTGCCCGTTTCTCACTGATACACAGTTGAGAACCTTGTGTGCTGGAGGCAGTCCCTGCATTTCCTATGGTAATTGTGGAGATTGCTTTGAGCCCGATCCGCAATGCTGGTTTGATCCGTACTCGGAGGAACAGAGAGAGGAGGTGGAAAAATGGAGAAAAAGGATCCTAGAATGAGAGAGAACTTGTTCGTTATAAACGAAGAAGGAAGATACGTAGTCTTCGATCCAGAAGAGGGAGATCAGTGGAAACTGAACGAAACAGGAGCCCTGATTGTGGATTGCCTGATGCAAGGAGCCTCAATGGAAGACATAAAAAGTAAAATAATGGAAGAATATGATATAGATTCGGAAAAAGCGGAGGAATCGTTGAACAAATATATAGAAGTGCTCAAGAAAGAGGGAATTATTCTGGAGGATTGAATGAAGGTGTTTGAAAGGAGGGATGGTACATTAGATTGGCTAGAATTGAGGTAGATTCTCCATGTAATAACCGCTGTATTCACTGTCTCACCGGAAGGAGAGAGCAGAAAGACGTCATAGGATGTGAAGAACAGATCAAGAGGGCTCACAATGAAAAAAAAGATGGGATCGTCATATTGGGGGGAGAACCAACCCTGAGAGGGGATATTCTTGATATCGTCTCCTGTGCCAGAGAGATCGGGTTCAAGAGAATAAACCTCATAACGAATGCGAGGACCCTTTCAAACAGGGAGTTTGCCGGTAACCTGATACGCGTAGGAATTTCTGATTTTGTGGTAAAACTGTGGGGAGCCAGAAGGGAGGTTCATGACAAGATAACTGGAGCGAAAGGGAGTTTTGAACAAACAGTGAGCGGAATAAAGAATATTGTGTCCCTCAAGGGTGAAGGAGTTATTATGGGATATTCAGGAATACTCATGGAGAATTACGTGTCGTTAGCTGAGCTGATACAGCTTTTTGCCGATCTCCGTGTAAGATGGGTACGGTTGAGGCTGCCCCCAGTGGAAGATGCACTCATCCCTCTGACCCAGGAAACCATGAAGTACATCTACAGTGCCATAGAGACTGCCAACAGACTGAATGTTGGTCTGGAGATAGAGAACATTCCCTTCTGTTTCATGAGAGGCTATGAAGATTATGTATACATTTCCACAACGCGCAAAGACAGACTGGAAGATTGTGATTTCTTGGACTTTGTCAAGGTCGAACAACACGATGGCAAAACAAAAGTGCCCGAGTGCAACCAATGCAAGTACTCTTTTCTTTGTGGCGGAGTTTGGAACAAGTATCTGGAAAAAGACTCTGTATGTGAAGTCAATCCAGTTGAAAACATGGGAGAATCGAGAATGCTCCAGAGAATTGATGACCTGATAGGTAAAGAAGGGCTGTTTCATCCACTGGTGGAGAGCGGAGAAGTGCCCGAAGGACTTCGAGCAGATGCTATTGTCCACTTCAGCGGCGGCATTGATTCTACAGTAGCAGCAGGAATATATGCCAGCAGAAACAAGGAGAGAAAAGTGGTGCTCGTTACATATTGTCATCAAGGTCTGCTGAATGTAAATAGCTCGAGAGTCAACGGCTCATATCTCATGGAGAAATACCCCAATATAGTGGCACACCTCCACATCTCTCTCCTGCAGGAGCTGTATGTTCCCCTTTGCTTTGGCAGGGATTACAAAGAACACGCCATGAGGCTGTCGGGAAATTACGGATGCATAGCCTGCAAGCTCCTGATGTATGCTTACTCTGTATTTCTGCAAACTGCTTACTTCAAGGGAGACACCATTATTTCCGGAAATAACCTAACCATAATTCCAGACAGAGGGGGTCACCCGATACCACAGATGCCGGAGGTAGTGACCCTCATCAAGGACTTTGTAGGTGAGTATGGCATGGCATGTGTCAATCCTGTCTACGCTGTGTCGAGCAAGCAAAGGATTGTACTCTTGGCAGAAACGATGGGCCTTCCGGCCACCAGCATGTTTCAATCCAAGTGCATCCTGGGGGTTCCAATTCTCTGTAAGGATATGGAACCCGTGGTTCAATTCTTAAGAGAGAGAATTCTGCCGATTCTTCGAAATGTATTGACAGCCAACATGAAGAGGCTGTAGAACCAGTCATAGTGGGAGAAGAGGCTGTTGCTGATAGTGGTAGTTCCTCAGGAGCGAGTCAGATTCTCTGATCCTGAGGAGCAAGTTCCCTTCTCCATGCTTCTACTATTGAAATAATAGTGTGCATATCCTTGTCATAGTACACCAGTCCGGCTTCTCTTAGGGTGTTGAGTGTTTCAAGAAGATCTTCTTCTTTCTTGTGCTTGAATTTCTGTTTTACTTGGCGCAAGGTCTTAATTGAATCGCAAAAAACCAGAAGGTCTGTCTCGTCGCGGTCCAGCACATATGTACAGGTGCTCGATCCCTTTTCCTCAATGAAAGAACCATCCTCATACTCAATCCAGATATAAGAGCAATTCTCTTGTACATAAGATTTCATCATCATTTCAAAGTCATCCCACAGGGCATGATGAGGTCTTTCCCTGTGAAAACCGGAGAACTCAAATCTATCAGAGACTGGCACGAGACCAGTGGGATGGATTTCAGCCCAGAATTGGTCGAAATTCCAATCTTTTCTCTCTTCTTCTGACATCTCATCATAAAATACAGATCCTTTGTATAGGACAAAAGGAATCAGATTGAGAGCATGAGTCCTGAGGAGAAATCGCAAGAACCTGAGATTGACGCAGCTTTCCAAGATATCCTCTTCCGTCTCTGTGGGAATTCCCTGCAATATGTTGAGATAGTCAATTCTCAAATTATACTGACTGCCAAGTTTCAATGCCTGGATATTGTGAGCAAACCTGTGGCGTTTCTCCATTTTTCTTAGGAGTGAATCCGTGAGCGCCTCAAACCCAATCTGTAATGAGGTGAATGATGCAAAGCGAATGTACCTCCCTGTCTCGGAATCCAAGAAGATGGGAGATATTTCGCCGAAAAAATGGTACGGCTCTCTTCGACTTGCCGAAAGCTTTGATAAGGCTTTCAATAGGATTCTGAACCTTTTCTTATTCCCGGGAAATTCGTTATCCACAAAGATGAATGAATCAATGTGGTGTCTATTTGATTGAAACCGTATTTCCTCAATGACATTCTCAGGCGATCGCGCATGATATGAATACTCTTCATTCAGGACACAGAATTTGCATTTGTTCCACGGACAAGACCTGCTTCCCCAGATAGGGATGAGAATTCGCATTTCGCGGGGTAAATATGTCCTCAGTGTACTAAAGTAGTCAGAATGATCTGCGAAAGGATACAAATCCAAATCAAGAAATTCACTGTTTTTCTGCGTAGAATGGGCAGTTGTGTCCTTCCGGTAGATGAGTTGTGGCACATCTCTGATGTCCGTGTTTTCTTCCAACGCCCTGGTCAGATAAAGGAGTGGAAATTCGCCTTCCCCCCAGATGGCAAAATCAGCCAGAGGGAAGAGGTTCATGAAAGAGTATCCCTGTGACTCGCTGCGGATTCCTCCAACAAGTATCTTGATCTCAGGATTCATTTCTTTCAGCCGGTGAATCAAATAGTAACTCATCATCCACTGTCGGGTCTTCAGGGTGAATCCAGCAAGAGTCGCCTTGTGGAGATTATTATCTCCAATATATTGGTCAATCTTGTCTTCAATTGAGGTTACGAGCTCTTCGATTTTCCCTTTGGGAAAAAAAGATGAGAAAAATACATCAAGTGGCGTTTTGTTGAAATTCCAATTATCTTTTATCAGCAAATGCTTGCATATGAGTACGGTGAAAACATAGAAAGGAGGTAATTTCGAGAGCATTGGAAGATCTTTCATTATTCTTCCATATTTCATTATTTCTTGGAACAAGATTAGGTTCCAGTACACATTCTGCACGTTGATTCCTTTTGCTTCAAGAAATCCTTTTAGGTATCCTAGTGCGGGATTCGAAATGTCCCATCTATATGGAGGCATGCAATTCAAAATCACGTGGAACCCTCCTAAGTAGCTGGAGTTCCCTTTCTCTTATAAAGCTTTGTTCTATAGAAGTACTTCTGATTCTAAGGGAATGCTTTGAAGAAGTGGCTTGTCAGTCTGCTAGCCCAATAATCCTGCGCAAGGGAATTTTCTCTGGGAGATGAACCCGCACCTTACTGCAAAGCAGCTGGCCTCCTGGAAGAGGGTATATTCGGGTCTTTTGTATTCCATGCTGCTTTTTGGTTCTCGAAGAATCTCTCGTATGCTTGAATCGTTTGTTGCAGGAGATGAAGGCTTCATTATTGCCATCAATGTCACGAGGATGAAACCTACAGAGAAGTGTGTAGATGCGAAACCAGGATTTCATGAAGTGTCAGTTATTCGAAATGTGATCAATGCTTTCTTTTGTGTGGGGTGTGCATACAGGGCTTTCATAGGGGTGATCATCTGCGAGATGGGGTATTTTCTCTTTGCGAATAAAAGGTTTTCGTCGACAACTATCCCGGAACTGGATAGTCATTCCTCCTGCTCTCTTGTTGATGGTTTCTTTTGTGGAGACATTCACGTTAGATATTCTGTTCAGGCCGTTGAATTGCTGAAGTAAAGTGTGTGATGACTTTTCATATGTCGGCTACCTGATAGGAAGATTTTTTTTGGAAGGTGTGAGTTCATGGTATACATTGTAGTGATTCAGGTTGACCCTTCACCATGTGAGGGAGATGCAACGGGTACCATACCACAACCAGAAACATTTTAAAGAGCAGTCTCTCAGTCCACCTGGTGATCATCAATGAAAGAACTGCTCATGGGAAATGAAGCAATTGCCAGAGGCGCTGTTGAAGCTGGCGTGAAAGTCGTTGCAGCGTATCCTGGCACTCCTTCCTCTGAAATTCCCAACACCATCTCAAAGATAGCCAAAAAGCATGGCATCTACTTTGAATGGTCTACTAATGAAAAAGTCGCATACGAAGTTGCCTTTGCAGGGGCTTTAACAGGACTGCGTTCCATGGTGACCATGAAGCACGTTGGGCTGAATGTAGCCTCAGATGCGTTTATGGCTTCTGCGCAAGTGGGTGTAGAAGGAGGATACGTGGTCGTTTCTGCAGATGATCCTTCTTTACATTCTTCCCAGAATGAACAGGATAACAGGTACTATGCCCGACTGGCCAATATCCCCTGTATTGAGCCTGTTTCCCCACAAGAAGCCAAAGATTATACTATTAAGGCATTTGAAATCAGCGAACAATACAAGATCCCTGTCATGTTGAGGACAACCACCAGGGTCAACCATACTCGAGGTGACGTAGAACTGGGTGACATCCTTTCACTGGGGCGCACTCCGGAGTTTGAGAAGAATCCCCGCCGTTACGTTACTGTCCCCACTAATGCACGAGTCTTGAGAGAGAACATCATCAAGAAGATGGACTCGCTCAAATCAGACCTGGATACTGTAGAAGGAAAGGGGTCTTTAGGAGTCATTGCTTCAGGGATTGCCTACAACTACGTGAAAGAGACACTCATGCTACTCGACATTGAAGCAGAGATTTACAAGGTTGCGGTCACTCATCCTCTCAGCAGTGCTATCATCGACTTTCTCAACCGGCATGATGAAGTCATTGTGGTAGAGGAACTCGAACCCATCGTAGAGACAGATGTACGTTTCATGGCTCAGAGAGAGAACATACCAGTGACGATCTATGGAAAAGACATTGTCCCCAGGGCCTTCGAGTTAAATACTACCAGAGTGGCCAATGCTTTCAGGCAATACAAGAACCTTCCTTTGGAAGAAGTCCAGGAATTTGGCATACCCGCGCGACCTCCTATTCTATGTCCAGGGTGTCCTCACCGAGCTTCTTTCTATGCCATCAGAAAAGCAGCTCCCAAAGGTATCTATCCCTCTGGGATCGGGTGTTACACATTGGGATTTGTTCCTCCTCTCGGCGCTGTAGACACCTGCTTCTGTATGGGTGCTTCCATTGGGGTTTCCTGCGGATTGTCTGAATTTGTCTCCGATCCCATCATCTGTACCATCGGAGATTCCAGTTTCTTTCATGCAGGTATCCCTCCCTTGCTGGATGCCGTGTATAACCAGCACAGGTTTGTGGTAGTGATCCTGGACAATGAAACCACTGCCATGACAGGCCATCAACCCCACCCGGGAACAGGTGTCACTGGCATGGGAGATAGCGTGACTAAGATCTACCCAGAGAGACTCACTGAAGCGATGGGTATCACCACAGAGGTGGTGGATCCGCATGACGTCAAGAAGACCATTGACGTGCTCAAAGAGGCGGTTGCATCTAAGGAATTGCGCGTAGTCATTGCACGCAGACCGTGTATTTTCCTGGAGAGTGCAGAAAGAAACCCTCCATACACAGTCACAGATGAGTGCACAGGATGTAAATTATGTCTGAATCAGCTGGGATGTCCCGCCATGGACATGGTGGAAGGAAAAGCAGTCATTAATGAGTTATGCAATGGATGCGGCGTTTGTGCCCAGATTTGTCCTGCAAAAGCTATTACGGGGTGATCAGATGAAATATGACATTGTATTGGGTGGTGTTGGGGGCCAAGGCATCTTGCTGGCCTCCCAGGTTGTGGCTCAGGCAGCTATGAAGAAAGGGTTGAAGGTGATGATGGCGGAAACCCATGGAATGGCCCAGAGAGGGGGGTCAGTGATTTCCCACGTCAGACTGGGTGATATCTACGGTGCACTGGTCCCTGAAGGTCATGCTGATCTGGTGGTGGGATTTGAGTTCATGGAGGCATTCAGGCAGCTGAAATTCCTGGCAAAGGGAAAGAAGTTGATTATAAACACTCACAGAATAAAACCTGTAACACTGGAGACATACCCCGAGATGGATTACGATCTCAGTGACTATGATGTGTTGAAGCTTGATGCTTCAAGAATTGCTTTCAGGCTGGGAAATGCTATTGTAACCAACATGGTCATTCTGGGTGCCATGTCTGAGTTTGCTGAACTCCCTGCTTCGAAGGCAGAGATGCAGGATGCAATCCGAGAAAGTGTGCCCCCCAGATTTGCCGAGATTGACTTGAAGGCTTTTGAAGAAGGTGTTAAGGCAGCGCAATAACACTTTCCCCCGCCTTCACCTGATCTCCTTCCTCCGCTGTAATCTGGAATTGCTGAGACAGAATAATGACGACCTGAGAACCGAGTACAATTCTCCCTATCCTTTCCCCTTTCTCGATGCAATCCCCCTCCTTCACAAAACACTGGATTCTCCTCACGAATTTCCCTGCAATCTGGATGACAATCATCCGGGTTTTCTCCCCATTATCTATGACAACAATATTCCTCTCATTGGAAAGAGCCAGCTTGCTGGCCATCTGGTACCCCCCTTCCACATAGAGGATTTTGGTGATAGTTCCCTGCATGGGACTTCTGTTGACATGAATGTCTATGGGATTCATGAAAATTGCAATTAGATAGCAGTCCTCCGTTATCAGTCCCGTGAGCTCTTCCAGATAGATCTCGTGTCCATTTTTCACCACGACGGGAACGTCCCCTGCCTTCACAGTCTCTATGGCAATGATCTTGCCGTCAGCTGGTGATACCACTCCTTCTAGAGGGATCTGTCTGTCAGGGTCCCTGAAGAACTGGAATATGAAAATCAGAAGAGCAAATACCGGAATGAGGACCCACTTCTTTTTCATGGTTGACAGAAGAGGAAGAGGTATAAAAAGGTTGTGTAATGACGGAAGGTTTCAATGTTGACTGAAAATGTTGATAACCATTCTTGATTAGCTGTAATGTAAACTGCTGAGTGGAAGCTTTATTAGGATGTTTGCGGTAATGGCTGTATGACAGCGTTGGACTCATTGTTGAAAGGAAATCCTGAGGAGTGGCTTCTTGAGGAAGAAAATCCTTCTGTTCGATACTGGACACTAAGAGACATCTACGGGAAAGATGAGAACGATCCTGACGTTAGACTGGCAAGAGAACAGATCATGGAATCCTATCCTGTCACTGAGATACTGAAGAATCAGCAACCAGGAGGGTTCTGGGTAGCAAAGGAAGATCCTTACCTCCCGAAATATAGGGCAACGCATCATCAGTTGTTGATCCTCTCCGAATTGGGGGCCTCCCCCAGTGAAGAGATTCAAAACACAGTAGATTTATTGTTTGAGATTTATCAGTACGATAGTGGTCGCTTTGACTGGAAAGTGCTGAAAACGGCTAGAGGAAGGTCAAGCAGCCTCATAGATGGTGAATGTCTGACGGGAAATATTGTAAGGGCACTGATTCATTTTGGGTACCTTCACCATGAGAGAACACAGAAGGCACTTCAGTTTCTGGTGAGAGTTCATGAGACGGGATGGCCGTGCAGGGCATACCCTATTGACAGGAAGAAGGTGTTCCCCGAGAACTGTTACATGGGAGGAGTGAAGCCACTGATAGCCCTTTCAATGGTTCCAGAAGAAGAACGAACCGCCGAAATGAAAGAAATTATCGAGAAGGAAGTGGAAATCTACCTGGAGAATGAGATTTTCATGTACTTGAAGGATGAACGAGGAAGGAGGAAACCAAAACCCGGATGGACGAGATTTGGGTTTCCCCTGTTCTATCAATCAGATGCACTTGAAGTCCTAGATGTCCTCACGAAGCTGGGAGTGCGGGATGAGCGAATGCAGAAAGCAGTCGATTTGGTGCTTTCCAAGCAGAGTGAGAACGGGAGATGGAACCTGGAAAATACATTCAATGGCAAGATGTGGGTGGATATTGAAGAAAAAGGCCGTCAGTCGAAATGGATTACTCTAAAGGCCGTGCGAGTGCTGAATCGATTCTACAGGTAGCTATCAGCACCATATGCGCCCTCAGGCATGAGTACCAGCACACCGCTATGGAGGATAGGCGAGAAGATTCACAGCACCTCTTTCGTCGATTGTTATGTAGGTGTCTTTTATGAGGTGGGGGACACTGGTGTCGTCCACCCATGACCCAGTATTAGCCATCTTCTGCTCCGGATCCACATATGAATGGTGTGTGTGCCCATACACGATGAAACAATCCCCAATCTGATCTTCAAATTCCTCTCTTTTCTTTACAGCTTCTTTCTGTATGTTGTTCATAGCTTTTTCTTGCAGTCTTTCTGCAGGCAGCCCCACAGCAGTCTTGAACTTCTGCTTCAGTCTGGATTCCGTTCCAGTTGTGTCGAAATGACCGAAACATGTCTTGTAGAGGTTCCAGAGGCCGTCAGCAGTGCGACCAGTAGCATCATCCCCCATACACAAAATGCCTGCAAACTGTTGGTAGCTATCCAGACTGTCGGGGAATTCAAATTGATGCCCGTGGACAAAATAGTATGATTGGTCCCCATATGGGATGAGAGTTTCCGTTCCTACCTCCACATTGTATTTTCGTTCTAGATTCTCACCTGCCTCAATCATGTGATAATCGTGGTTTCCCACCACATAATGGACACTCTTCGATTCTCGCATTTCTCTCAGCAATTCCAGTATGTCACTGTATTCAATAAGCAGTTTCACTGGATCCCTTCTCCACATGTCAAAGATGTCGCCCATCAGCACGACATGATCTATCTGAGGGTTCAATAATATGTCCTGCAGAAATCTTCTAAAAATACGCTCTTCACAGCAGGAAAATCCCAGATGCACATCGGATAAAGCAACTATCATGTAACCACCACTCTTTCTAGCTGTCTAGAATTATAAGTATTTGGTGTGTAGCAAAATGTGAAAAACGGAGAGAGAACCCAGAGCGAAATGCATAAATTTATGTCAGGTGTGAGAGTAGTAAGAGGCTCAGATTGAATACAGGGGGTTATGAATGGAATATGCAGTCGAAGGAATGATAGGATATGTGAGCTATTTCACGCTGGGTGTTCTTTTCTTCTTTGTGATATGGAGTTTTACAGAGAAGATCACGTGTCATATGGTTAGAGATGGCCATATAGGAGGGCTCCTGGGGCTTATTGCTGCAACGTATGGATTTTGGTACCCCTTTGTCCCCTTTCTGAGGATTCCCTATGTGGTGCTCCTAGGAGTAGGATCTCTGGCAGGCTCAACTCTCTCCAGATTTGGCATGGTCAATACATGGAGTACGCGTTACAGCAGATTCACCCTGGCAGGGATTGTTATCGGCCTAGCAGGATTTGACATTCTTCAACTTGTTCTATCTGTATTGCTGGTATCCTCCCCGTATCGGGAGATTGGAACGTTGATTTCATGGGTGCTCCTAGTCTATGGGATCAGTCCCTGCAAAATCATAGGAGCAGTCATAGAGAACAGTGGACTCCCCCGCTCAAAGTTCATTTGGGTTGCTTTCATTCTGGCATGTGTGGTCTTCCTTCCTCTCGAATTCCCTCTCATTTATGGTTTGATGTCCCTGAGTGCGGTTCTCGGAACGCTCGCCGGCTTGGTATTTGCATGCAGAGCCGGATAGTGAGTCTTTCTAAAGACGTGTTATACGTTCACCGTATCCGAAGCCTCCATGACTCTCTGACAGCAGAGTATGTTCTCTCCTCCCGCTCTCCAGTCCATATCTTTAAAAGGATACATTCACCTGGAATACGGCCATGATATCTGAAAGCATACAGAAGCTGATGGAACGGAAGGGGTTCACATCGTTTACGCTTCCCCAGGAAAAAGGAATTCCACCCATTAAAGAGGGTAGGAATGTCTTGGTTATTGCCAGAACGGGATCCGGAAAAACGGAGGCTGCTATTTTCCCGATATTTGACAGATTACTTTCATTACGAAAAATCAGGGGAATCAAGGCCCTGTATATTGCCCCTCTGCGTGCTCTGAACCGTGATCTTCTGGAGAGAATGGAATGGTGGGCAGACCAACTTAAAATAAAGATAGAAGTTCGCCATGGGGATACGTCCCAGTATCAGAGGCGCAAACAGGCAGAATCCCCTCCTGACCTGTTGATTACGACCCCAGAGACCTTGCAGGCTATCCTCCCTGGAAAAGTCATGAAGCAGCATCTGAGAGAGGTCCAGTATGTGGTCATTGACGAGATTCACGAGCTGGTAGAAGACAAGAGAGGAGCACAGCTCTCTCTGGGGCTGGAGCGGCTGACAGAGATGACACAGAAGCCCTTCCAGCGGATTGGACTATCGGCCACGGTGGGTTCACCTGAGGAGGTAGCCTCATACCTGGGAAAGAATGTGGAAATAGTAGATGCAACTGAAGACAAGGACCTGGTAGTGCAGGTGGAATATCCCTTGGAAGAGGACATGGACCTGGCTTCTCAACTTCACATCAACTTGGAAACCGCAGCCCGCATCATCAGGATACGGGAACTGCTGGGAGAACACACGAGCGTCCTGGTTTTTGTCAACACCAGGGAAATGGCAGAAGTTCTGTCTTCTCGCTTCAACATTGTAGACGAGAATGTTGACGTCCACCACTCATCGTTATCAAAGTACATGAGGATTGAAACAGAAAAGAGGTTTAAGTCACAGGAATTGAAATCCATCATCTGTACCAGCAGTATGGAGCTGGGCATTGATGTGGGCAGTGTGGATCTGGTGATCCAGTACATGTCACCCCGTCAAGTGTCTCGACTGATCCAGAGGGCGGGGAGATCAGGGCATAGATTGGGTGAGGTATCGAAAGCGGTAATTCTCAGTGTCAACGAGGACGATATTCTGGAGGCTGCGGTCATTGCCAGAAAGTCTCTGGGTCATGAACTGGAAGAATTGAAGACCTATGAACTGGCGCTTGATGTTCTGGCTCATCAGGCAGTGGGGCTGGCTATTGACAAGTACAAGGTGGGAATCGACGAAGCCTTGGCCATCATCCGGAGAGCATTTCCTTTCAGGAATCTGAGCAGAGAGAAGTTTGTGGAGGTGCTGCAGTTCCTGAAAGAATTACACCTGGTTTGGATGGATGAAGAGGAATATGGGAGAAAGAGATCTTCATACCACTACTACTTTGAGAATTTGTCCATGATTCCTGACACGAGACAGTACCGCACTATTGAGGTTGGTTCTCAGCATTTCATTGGAGTGCTAGACGAAGAGTTCATTTCCACCAAGGCTGAAATAGGGAGTTCTTTCATTATTAAGGGCAGAGCGTGGAATATTGCAGATATACAGGAAGATGTGGTTCTGGTGACAGAAACAGAATCTCTCGGTGCTATCCCTGCCTGGGATGGGGAGCTAATACCTGTTCCTTACGAAGTGGCTCGAGAAGTTGCTGACATGCGAACTCGAATTGAGGAATACCCTGTCGATAGAAACGCGCTGGAAGTGGCCCAGGCATATCTGGAAGAACAGAGTCAGTGGTTTCTTCCCACAGCAGATGAGATTATTGTGGAGGTATTCGCCAATTTCGTCATCCTGCATGCACCCTTCGGTTCCCTTATTAATGAGACTATCGGTAGGTTGGCCGCCTCTCTCGTTTCTGCAAAGATTGGAGCAAGTGTCTTGATGCGCTCTGATCCCTACAGGATAGCCTTCCAGTTTCCTGCAGCTCCTGATTACGAGAGTGTAATTCATATGCTGAGGAGCACAGATCCCACACATATTCAGCCCATCCTGGAGATTACGCTGAAGAGGAGCAACTTGTTCGGGTGGAAGCTGGCTCAGGTGGCACGGCGATTTGGAGCTGTATCAAGAGATGCGGAGAGATATCGGTTGAAACGGCTGATCTATGCATATGAAAATACCCCTCTGTATGAGGAAACGATCCATGAGATTGTCAGGGAGAAACTTGACATTGAGAGGGCAGAGGAGGTGCTCCGGAAGATCCAGGGGGGTGAAATTTCTATTCGCATTCATCAGTCCAGTGATCCTTCCCCCATGGGAATGTCAGCTATCAGCAGCATGGGGGCTTCTGATATTGTGTTCCCCAAGAGGGCAGAACGGGAGATTCTGAAAACACTGCAGGCTAGGCTGGAGAAGAGGCGAATCAAATTATTTTGCGTGCACTGCGGCGAGTGGAGTGCCACCTTTACCATAAAGCACCTGGATGACTACCCCAAGTGTCGATTGTGTGGGGCACGATTCCTTGCGATTCTGGATAGACGGGACAAAGACACTATGGCTGCCATCAGGAAACGGTTGAAGAAGCAGAAGATAAGCGAGGATGAGGAGGAGCTAGTGATCAGAGCAAAGAGATCTGCTGATTTGATGCTGGCCTACGGAAAGAAGGCAGCGTTGGCGTTGTCCGGAAGGGGGATTGGCCCTCAGACTGCGTCCAGGGTTCTGGCAAAGATGCATACAGAAGATGAGGAGTTGCTGCGAGACATACTGGAAGCTGAGAGGACATATGCCAGGACGAGACGGTTCTGGGACTGAGAGTCAATAGAAAAGGGAGATTCACTTCTGGTGGATGATGGGAAGAATTGGCTGCACTTTTCAGGAGGTGATTGCTCAATTTTGAGAGACACATTTCTCGCTGGTTTCTGGTGGGCGTTGGAGATTCCTTTCTTGAACTTCGTTTTAAGAAAAGATACAGAAAATCATTGTTCATCTTTCGAATTTCTCGAATCCTAACCGAAAATCTTATATAGATCAAGTGAGAAGACATTGTTGTCGTGAGGCTACGGAGTACCACATTCATGGTGAATCGCCTACTCCTGTCGGCCCCCTCATCGATAAATACTCATGAGTTTCGGGAAGAATCTGCAATTTGGGAGGGAAAAGCGTGGTTTCGAAAAGAGAATTGACAATCGGGTTAATTTTTCTATTGTTGGTATTTTTCTCGTTCTATTATGTTCAAGAGAATAAGAGACGAGAATCCTTAAGAACCTGGACTTACTCAGAAAGCCTTGAGGATCATCAATCTCCACAGGCCTTAGAAGAGACAATCGGGTGCGGAAAAGGAGAAGAAAACGAGAACGAAGACGAAGACAAGGATAAAGACAAGGATAAAGACAAGGATAAAGACAAGGATAAAGACAAAGGTAAAGGCCAGGGTAAAGGCGGTGGGAAAACTCCATCGCCCCCACCCACTCCTACTTCTTCCCCAGTTCCTACTCCTACTTCTTCCCCAGTCCCTACTCCTACTTCTTCCCCAGTCCCTACTCCTACACCTACTCCTTCTCGAATTCCTTCAACGCCCATGCCACTAACTCCATCTCCAACTCCCACATCTCCACCCCCCGCCCTTGTCACTCCCTCCCCTGTTTCTACCTTCAGTTCACCTATGCCTGCGTCTCTCACTCTGTCTCCTACCATTGTTTCTGTCCTTCCTTTATCATCATCTCCAGCTACCCAACATCGACCCACCTTGGAGGAAATCGGGGCCGTGTCCAGTATCATTGCATTGATGTTTTGCATGTACCAGTTTCTGTTCAATGGACATCAGAAGCAAACCTAATGGGTCAACAAGAATGAGCTGAACAGAAAAGGGCTCAGACTGATACTTCAGAAATCCCAATCTGGATGAGGCTCAGGTATGCACAAAACCCGATCGAGGTCATCCAGTAGCTCCTGGGGTCCGTGGACATCATCTGTAGCTGCAAGACCTGTTGCGGGACGGACTCTCAGCCAAAGGCGAGTAAAAGCACCTACTGAAGCTTTCAAGGTGGGAAGTGTTCCATCCTTTCCTACCTCTGCATGTGAGGAGGGCCCCAGCGTGACCACGTACGTGCCTGAGACACCCTTCCAGGGTACATCAGCAGGAAGAATAGCTTCTATTGGATCAGAAAGCACCAGATTGAAAGAAATCTCTCCTCCAGGTAGATGAGTCTTCTCCAAGCATTCTTCTAGGTTCAGTATTCTCATCTGCCAGTACGCGTATGTCTGCATGCGATTCTCGAATGCAGATTTCTGTGTCACCTGACGGATTCTAAAGGGCATCTCAAGGAGATCCTGTAGTTGGAGGCCGGGAGGTTCTCGCATGGCAACCAGGTGAATCTGGTCCTCCAAATTCTTGATCAAGGCCATGAGTTCACAGAACTGCTGAAACGTTCGGTATACCATCCATTCCACATTGTATGGTCCGTGTTCTGCCTTTTCTGCATTGACCCAGATATGGTGAGTGAGCTCTCCATTTCCAAAATAACCCAGACCGAACCCATTTTTCTGCCATGCCATCTGTGCTCTGGTATATTCTGGGGCATGGAGGTTACAGGCACCATGGCTCCGCATCCTGTTGAGGCGACATTGATGAACCGTCTCCCAGTCCTTCGCCGTCAACCGTGAGGGAACACCTGCTTCTGTCTTCACTCGTATATGTCTGGGATCAAATGCGGCCCATTTTTCATAGCTGCCAGTGCCAAATCCCAACAAATTGTAGAATCCCTGCTCAAACATTCCCAGGCCGCAAACCGCCGCCCCTTGATGTGCATCAGATGCTATGGCTGCAGCAGTCAATCCCTTTGCCAGTCCCTGCTTCCTGGCGACTCTGCTGGTTCCCACACTTGTGACCCATGAAAAAGGAAGATCCTCCTTCATGTATCTTATGTTCCCGGAGACTGTGGTAACAAGACATTCGGCTTCATCATTAGTTTCTGCTATCAATGCTCGACTTCCGTCAATGAAAACAATGAGGGGTTCTTCTTGACCATCCTCTAGCCACCCCACTTCTTTCCAGATGCGAATAACACTGTCCTTGTCCTTCTGCCGATTATATTCCCGGAATATGGCCATGTGATCACTGCATCCACTTCTGGAAACATCAGCTAAAAACCTTTTGGTCCTCCTTTTTGCTGTTCAATGAACAAGAATGCACCATTCTGTGTGCATTAACCTGATACCTCAAAAAAAGGAGAAAAAAGAAAAAAGGGAAGAATTTATCGTCTCTTGATTACAACTCCCAATCCTACGAGTACTGATATCAGTGCTGTTCCGAGGCAGATACCACATTCGCATCCGCAATCACCATCTGGCGGAGGAGATACACCTGGATTACTCAGTACCTGCTGTACTGCTCCATATGCATCCACGCGGCCCCACCCCCATAGACAGTCTTTGTTGACGTTGCCCTTATCAATTGCACTGGCACCCATACAGTTCTTGATCTGTAGAGGCGTTGCAGTGCCATTGGCATCCAGCATGAGGGCGGCAACGCCCGCAATATGGGGAGTGGCCATTGATGTGCCAGACATTGCGACGTCACTGCATGAGGTCCCTGCACGAGCAGCGTATATAGAAACCCCTGGAGCTGTGATATCTGGCTTTGTTCTATCATCTGTGGTGGGTCCTCTGGAAGAAAAGCTGGCCAGGGCATCAGATTTGTCTGAGGCGCCGACAGTGATGACCTTGGTGGCGTCTCCTGGCGTACTTATGGTGCAGCACGTTGGACCATCATTTCCTGCAGCACACACCACCACTACTCCCTGGTCTACTGCCCAGTTGGCTTCCAAAGCTAGAGCACTTGTTCCGTCGCCGCCAGCACCACCCAGCGACATGCTTTCCACATCTGCACCCTGAGCTACTCCAAAGTCGATTCCCTGGATAATCGCAGTATCAGGGCATGATCCGCCTGAGTTACACACCTTGGCGCCCATCAATGATGCACCTCTGGCTACACCGTATGGCGAATAAGCACCTGCGGCAATAGAAGAACAATGTGTCCCGTGCCCGTGATCATCATAGGGTGTCGAGCCAGATCCAATGTAGTCTGCCCAGGCAATGATCTTTCCGGTGGGATAGCTGCCGGGGAAATCGCAATGGTTGTCGTCAATCCCCGTGTCAATGATGCAGATCTTGATCCCCGTCCCGTCATATCCTGCAGCCCAGCAATCGTCAGCGTTGATCAATGGAATGCTCTGGGATAGTGTTATGTGGGCCACACCTTCAGCTTCCACAAACATGATGGTACACTCTTCGGAGAGCGCTTTGATCTTGGAAACCCGAATATCCACTGAAGCTCCCATACCACTCAGGAAGGAGTAGTGCACAGAGCCGAATTTCTCCAGGACTGCACCCGCTGACGGATCTTTGAACCACACCAAAACACGCACGATACTACTTTCACTCATCCCTTTGATCTTGTCTCTAATGGACCATTTCATCTTGGCAGCATCATTGGGCACCACTGCAACGAATTCCCCGGGCCCTACTTCAGTCAGATATGTCTTGGGGACTCTGAATGTAGAATCATCCATCTGCACCACAGGCAGATTTTCGATGTTTATCTCTCTGGATACTCTCGCTATGACTCCCGGGGTCACCCGCACGTACAAGAAGTCAGAGTCTTCCCCAGCAATCTCCACATTGAGAGTCAAAAGATCCCTTCCTTCATATCCAAAGGTTTGCACGTGAATAATGGCTTTCTGCGGCGTCGCACTCACAGAATAAAGCGAGAAACAGAGTACTGCTACTGTAATCAGCACCAATACCTTTCGACGGTTATTCATCATATCACCTCCTCTCTCTTTTCTGTCTTGCTTTTAACAACCTGTTTACTTCTCTGATACTACTATTCATTCCATATATATAAACATTTCGTCATTAGACATCTTTTGTGTCTTTATAAAAAGAAAAAATGAATATATGAGATTTAGAAGAGTTTTACATAATAATGATCTAATCGTATATCATTCCCGACCAAAAAAAGTGTATATAGTCTTATCCGGGATCAAATGTGTAGCTAGATGTACTGTCCTAGACGAATGGTTTGCCTTTATAAACCTTTCGCCCGTACAGGTACACAATCTGGATTGCCATTCGACGTAGGTGGATCTAACACAGAATGTCCCACCAATCACTGAACATTCATCTTTCAGGAATAGTCGCACCAGAAAGTGAGAAATTGCAGAAAGATCATATGTGGGTATTCTCAGCCAGGCAGTACACGTCATGGGGATAGGCAGTTACACTTTCTTTGCCGTATAGCAAATATCTGCCATCTGCCAGCCACCACCTTCAGGGTGATTTTTCTCAATGACAAGTTCAGTAATTCTCTTTTCCTTCCTGATGACCTCAAAGGCTTCAAAATACGCGTCTGGTTCAGTATCCTCGTAATAACTGCATATGTGTCCTTCCTTTGTGATGCCAGAATACCACTCTTCTTCCTGGAGAAATTCACCTGGAGAGACTTCTTTTCCGCGTCCGAACCAACAGTCATCAACAGACACAAAATTGACAAAACAGAGTCCTTCATTCTTGAGAACCCGTCTAATCTCCTGTACAGCAGTGGCTGTGTCTTTCTTTGATAAATGGCATACAGTGTTGACAGAGTACACAAAGTTCATTGATTCGTCTCTGAAGGGGATGTTTCGAATGTCTCCCAGCATGATAGGTACATTCAGGTTCGTCTCCCTGCAAAACTCGCGCGCGAGCTGAATCTGCTCAAGGGTACTGTCAATTCCAACAACTCTGTACCCCTGCTCACGGAAAAGAGCCAAGGGCGGGTAATTGCCTCCTGCACCACAATCCAGGATCTCCTTCTCGAGGGGACTTTCATTGCACTCTCTTAGGAACCCGTACAGGGGCCGCACCAGGGGATGGGAGAGAATAAAGGGCTTCATTTCAGTCACCTTACTGGTTCTTCTGACGACATGTGTGCTTTGGTGTTTGAAAGAAAAAGATTTCGCAAGAACAGCACTCACTCGACAGGTCATACAACGCCATGTGCAGTCCTCGAAATGATCTCATCCTGTAGCTCCTTTCCAATATCTACAAAGTAGTCGCTGTATCCTGCCACCCTGACAATCAGATCCCTGTACATTTCCGGGTTTTGCTGGGCCTTCCGCAGGGTTTCTGCATCAACAACATTGAACTGTATGTGGTGTCCTCCCAGTGCGAAATACGTGCGTATCAGGTGCGCCAGCTTCTCTATTCCAGCAGTACTCTGCAGTACGTGTGGCAGGAATTTCTGGTTTAGTAGGGTTCCCCCTGTCCTGACATGATCAATTTTCGAGGCAGACTTTATCACAGCAGTGGGTCCATTGAGGTCTGCTCCCTGACTGGGGGAAATTCCGTCTGAGAGAGGTTCTCCCCGTCTCCTTCCATTGGGCGTGGCTCCCGTGGTCTGGCCAAAATAGATGTGCACAGTGGTGGGCAGCAGATTTATGCGGTATTCCCCACCCTTGGTGTTGGGTCGTCCGTCCACCAAATCAAAGTACATATCGAAGACATCTCTGGCAATGGAATCAGCATAGTCCTCATCATTGCCGTACTTTGGAGCATCTACCAGCGATTGCCTTGCCCTTGTACATTCCTCAAAGTTCCTGGCAAGACTGTGAAGCAGCTCTTGCATGGTCATTGAATTCTCATCAAACACACAGTACCTGATGGCAGCAAATGAGTCTGTCACTGTTCCCATGCCTACTCCTTGAATGTAGGTGGAATTGTACCGCGGGCCTCCATCATGATAGTCTCCCCCCTTTTGTATGCAGTCATCAATCAACAATGACAAGAAAGGGGCAGGCATCCACTTTGCGTACAACCTCTCAATGATATTATTGTATTTGATCTTCAGATCAACGAAATACTTCAACTGGTTCCTAAATGCTTTCATTATTTGTTCAAAAGAGGTGAATTGAGTGGGATCCCCGCTTCTAATGCCTACCAGGTCCCCCGTGATGGGATCGATCCCATCATTCAATGTAATTTCAAGGATTTTTGGCCAGTTCATATACCCTGTCAAGATACAGCTTTCTTTCCCGAAAGCACTGATGGTAACACATCCACTGGGTCCACCAGCCCTGGCATCCTCAACAGATTTCCCCATGCGCAGGAACTCCTGCTGGATTACATCTGCATTGAAGATGGAAGGCTGACCAAACCCACTCTTGACTATGTGGAGAGCTCTCCTCAGGAATCGTTGGTCATTTTTTGCTGATAACTGGATACACGTACTGGGCTGGATTAGTCGCATTTCGTCAATGACGTCAAGAATCACATAGGAGAGTTCATTGACTGCATCAACACCGTCTTCTGTGATTCCCCCAACATTGATCAAGGAGAAATCCTGGTAGGTCCCACTCTGTTCTTCAGTGATTTCCACCTTGGGAGGGGCTGGCTGGTTGTTGATCTTGATCCAGAAGCACTGGAGCAACTCCTTGGCAAAGTTCTCAGTCATAACGGTGGTTTCCAGATCCTCCTTGTAGAAGGGATACAAGTGCTGGTCAAGTCTCCCCGGATTGAAGGAATCCCACACATTCAACTCTGTGATCACACCCACGTGGACAAACCAGTACATCTGCAGAGCCTCCCAGAAGGTACGGGGTGCAAGAGCGGGAACGTGAGAGCAGACCTTGCCTATCATTTCAAGCTCCGACTTCCTCTGAGGGTTCTTTTCCGTCTCTGCTAATCTTCGGGCTTCTCTGGCATATCTCTCTGCAAATTCAATGAGTGCATGTAGGGTAATGACCATGGCTCTCAGTTCCTGTTCCTTCCAGTAAGCATCATCATCGTTGTAGTAATCCAGGTTACGCAGTGCATCCTCAATTTCCTCCTCGAGGGCCAGTAAGCCTTTATGATAAATCTTATCGTCCAGAATAGCATGGCCGGGGGCTCGTTGCTCCATGAATTCTGTGAACACTCCAGCATCAAACGCTCTCTTCCACTGAGCTGACACTGCGCAGAACACTCGCTCCCGCATGGTCTTCTGGTTCCAGAACGGGATGATTTTTTCCCTGAATACTCTTTTGACATCTTCTGAAACATGGAACGGTGTCTTTTCCCTGGATGAGAGGACTTCCAAGTCCTCCAGAGTATGGCAGCATAATTCAGGATAGGTGGGTGTTGCCTTTGGGGCAGGGCCCCGTTCTCCAACAATGAGTTCACCATCTCCGAGGTAGATGGCCTTGTTCTCCAGTATGTACTTGAAAGCCAGAGCACGAGTTACCGGAACAGACTGTATGCCAGGTTCGTTCATGTAGAAATCAGTAAGCAATTCGGCCCTTTCTGCAGAGATATATGGCCTTGTAGTAATACTCTGTTCCCTTAGTCGTCTAACTCTTTCTGATAGCATTTTATCCTCCTATCTGAGGGTTCAGCCCATGATCTTCCAGTATCGCTAGAGCATTCTGTATAATGTCTGGTGAAGGAGCGGTATACACAGAACTCTCTGTAGCAAAGAGTCTTTTAGCTTTTTCGACACCCCCCCTGTGGTAGGGCAGCAGAGTAACCTGGCTAACACGATATGAGGATATCAGTTTCGCCAACTCACTGAGATGCTCAGTGGAACTGTTAACTCCGGGAATAAGTGGGACTCTGACAATCACCTTATCCGGTGGAAGTAGTTTCAGGTTCTGCAGGATAATTCTGTTGGAGACACCAGTTTCTCTCACGTGAACCTCGTCAGATGCAACTTTGATGTCGTACAGGAAAAGATCTGTGCAGTTTACGATCTCTTGGAAATACTCCTGTGGTGCATACCCACTCGTGTCTACTGCTGTATGGATTTCATGTTCTTTACACACTTTTAACAACCTGTACAAGAATTCAGGCTGTGCCAGAGGCTCACCTCCCGAGAAGGTCACGCCACCATGTGATTGATCATAGAATAGAGTATCTCTTCTTATTTGCTCCAAGACATGGGATTCTGTCATGGGAGTTCCCACCACTTCTAAAGCTCCAGATGGACAGGTCTCAACACAAGCTTTACACAGGTCACACAGGGCCCTGTCCAATTCTGGGGGGGATGAGTAGTGAATTGCATCCTTCGAACAGGTATTCTGGCAGCTCCTGCAGCCAGTGCACCGTTCTGACCGCCAGGTTAGTTCTGGATATGGGTTCTTCCCTTCTGGATTGTGGCACCAGTTACAGGTCAGTGGACACCCTTTGAGAAAGACAGTGGTGCGAATGCCGGGTCCATCGTGGAGCGCATACCGTTTGATGTCAAATACGATACCTATGGTACCACCTCCTGGTAGTGATGTAATGGTGGATATTTAAAAGGTTGTTCTGTACATATGTGCGATGCAGGAGCAACCGGGGAAAGACGTGATAGTGGTATCACGAATGTCTAAATTCGTGTTACCCATAACCTTTTAAACCTGGCTGGATTCTCTACAGCATGCACTTTACCGAGGTTTCCGTTGGGGCAGATCTAATCCAAAAGAACGAAGAACTTGCCCTGAAGAACAGAGAACTCCTGGATAGCCACAATGTGAAAGCATTCAATATCATGGGAGCTATTGGCTCAGGCAAGACCATGCTCATCGAGCATGCAATTGATCTCCTGGAAGGCCGATATGCCTGCGCTGTCTTTGCTGGAGATGTCATTGCACGCTATGATGCACAGCGATTTGAAAAGAAGGGCACCTTGACTGTTCCTCTGAACACGGGAAAAGAATGTCACCTTGATGCTCACCTGGTGGGCCATGCTCTGGAAAAGATAAACCTGCACACCATTGATCTCCTGTTCATCGAGAATGTGGGCAACCTCGTGTGTCCTTCTGACTTTGTTCTGGGAGAGCATAAGCGGATTGTGGTGGTATCTGTAACAGAAGGTGATGACACCATTGCAAAACATCCAATGATATTCAGGATATCAGATGCTGCAGTGGTGAACAAGATTGATATTGCACAGTTTGTGGATGCTGACCCTGATAAGATGATTGGAGACGCACGGCGCATCAATCCTAAGATAGAAGCTATTAAGACGAGCTGCAAGACAGGAGAAGGGCTTGATAGATGGATTACTCTGCTGGTGGGATGACAAGGAGGGGAAGTGCCCTCCTACGTTCATACGTTCGATCTTCCTCCAGGGATTCTGCAAAATCTTTTAAGGGATCATGTCACATATGCTCCATGATTGACGATAAATTGCTTGAGATCCTGGCCTGTCCCAAGTGCAAGGGAACCATCAGATTAGAAGGAGATAGACTGATTTGCGATGCCTGCAAACTGGCTTATCCCATCCGGGAGGGTATACCCGTAATGCTCATTGACGAAGCAGAGAAACTCACATGATCAAGTAAAGGTGTGGCACAGTCAGAAGCTGCTGGGTTGCTTGAATGTTTCTTCTAGCTGTCATCTCCTTCGAAAAGCTTTTTTTATTCTAATTCCAGGGTTCCAACGAGACTTTTAGGGGCTGATAATCTGTCTGGTCGAGAAGTGTCCGGCTTCTGCAGAAGAACTCATGGAAAGAGTATCTGGACTTACAGCAGCAGGTTCTACCGCAATCTTTATATACCTTCGAGAAGATACTATCTCGGTAGGAGGTAAAAAGATGATACGTAGAGTTATTCCAATCTTTATACTGGCAGGATTTATGCTGCTGGCACCTGCATACAGTCAGCCCAGAACGTATACCGTGAATATTCTGGGCATCAGTCAGCCAGACAGCAGGCTCCCCGTTTCCGAGAATATTACGCTTTCAGGTCAGCGGTACGTGACCTTTTCTGGTGCTCCTCTTCTTGTGGAGTTCTACGCTTCAGGGTTCGAATGCCCCAATCAAGACCTCAGTTTCTATGTTTCCTACACCTATCGGAGGGTTCGGCCAGCAAACTTCTTGGAGGACCCCAGCCTGTACGTCATGGAAGGGTTCATGACTTCCACAACCGTCATATCTGAAGGGTGTTCAGGTACGTGGAAGTCCCCGGGATTGCGCGATGGTATCCACACCATTGGCATCATGGCTTTTGATGGAGCTGGTGCCCAGAGTCCCTGGCACTACATCAGAGTTGTCAAGAACAATGAACGAGGAACTGCCATCTCCATGTTTCCAGGAGGTGAAGATGCTGCAGGCTCAACTCAGGAGGAGTTTCCTGTGGACAGCCAGCCGCAAGTGGTCATTGATACTCCCTCTCTGGTGTTCTCCATCGGAGTGGATCCCATCCAGTATGCAGATATCTATTTCCACTCAAAATACCCTTTTCCCATTGAATATTTCTACGTTGAATGGATATTCACGTCCGGGAGCGGGTGCACGTATTCGTGTTCAGCCATTGTATATCCCATACGATTCAACGAGGGAGTGTATCGACTGGACATGACCGAGGTATTTGCCAATGAATGGGATAAGCCAAGCGACTCCTATGGCAAGTGTGCATTTGGTCCAGGAGACTTCATCGTCACAATCAGCGCCAAGACTGCTGAGGGACTGGGACCCAGCGCTCTCGTGGTCATAAGTTTGAATTAGTTCATAGGTTGTACAGTGTGCGAACCTCCTGGTCGTGGATTCTGTCCACCATGTCCTCAGTCAGAGTGCCGGTGTTCACAAGCTTCAGGGTAGTCTTGGGAACAGTCTTAGGACCCAGGACTGCTCCAGGTCTTCGTGGATCATCAATGTAATCAGTCTCCATGAGGAATTCCATCCTGGAGGTTACAGCCTGTGTAACATTGGATTCAGTGGCCAGAATGGAAGGGATCATACTCTTGTACTCAGGATGAGGAGAAGCAAAGTGTTTGATGACCCGGGTACAGCCTAGCTCCTTGACCAATCTGTCAAGGGAAGCAATACCATCACTGTCCAATGATTCAGTATGCAGTTGAATAGGACAGTCCAGCTCCCGGGATCGTTTTAAAGCTTGTATCATGTACTCGTGAGAAGCCTCATAGGTTTCAGCAGACACAGGATAATGGGGCCTTCCAAACTCCCCCATGCCAACTACCTTCTTTTTCTCCACATAGGATTCCACAACATCGAGAGCCTGGTAGCACACGTCTTCTTTCCCTTTGTTATATAGTCGGTCAAATTCAGCAGGGTGCAGCCCCACCACAGCGTAGCATTCTACAATATTCCTCACTGCCTGGCACACGGCCAGCGTCTTTTCAACCTGCTGTACAAATTCTTCTACACTCTGGGGAAAGCCGGGTTTCTGGACTAGAATGATTCGTCCTCCACCCGCTTTCTTGAACTGGTTGACAGCGTCAAGGAACAACCCTCTTCTGTCAAGGTGCATGTGGTTATCAGTTATTGCTGTCATCGTGTCACTCCAACGTCAGCTTTCCTTCTCTTCCTCTCCCCCTCCCTTTTTTCCTCTTTCCCTTTCCTTTTCTTCCTCATTTTCTTCTCCTTCCAGATGGCAGCTCTCCTGTGTTCCCAGTAATATCTTGTCCAATACCAATTCTTCATCTACTTTGGTGCAGTAGCACCCATCTTTCAGGAGGGGAACACCCTGCACGGGGCACAGAGCTGAAAGCTCCATCATACTGTAGTTGAGCTCATATCCGCAGGCAACTCCAAGAGCTCCCGTTGGCCTGTCCTTTTTTGCAATGCGCTTCACAAAACTTCCCCCTGGTACAATGTACACCTTATAACCCTCTGCTTCCGCCCTTTTCTTCAGGTTTCCTATGACACACTGTCCACACATCTTGCATTGGACCCCATACTGGGTCAGAAGGGCGGGGCACGTTGGGTTGCGCAAACACTGGGGAAAAACCAGAATTCTTCCATCAATAGCTGATTGTCTGAATGCCTTCTCATATGTCCTGTTCCGTATTTCAATGCCTATTTCGTCAACATATCGCTCACTCAATCCCACCAACCGGATCAATTTTTTCAGAAGGAAATACAGGCTATCAATAACATACAGGACAAATCGGGGCAAGATCATAACCCCTTTTCGTAGTAAGATGAATCCCAGCAGTAGTGAAATGGCAGCAGTGACAAAAAGGAAGACAAGAGAAAAAATGAGGAGTTTTCCTATGAATGCATACGGAATCTGCATCCGATCACATTTTCACGCCAATCTTTCTTAACGCTCTCCTGACTTCGACAATTGCATTTTCCACATCTTCTCGAGTTTTTGCACCAGTACATACGATTTTTCCTGAACCAAAGAGCAACAAGACCACCTTAGGTTTTTTCAACCGGTAGATCAATCCTGGAAACTGTTCAGGTTCGTACTCGCAGTTAGGAAGGCCAAAGACAATTGCATCTAGGTTTAATTCAACTCCCAGGTCTGCTGAAGCCACAATATTTTGAACGACAATTTCAGGTCCTCTGAACCAGACAAACACCCCTGCATCTTCTCCGGGAATGTGACGGGGTTCTCGAGCAGGATTTATAGAATCAAGTCCTGACAGAGTGGGCTGTTCTCTCAATTCAAAAGGAATTTGAGGAGGGTTGGCTTTATTCTTACCTACAAAGACAGATTCAGGCTTATATGTGGAGTCTACCTTGATATCAAAGGTGATAACACCTTCAGCTTCAAAATTAATACCTCTTTGTCCCTCCAATGCAGATCCTGAAAAGGTGATAGTATTCTTATCGCTCTTAACCTTGTCTTTCTTGAGCTCTTTCTTTCTCTGCTCTTCATCTACATACTTCACATTCTTGACGGACTGAGCGGTTATTGTCCCTTCAAATGCGTGTTCAGTGCCGTCGCCACTCCATCGCACCTGCCACATCGGATCAGGAATAGGAGTATCTTCTTTCTTGAGAAGATCAATAATCTTGTAGATGGCTCTCCTGGATTCCTCCGGTGACTTGGCTCCTGTGCACACCAGTTTCCCAGAACCAAACACAAGAGTGGCGGTCTTCGGATCATCGAGCCTCAAGACCAAGCCTGGAAACTGTTCAGGCTCGTATTCGATATCTTCTACAGCAGTTGCTATTCGTTCCAGATCAATAGTTTCATTCAGGGTGGCCGATGTAACAACGTTTTGTATTTTGACGTTCTCCATCTATTCACCTCTCTTTTAGAGAAGGAACCTCGGCTTTATAAAGGTTCTCTTAAAAGAAGGAACTTCAGACCATAGAATGGCGACTCATGTACTGGCAGGAGAAGGGTAACATGAGGCAGTTTGGTGTACGTCCTCATCGGTATGGACAATTCAGGTGTCTATGAACACGTCACATGCCCGCTTTACACGAAGTTAAGACTTGCGAGACTGAGAACCTGGATGTGAAGATCAAAAAAAGAAAGAAGAGATGAATTAGGTCGTTTCCTGTTCTTCCTTGGAGCCTTCAGAGACTTTTTCTTTCAGGAGTTCCCCGATTCCAGCAATACTTCCCAGGATTCCACTGGCTTCGTACGGCAGGAACACTTTTGAGGCTTTCCCGTCTGCAATCTTCTGGAGGGCCTCAAGATATTTGATTGCAATGAGGTCGTTGGTGGGGTTCCCCTTGTGGATCGCACCGAAAACAGTATTAATGGCCTGGGCTTCTCCTTCTGCCACAGTCTTTTTCTGGTACTTGTCAGCATCTGCGACTCTCTTGATAGCCTCTGCCTGTCCTTCAGCATTCAATATTGCAGACTGCTTCTGACCTTCTGCCTCAAGAATCATGGCTCTCTTGTCTCGTTCTGCCTTCATCTGGCGGTGCATGGCTTCAGTGACATCTCTGGGGGGTTCAATCCGCTGCAGTTCTACTCTCGATACTCTAACACCCCATTTGTCAGTGGCATCATCGAGAATCTGCCTCAATTTCGTGTTGATGACTTCTCTGGACGTCAGTGATTCATCCAGAGACAGGTCACCCACTAGGTTCCTCAGGTTAGTCTGGGCTAACTTGGTAGCTGCTGTGTAAAAATTGGCCACGTTATATGTGACCTTTACCGGGTCAGTGACCTCATGGTAAATGACTGCATCCACCTCTACCACCACGTTATCTTTGGTGATAACGCCTTGAGGTGGGACATCTACCACCTGTTCCCTCATGTCGACCTTTATTAGCCGTTCGACAAACGGAAAAACCAAGGTCAGTCCGCTGTCCACTGTCCGCTGATATCTGCCCAATCTTTCAATGAGTCCTTTTTGCCACGGCCGTATTATTTTGATGGCTGTTGCCGCAATTATGACCACTACTACGGCCAATACCACAAACTCTATCATTTACTCATCCTCCTTTATGGGGGCTACCACCAGATGGGTTCCATCCAGCCTGACAGCATGTACTTCCGTGCCCTCCGGTATGATTTCCCCTGTTTCGCTGTCTGCCCGCCATTCCTCCTTTCCTATCCTCACCATTCCCTCATTACTGATATTGTCCACGCGCACCAGGACAACACCTGTTTTTCCAACATATCGATCAGCCCCTACCCCGGGAGGCTGCTGCTTGGTGAAACGATCAGCAAATCGTCGGGACATTATCACCAGAATGCTGGCACTCACCAGGAAGATACCCCACTGCCAGGCTGGGCTGAAACCAAGATATGCTGTAATGCAGGCCAGTGCGGATCCCACGGCAAACCAAGACAAGAAAAATCCCGTGGTAAAAATTTCACCAATGGCGAAGATACCTGCAAGGATCAACCATAATAACCAGTTCTCAATCATGACCTCACCTTTTCGCAAGAGACACCTTTATCACGCGCAGCTTGATCACTGTGTCCCCATGCAGGCTTTGCTACAGGGTTGCCCTCTGTGTGATCTTCACTGGGTGTCACCGCAAACCTGCCGGTGATGTACTCTAAAGGTATCACGTCACTACATAGCTGGACTCGTATTTAAACATTTCCCACTTCTGTCCAGAGTCACTATCGAGACTACCTGCTACTGAGAGTATATCACTCAGTATGTACTTCCTTTTTGGCTCGTGCTCTATATCAGTATCTCCCTCTTATTATGTGCAGAAATTATGTGTATTCTTGCTGAGTCATGATACGTAAATAAGCACAAAATATGACATAATAAATAATATTTTATTAATACAATTTTATTTTAAAAATCAAGTGAAAAATATTCTAACAAAAAGTTTATATATATCATATAGCAAATCTTGTTATGAAAAATCCATTCCTCAATGAAAAGAAAGCACTGATCATGATGAATTTGCTTGATGGAGCAGATTACATACGTCATATCGCAGAAAGCAGTAATACCATGTACCCTCACGCTCTACAGACACTAAAACTCCTGGAAAAGAGAGGATATGTTGATTCCAAGAAAGAAGGAAGAATACGGATGTATCAACTCACTGAAGAAGGGAAAAAGGTAGCTTCTCTGATACAGGAATTGTGGGATATGACCCAGGATCAGGGAGGTGGTCAGGTTAGTGCTGGGAGCCAGGAGTGAGAAGAAAGAGCGTTTTGTTGTGCGGAAGATTCCTGAGGTTCCATGGCTGTAACCCAATTGCCAGCAACCTGAGCTCTCTTGCTGTGCAGAAATTCTATGAAACCTCGACTAATAGAATTGCCAAGGTTAAAAGGCACGGTTCTGGATTGTATATGGAACTTCCGTACCTCCTGTGTGCAGAAATTTTTTATAGCATTGGCTTATCTAGGATAAAATAACAGATGTAATATGAAGAATATATATTATAATATTTTATATAAAAAATTTTTTTGATATTATTTTATTACTAATATTTTGTTTATAAAATTTCATATATACTATATTATATGATTTATTTTATTAATAAAGTAAAATAGGGATTGATATCCACGATCTAGAATCTTCGATTGATGTGCACCTTCCAGACAGATAGGTAGAGAGCAGAATACGCAACACTTCATGGAAGAATTTATAAGCAAAGGTACATATTAGTATCATACGTAGCTACTATCTCCGATAGAAAAACGAGTGGAAGTGCTGGTGTCATTACACGAGTGTATTGACAGAACCTGCAATCGTGCTGACATTTCACGTGAGGTCCACTGATGTGTCCTGTAACATGGAGCGCGCGTGAAAAGATGTCATACCATTTCAGCAGAATCCAAGCCGAGAGGAGATAGAATACTTCCCAACAGCAGGGGAAACCCTCACACATCCCTGAAAGAACACCAGTACCTCAGAGAAATCGCAGTGATGGGCTGAAAGAGGTACGAATCATGAGAAAGGCTAATGTCGTTATATTGGCAGCAATCTTCATCCTGTTCCTGATATCTGTATCTGTCTACGGGAAATATGATGAAACGAGAAGAGAAAAAACTCTCCCCCATAGATACAAGGACCTCGTCTATGAAAGCCCTACACATACACCTCATGGATTGTTCTTCTTGGATGGATACGTGTGGATCTCCTCTTCATATGACCATGCTTTGCTACAGTATGATTTGAAGACAGAAACCGTGGCTAAGACGCTGCCATTGCCCTGTGTTGAAGCTGCAGGACTGACCTATGACGGGAACGATTTCTGGGTTGCTGACTACAGCAGGAGAACTATCTACAAAATCTCTCCAGAAGGTGAGGTTCTCGATTCCTTCACGACACCCTACAGTACACCCTGGGGCCTCGCGTGGGATGGCCAGTACCTGTGGATCTGTGACGTCTATGGATTTGAGGAGTTTCCAGATTTGTCTGCTGCTCTGTATCCAGATTCTATTCTCTACCAGTATGACCCAGACACTCATGACGTGCTGAGAATTCTTGAATCCCCCACCCCATTTGCAGGCGATATTGCATACAAAGAAGGTGAACTTATTGTTAGCGGGTGCTCCTCCAGAAAGATATTTCATGTAGATATTGGCACAGGGGAGACAACACGCTGGTATTACTCACCTGAACCATATCCTCGGGCAGTTGCAACCGATCAGAATGATACTGTCTATGTCTCAGGCATGATCACCATGGATCTCTGGGAGATACAGCTGAATAAGAGGGCACAGTGGAAGGATTTCTTCAGGGTTCGTGACATCAAGGTTCCATTCTGGATCATACTCATTTTCCTGATTTTTTCAATACCCATCTTTATGGATGAACTGCTAAAGCGGGAATATACCAAGAAACGAAACGTATGGGAAGAAGAGCCACGATGGTGGCAATTCTGGAAGGAATAGGAAGTGCTCACAACTGCTAAAAGACGTCGAGATCTCTCCCTGAGACTACCCTCCCCTTGTAGGAGCATGTGATTTCTCTGAGAAGGTCATCCTCAGTGACTCCCCAGAAAAGCTGGTGGTACAGCACCAGGAGACCAGGAGCCGATTTTCTGGCAAGGTCAGCAAGTTCCCGTGATGAGGTGTGAACAGCAGTGTGATAGGTCTGCCATATCAGGGGTCTCGTTTTCAATCCCTGGGATGAATAAACTTCATGGATGAGGATGTCACTTCCTCTGGCTTTCTCGGCAACGATCGAGGAAGGGGCTGTATCCCCGGATATGACTATTGTCCGATCTGGAGTGGTTACTTTGAACCCAAAGGCTTCGAGTGATCCATGACTCACACGAAAAGCGTCAACCTCCACTCTTGAATCTGTATAGATGATTCCTGGCTGAACCTCATGAGCATCAACGTTATGTCCTGTGGGGTTTGCCGGTTCAAGTCCTTGGACTCTTTCTACAATGTCAACTTCATACGCAGCGAGAATATGGTCAGTCATGGGTTTTGTGCCAGGAGGCCCATATACTTCAAGGTGACTATGCCTTCCCAAGACCCAGGGTGTGAGAATGAGATCAGGATACCCTGCTGTATGGTCAGAATGCAAATGAGTAAGGAATCCCTTGTTCAGTTGGTGCATGTTCAGACCAGCTGCAGCGGCACGCCTCACAGTGCCAGGTCCGAAATCGAAAAGGTACACTTCCTCATCAACAACGAGAGCAACGGAGGGCCCTGAGCGCTCAGGGTCAGCATTAGGGGTTCCGGTTCCCAGGAGGATAATCTTCGTTCTCTTTCTGGCAGTCATGATAATCCATAAAATGTGCCTATTAAAGGATTGTCATGGCGGGCTGATTTCGGATTTCACTTCCCCTCGCCAGGTTCATGCAGTCTTTTGAAGAAATCAGAAGGAACGGGTTGTCGCCTATTGGCTGGCTCTCTTCTTGTTCTGTGGATTTCTCATCCCCGTCCTCCCCCTGTTGGCATGGAGGATACTCGAGCATCTGCTGAGACAGAAAGATTTAAATTACCAAGTAGAGTAGGGGGAGAAGCTTACTGTCAAACTGGTGCTGGCAGCGATTGTGGGCAGCCTTTGTTCGGCAGCCTTCTTTCACGAGGGGCGAGGGACTGCAGAAAAAATCAATGGGCATATTCCGGTGGAGATGAATGCTGAATAGCCAGGGGCACCAGAAAACGTGGAAGATGACACTTATGAGGTGTAAAGGGAAGAAAAGTTCTCAGAAAGGCAATCCCGTGAGAGCAAGAAGAACCTCTTTGCATAATGGGGAAGACGTAAAGATGAGAGTAGTGAGGTGAACTAGCATGAAAAAACCCTTTTCAAAGACGAAGAGAATCTCACAGACAAGAATGAAGGCCAAGTCAGGCAGAGGGATAAAGAAACCTTCACAAGTCAGAAGATTGGGAAAGACCAGGAGGACCGAGAGGTCAGTAGTGGCTATGGTCAATTCTCGAACAAGCAGAGCAAGAACTGGTGCAGCAAGACCACGAGGCGCAGTGAATACGAGGAGAATCAGGATAAAGGGAATAGCGCTCAAGAGAGCGGCAGGGAGAAGATCGTCCAGGAAAGCAGGAACAAGGAAAAGGAAAGCATAAAGTCAGGAGACATTGGTTGCAAGGGGAGGAGCATCCATGTTCAACACGGATGTGGAAGTTAATATTTGTTGGATTGAATTAATCTTGTAGATGACTTTCGTAGGTTATCCCTAAATCTCTCCCTGTCTCTCTTAGGTTAAAGGAGGTTTCTTCCAGCTCTGTATTCTCCCTGGCTTCCAGGTTTTCTTCGCGAGAACTTTTCCTTTTATCTGCGGTTCAGGAATACTAACCATTAGAAATGTGAATTTTAAGCGGAAAAAGGGCTCAAATCTACCTACGATTTCTCCCTCTCCAGTTTGAATATCACAGGTCGTAACCCGTCATGGCAGCACACAATAGAAATACCTTTCTCTTTGAACCAGGGCATGTCCCCACCAAAGGACAGTACCCGGACGCTGGGAAACAGGGTAATCCAGGCACTGGTGCAGGGAAACCCTTCAGGCATTGCACCACCTTTACTCACAAACTGCTGGCCATCCTTCAATATTCCACATGCCCCCAGAGATTCTGCAGGTGTAACAGGGGGGTTCTCAAAAACCTCTGATGGATGCATTCTTTTTACCACTGTTATTTTTACTTGTTCTACGGGCACAAAATCACCACCCTACCTTGGAAAAGCCTGCTTAAGAATGTTTGGCTGGCAGTGAGAAAAAAGCCAATACGTTCTCGGTGTGTTGTGAAGAATTATCATACATTCGGGGGAGACTCGAGCACTGAGAGCAGACGCGGGGACTATCTGCGATGAACAAAGGTGTGGCTGTCACTTACCTTGATTGGTGGTTGGTACAGTGTATCTGTATCTGCAAACCTTTATATGGATTCTCTCCTAGACTCATCGATAAGTCGAAATTCAGGTGATACCATGATCTGTCCGATTTGCCGGACGTCGAATGACATAGGAGTGAGATTTTGCAGGAAATGTGGGTCCAGTCTCCAGCAGCTGGACAACTACACAGATTATGTGGGGGCCAGCGCCCGGGCATCCGCTTTCCTGCTTGATACGCTCGTTACTATCGTTCCCACAGCTTTCATTCTGTGGATTGCCGTCGGGTTGTCTGGTATCAGGATCCTAATCATTCTTCTTTTGATGAGCTGGGTATATTCTGCAGCACTGGAAAGTTCATCCCGGCAAGGCACCCTCGGAAAGATGGCTGTTGGAATAAGAGTGGTGGATTTTCATGGAAAGAGAATTTCGTTTGGAACAGCCTCAGTGCGATACTTCGTTAAAGTCGTGACTCTCGGCAGTTTCTGGTATTTAGTTTTGGTTTCCGAAAAAAGACAGGGAATACACGATATGGCTGCAAACACCTACGTAGTAATGGATGGCCCCTATTCTCGAAGAGAGTCCACGCACAAAACTCCACGGTGGTTTGGAGTATACAGAGAATAGCCATGCAAAAGAATCAGCACTACAGCAGAAAAGGAGGTTCAGGTCAGTCCACTAGTATTCTAGATTATTCGAGGAGTCTCAGAATCCTCGGTCTCATTGATCCTGGTCTGGAAATAAAGTTAATTGCCATCGCAGGTCCAGGACAGGACCTCTATGGTTTTTGAGAACATCTTAGTGTCAAGTTGAATCTCTACCCAATCACGTCTATCTCTAAGTATGTCGGTTTGTCTTTCGAAAAAGTTTATATACCCCAACCTACTATGTACTGTAACTACTTTACAGGAGGTGACAGAATGGAGGGATACTCCGGGAAATTCCTCATGAAGATAGAGGAACTGGAAAGAGCTGGAAGTGAGAAAGCTCTAGCAATCTGCTGTGGCGGATATGGTACTGTAGACCTGTGATCCACAGTATTCGGGTCTGCCATTATTTTTTTCTTTTCTTTGTCTGGTGATACGATGGAATACGTCATTGAAACAAAAGATTTAGCCCGCGAATTCGATTCTGCAGAAGGCGTTCTCCTCAAGAAAAAGAGAAAAATCATAGCCGTTGATCACGTTACGTTCGGAGTGAGAAAGGGAGAATTATTCGGTCTCCTGGGCCCCAATGGAGCTGGAAAAACAACCACCATAAAGATGCTCACCACGCTACTTGTTCCCACTGAGGGAGATGCCTATGTCCACGGCTGGCACGTGGTGAAAGAGGCGCAGAAGATTCGCAACCACATCAACGTCATATTTGGAGGGGAAAGAGGCTTGTACCTCCGATTGAGTGGAAAGGATAACCTGCGCTACTTCTCAGATCTCTATGGTGTTCCTGCCACCACACAGAAGGAACGAATCCCTGAACTTCTCCAGCTGGTGGGACTCGCAGAACATGGGGAGAGAAAAGTGGAAACATACTCACGAGGCATGAAGCAGAGGTTGCACATTGCAAGGGGATTGATCAATGACCCTTCTATAATTTTCATGGACGAACCCACAATTGGACTGGATCCAGAGGGAGCTCGTTCCCTGAGAGCAATCATACAAGGGCTGACTTCCAAGGATAAGACGATTTTCTTGACCACTCACTACATGTTTGAGGCTGATGAACTCTGCACCAGGATTGCTCTTCTCAAGGAAGGGAAGATCTTAAAGATTGATACGCCAAAATCCTTCAAGAATGAGGTATCTCACGTCACTATCATTGAAGCAGAGGGCCACCACATTCCCCGAGAGCTCATTGATGCATTAGAGGCACGTCAGACCGTACGAATGGTAACCACTTCTCAGCAGGACATGAACCAGGTCCTTCAGATCCAGACCGAACCCTCAACGGATGTAGTCATGGACATACTCCAGAGCCTGCACACAGCCCGGCTTTCTAACATCCACATACGTGAGCCATCACTGGAGGACGCATACATCAAAATAATGCAGGGATAACCATGGGTATGAGAACGATTTTTTCAGCTTCAAGACAGGCATTCTACGAATTTCTGGCACGACCAGTATGGATTTTCGAAATGACTGTTTCTCCCTTTGTTTTTGCCACAGTTGCCTTGATCATGTTCAGGGACTCACCCTCAACCAATTCCACGTATATTGTAATGGCCGGGGGTATTATGGGAATGTGGGGAAGCACCCTCTTGGGTGCGGGTTATTCAGTGGTCATTGAACGATATTTTGGAACTTTACAGTACTTGTTCGCCAGTCCCTCCTCCCTGGAAGAAATTATTGCAGGTAAAGCCCTCACCAGTGCCGTCATGGGGCTGTGGAATCTCGTTTTCGTCTTCCTGATTGCAATCATTCTCTTTGGAGTTGACATAGAGATTGCTCACCCTCTCACTTTCTTACTGGCATTGGGGTTGTGTCTCTTTTCTTTTTCAGCCCTGGGGATACTCTTGTCCACTCTGTTCGTATTGAGCCGTTCTGCTGCAGCTTTAGGAAATATTCTGGAGTTTGCTGCTTTTGTAGTATGTGGCATCATGTACCCTATCTCTTTCTTGCCTGTATGGATCCGTCCTCTCTCATACATTCTAACACCCACCTGGGGAGCTCAGGTATTGCGGTGGGCCGTGATAGAACCTCAGTTAGGGGAAGGGTTCTGGATTGGTGTCGCCATGATTGGTATACTCTCTTGTTCGTACATAGTGATTGGCCACTACCTATACTCCCGGATTGATTATCAGGTGCGAGTGACAGCCAGTTTGTGGAGGTTTTGATTATGGATGCACTACGGGCAGCCTATAGCAGTGCAGTGTTCTCATACAAGGGGTTACTTACCTGGATAGAGCCCCGGAACTACATTGGGATGAAATTCATTGTGCCCCTCCTGCAAATGTCATTCTTTGCCTACGTAGCCAAGAATGCTGGAGGAGCAGAAGCCATGTCGTTCGCTGTGGTCGGCAATATGGTCCAGCTGTGTGCTGTTACATCGGTTCTGGGCATGTCAATGGCGGTGGGAATGGAACGGTATTTTGGCACCTTACCTCTTCTCCTCGTGAGTCCCACTAACAGGTTTGCCCTGTTTATGGGGCGTTCTGTCGTGTATGTGCTGGACGGGGTTACCAGCACCCTGGTGGGGCTGGCATATGCGGTATTCCTTTTTGGTGTAGATTTTTCCCAAGCTAACCCTGTTCTCCTGGTGGTAATCTTTCTTGTTACATCCTTTGCCCTGTCAGGATTTGGACTGTTGATTGGAAGTCTGTCTTTGTACACGAGAGAAGTTGTGGCTGTGGCCAATGCATCGTATTTTGCTCTGTTAATCGTGTGTGGCGTGAATTTTCCGGTGACAGAATTACCTCATGTCCTGCAAGGGCTTTCAAAAGTCCTCCCCTTGACATATGGCATCCAGGCGACACGAGAGGTGGTCCAGGGAGCTTCCTTCACAGATGTACAGGGATTGATTGGAGCTGAAATTCTCTTTATGGGTGCCCTCCTCGTCGTTGGTTACTTCTTTTTCAGGTACTTTGAGCAAAAGGCTAAAAAGAAGGGCACCTTTGAGCTGATCTAGGTGAGTGTATGAAAGTCATGGGTATTGATTGTTCCCAGAAACGGAGAGATTCTACCGGTAGGCATCTCTTGCAGGTCGCACTAGAGAAGATAGAATCTTATGCAATTACCACTGATGCCATCAGACTAATTGATTACACGCTGGAGTTGTGCACAGGCTGCAATCAGTGTGTGACAGGAGGTATGTGCCCCATTGACGATGATTTCGATAGCATCTGTGAAAGGGCTATCCCTGCTGATGCACTCCTTTTTGTGTCTCCAGTGTACTGGGGGAGATATCCCAGTATTCTGTCGTGCTTTATTGACAGGATGAGGAAGATCACAACAATGCCTCATCCTCTCTACAGGAAGAAGGCAGGCCTCATCGTTCAGACAGGGATCACTGATACAGCACTGACTGTGGGCAGTTTTGGCCAGCTGTTCAGGTCGTTCAACATGATCAATGTCGTCGCCGTGGGACTTGGTATGATGGATTATGAGGGACGCCCATTAGAAGACAAGAATGCAATAGCTCTTGTCCAACTGGTGGGAGAGCGGTTAGTCATGGGACTGCAATCAGAAAAGATCAAAGAGATTTTCGGATGAAGACATAGGGAGTCACCAGTTCTCTGTAGGAGGGGAAAGGGTTTTCTTCTCGTATCCCTGTGCCCTCGATGGATTTCATCAGATCAAAAACATTCCCCTTCAGAACAAAAGGTGGTACTCTTCCCACAAAGTCTCCTTCTCTAACATAGTAGGCCCGCTTGATGTTAAAAACGTATTCTCCTGAGACAAGGTTTGCACCCTTGTCATTGACAACTTCCTCAACAACCACACCAGTAAACTGGCTAAGAGAGTTGCTTCCTTCTTTGACCAGTACATTCCTGGGTCCAATCTTGGGCGGGGCCATGATTGAGGTGCGTACAGCATTCCCTGTGCTTTCTGTTCCATCAAGAAGCGCATGAAAATGATCATATAAGATGTGGGTCAAGATCCCGTTTTTTATTATTGGATATCTTCGTGACGGTATTCCCTCACCATCACAGAACGATGTCCTCACTCCTTCAGGGTACAGACCATCATCAAAAAGCGTGAACTCTTCTCCTGCCACATCTGTGCTACTGGCAATACGGGAAATCCCCCGTTTTACTCTGTCAACACTCACCTGCCAGATCAAGGGACGTAACACTGCATAGAGAGCCCGTGAACCCAGGGCAATGTGGGAAAATCTATATTCTGCATCCTGCGTGTAGCGGTCAATATACTCCTTGATACATCTCACAAGAGACTCACTGTCTCTATCCCACAGCCGGGATGAGTTCACTATGTTGAACGTAGATGTTCCTGCTGATACGTCTATATCCAGCACGAAGAAGGTACTCTTTTCTTCAACATCAAGGCCTGCAGTCGTTTGCAGTGAGAAAGATGATTCTCTGCAGTATATCAACCCCTTTGAAGAAAGTCCGTGGTCCAAGAGCCCCTCGACGATTTCCATGCAATAGCCTGTGAGGTCCGTGATGTCAGCCCGCTCTATTTTCGGATCACAAATTCCTTCCACTGAGGGATATTTCTGCACTCCAGGAAACGCTATTTCCCACTGGTACTCCGTGTCCAGAGCACGGGCAGACTGGAGAGCCTTCTCAACCTGTTCTGTTGTGTTACACGGCATGTTACAGTAATTGAACCCTACTTTGTTTCCCTTAATAACCCGGACTGCCTGCCCCGATACCTGCACTTTTTGGGGTGTCATTGTTCTTCCCTGGAACTCTACGATGGTATCGGTATACTTTCCCTGGAAAACCTCACTCTCACACGTACTCACGAAAGCACCTCCACCTCTGAGAATTTCAAGAACGGTGTCAAGCTAGATGATGGAATGAACTGTCGACCCTTTGAGCAGTGTCTCGTCACGAGTTCCCGTTCTTTTCCCACCCCCTCAAGGTGGGAAAGGATTTCATTCACATTTATTCTCATATTTACGTTACGCACAGAGTATCCCTCTACGAGATGGTTCCCAGACTCTGCAACAAGAGACAGAACATCTTGTTCATACTGGAGTTCCGCTGCACCCAGGCTGTCAACAACAATATCAGCTCCTTCACATAGTTCTTCTGTGGATTGATTTCCAGGAAGAACCTGAATATTACTGGTTCGTACCAGGGGTGGACACAGGACACTCTCTGAAAGGGCATTGGCAGTGGGGTTACACGAGAGAGCACCTGCAGTTTCCCTTGAATGCAGCAAAGAGGTTAAGACGCCTTTTTTAATGACGGGAGTTCCTTCTGCCTTGACACCTTCATCATCATAGGAATACTGGCCAAATGCGTTCTCCAGTAACGGGTCATCGATGCATGTGCAATCGTTTGAAGTGATCTCCTCTCCCAGATGGTCAGCCAGCACACTCTCCCCTCTCAGCACTTTGTCGGCCTCGAGCCCATGCCCTACGACTTCGTGGATGAGAATTCCAGTAATTTCAGGGGCGAAAACGATGGTGTACTTTCCTGGGGAAGGCGAACCCACTTTCTTGGGGAATGTGTTCATTTTTTCCTGCAGCTTTCTTATGACCCGCTCCTCTGACAAGAATTCAAGACCATATGGCGCGATCAAGAACCCTTCTCGGACGTAGTCTCCCATCAGGGCAAAAATGATTCCTGTGGCTGCTTCCTCTGTTTGAATATGTGATCCCTCCGAATTCTCAAAAAGGTCCATACTGTAATAGTCATTAAATCCCAGGTAGTAATGGTTAATCAGCGGATTCTCATCAATTCCAGATGATTCTACTAGTGTTCTTATTTCCCTGATCTTTTCTTCGATTTCTGTGGTATGAGGAGGATATACTGCCTGCGACGGTTTATCGACGTGGTGGCAAGGACTTTCAGCCAGGACGGCACCCTGAAAGGGGAGTGATGCCGAGATTTCTTGTGCTCTCTCTATCAAGGTATGGGGGTCAGTTTCCCCCGAACGGGCATAAAACCCCCACCTCCCTGCAGCCAGCACTCGGGCAGATGCCCCTCGATTGCAGGTAGTGACGCACCGGACAATATGGCCATCCCGTACATCAATGGATGTTCTCCACAGGGTATTTGCTCTCAATTCAACGTGCATAAATCCACCTATGGGTACCTGCAGTCCTTCTCTGGGTCTATCAAAGCATATTCAGGAAATTTCCCGATATGATAGAAGGCCTGGCACATGGGGTAAGGAGCCAGAAGATCACCAAACTCAGCAAATGCCATGGCTCTGCAGAACCCGCCACAAATCCTGGCAGCATGACAGTTACCACACACACCTTTCAGGCTGGTTTTATTGGACTGATCCAGTATTTTGAACATGGGGTGTCTCTTTATTTCCTCAAACGTATTGATGCGCAGGTTTCCAGCTTTCATGTCAGGATGAAGTGATAACGCTGTACATAGGCTGACATCTCCCTGGGGGGATACTCCCATGAGTTTCCACCACGGGCAGGTCACATACTCTTGGACATCGTCAATATTCTCTGCAGGCATCAACGCCAAGGGTAAATCTGTGATGATCCTCAGATCGTCGAGGTACTTTGCTTTTAGGTGAAAATAGGCTTGGAGCGTCTTTTCCACCAAGGTGACATCGGTGGGCTTTTCACCAGATCTACCAAGGGGAACAGTCTGCGCAAGAATTCGAAAAATGCTACATTCAGTTTCAATGCCAAGAGTGATAATCTCCTCTAACTGAGGAAGGTTTTCATGAGTGACATACGTGGAAATGCCGTGGTCAATATCATATTCTTGCAATAGATTCAGCCCGTTAACAGCTCTTTCAAAGGCACCAGGACGCCCACGCTGGGCATCGTGGACGTGACCAATACCATCAATGCTCACCCCCACAGATGCATTCTTGTACTGGCTGAGCAACTGGGCAATTCCTGGTGTAATTAACGTCCCATTTGTTTCTAAGTTGAGGAGGACACCGCGTTCCAAGACGATGGTGAGTATTTCTTTGATATCTTTCCGTGCAAGAGGTTCTCCGCCTGTTATTGACACTTCAGCTAATTTGCCGTCTGATGCAACTGTGTCGATGATTGAAGCGACTTCTGCAGGCGTAATTTCATTTTCGAATGCTTTTCCAGGTCCTGCTTCCAGATAGCAGTGTTTACACGCCAGGTTACACTCTCTCGTCACAACAACATACAATCGGGAAAAGACTTTACCATTTCCAGGGGATTCCATGAGAGAGACTCAATCCCGTAAGGTTAAAAGGTTATCTATAGTAAGGGTTGGAATAGAGAAGGAACGCAATGATATTTTAGGATGCTACTCCTTCACGGGGGTGTTACTCCTTCTCTGTTCCCTTCTTGTCATGATATTCAGCCTCCCTCAGCCCTGCCTGCGCTGTCTCAGAACTGATCGGACCAGCAATACTGCATTGATACACAAGATTCCCAAGAATACAATGCTGTCATATGATGTTCTGACCTCTCCAGAGACTCTGGAAAGAGTTCCCACAATTCGTGGAACAACATAAGAGAGAAGAAACAATGCAGCGGCGATATTCCCGAGCACGAACACCACAGAGTACCCTCTAACGATACGCATCTCACGTTCCGGCACAGCAGAAAGGTCGTGGTATGAAAAACGATCCCAGACTCTGTGTAATTTGTTGCCCAGAAAAGCCACCGTATCTCCAAAGAGATTCTTACAGTTGAAGTAGTTGGTGATAATGTAGTAGACGTCAGTCTGCATAAAAAAGAGACACTGCCACAACGTGGAAATTAACTGCAAAAGGATGAAGGCCTTCAAAAATCTCAGGGCAACGTTATCCGACTCCCGGAAGATCCACATGATGATGAGAACCAGAGAAACAGTCACCAGGTCCGAAAGTATTCCCGCGAAGTACACCCTGTACCTCTTCTCTGCCGGCACTGTCCATACAGAGGTTATATCAGTTTCTGCCACGACAAAGTATAATCGATGGCTGATACGGAACTGGGCGTCCAGTCCTAAAGACTTTGCTGCTGCCAGATGGTAAAACTCGTGCTTGAACACAAAGAGCCAGCTCACTGCAAAAGTAGTCAGCAATGCAACCGTATACGAGTCCACAAACATGAAGTCACCGAATTTGGGAAAGAACTGGGGGGTTGTCAGAAGGATCATTCCCCCTAGAACCATTACTAGCGTATAAAAAACGTATGCTGGCTTTGAGAAAAGTATTTGGGCTTGTTCCGGTTTTAAATTTTCAAAGTATGCATGAATTTCCTCATGTTCAGTTTCGATCAGTTCATCATCAATTTTCTGGACGAATCCTACTTCTATCAGGCTTTCTATGAACTCTTCAAGTTCTACTTCTTCCCTGAATTTCTCTTCCAGGTTCTTTCTGGCTTCTCCTATAGTCAATCCCTTCTTGAGCAGGTTAATAGCTTCTACACCCACCTCGGGTAGACTGATGAAAGAACCAATTTCCCTTCTGCCTACAATCCATTCTCCTTCCTGCAGACTCATGTCCAGAGGGTAGAATGTGATCACAGAATCCTTTTGCATGCCAGTCACTCAATCAACTCCAGGACTTCTCTTTTCGTTTCCTCATCTCCCCTTTTCAGCAGTTCTTTGATGATCAAGGCGGTAGCTGGGCACCGGTAGGGATCTTTCTTGTAAAGAGTCTGATGATATGCAAGAGCATGACCCCTGCACCCCCCGCCGCAGAAGAATCTATGCTTACAGGTCTTGCAGGGTTCGACTTTATGCACATTCAAGCTGTACAACTCCTGAAGCACTTCTGAATGCTTCCAGATTTCCCGCAGTGTGGACTTTGTGATATTTCCCAGCCTTAATGATTCATATTTGGTGAGCATACAGGGGTATACATCTCCTGCTGGCGTTATCACAGGGGACGTTCCAATGGAACACCGTTCTCTGGGGACTACCAGCATGCTGATTTCTCCCTCGTCTGTTTCATGGGTATAGCAGAAATGCTCACACATTTGCTGAGGAGTCAGTAACAATGCGCTGTTGAATCCCCTCCCTGTGGGAGAAACGTTCGCACTGCTGAGAGGGACTCCCAGTTCTTGTCCTAACCTATAAAGAGCATCCAGTTCATGAAAATTCTCCCTGGTGAGCACAGAACTGATAGAGACATCAATATCGACTTCCTTCAAAGCCCTCATACCCTGTATTGCTTTCTTGAATCCTCCCTTCATCCCTCTGATAGCATCATGAGTCTCTGGATTGGCTCCATCAAGACTTACCTGAACACTGTGGATTCCCGCTTCTTTGAGCTGGTGAGCGACCGTTCGATTGATCAATGTGCCATTGGTTAGGAGGTTAGGCTTCAACCCTGCAGCATTCACCTTTCTTATCATGTGTAAGGTCAGATCTTTCTTGAGCAGAGGTTCGCCCCCCGTGATGGTAACAGGAGTAACCTGCAATGAGATGGCCTCATCCAGCACCCTGTCAATCTCCTCTTTATTGAGTTCATTGTGGTCGGGAGCTCCTGCACTGGAAGCACAGAATTTGCAGTGCTCATTGCACCGGTACGTGACTTCAATATTGAGAGATGAAGGGCAGCTATAGTCATAAACAGGTTTTATGAAAGAGGGGGTCTGGCAGAGGGCCAGGATATTTTCATGTTCCAAATACTCCATGAAAGGAGTGACAGCTTTTTCAACATCTCCTGGCGATTCACCATACTGCTCCGACAGAATACGTATCAAATCCTCATACGTGTGGGTGCCATCACACAGCTGCAGGACTGCCTGGGCAGTTTCATCAACTCTGAAGATAGCCGAATCCAGCAGCAAGTAGTTACCTTTGCTGGTATTCCTGATAAATACCTGATCTCTCACTCGTATGTACGCCATTCTATCACCTCTTGGGAGAAGGGAAGTACCTCCATGCAGTCGAGTCTTGTCTGCTCCAGATTTAACATGGGGCTACGCGGGCTGTCTGCCTTTTTCCTGATTTTCTGATAGATATGAATTTCGTCTTACACCCTCTCTCTTCTGATTGATGAAATATACTCAATGGTTAGTTATTTGAATCTATGCTCTGAAAGATGTAACAATACCATCTCCTGCGCGTGCCGCCCAACCTTACCAGTTAAAAATCACCTGCAGTGAACCCCCAAAGCATCTTCTCTCATCATTATGTAATGGTTTTGACTCAAAAAAAAGAAAGATCAAAAAAAACGAGAGTTTTAGAGACAGACCATCTTGGATTCCTTCCATACGTTGTCAGTGAAGGCTGTGGTCTTTTTCTTTTCAAGCTTTCTGACGGCAATTGACATGGTTTACACCTCCTTTGGTTGGATGTGGGCTCTTCTCGTTATGAGTATTTAAGTCTTTCCATATGAAATTATGGAACACATATATTATAAGTAATAAATTAGCATCTCTTTGTAATATTGATCTCTGATTTTTTTTAATATAGTCAAGCTGATGCCCGAGACAGTCATTGATGGTACGATTCTTTTTTTTGAAGAAAAGGGGCCATTAGTCATGTTCGCACGTGATACGATTGAAAGAGTACTAGGAGATCACAAAGAGAAATTGAGACAGTTCTTGTGTATCGTGGATTCTCCTGCGAATATGAGATCACTGATGCTATGTAGACCTGATAAATTGGCTTATTCAATTCGGATAACGCCAATTATCCGCACTCAGTTCTTTTCCTTCACATCTGGACCCTTCTCTGGCATCCTGATGGAGTTCCTTCAAATCTGAAACACGGTTTCCCAGTATCACCATCTCAGTTCAACCTAGAAAGCATATTTCTTGAGGCTCCAGATTGAGAAACGACATCCTGGTATTCTACGGGAAAGTGGTGTGGAGAATGCTATGCCATGCCAGATGCCACGGAAAACTACTTCTCAATCTTTTGTTTCTCATGCAACTGTGAAGATGAGAACGACATCACCATGAGCATCTGTCAATTCCAATGTAGCACTGACAATGACATATCCTTCTACTGATTCCAAAACTTGCAGAAAGTCAAGTTCCTGTTCCATTACTCCTTCAGGTTCACTACAGTACATTTCAGTGACCCCAACAGGGCCGAATTCGATGTGCCCTTTATTAGCAGTGTATTCCGAAAAATAGGAATTGCACCCTGCATCTCCTGTAATTCTGCCGTCCTGAAATTGAGCAGTGATTCTGGTGTCCCGCAGAACAGTGACCAGTCCCGTCTCAGTTCTGTAAGAGTCCAAGATCCATATGTTACCTTCCAGGGATATAGGTTTCTGACCGATACATCCTATTGCCAAACCCAGAAAAATAATCACCAATGAGGACTTCTTCATTATGATATCACCTCAGTATAGTATTCATATCCTTCTTGAAATAACTTTTGGTCCTTTTCAAGAATTCACGGGTTCCCCAGATTACCCATCCTTTTGATTTGAGCATCACGATATCGCTGTGGCTGATGCTCTAGACCGGCTACAGGAAACACTTCAGTCAGTGTCCACATCGCAATCATTGAATGACTGTTGAAATGGATTCAGCAGTATTCATGTTCCAGAAGGAATTCAAAACATATTATTCATAAAAAAGAAAAAAGAAGTTGATACTTACTTCTTTATTGCCAGTTTTGCACCACAAACGGAGCATGTTCCCTTTTCTGTAATCGTCGGGGCGTTGTCTAGGGTAGCTCCACAGAGTCCACATTTAGCCATACTATCACCTTGAATACATATGAAAACTCCTTAGATAAATAATTTTCGGTTCAGAATACAAGAAAAGATTCGTGGCTCACAGTTTTCAGAGATCATGTGCTTCCACTCTTCTCAAGATGGTGCAGATACGGTGCCGTGCAGTAGCGAGTGATCTGGAAATGTTTTTCAGTCCCTAATGGCTTTTTCTCTTGTGGCTCTAAAGAAAGTGTATAGAACCCTGTCACGTTTCCAAGTACCAGCAGAGGAGAAAGTCTTAAATAGCAACACGTTTACATAAAGCAACGCTGAGATGACATATGAACTTGTAGAAATATATATGTAGATAAGTTGTGCGTTATTGCAGGAAATAGGTTGAAGGAGGAGTGACACGGATGACAGAAATCAATGACTCTTTGCGGAAATTCTGGAAGTTCTGTCAGCAAAAACGGTTGGATCAGGCTGCAATTAGAGCAATTCCTTACATTGGTCCCTCAATTTGTGATATCGTTTACGGAGGAACTGAAAAAGATCTCAAAAATCTCATTGAGGTACTTAATCTGACGATAGAGCAGCAGAATGAAATAATTTCGAAATTAGAATCTGTCATGAAGCCCCCTTTGGAGTGTATTCTTGTGATTGGGAGTGGGTATGTGGAGTATCTCCTGGAATTACACGGTGATTTCGAGCTTGGACGAAAGCATGTAGTTACCTGTCATGAGTTCATAGGGGGGAGCGGCATCAACCATACTCTAAGGCTAATTCATGCTGGATTTCCAGCGCTTCCTATCTTATCGATAGGGAAAGATCAACTAGGACAGAATATAAGAGAAAAGATTTTGATTTCAGCTAAGAGAGCTGGGATTTCGCAACAGGTCCTTACTTTTATTGATTCTGAAGAGTTTTTTGCAGCTAACATTAGGACTCCGCTTTCAGCCATCGTCGTGGGAAACGTACGAAAAACCAATTTCTCGTCGCAAATATATGGAAGCACGTATTTTCTCGACCATGTGAGAAGCCGGCTAGAGTATCTTGACGCACAACCGAATATTGACATTAAAGCTATCATTATAGGCCATATCCATGCTGATAGCCCAGACTTGATCCCCTCGCACATGGGGGAGTGCACGAAACATATCATCGATTCATTCAGTGGCAAACGTTTTCTGTTTGGCAATTTCGGAGACAGTCAGATCTGTATGGGTGTTGATTTCTGGGAGGAGCACCTGCGTAAACTCAGCGTATTCCAGCTCAACCTAAACGAAATGAGAAGATTTTTTGGCCCCGATGGTTCGAAGAAGTCCTTGGTTGATATTGTTCACTGGTTCAGAGACAAACGGATTACTGCTGTCATTACCCTCGATAAGTTTGGTGCTGTTGGTATCCATAAGGACGGCCAGAATCGCGTGATACTGGCGTGGCCTTTTGAACTTGAAGATTATGTTGATTCGACGGGAGCAGGAGACGCATTCGGAGCAGGCCTAACTTCAAAACTCTATCAAAAGGGGAATTTCTCGTTTGGGGAGTTCCTCAGTGCAATCGAAGAGGCAAGAGTCTGGGCAGCCTATGCGTGCACCACTCTGGGTGGGGCGACACTGTGCCCCGATCAACCATCGCTTCGAGAATTCCATCAGCACGTCTTGGTACAGCCGCACCCCATAGAAGTTCAACAGATGGAACATGCAGAACGAATCCTGCAGATCCTGGACAAGGCATATCAGTGATTGTAATTTCTGTTTCTTGATTCTTCCTTTCTACTGCTCTCATTCTTATGGACATCTCTCTTGCCCAAATGCACCTCGATGGCAGGCACGTCACTGCCCCGTGTCCATCCACTGCACCCATCCCCTCAGAATGAGTGTCAACCAATCATTTTGATTGGAATGGCTACTGAGCCGGCAATACATTCTCTCAGTGGCAATTTCATGCTAGATCTGGCATAGCGATTAAGAGAGAGACGGAAATACTTTTATACTACTTCCGACAATACCCTTCGAGGTTAGAGAATGAGGAAACAAATGCTCAGAGAGACACTTATAGCAACGATACTCTTCGCCATAGTATTTGCTGCTTTACTGATCTTCGTTGGAATAGAGGGTGTCGAAACTCCAATAGAAAAAGCTGTTGCAGTGATTATTGGCAGTGTGGTATTTTTCATTGCCTCATATACCTTCAAGAGAAAGTGACCTGATAACCATGAACCCTTCCATAACCCCTCTCTGTGATATTATCTGTGCGAAAATCCGATTTATCCACCGCCAATCGAACGCCAGGGAGATACAGGCCAAAGTATTTAAATAGGGATGAGCCATAAGGCCATAGCAGGTGATGTATACATGGACAGAATCATTGCCTTTTGCGGATTAAAGTGTACAGAATGTCCCGCATTCCTGGCAACCCAGAGAGATGACGATGAAGCTCGAATCAAGGTGGCTGAGACCTGGTCTTCCATCTATAATTCAGATTTCAAGCCACATGACATTAATTGTGATGGATGTATCTCGAAGAAAGGGCAACTGTTTCGATATTGTACTGTTTGTGAGATACGAAAGTGCGGACAGAAAAAGGGAGTAATCAACTGTGGTTACTGTGACGAATATGCGTGTCAGAGACTGCAGGAGTTCTTTTCACAGGCTTCGGAAGCCAAAAAGAATCTGGAACACATCAGAAAGACACTGTATACTCTGTAGATCATCCGCTACCTGTGCTGTCCTTCAATGAGTACTGTCTGTGGCAGAGAACTCTCACCAATAACCGTTTCAGATGGTTGCATGTGTGGATCAGTTGCAGCCTGGGAGCCTGCCTGACTCTTTCCAGTAGAGATCTTTTTGGTGTATTTCAGGAGATGGGACATAGGTTCTCGGTGAATAATTTCACTATAACCGAGAATTTCCCCATTTCATTCCACTGCCTTTCCTTAACCTCGTAAACCTGCATTAAAATCTCCTTGAGGCTCAACTGATGGCTATCTTTGCAAATAACAAATTTAATTGGAAAAAAGAGTCTTGAGAGTTAATTTTATATAGTCTGCGATATCCCTTACCTGATGATAGAGGAGTCTGTCTACAACGTACTGAATGCGCTGCAAACAGCCACAGTACTCAGTCCTGAACTGAAAGGTGAGCTCCTGGCAATCCTGGCTGCATTGTGCTGGGCAGCTGGCGGTTCTATTTACAGGAAGGGTCTGGACACGACAGATCCTTGGTCGGGGAACCTCATGCGTATAACACTGGCTTCGTTGGGATTCCTGGTTCTCATGGTGACCAAAGGGACACTTATAGAATCCCTTGCGCGTGTCAGTACGTCTCTTGCACTGTGGCTTATTCTCTCTGCATTCATGGCTCTTGTCCTGGGTGACTATCTTCTTCTCAGATCGCTGAAGGATATCGGAGTGGCTCGTACGATACCAATCAGTTCTACGTATCCCCTTTTTGTGGTGCTGTGGTCTGTCCTTTTCTACGGGAAGGAAATCAGTTACGTCGTGGTCATTGGGACCGTTTTCATCGTTGCCGCCATCAGGCTCATTTCAGAACCCCAACAGAAGATGTCAATAGACGCCTCCCTATACACCAAAGGGGCTGTAATTGCTTTGTCTGCAGCTGTGTGCTGGTCAATCAGCATTGTGATGCTGGATTACCTCACCCAGTTTCTGCCTTCAGAAGCTGTGGCAGGATTCAGGTTTATTGTGTCTGCAGTCATGCTGTCAGCAATTGTCTCTCGCAGTGGATTTTTCTGGGACAGAAACTCCTTGATGTGGATTGGTATTGGAGGAGCGCTGGTACTAATTGTAAGCAACTATGCATTTGTGGAGGCTATCAGAATGGCAGGATCGGTAGCTGTAGCCCCTATCACATCGGTGTATCCTGTGATTTCTGTTTTCGTGGCAGCAATCTTCTTGAGAGAAAAGCTCAGCCTGAAGATTCTGGCAGGAACACTCCTTTCATTTTCAGGGGTCATACTGGTAATCATGGGCTAGATGAAGCTCACTAGATATCCAGATTCGGGAGATCAGGCTTTCTGAACGGTTCTTGAACGGAACTTTCTCTCTGATTATGAATGGAATCAGTAGGATATTTGGTTGGACTGTTGCTCGAGGTCTCCAAGTGAACTCATACGTGTGGCACAGGTCTTCATTTACTGCAACAGTGACATGTCGTATGCAAAATCCTATAAATTAGGATACCTATATGTACATGATGAACAAAGAACTTGTTGTCACCAAGCTTCTTACCAACAGGACAACTCTTGCCATTCTCCTCCTCCTAAAAACCCAGCCCCTCCACTGTCGGAAGATTGCTGCGATCCTCCATAAGAAGGAAGCTGAAATAGCAAGGAGACTTTCTCAATTGGAGAGGGTGGGTATTGTCAGGGGGGAATGGGTCTATAAGGACAGGAATATAAAAGTCTATTTCCTGGAAGTAGACACTATAAGCATCCAGATAACTGCAGAGGGAGTACACATGCAGTATAATCCAGAAAAAAGGGAGAATTTCTATTCCCTAGAGAGTATTTTTCGGTTCGATGTCCCGGAACCCGACTGTTTAATAGATAGACGCCAGCAATTAGAAGCACTGGACAGGTTCTCATTTGTTGTTGTAACAGGGATTGCTGGCATAGGGAAAACTACGCTGTCATCCTACTACGCGCACCTGCTCAAAGAACGGGGAAAAAAGGTTTTCTGGCACAGTTTTTCAGAACTGGATTCAGTACCGTATGTGGTGAAGAAACTGGCCACCTTTCTTGCTTCTCTGAACCGTCCTGACCTTCTGAATTATTTGAAATCTGATGGTTCTGATATGCGGGTAGTTACCGCTTTTCTCTTGGAAGGAATGGGTGATGGGCAGACTGCTTTCTTCTTTGACGACTACCATCTGGTGATGACTGAATCCATGAATGAGTTTTTCAGCTCACTGAAGCTGTGCAAGGGAAAGATATGTGTGATCTCCCGGTACAGGCCGCCCTTTCTGTCAGTATTTGATGATGTCTCAGAGATACGACTTGGAGAAATGGATGTCATGAGTACCAGGGAGATGCTGGATAGGAAGGGCTACCACATCCAGGCAGACTCTCTGGAGAGAATATGGAGGAAAATCGGAGGGCATCCCCTTGCAGTAGAGTTATTGTGTCAGGCAGCATCCGGTGAGGACCCCGGGCTCGTGACAGAAGAGATTCCCTCCTCGAATGTTGAGACGTACCTGTGGGATGAAATCTACGCCCAGCTACCTCCTGAAGAACAGCAGGTCCTGATGATATTGTCCATCTTCATGAACCCTGTGACTGCGGTTGACGTGGAGCCATTGTGTTCTTTTCGGAATGTGAGGACAGTGCTCAGACGCTTGATGAAGAAAAATCTGGTGAGACGAGTTGACAATAAATACACGCATCATGCTGTCACCAGGTCCTTCTGCCGATCTCTTCTCCATGATGCCAAAAGTCTTCATTGTGAGGCAGCACATGTATGCCTGCAGCGAGGAACTCCCACCAGCATCATGGAAGCAGTGTACCATCTGGTGGCAGGAGAACGCCATGATGAGGCAGTCCAGGTTGTCCGTGGCTACAGTGATATGCTCATCAATGAGGGATATGCAGAATCTCTCTTAGGTGTCACAGGAAAATTAGGAGCTGAATACAGACGCCAGCTGAGGGAAGTGGAAGGAGAGATTCACGTGTTGAGGGGCGAGTATGATGCAGCCATTGCATGCTACACTGATCTTCTCCGTGAATCGCCCCTGGGTCATTCTTCTTTATACAGAAACCTGGGGCATGTGTTCGAGAGGAAGAGAGAGTACCAGAAAGCAAGGACTCTCCTTGAGGAAGGACTCGCACATGCAGGGTCAGACCTCCTGGAACAAGGAAAAACACAAGTTCAGCTCGGTACTGTGCACGCTGCTCTCGGTGAGGTGGGTGAGGCTCTTGCCTGTTGTGAACGCGCAGGAGAATGTTTTAGAGTTTTGGGATACCAGAAGGGACTTGCTCAGGTATACACAGAAATGGGAAAGATATACCGATTCAATAATACAGAAAAAGCGCTGGAACTACTGTTCTCCAGTCTGGAGATCAGCCAGAGTATTGGAGATTTTCGGGAAGCAGCTTCTACCTTAAGTACAATTGGCATTGTCCTGTATGAGAGAGGGCAGACGGGTGAAGCTGTTACCTATTTTGAAAAGAGTCTCGCCATTTCAGAGCAGATAGGAGATATGGTGGGGATTGCCCGGTGCTGCAACAACATTGGTGTAAAATATGGGCTTGAATGGAACTGGGTCATGGCGATGAAATACTATCTCAGGACGCTGGATATCTGCCAGAAAATCAACGATAAGAAGGGAATTGCATTCTCCTACAGCAACCTTGGAAGAGCGTATTCATATCTTGGGGCTCCTGAAAAGGCCATGGACTATTTTTTCGCGGCATTGACACTACGAGAAGAATTATCTGAAAAGGTGGAAATGGCCTTTCTCTACTACAACATTGGACTAACCCACGAGGAAATGGGCAATTTTGAACACGCCATGGATTGGTATAAGAAGAGTCTTGCGCTGAGGGAGGACGTAACCCATGCTCTGGGAGTTGCTTACAGTTGTGCGAGCATGGGTAAGTTATTGGGCAAGCTGGGTCAGTACGAGGCAGCACTTGAATATCTCAGCAGGGCTCAGGGGATTCACGAAAAAGAGAAGGGTGCTTGGATGATTGCCTGTACCAAGCTCCAGTCGGCCCAGGTCCATGTGGAAAGCCATCATCCTGAGCTGGCTCTCGCACTTGTTTCAGAAGGTATTCCCGCCGTTGAAAAAGCAGGAGACAGAGCTCTGCTCATAGAAGCTCACTGTACTGCTGCAGAAGCATGTGTCGATATAGGAAGGATTGAAGAGGCCAGACATCATGCAGAGATCGGTCTTGAGGCTGCCACCGCTATCAGGAGTACAAAATATGAGGGGGAAGCTCGAAGAATCTTGGGAAAGGTGTTCATAGCAGCAGGAGAGTATGATTGTGCTGAGGAAGAACTGAGATTGAGTATGCGCCTTCTCAAGAAGTGCAAGTACGAACTGGGAAAGGATCTTCTTCTGTTGGTCAACCTGTGTGAAAAGAGAGAAGCCTCAGAAGAGAAGTGCAGGGCACTCAGAGAGAAAGGGTTGGGCCTGTTGAGGGAGGCGCAAGGGCACGTCTCTCTGGAAAATGTGTAATGAGAGCAGGTATTGTTCTTGTCTCATGAAGTATCTTTGGCGACATTTCTGGAGGAAAACCAGTATAATTACTTTCTCACGTTTGATTATTCTTCATATACAAACTATTTTCAAATCTGAATCTTTCTGACAAACCTTATAAGCCTCCTGCCTCAAGAAGGTGCATGATCATGGTATCTCTCCAAGAATCTGCCCCAGATATCACTCTGGTGGGAGGAAAAGCATTCAATTTGATGAAATTACAGGATGTTCATGTGCCCAACGGGGTGTGTCTGACTACAGAAGCGTATGATCTTTACTGCAGGCACAATAACCTTGGTGATCAGTTGAACAGCATAGCGGCCAATGCAGATTACGATAACCCTCCGCACCTGAAGGAATCAGCACAAAAAATCAGAACGTTGATCATGGAAGGGGATATGCCCGAAGAAATAACAGTCCTTTTGGATACCGTCCCCTACAGGAATCTGGTGGTACGGTCTTCTGCCACGCTGGAAGATCTCCCTCATGCAAGCTTTGCGGGCCAGCAGGAGACAATTTTTAACCCTCGAACCCTGGAACAGGGAGTCAAACAGTGCTGGGCTTCTCTGTGGAATGAGCGGGCACTGGTCTACCGACGTTCCCGAGCTGTTGGGGCCTTGCCCAAGATGGCAGTCATTATCCAGGAAGCAGTACCATGTGATGTCTCAGGGCTAGTATTCACCCGGAATCCTCTCACTTCAGGTGAAGAGATTGTGGTGGAAGCCATACACGGCCTTGGAGAGCCCCTGGTTGCAGGAGAGATAACACCAGATCGGTACGTTCTAGATAGAACCCTCAAGATTACTTCTCAGGACCTATCTGACCAGAACCACCAGAGCGTTTTGGCACCCTCAGGTACTCAGAGTGTCCCCTGTGGGAGCACCCCGTGCCTGGATGATGCTGTACTGAATAGACTCTGCAGGGTCTGTCTTGACATAGAGGCTCAGTTTGGCGAACCTCAGGATGTGGAATTCGGCATCTACAGTGGTCAGATCCACATCTTTCAGGCACGGCCCATCACGACCCGCAAAGAAGATGTGTGGACGAGAGGGTACAGCGATGATTACTGGACGGGGGTAACTTCTCCTCTATATTTTTCTTTGTTGGGCGAATTCCTAGACGTCTATGTCAACCAGGAGGGCAATAGGATCATGGGTTATACTGAGCTGGAAGGTGTCCCTCTCCTCCGATACCACAAGGCACACGCTTATTTCAATACAACAGTCCTGCGTGAAGTGTTCAAATACAACCCACAGTGGAGCAGGGTGAAAGAATTGTTGGATTATTTCCCTGAACATGAACGGCAGACCATGAAAGAGCTGCCCTTCAACCTGTGGAAACGGGTTCTGGCCGAGCTGCGTATTGCCCTTCTGGACTGGGATGGGACCCTTTTCAATACATACAAAAAGTACAACGAATTCTCAGAGAAATACCTCAAGAATCTGACTGAATTTGACAGTCTCACCCTTGAGGATTTAACTGATCAGGAGCTCTTGGACCAGTTCTGGCACCTCTACACCCTGTGTCTGAAACACTACCGGCTGGTGCGATGGGGAATTGCCACCCACAACATGGGCATGAACATGATTCTGAAACGATTCCTCATGTCTTGGTACCGCGGTGATCCTGATCAGACCTACAACATCCTGGTGTCAGGTCTCCCACATAATAAGGCCACAGAGACCAATATTGCTCTATACGATCTGGTGGAACCCAGAAAAACAGGAAATTTTGATGCAAAACTGCAGGAATTCCTCCACCAGTATGGACACCGTTCCTATTCCAGGGACATTATCTTTCCCACCTGGCGGGAAAAACCCCAGCTCATTATTGATATCGTGGATTCGCTGGTAGAGAACGAGAGGGACGTCCAGCAGATCGAAGCCGAAAAGAAGGCCCAGAGAGAAGAACTCACCCAGAACGTCCTGGATGAGATTGAAACCCAGCAATTTGGTTTGGTTAAGAAGCTCGTGTTCAGGATGATACTGAACTATGCCCAGATATACATCGGGTTCAGAGAGAACCAGAGGTTCTTTCTGGATCATCAGGATTCCAGGTTCAGAGCTGTGTTTCTGGAAATGGGGAACAGACTGGCCCAGCGAGGTGTGTTGCAGCACAGAGATGATGTGTTCTTCTTGTTCAAAGAGGAGGTGTTCACAGCGTTGCAGACAGGAGAGGTACCCCTTGATCTCCTGACCAAGAGAAAAGCAGATTTTCACACCTATCAGCACACGCTTCCCCCCAAGTTTCTCCAGGGCAACCTGGAATTCGATGAGGATATTTCCTATCAGAAAGCCCTCATAGGCGTTGCATCAAGCCCGGGCGTGGTCACAGGCACTGCGAGACTCATACAGAGCATTGAGGAGCTTCACACCATTGAGAAGGATGAGATTCTGGTGGCAACCTGTACAGACCCTGGGTGGACTCCCATTTTCATCAAGATCAAGGGATTGGTTACAGAGACGGGAGGAATTCTCTCTCATGGGGCGGTAGTCTCCAGGGAATACGGGATACCTGCAGTAACGGGAGTCAAGAATGCCATGCAGTACCTCAGAGACGGTGACATTGTTACCGTGAATGGGAACACAGGAGAAGTGCGGGTGAAATAACATGGAACATCTGGAGCATCCGCCTGGCCCGGAAAAAGAATGGAACGAGAGCTACTATTTCAACTTCTATGATCCCAGAACCTGCATCGGTGGGTTCACCCGAATAGGGTTCAAGCCCAACAAGAACGAAGCTGTCGGATACCTGTTCCTGTTCTACCAAAATGAGATTCTGAAGGTCGTCCTCCAGGACAAGGTCGAGACCGTCCCTGAGAGAATACAGGTAGGGTCCCTGCAGTTTGTCCCCGAATGGACTCTTGCATTTTCTGGCAAGATGGCTGGAGGAGAGGCCACTATCAGAAATGTCGATGTACGGCTGAAATACGCTCCCCTGCATACAGAATTCAGCTACCTTGCGTGCGTCACCTCTCAACAACAGGAAATATGCAAAGTAGTGTGTGCGGATCATTACGAGCAGATGGGGCTGGTGACAGGGCGCATAACAGTAGATTCTTGTTCTCAGGATATTAGGGCTCTGGGGGAGAGAGATCATAGTTGGGGGGAACGAGATTGGAATGCCCCTGATCTCTGGATATACGTGACTGCACCCTTTGACCCTGAATTCGGGATCAATATCGCCCAGATGCGTATCAATGGAGAAGAAATCAACACAGGGTTTATCATGGAAAACGGAGAGAACTTTCCTGTTCTGGACGTTAAAGCAGAATGTATCACCCAGGATGGGAGGCAGAAAGAGGTTCTCTACCGCATCAGTGATGTGAGAGGGAGGAGGTTCACACTGAAGGGGAGGGTGTTGAACACAGTGCAAATTCCCTATAGAGGAAGAGGAGTGTCAGTACTCAATGAGAACTTGACGTCATTCGAGTGCGGGAAAAAGAAGGGATATGGTATTGCTGAATATCTGGTAAGAATAGAGTAAATTAAAAATAAAGGGCAGCAGGAGGAGGAAAGGGATATTCTCATTGTTCTTTGAGTGACTCCACGCATTTCCTGGGATTCTATGGTGTCGTTGCATCAGGATACTCCATATTCTCCCCACATATACCCCGGAAATAAACTACACCAACATGCTTCTCAGGAGGATTTCCCACCCGTGACCAGCCCCTTTTCTTAAGGCAATCATCGAAACATTTATAAGTATGTAGATATGCTACCTGCATAGCAAGTCTACCTAGTAGAGGATGGAGGAGAGAACATAGATAACAGGTTGTGAGGTGTACTAGATGAAGATATTGTTAACTGGTGCCTTTGGCAACGTAGGGAGGAGCACACTCAAAGCACTCATAAAGAAAGGATACTTCGTGAGAGTCTTTGATGTTTACACAGACCAGACTACGGTTCGTGCACAGGAATTTGAAGATCATCCCCAGGTGGAGATGTTCTGGGGAGATCTGTGTGACAAGGAGGACGTTCTTACAGCGCTTGATGAGACTATTGACGTAGTCATTCATGTGGCAGCCATTATTCCACCATTGGCAGATAAGAGACCTGAATTTGCCAGAGCCGTGAATGTAGGTGGAACAGCGAATATTCTCGCTGCCATGGAGTCTCTTGACAGGAGCCCGAGGCTGATTTACACATCCTCAATTTCTGTCTACGGGGATCGAGTGAAAACCCCTTTCATACAGGTCACTGATCCTGTGGCCCCCAATGATGACGATGAGTACGCACAGACCAAGCTTGAAGCAGAAAAACGTATTACAGGCTCTGCTGTAGAATGGGCTATCTTTCGGTTGACCTACATTGTTTCTCCAGAAAAGCTGGAAATGGACCCGCTCATGTTTCACATGCCTCTCGAAACGTCTATTGAAATATGCCACACAGAGGATGTGGGAGTTGCCCTGGCAAATGCCGTCACATGTGATGAGATCTGGGGAGGCATATATCACATTGCAGGGGGAGAGAAATGCAGGACAACATACAAAGAGTACATCCAGACCATGATGGAGATATTCGGGCTGGGAAGCCAGTGCCTGCCTGAAGAAGCCTTCAGCACGGGGAAATTTCACTGTGGATTCATGGACACGTCAAGGAGTCAAGCCTTACTGAAGTACCAGCACCACACTCTCGAAGATTACTACAGGGAAGTGAAGAAAGAAGTTGGACCGAAGAGATGGTTGATGCGTCTCGTCTCATGGGCTGCACGGCTCTACCTCTTGAACAAGTCAGAGTTCTACAGAAAGAACAGCAGAAAGCCCACGGTGTAGAACCTTCTTCTTTTTCTGTGTTCCCTTTTCGACTATTTGAAGAGAACCACAGAGTTCCATCTGATGTTGTCACAGGGGTCAGGGAAATTGTGGGTTTCATTCTCCTGGGCTGTGGTCAGTCCATCTCATGATCCATTGAAGGGTATTGATTCTTTATTGTCTCACCTTGAGAGCCACAGCTGCACCCGCCACTCCAACAATAGCCAGGAACACGAAGGACGCAGAGACTCCACTCTGTTCTGCGACAATCCCCATGATCACAGGACTCGAAGTGGCCATCAACCCAGCGAGTCCCTGGACCAACCCCAGGGCGGTCCCGTACCATGCCTCAGGCACACCCTCCACAAAAGCAGCAGTTGCAGGAACCCACACTACGTAGGCCACGAATCCCAGAGGAATAAGGAATACCCACACAGAATGGAAGACCACGAGGACCAGAACGGAGGCCGCAAGCATTGACACGAAGATTATCTTTCGTCTGCTGTACCTATCTGTCAGGATTCCTGCCAGAAGTTCTGCAATAACCCCTGTGCCGTAGAAGAGGGTGATTGCACCCGTTACAGATGTAGTAGAAAACCCTATCTCTTCCAGTTGGATGGGTAGAAATACCACAAATCCCCTGAAGAACATGGCAAAACATCCAAAAAGAATGCACATAAGTATAGATTCTTTCTGTACGAGTGGGTATTGGCTTCTTCCAACGTGGGAAGAATGTTCTTCTCTCACAAAGAAAAAAAGTGCTGCTGATATGAGCCCTGTCAAAGGCAGGAGGAGGAGCACCTCATGCCACCCCCACTTACTCAAGATTATCCCTGCACACACGGGGTAGGTGAGTATTCCGATACCTCCACCAACTCCATGGATACCCAGGATTTTTCCCCGTATTTTTTCTTTCATAGACTTGACAAGGAGGGCGATTCCACAGGGATGATAGAAGCTCGCTCCAAATCCTGCCAGCAGATTCAGCATGATGAGGGAGGAATATGATGAGCAGAATGACATTGCAAAAAGACTCACAGACAGGACAGCCAGCCCGAATGATATGAAGGGCCACTTCACTTTAGAAAAATCAGAAACATATCCTGCAATAATTTGGCCAAATCCAAGGGTCAGTACCATGGAACCTCCAAAGATTCCTATCTGCGTATAGGAGAGATTGAAGTCACGTGCAATGAATGGAATAAGCAAGGGCAGCATGAGAATGAGTCCATCGTCCACAAAATGTCCCATGAATGTTGCAGCTACGACTCTTTTCATCGTGGCATCCATGCACGTACTCTTCTAAGACCTATAAAAATATTGAGGTTTGTCAATGGACAGTCCCACGTCTTGTAGCATATACAATGGCTGAAACCTCCCACGGCTGGATTTCTACCTGTATCTCAGTGAACCCATGCACCTCCAGAGCACTCTTCATGGTAGTAACCCAGGTGGACTCAACGATTATGTGCTTGAGTTCTCTGCCCATTTCTCTCCACGACTGAGACATGTGGAGAACTGACCGGAGCAAGACCCAGTAGATATTGTAGGTGAGTCTGTAGAATGCGTTTTCTGGATAGGTGAAATCATGGAACACTATGAGCCCCTCTGGATTGAGAATCTTGGAGCAGTTTCTGATTACCACATTCATGTTTATATATTTTGGGAGATAACTCGCAGTTATGAGATCATATCGGTTTTCAACAACGTCCTCAGCATTCGCCTGGAAGAATTCGACATTCTTCACAGCACTCTTGATTTTCTTGGCTCTGGCATACAGGAGGTATTCTTCCTGAAGGTCAATACCAACCACTGCACTCTCAGGGAATCTCTGTGCCAGTGCAAAGGTCAGTATCCCTGTACCGCATGCAAGATCCAATATGGTTTTCGGGGTGATCTGACTTGATATTTCCAGGATTCTCTTCTTCCAGGAGCTGTCCTGCCCCAGGGTAGCGACCTTCACCATGAGATCGTATGTACTTCCTGTGGTGGCAAAAATCTGTCTTACGAGGTTGGGCTGGTCCATTCGTTTCTCCTTGCCTGCCTTCAGTGGCAAAGCTGAATCTTCTTCTTAGAGGAGACGGCATGTTCCTAAGAACATGAATTGAGGTACACGTCTTCCACGAGTGGTTTCCGTGGTTTGTGGTTCAGTACCATCCAATGGTTCCTGTAGCCTGAATCATCCAGTTCTGTCTCCCAGCCACTTCATTGCATAGTCAACTGCCTCTTTCTGGGAGAACAGCCGCGACGCTGCCAGTCCGATATATCCTTTCTTCACGTCACATGCTTTCTCAAAATCCTCTCCCATGGCTTCGAATTCGTCACTGTTGTAGTCAATATCCTCATAGGCTTTCCATACTCTCTTTCCTTCTTCAAGAACGGGCGCCTCACACATGGTCCTCTTTCGCATGTTCAACCGGTATTCTGCCAGATGGAATGAGGTATTCTTTGCGTATGAAACCCCCATCAGGAGAATCCATCCATTGAGTGCGTACAGTTTCCCTAATGGTGATTGGACTCCCAGACTGTAGGAGAACCCATGGGTTCCTGTTACCATTCTCTTGTGCCTCCCCCACGCAGCAAAGGACACGGTGGGATGGTTGCTCCTCAGGACTCCGGGAAACGTTCTGAAGCAATCAACAATTCTGCCCATCTCGCGGGTGGGGGTGTATATTGGATTGAAAGCAGGCATAGTCTCCTTTATTGTCTTTACCCATTCTTGTGGTACAGGAGGGTTGCTCCAGTTCTCAGGATTCGAGTAATCACCTGAATGGGTGGGCATAACAAGTGTCCCTTCTTCTGTCAGTGTATCCATGAGTGCCTGAACCACAGCCACCGGACCGCCGCTTACCCACCCGATTCTGTTCAGAGAAGAATGCACCAGGAGGGTCATCCTTCTGGCAACGCCCAGCCTTCGCAGATCACGTGCCAGGGACTGCTGTGTCTGGGGGAATGGTGTATTTTCTATGAGGGATGCTTCAGGCATAGAACCACTAGGTCTCGAACACTTATATTCTTTTTTTGTGGAAGGGGAGTTTACATGGGGACCGAGAACATCAGAGCGCTGAGTTAAGCCATTTGGGCCCCTTCTTTGCCTCAATGTGGTGCCCTCCCAGGTATTCCAGAAATCGCTGTAATTCCTTGGTGACAGCGTCCTTAAGCTTGCTGTCAGGGTGGTTAAAGAAATGGAAATTCCTTATTTCTAATGTCTGTTCCTCTTTTTTGTAGAAAGGATCTATCAGCCCCACATAATCTCCATTATACAGTACGGGCAGGCAGTAGTATCCATATTTCCTGTCTTTGACCTTCTTGTATACTTCCCAGGAATATTCTGAACCATACACGGCCTGGAATAATGCCCTGTTCCAGGTAAGAGGGTCCAGGGGGGCCAGGAATCGGAGACAATCCGAGGACGGTTCGGGGGGATCGTGCCACAGAGTGGAATCCTCTATTGGTGCATAGATCTGACCCTTCCATCCCTCCAAGTGAAGTGAAAAGAGGACACCCTCCTTCTCCAGGTGCCCGAGGAGCTCTCGAATTTTTGGCGTCTTCCCAATGCTGTACCATTGTTCTGGCGCCCTCAAGGGGGAAACCAACCGCGATGCCCTTGTGATCATGGTTGCCATCTGATTCATGCATTCTTCATCATCAGGAGGTTCTGCTGTATAGACAGACTGGGGAATCACGTCTTCTGCCAGAACGTAGTATTTGCGTGAACCCTCCCTGTGGTGAATTGCCACTTTCCCGGAGATCCAGAGCCGTTCCAGCAGGACCCGGGAGAGGGCTGTCTGTCCCCACCACCTCACTTTTTTCCATCCTTTAATGTCGAGCGAGGTGACGGGGCCATCTTCCAGCATCCTGAGAATGAATGCTGTCTCTCTCTTGTGTTCCTTGAAGAAGGGAGCATTTCTGTTCTGCATGCGGGTTCTCAACCAGTTGAAGACGGGATATTTTTCCATGGGAAGAATGGAGAGCATTTTGCAGAAGTATTCAAAGAGGTCCCGCTTCTGGTACAACAGGTGGTGCAGGTGACTCTGCCTGTAGTTTGAAACCCTGCTCTGCACGGTTAGATCTGCATTCCTGCCTGCAACGTCTATGGGGTCTGACTGAATGCACTGGTGTTTCTTTAAAACTCCCAGCGTCCCGGAGAGACCCTCCTGCAAAGAAGAAAACCCGTGCAGGTGGAATAAGACCTTTCTGGCATGTGAGGGCGTCACCGTGAGCATGAGAGAATGTGGCATTACCTCTAAAAAAGGTTTGGACTCCTTCCTTCGTGATGAAATCATTGGTCTGACCTCCCTTAGAAATATGAACAAAGATAGGTTTGAACAGAGATGACGTTCCTTCGTATACTCCCTCAACAGAAATGTGATTCTTCAGCCTCGAAATCAGAAAGAAAGCACCGTTAACCCTGGAAATCCAGAAAACAAAAGGACTGAAAAAGGAAAGGTGCTCACCCTGGCCAGTGTCTTTCGTAATTCTGATCTTGTCAGATGTGGAGCTCCTCAACAGCAGCACGATGTCAGCCTGTGAAGATGAATAGTAACCTTTATAAGCATGGATGCACAGCATTAGCTGCAAAGGACTGTAAACAAAGGTTCGTACTTCGATCATTCGGATTCCGTAACTTTTCTGTTGTAAGTTTTTTGTAAAGAGTTCAGATACGATCTGGGGATATCTCAGAAACGGTCTGAGGAGATGATACACGTGAAAGGAACAGTACAGTGGTTCAATGCCCGCAAGGGGTATGGATTCATCCAGGATGAAAATGGAAATGACATCTTTGTCCATCAGAGTGCCGTACCCATGGGCGTCTTCCTCAATGAGGGAGATCAGGTCGAATTCGAACAGGAAGAATCAGACAGAGGACCTCGAGCAGTAAATGTGCGAAAGCTGTAGGTTGTTGTTGATTCGTAAAGGCTAGTTTGTTCTTTCTTTTTTTGTTTCTTCAAATCACCTTTCCTTTTTAACCATTTCAATATTCCCAGACATTGAAGACATGTCCATCCATGAAGGAGAAGGAAATGGTTTTGCACAATTTTTTCTCTCGCAATAAGAAGATGATTGTTGAACTGGTGGCTGTTGTAGTGGTCTACGGCGTCATGGTTGTCGTTCTTGTGCGCAGGCGAAAAGAGCCAAAAACCAATCAACCGGGGAAGACGCAGAAAGATGGGATCTTCTCAGATTTATCATTTCTTTCTTGATTTTTCCCTATCCGGTTTATATGGACTGGAGATTGTATTTTGACGGAGTTCCACCAGTGGAAAAACATCTGTTTGGACGTACCCTTTCTGGGGAAAGCAGGAGCTTCTCAAGGGGGAAGAGAATCAGCAGTTCTTTTCTGCAGTCCCCGCACATACATTCGTGCCCATACAAAGGCAGTCGTTCCTCCCGTGATATTGCCCGTGACAATCCCCCACCACACACCTGAAAGTCCCATGCCGAGGACCAGGGAGAACGTGAAAGCTAAAGGCGCCACCAAGACAATGGTCCGAAAGATTGTTACGATTAAGGCACTGGTCCCCCTCCCTGTCCCCTGAAACATGGCAGATGACAGCATGCCCCACGAGACCACAGGATAGTAGAAGCACATGATCCTCAGGAACGTTATCAAGTCCTGGGTGATGCGGGCAGCATCTGGAGAAAAGGTGAATAACATGGTAATATACGGGGCCAACCCATAGGTTGCTGCAGCAACTACCAGCTCAATAACAATCCCGATTTTTACTGCATACAGGTGAGCTGCATCGAGCTTCCCGTAGTCTTTGCTCCCAAAAGCAGCCCCCGTCACTGCTGTGACAGCAGTAGCAATTCCCATTAATGGGAGTGACGCAAAAGTTGCAACTCTCCACCCCGTGGTAAAGACAGCCACACCGTCTGTGCCCCCTGCCCTTACCACAATAACGTTCAAGAACAGCACTGACAAGGACATGGACAACTGGGATACAGCTGAGGGGAGCCCCACTTTGAGAATTTCTGCAATAATCTCTTTCCTGAATCTAAATCCACGGAGTGACGGAGAAACGAAGGTAATCTTCTTGATGAAGATCCAGGTGAATAGTATCAGGGAGGCAACTGTCAAGGACAGGACAGTAGCGACAGCAGCCCCTGCAACACCCATTCCTAAGGTGTAGATGAAGATGGGGTCCAGGATGATATTGAGTACTGCGCCACTCATCAGTGCATACATTGAACGTGTGGCGTCTCCCTCACCTCTCAAGAGGGCATTGGCGACGTTGGAAAAGAAAATGACCACACTACCTGCTATAATTACCCGACCGTACTGTGTAGCACTGTCAGTTATGTCTCCTGCACCCATCGCAGAGAAGATGTCCCTGGCAAAGATGAAAAACGGGATAGCAAAAGCCATGGCTGCCAGCAACATAATGACAATGGTATGAGAACCCACAGTATCTGCACCTTTTTTGTCTCTGGCACCTATTCTCCTTGAGATGGCCGATCCCCCTCCAATGCCAATACCTGTGGCCATGGCATTCATCATGAAGAAGAAGGGAAAAAAGAACCCCACTGCAGAGAGCGCATCAGCCCCCAGCCCTGAAACCCAGATGGCATCCACGACATTGTAGATTGTCTGTATTGACATTGCCACCATCATGGGCAGGGAAAGTTTTATGATAGCCTTCTTGGGATCGCCCATGAGGATTTTGGTACCCTTGGTTTCCTCTGCCGGTTTTTTCGCTGGTATGATGCTCGTGAGATCACCCTCTGTAGATATTGGTTTGTGTCTCTTCTGGAACTCACCTACAACGTGGGATTGTGAGGTTCTGCCTTGGATTAATCGTCATAACGGTGGGGCGTTAATGACTTATAAACCCTTCCTGTTACTGGTTCCGGACTGTGACCTTCCAGCCGTTGCGGCTGTTATGCATGGTTGATGAACCGGGTGGCACGCAAGAACTTTTTTTTCAACCAGCGAAGCTTTTGTTCAGAGTGAGATAGCACGATGGTTCTGGCGTCCAGGTATTTTCTCTTTCCCATATGAGACAGGACTCCTTTTGGATCATATTCCGTCTTGTTCTGAAAAAAAAGAGGAAAGCGATGATAACCTTTATAAGCGTGAATGTAGAAGAAGGACATGCAAAGGACTGTAAACAAAGGTTCGTACTTCGATCATTCGGATTCCGTAACTTTTCTGTTGTAGGTTTTTTGTAAATAATTCAGATCTAATCTGAGGAGATGATAACGTGAAAGGAACAGTACAGTGGTTCAATGCCCGCAAGGGGTATGGGTTTATCCAGGATGAAAATGGAAAGGATTTCTTTGTTCATCAGAGTGCCGTACCCATGGGCGCCTATCTCAATGAGGGAGATGAAGTTGAATTCGAACAGGAAGAATCAGACAGAGGACCTCGAGCAGTACGTGTACGAAGGACATGATTCTGGCTTCGATTCATGATTACTAGTCAATCGCCCTTCTTTATTTTTTTTTAGATATTATTCAATTTCTCTCCTTTTTTGATTCTGTCAACCATCAGACGAAACCGTGGATCCCTTCATGACATGGAGGGAGATGGTACCTCCCATGAAACTGGAAGGATGTTCTTTCTCTCATCTGATAGAACCCTCCCCCGGTGGTTCTCCTCTTTCAACAGTGTGGAATCAGGGTTCACTGCGGTTCTCTATGGTAGTCTACAGTACTATGGCTCATCACGAACCGCAGGTGAACTGAGGATACAGGAGTATGCTAAAGAAGGAGGGGACGCAACTCACTTTGCACACGTTTGGGAAAACAGAAAACGAAAAAAAGGGTGAAAGAAAGAAAAATGGAAACTAGAACTCAAGCATCTCCAGTAGGATTTCTATGAGTTCTCTGTACGCTTTGTTTCTCTGGTAACTCCAGTGAATTGAGGCGATGTAATTTCCCTCGTTGTAGTACTGCTCAGAGTTTTCACAGCACTCTGCTACAAGGGGCAGCAGCTCCTGCACCCTCTGCCATTCTTCGGGGTACATCTTGTCCAGTCCCTTTTCCAGCACCAGATTCATCAGATGGTTCACCACATCTTCCAGACTCTGGCAACAGGGGGTTCTTTCATTGATTTCGAACGTGGGATCACCGCTCTTGATCCGTTCGATGAGATCCCTGAACTCTCTGAAGCAATTGTCTTTGAGGTAGCGTGCCAGAGGACGGTAAAGCAGCTTTGGCTGATATGGTGTTTTGAGGGAGGGGACAGGGATGCGTGCTGATCCCTCGCCTGACACCGGGGGGAGCCCATGATATTCTCCGGTTACAACGACTCTGTTACGAGCTGTCGGTTCCAGACCATTAAAGATTGCGGCAAACGTAATGATTCTGACATCTCCTGGCGCTAGGGGACCAATGTTGTTCCAGATGATGGTAGTAGTACCGTCAAGATTGGATACCACTAGGTCTGGGAGGACACTTGCTGCGTTTGCGTAATCCAGTCCAGGGGAAAGAGTATCCACCACCTGCACTGGGTCCAGGGGAAGCTGTCCCACATTGGTTATGGTGATGGTAAACGTCAAAACGTCTCCCTCTTGAGCCGTCTTAGGAGAGACCGATTTCACGACACCTATGGCGAGAGTCAATGGTGTCCCTGATACAGTGATTGTTGAGAAGTCCTGGTCATCTTCCCCAGGAACGTCGTTGCCGGGGGTTGAATCGGGATCGAGACACTCAGAAGTGTGAACCTGAGCGATATTCGTGATTACTCCTGTTCCAGTGACTTGAGCCGTGATCTGGAGAGTGGCGGAGGCTCCACTCGCAAGGGTAGTGACAGTCCAGATGCCTGAGCCACTGTCATAGGTTCCCTGGCTCACAACACTTGAGACGTAGCTCAATCCTGTGGGTAGAACATCTTCCACCGTCATGTCGGTGCAAGCGTCTGGTCCATCATTGTAGACGATAATGGTGAAAGTTATGGTATCTCCCACATTTGGATAGGGATTGCTGACCGTCTTTTCTACCCTTAAGTCAGCCGTGGGTGGTGCAGCTGTCTCTGAATCTTCGTCATCTTCACTCTGGTCTCCATCATCGTTGTCAGGTGTTGAATCAGGATCAGTGTGGTCTGATGCCGTCACTTGAGCTACATTCGTGTAGGTACCAGGAATCTGTACCACCACCTGGAACGTCAAAACCACATTGCTGCCATTTGCCAGGCTGTTGATCGTCCAGGTCAGAATGGGATCGCCTGAATCATCTCTGGAATCTCCACCTGCTATCGTCCCTGCAGCGTAGACAAATCCACTGGGTATGAAATCCTCCACCGTCACGTTGGTGGCTGTATCAGGTCCATCATTGTAGACCGTGATGGTGAAGGTTATAGTGTCTCCTGGATCGGGAATAGAGTTGTCAACACTTTTCTTGATCCACAGATCAGCCTGCTGCGGTCGAGCCGTCTCTGAGTCTTCGTCATCTTCACTCTGGTCTCCATCATCATTGTCAGGTGTTGAATCTGGATCATACTGGTCAGATGCAGTCACTTGAGCCACATTCTTGTAGGTACCTGTGGCCTGTACTACCACCTGGAACGTCAGACTCACATTGCTGCCATTTGCCAGGCTGTTGATTGTCCAGGTCAGAATGGGATCGCCTGAATCATCTCTGGAATCTCCACCTGCTATCGTCCCTGCAGAGTAGACAAATCCACTGGGGATCACATCTTCTACCGTTACATTGGTAGCTGTATCAGGCCCATCATTGTAGACTGTAATGGTGAAGGTTATGGTATCCCCCACATCTGGATTGGAATCACTGACTGTCTTCTCAATCCGCAGATCAGCTGTAGGTACTGCTGCTGTCTCTGAATCTTCATCGTCTTCGCTCTGGTCTCCGTCATCATTATGAGGTGTTGAATCAGGATCATGCTGGTCTGACGCAGTCACTTCAGCTACATTCTTGTAGTCACCTGATGCCTGTACCACCACCTGGAAGGTGAGACTCACATTGCTACCGTTTGCCAGGCTGTTAATTGTCCATGTCAAGGTAGGAGCACCTGAATCGTCTCTGGAATCTCCACCTGCTATCGTCCCTGCAGCGTAGACAAATCCACTGGGTATGAAATCCTCCACCGTCACATTGGTGGCTGTATCGGGTCCATCATTGTAGACCGTGATGGTGAACGTAATGGTGTCTCCTGGATTGGGTGTGGAATCACTGACTGTCTTATCAATCCTCAGATCTGCTTGCTGGGGTGAGGCTGTATCAAAGTCTTCATCATCTTCACTCTGGTCTCCATCATCATTATCGGGTGTTGAATCTGGATCATGCTGGTCTGATGCTGTCACCTGAGCTACATTCTTGTAGGTACCTGAGGCCTGTACCACCGCCTGGAAGGTCAGACTCACATTACTACCGTTTGCCAGGCTGTTGATCGTCCAGGTCAGAATGGGATCGCCTGAATCATCTCTGGAATCTCCACCTGCTATCGTCCCTGCAGCGTACGTGTATCCACTGGGGATCACATCTTCCACCGTCACGTTGGTAGCTGTATCAGGCCCATCATTGTAGACCGTAATGGTGAAGGTTATGGTATCCCCCACATCTGGATTGGAATCACTGATTGTCTTCTCTATCCTCAGATCTGCTGAAGACGGCACCGTAATCGTTTCATAGTCTTCATCGTCTTCGCTCTGATCTCCGTCATCATTGTTGGGAGTTGAATCTGGATCAGTCTCAGCACTAGAATACACCTGTGCAACGTTCTTGATTGAGCCAGTCATGGTGACTTGCGCTGTAATCTGCAAGGTTGCACTTCCTCCGTTGGCGATGAGACCAACGGTCCAAATGCCAGTTACATTGTTATAGCTGCCCTGGCTTGGAGAAGCAGAAATGTAACTCAGTCCTGCTGGCAGAATATCTTCTACTGATACCTCAGTAGCATCGTTTGGTCCATCATTGTACACGGTAATGGTGAAGGTGACATTGTCACCAAGGTTAGGCGTCGAATTGTTAACCGTTTTCTCCAGCCGCAAGTCTGCAATACCTTTTACTACGATGATTGTAATATCTGGATAGTCTGCGTTATAGTGATAACTGCCCCCACTTTCGTCGGTAATGAAGGAATCAATATTCGTAGTCCCTGGAGACAGTGCTCTGAACGTCCATACTGACGTGAAATCATCATCCATAGGGAGATCCAGTCGCACGTTGTTCGAGGTCACAGGAGGACTGGGTGGCTCCTGCCAGGTGACCAAAACGCTCACTGGTTCGATAATGAGGGGATTATACTTTGAAACAGGCAGGTTAACTATATTGTAATTCTTTGCGCCAGTTGTACTGTGCACAGTCACAGTAAATGTTGAGCCCACCACCGGAGTTGAGGTGGAAGCCACTATTGACACGACCTCATTTCTGGCCTGAGACCTCAATCGTTCCACACTCAGCGTTCCTGTAATAGTATCCGCTGTTCCTGTGTCTGTTCCCTGAACTGTAATGGTGTAATTTCTTGTGGTATTATAGGCACCAGAATTCCTGGTTATTTCAATAAGATAGAAAAGATCCACTGTTGCCCCAGCTGCAATGTCCCCCAGTGACTTGACAGCTGATTCATTCGGTGCCAGGTTAATATACGTATTGACTGATGTCCATGATAACGTTCCAACAACGCTGTGTGCTGTTGTGCCCGCTGAATTCGTGACATGAATCTGAATGAGATATTGATTTGGCCCATCGTTGACATTGTTATGGTCTAGCCCCATTCTGTCCCACGATCCCTTGACAAGTTGGAGTGTTCCCGCATTTGCCAAGGGGAGCATCTGAAAGAGCATGATGCCCACTGCTAAAGCCGCCAACGTTACTTTCCTCTTTTTCATTTGATCACTCCGTTCTTTTTATGCGAGGATAAATAAGTACTTTTCGCTTACAAGATGGAAGTGTAGAGTCTCGATATATCTTTGTCTTTTCTTCCAGTTATCAGGCTTCATTTCAATCACTCTCCATCCTTTTGCAGAGCAGTCCACAGAGGTATTGCGGGCGGAACCCTATGAAGGAGTTTCTCCTGAGTTACAGATTCGTAGGGCTTCATATTGCAGAGGAATTGTACATAGACAGAAGCTGTTGCTTCAGATTTTGCTCTTGATAAATTACATCCGAGAGAATTCAGTTTTACGCGGTTTCCTTCCTTTGATGCGAGTCCCCATATTTCATTTGCATTGATCTTTCGGGGATAGAGGTTCTTCTCTTCAGCGATTGCATGAGTTTCTTCGATTGTCACAGCCGCAGGATCTGTTCTTAAATGGTCAACTATTGCCTGAACATCTTCCAGATTTGCTAGAATCGGCAAAGACATTCTCTAACCTCCACCTATATGCTTGCATTGCCTTCTTGATTTTTTTGATTCTCCAGAGCCCCCTGTGAGGAGGAGGCTGGCTTATCTGCTGGCTGAAATGTTGTGGCACGCATTACTGATTTTCAATGGAGGAGCGAGGATATTGAGAGCTATAGCATCATGGATTGAGTTTCATCTTTCACCTTCTTATGTGCTCTTCAACCTTAAAGCTCTTTCCACTGCCAGGAACGCTGCTCTTGGTGAGAAACTCTTGCCAGTAGTTGACATCAGTGATTGTTGCGGGAGGTAGAACATGGAAGAAAAGCCCTTTGACCCTGTCACAGTGGATATTCTGGAGAGGATTGTTGAAAACCGGAAGTGTACGGAAGAAGAGTTGAGGGAGAGCCCAGAAGTGATCAAAGAGAGCCAGAGAATCATAGACGATCTTGAGAGGAATGGACTCATAGAAATAGTACAGGAGACAGTGAAACTCACAGAGAAAGCCAGGATTCTCCTGAAAACTTTTAATGAACTGGGCAGTATACTGGAGGAAGGAGGTGTGACCATGGAACATAAAGAGGACGATCAAGAAGGGTATTTCCGTGAAATGTTTAATTTCTGCTGCATTTTAAGAGGAGAAGTAAAGTACTTAGAGGAAATCAAAGAGCACATTATTACAGAGTACGTGAGGACAGAGAAAATCAAATTGATCAAGCCAACGTATGATAAAACTGAATTGTACATTCTGACAGATGCCCAGTGGAAAGAATACCAGACATTGAAGGAAAAGGATCGAAGATTGATTGAATCTTTGGGTTAAGTACAGAAATCCAGGATTTTTCCAGATTTAGTACGGGAGACGGCACATGGGAGATTCAAACCATAGCAAAGGATGTGGACGACAGTCATTGTATCCATGTCCTGTACTGAAACCTAAAGAGGTGAACCCATGGAACCAAAAAGTGACTTTGAGGGACACAGTACTGTGCTGTCTCTTAGAAAGAAGTGTGACAAATCTGAAGCGGATCTTCCATTGCAGGAGAGAGAACATATAGAATCACAACCTGGATGCCCATGTAGTTACCCAGCATCTGTAACCAGGGGGTGGTTCAATGGATGATAGTCTGTACACGTACTACAGAATCTATAACCAGTTGTATGAGAACCCCTTTGTGCCTGTGGGGGAGATTGCCTTAAAATTGGAGATGTCTGAAGCTGATGTCAATACGTGTCTGGATGGTATGTACCAGTCTTCAATCTTGCTGGGACCTGTTATCTCTGTAAAGCCTGCTTCAACCTATCACGTATACTGCTATTTTTTCAAGGCTAATGACCCGAAAAGCCTGTTAAGGTCTTTCCAGGAATCAGTTGTCTCCAAGAGTAGAGGATCGGGTGACTGGAATGTCATGGTTATTACTGACCAGGAGATGGAATTTACTGCAGGGAAAGGAGACTGTATTCATTCCGGGAAAAAGGGAGGAACCTTCATTTCCAAGGTCACCCAATTGGACTGGGATCACTCCTTAAAGGAGATATCTTCCCGGATACGTACTCCTGACACCAAGAGTATCTCGTATGAGGAGGCACCACTATTGAATTGGGGTGAGAAGGAATGGATGTTATACCATGCTTTCCAGTTGAATGCGCGGCAGGACCCAGATCCCGTTCTCAAGAAGTTAGGGATTGACTCTAGAACCTACAGGAACTGGTTATCCACCTTATCCATGGCAGCTCATGTACAACCAGCCTTTAACTCTCATGGATTTTCTAAGTGTGGGATGTTTGATTTCCTCTTGAAATCAGACTACCAAAACCAGATCATGGACATTCTGGGGTTACTCCCCTGTTCCTGTGGATTTTTCTCTGCAGGTGACTTTCTGCTGGTAAGGTTCTTCCTCACATGGCCTGGCGAAGCCAAGAAGGTGGACACCATCTTACGGTACCTGGAGAAGTATGGCTACTGTACCGATTGGTTGAGGTCCTTCATCCTGTCCACCAGTCCTCGTAACTATGATGCTGACGAAGTTGAGACCTCTACAGTGCGGTAGTGGTGATCCAATGACCAGGGTATGGGAGAAAAAACAGAAGAATTTTCACAAGATCTATGAGCAGATTACCCTCTCACCAGGGATACCCATCTATGAGATTGCTGAAAAAACGAGGTTATCCCGGAATACAGTCTCCAAGTACCTGGGTGAGATGTACGAAGATATGGTCTTAATTGGTCCCCAGATCAGGATGGTACCCGCCCCTGATTACAAGGAATACATACATCTCATGAACTTTAAAAATCCCTATTTCGTTTTTCGGAACCTCCAAGGGTTCCCCCACGTTCTCTGGTATGCCGTAACCTACGGAGACTGGAATTTCATGGTGATAACTGATAGACAGATAGATTTTTCCCACTTACCCGAGTACGAAGAGACCATCTACCAGGGGATACGGTATCACTCAGCAACACCCAGAACGGAGTATACCTCATGGGCGAACAGTCTTGAGAAGGCCTTCAACGAGATTAAAACCTTCAATCCCCACAGAGAACAAAAGAATCGTCAAATAGCACCCCTCCTAGCCTGGGGAGAAGATGAATGGAAGATGTACCATGCCTTCAAGGGCAATACCCGAAAGATTGCAACTACCACCTTAAAGCAGATCCACGTGCGGTACGAATCCTATGTCGAGTGGATAAAAGACTTAGACACCCACTGTTCTATCCATACAGGGTTCTATCCTGAGGGATATCCAACATACCTCAACTACTGCTTCCTCTTTTCCACCTCTTATGAACAGACGGTAAAGAAGATCTTCTCTTATCTCCCCACCACACCCTTCTTCATGGAGGCTGGCGATCAGTTCATGGTTTTCACCAGTGTAGCACTATCAGGGATTGTGAGGAAGTTATTCCGTCTCATCTTTGACATGAAAACCCAGGGAATCATAAGAACCTTCAACTATGCAACCCTTCTCTTTCAGGCTGAAAGCGAGTTATTGCCAGAATGATGGCTGGAAATTGTGATCCGGCAATCCCCTCTTGATGGCTCTGCGGCATCCCCAAGGAGAATGTCATTCTGAGTTCTCGACTTCCATTCTCAAACTCCAAGAGTGCATATGCTCTTCAATACTCGATCAGGTCCAAGTTGTCCCGTCATATTCCTATATCCGTGCACCATAATATTGCGCGTTCCCACACAAAGTTTCATGTTTGCCAAACGTCTTCTGATAGGTGGTAAAAGCCAAGAGGTCTTCAAGAACTTCTTTGCCAAATCTTTTAAGGCTCAAAAACACCATCGGTAACTATGAAGATTTTAATCGCGTACTATAGTGAAACAGGGAATACCAAGCATGTTGCTGAAGCAATCTATGAAGAGGCTTCAAAGGAGCATGATGTGGAGTTAGTTGAGCTCCAGGATGGTTCAATTGATGCTCTGAACAATTCTCAATTGGTGTTTCTGGGTGCCCCCTGTCATGGCGGAGATCTGGCAAAACCATTAAAACAATTCTTGGCTACTCTTCCTGAGAATCCGGATTTCACACTTGCGGGGTTCTTTACCCATTCAGTCTTTATGCCTGAAGGAACTACACTAAGAAAAGAATTGTATGAGAAATGGGCTGGAAAATGTATTCCTTCCTTTGAACGCGTATGTCAGAAGAAAAACATTAAGTTTCTTGGATATTTTCATTGCTGTGGCTCTCCTTCGCCTCCCATTGAAGCGTTTATTCGCCAGGCAATTATCCCTTCTGATGAGGAATGGGAGGAATACCTATCTGAAACCCGGGACCATCCAAGTGCTAAAGATTTAGAGAACGCCAGAGATTTTGCACAGACAATCATCCGAAAATCTACAGCCTGAAAAAACCAGCATATGAAGAACCTCCTTTTTTTTCAGGAGATGAATGGAATGAATACCAGAATTTGAAATGTTTTTCATGGAAGAAAGTAAGGAAAAGACTCAAACAGTAATGTTCATACTAAAAAAGTAAGGAGCTGTACCGCATGAAAGGAGAAGCCACCATAACAGAGAAAGGGCAAGTAATAATACCGAAAGCAATTCGAGATAAATCAGGGCTGAAAAAAGGCAGAAAAGTCTATTTTGAACTTCGAGGTGAGGAAGCTGCCATATTACCAGAAGTTAAAGGCCCTGGAGGAGCTCAGGCAGTTGAGGAGAGAAATACAGGTTCCGGAAGAGGAAATCCAATCAGCAATTGAAGAGCCTAAGAAAATATGAAGCAATCAGTACAGCGTATTCTATAGTGAACAGAATTTAAGGAGATAAAATACTTAAATCCTCAGGTATACAAGAAAAAACCTTTTTAAAACAGGGAGAAGTGTAGGTTACTAGAAAGGAGAAAGGTAACATGGAACCAGAAATTAAAAGCAAGCCAGCATTCACAGTTGTTGGCATAAAGTGTAGAGGAAAGAACGAGAACAATGAAATTCCCCAGTTGTGGTTTAAATTAGGGCCACGGATGAACGAAATCAAGCATAGAGTAGGTCCAGCTTACGGTGTCATGGACAACTACGATGAAGGGAGTGGCACATTTGATTACATTGCGGGGATCGAGGTGGATAGTTCTGCTGACATTCCTGAAGGTATGGTCAGTATCGATGTACCCGAACAGACGTACGCAGTTTTTACGACTACCCTACCAACCCTTGTTGAAACGTACCAACGTGTCTGTAAGACCTGGCTGCCCCAATCAGATTACAAGCGAGTTCATGGACCAGAATTCGAGCTGTACGATGCAACTTTTAACCCAGCAGATGAAACTTCAGAATTGTATGTCTACATTCCTGTGACGAAGAAATAATCGTCTGAATCTTGTTATCTTGAGAGTGAGGTGTCCATTAAAGACACTTAAGGAAATGATAGGAAAGGAACCAAAGGACATTGGATTTCATTCATGTGGATTACTCTGAAGAATACATTTACATTCTTACAATTTATAGATTGTACAACGGCATACTACCCAAAAGGCTTTTAAAGTAAAAAGGAAAAGGAAATGTATGACAATGGAACCTGAGTCAGAAAATGGTGAAAAGATCTGGAAAAAATTCATGAGAAAGCATTGGAAAGCGGTTGGGTCATTTGTCGTAGGAGGTATTCTGGCATTCATATGTGCAATTCTTGTCTATCTATGGTTCGTAGAAAAAGCTCAAGTAACTGGTCTGGTACCAATGACTCTAGACCTATGGACCATGGGACATCTCGTGACTTTTATATTACATGTGATTTTCTGGGAAGTTCTCTTCATCGGAGTCCCGCTAGCTTTAGTAGCTGTAGCAGTCTGGGGGTTGTGGTGGAAAAAATTTCCTGATGACGAAAAGGAAGGATACAGACGCGAACATCTTTTCTCCGGTACTCGCTCGCGCGGGACAAACGGAGGAGGAGGAATATCGTTTCTGGTCTTTATTGCGTTCATCATCAAGGTTTACCTTGATGGAAACTGGAATCTCCCTTTTGCAACGTGGACATTTGACTATCTAGTGTATTCTTGTATTAAAGCATTTATCTGGGTTCTAATCATATGCGGAATACCTTTAGCACTAGGAGGCATCTGGTGGTTACGCCATGAAATGAAAAAGAACCCCTAGAATCTTGCGTTTGCTCCTTACCCTTTGCTGAGATTAGGTAGGTCATCAGTGTTGGCGAGTGGTTAGATAACTGTAAACCAGTGAGTTATTTTACAAAATGTGCAAATTTATCTGACTTTGATGTGTTATTTGAACCACTGGTAGGGGTATCCCTATATTAATGCAATTCAAGCCTTATCAAAGAACATTAGTGGCCTTCATGATAGAGATACAGTCAATTCATTGATATGGAATAGCCTCCATTTGTGTACTGGGCTGTCTGTCTCACCTTATCCTAATTTTTTCAAAAATCCACAACCAAAAGAGGCATCAGGACCACAGCCTACCACAAATCCCAACCCTAGAATCCAGGCTGCTGCATCATTCATATCTTTGATTTCATACTCCACGATCCCCGTATATGAATGGAAGACCCTCTTATTGCTGCGGCTCGATCTTCTCTCCAATCTATGATAGTGTTTCTCGCACCTGAGAATCCTTCCCTTACCCTTTACGTCCGGGACTGTTTCCCCACTCCCGTACTCATTAACGAGCCTGATGACTCTACTCCTAATGAGAAAGAGAAGCCGTTCAAAAGAAAGAGGAAACTCATCCCCTGTAAAGGGTGTTTTGAACCCGACTGCAATTCTTTCACCCGTAATCCTTCCTACGTCCTCGATATCTCTTAATGACAGATTTCTCAAGTAGATTGTCTCTCCGTCGTACACATTCTTATCAGTAAACCCACATTCAATACTCTTAACATAGAACCTATTTAGCCCCTCGTACCTCTGGGAGTATAATCCCTTTTTTCCCAAGAGGTTCATGCCCAGTATAACATGGGGCAAATACTTGGCGAAGTCTCCACAAAATAAGACATCCACTGATAGGGTAGCTTTCTCTTCAATTTCCATAGTTCTCCCAAAGAATGCAGGAATCAAAATGATTGGTTTAATGGGAGGGGCATATCCTCGTTCTGCTTCAATCTTTACGTATGTGTAAAAGAATAGACAGGTATCTTTCAATTCACAGGAAAGGCAGTCCTTATTATGGTCGGTGCAGATTGCTCTCCTCAAATTCTGCCCGAACCCTCCTCTGAATGTTGAACCCATCCAGTAGGGAAAGACTGCAGGAGTGGTGAACTCCAGATTCAGAGTCACTTTTGATAGTTGGAGCATATGATCCCCAGATAGTCTCTCTCAAGATTCAAGGCTCTGCGGAATGAGATACTTTATCCACATCTTTCTGTTTTTGTCTAGTAAAACCTGAGATGGAGCATTCAGATTTCCTATTACACCTTTTTCTGACTTCTCAAAGATCTTTGGGACACTGATTAGTCCTGCACTCCATGGATTGTGATTAGGAAAGTGATTTCCGCAATAGAAGACACAGATGTCATCAATATAAGGATTGATTTCTGAATATACTACCCTTCCTACTGAGGAACCTTTTCCACTCTGTGAAAAAGCAACAACAAGTACGTCCTTGATCTCGTCTTTATTAATATCACTTGAGGCCATTTGTTCCAGAGATACTGATAGATAATCATACCCATATAGGAGCTTCTTCTCTTTGAGACTCTCGAATAGATCTTCGTAATCTCCCGCTTCAATAAGCTCTCTTAGGTCATCAATTGTCGATTCTCGTGCCCAGAAGAACCTGGCAGAAGGTACCCATGATCTCGTTATGACGAAGCCACTGTTGTGCAATTCTTCTCTGGTTCGGTCAAATTCGTAAATGAATGCTGAAAGATATCCGAATAGTGCATTAGAAAGTTCATCCTTCACCAATCTTGGCTTCACGACCTCTTCTTGAATTTTTCTGGCAGGAAATGACGTTTGTTGATTTTTTTTCAATATTTCTACATATCTCTCATAATCCATATCGGGTACTTTCATGAATTCATCTTTTTGAGTGAAATCAGTTCCTACTACGTATATCTTGCCGCGGGTTCCTTCTTTTCTTCCACACCTTCCTGCTCTCTGAATCAACTGGTCTGGATTACAGAAATCGGTGATCAGAAGGTCACTATCCAGATCACATCCAACCTCTATGGCATGAGTAGTAATGAGAATGTAAGGTTTCCTAGCCTCGTCCAGTGCTTTAACCTGTCTGTATACCCTTCTTCTAGATTCCGAAAACAGTCTTCCGTGGTAAAGGAAAACTGGGATACCATTATACATATGCTGCCCATTGGCCTCAGGAGTGGTATTTAACTTACTGTAAGTATCAAAAGCATCACTTACTGTATTCCTGACAATTATTATCCTCTTTTGTATGTCTGTTTGGGCCAGATTGAGGATCGAATCAGTTCTCTCATCTGATTCTACATAAGCTATCTCGTAATCCTTTTTTCCAGAGTGCTCTTCCCCTCTGATGAAGATAAAACCTAATTTCTCCTCTAGGAGCGGCACTAAGTCTTGTGGAAGTGTGGCCGACATAACAACGGCTTTGATACCATAAGAAACCAGTGTAAATACAAGATTGATGAAGTTGGTATACGCAACGCTTTCGTATGAATGAGCTTCATCGAACGCAATCAAAAGATTTTTCCTAGCCATATAACCCCATACCAATCTCAAGGGATACAGGAGGTTATGTTTTCCCCCATAACCGAGGAACCTGTACACGAATTCATCAAGTGTAGTCAGAATTACATCTCCTCCGTAGAAGTGCGATTTTTCTTGGTAGATGGAAAAATTTGATTCAGAAGATTCTCTAATCTCAATTTTGGTATAAGGAGATATTCTGACTTGAATCTCAAACGAATTTACCTCCTTGATTTTTCCTGCTATGATATCCATAATTCCTTCTACATTTGGATTCTCAATTCTTGTCTTGTTGATCGTAACTTCTCTTAATTGAGAATTGCCTTCTGAATCTACTTTTTTTGCCCAGAACTGCAATTTCTTCTTTATTAGTCCTAGATCTCTTTCTTGATCGAATTTCCTGATTTGCAGGGCTTCTTTTCTATCGCCCAAATCAACTATTAAAGTCTTTTCTTCAAACCTTTTACTGATGATTCCGATTTTGATGTAGTCTCCGATCCTGCCAATTTGATCCTCGACAAGACTTCTGGTGGGATAAACCAATATCAACCTCTTGTTATTGAAGAGAGCTGGAAGAAGAACAGCTTCAGTTTTTCCAGAGCCAGTCCCCGAAAGCAGAGTGATCCCTGACAATTCAGGATCATCTCTTGCTATGAGTTCCCAGATTTCTTCTTGGTATTTATAGGGGCTGAATTTTCCTTTTTTGAAACTCTCAATTTCCCGGAAGATCTCATTTGCCTGCAATGAGATTCACCTCCTTTGGTATATTCTCCTCAATTCGTTGTAGAAAATCTTCCTGCAATTCATATGATCTGAGCTTCCTGAGATCATCTTTCTTATAGGGGGCAAATCGATACTCCAATTTCAGAGAATTTGTGATAAATTCCTCAGGAAACACTACAAAAGTATTGTCATCTTCTTGCCCTAAGCTGACTTCTGAAAGCCTACCCATTTCGAGATCTTTTGCATGGAAAATATTGCTAAGAATGCAGCTGTCTATCCAGTCCGCCATCTTCAGACCATACCAGTCCTTGATAAAAGACACCATGTTGTTTTGCAGTTCATAGGAGTCTTTCGAGCTCTCAAAGATGAATCCTGTATTCTTGTATAAAACGTTGGTATTGAACGGTGAATGATGGAGTCTAATCAGATTGAGAACATAAAAATTCTTGAAGTTCTTGACTCTTTCACCAAGGTCGAATTCCACCTCCCTAAAATTGGGATTCAAGAGAAAATCGGGAAATTGAGAACCATGTCCAGGGAACAAAAGTCCTTTTCCGGTAATAAGGGCTTGCAGCCGGAATTTTCTCCTCTTATATAAGTCATGGATTCCGGCAGCCTCCTCCAGCCAGGATTTGTATCCAAAGAATCGATTGCAGGCAGAACCAACAATCTTTCTCAAGTTCTTATTATGGCTTTCTATGTCAACGAATATAAATTCGCTTCCCTTCTGGAATGATTTTGCTATACCATTATTCATGAACGACCTCCAGTTTCTGTAGGGTAGACAGTGGAATTCTCCATTTATTTCCTGCATCCCCGTAATAGGGTCCCGAGGCTAGGGAATCATTGTTTCCGAAGATCCCTCTTTTGAATTTCCCCATTTGTCGACTGTAGTAGTAAACACTCTCGGGTTTTCTTGGCTCATATACTTCGGTATGCTCAATATGTGGATCAAGGGGTATGATCACGCTCGATCGAAAAGACCCTTCCTTCTTTTCGAGTGACATGACTTCTGATAACCCGGAAATAAATGCAAATCCTTCCTTGCCAATTTTGAATCCATAGTTATGTGTTTTATCAAGAAGGCTCAGCAAAGTTTTCTCATGAGAGACAAGAAAGCCAGTGAAATCAGATGCAAGACAGAAATACCAATCCAAGGGCTGTCTGCGGCCCTCCTTCTTGAAAGTGCCGTAAGTTGGAATTCCTTGGTATCCTTCTCTCACTGATTTGAAAACGGTACGCTTGAAATACTTGCTCTGTCCTGATCTGTCATACTCTCTCTTGAACTTATCTAGATCATCTTTTTTCAGTTGTCCAACTTGTATTCTTTGCGCAATTAGATTCTTCACTGTTTCATCGCTAGGATCAAAGATATCCAATCCATCTGCTAAGGAATGCCCCTTTCCCAAATGTTGATATCCCATTCTAAAACTGCAGAAAATACTCGATCCAGAGCTCATAGAGTACGCTCCAAGGCTATTCAATCCTTCCGTATCTTCTTTTGTTTCTAGGATGTAGTACTCATCGATATCAGGGATTTCCGATCCAAATGCCCTTGGAGTAGGGAGCTCCTCATCATTTGCCAATCTCAATATTCGGTACATGAACCCCGAGAATGTAGTAGGGGGTACAAACGAATAACTCGCAATAGTCTTGTACGATACCGGAACTTTTCTCACGGTTAGAGCTGATGTCGGTGTCACCCGAATTGTCTTGAGGAATATTGTCATATCGGATCCTGCTGTTTCATTCTACAATCACTTCTGGGAGGTGTCTTGCGACAACATTGAAGACTTGATTTCCTGGCCACCGGCCAGATTCCTGAGAAGCTCGTGTGCCTCCTCTCCCATGTACCTCTCAAATTTGTTCTGAACGCTAGTAGACTCTTTTGACTTGAATGTGAATTCCTCTATTGCCTTCTTAATGTCAGTTATCATTGGACTTATGACGGGACGTTTTCCAAGGGGCTCAGTATATATATCCACTGTAAGGAGAGGTTCAGCCTTATCTTCTAGCCATTTGTGATGGAATACTTCTGCACCTTTTGGATGGCCAGCCCCAATCCTCTTAAGTGCTTCTAGGAAACTATAGGCCACCATCTGTGGTTCAGACATCTTCCTTTCGCCTTTTTCTGTATCCAGAAGCAAAGCGTGCCAGTACACTGGAAAAAGGGCACCTGCAACCACGTATTCTTTTTCATATGGCATGGGTTGAGAAGATCTATCTAAATGCTCCTTAGTAACGCCTCTGGTTTGTAGAAGTTTCTTAATCTCTTTCTTGCTATACTGTCCGATTTGTCCATTTATGATATAGGAAGGAGAACTGAGCCTTTGCTTGATCTCCGGTGACGCTTCTTGTATCGCTACCCCACCTGCTTGAAAAACTCTGCTTGCTATGGAGCCTTCTTCTTCTCCAGTTGTAGTCATCAATCCACCAAAGAGTTTGCAGAGATCGCACTTGCCGCATGTAGCTGGAATACCACATGATTTCGCTTGATCATCTCCTAAGTCATTAAGTTTCCACAATAAGGCCCTTCTGGCTACGCCTCTTACTTTTGTAGGACTCATGTAGAGTTTTTGAAGTTCTCCATCAATACCAGGTACAGTGGCCATTTCCAGTCTATTTACATTGAGATCCTTGACATTCCCAAAGTGCAGTTCCTGTGTTGCCTCTATTATTGCATATATATCCATGTTCACTCTCATTTACTACATACCTCCTATTAGTTCTATTCTTTTTGCAATAAGTGCATACTTAACGCGAGTCATAAGATCAGAGAATTTTTTCTTCCTTCTTTTTGGATCTGGTTCTTCCGCACTCAAGAGATCTTGAATATACATGTAGACTTTCAATATGTCATCATGGTACAGAAAGAGTCTTTCTCTTTCGTCGTAAGAAAATCCTCCTGATTCCTCGATCCATTTTTTTCTCTCTTTTTGTTCTTTCTCAAAATCTCCAAGTTTTTCTTCCTGGTGAATTTTGATCAGAAGATCTCTCAACAGCTTAAACTGCGTTTTGTTGCGAAAACTTTGTTCAATTGTTGTGTAATCTTGGCCTGTGATCTGCATGAGCCTATACAAGGCCTGCTCGGGGTTTTCAAGGTAGTAGGCTACCTTTCTTACTTCAGTCTTTAGGTCTTCAGTGTCTTTCCAAGTTTTCGGAAGGAATGCATCCAGAAGTAGGGCAGTTCCAAACACGATATCAGGTCTTTCTTCCATTCCTATCACCTCATTTCGGATTAATTCAAAGATTCCATCTTCCAAGAGAAGCTCTCTTTTTCGTGGAGCCAGATTTCTGGCTAAAAGACTAACGCTAGGCAAGAGAGAAAAATACTCATCATTTATTATAGCCCAAAGAGCTTTCTTGAACTCTCTTTCTAAAGGATTAATGCCTCGTATTCTTCTGTTAAATACTTCATATCCTAGGATGGAATCGAAAGCCTTCATTGCCAGAATCTTTTTCTTTTTCAGAGGAGATGCTGTCACTGTATTGACAACATCAAAATCAGGATCAATCAGGATATTCAATGGAATTCTTGAAGCTGCAAGATAAGTGAGTGCAGTTTTTCCGTAGCTTGAAACAAGCCTGCTGTGAAAGCTTATAGTAATGAGATTTCCGATGCTTATGCCAAAAATCCTATTGAAGAGGTGCGAAAGCTCTTCTTTTTCATAATTGGCCTCGAGAGTTATGCAATTGTTGGGATTTCTAATAGGGGAAATATAGGAAGCAAATAAACATATTGGGCAAAAAGAGGCATTCTTATTTAGAATCCGGCTTTGAGGTCTTTGAGATGCGAATTCAACATATTCCTTCTTGACTTCGTAAGTTATTGATTCTCTTCCGCAAAACATGCATCCAGCTACAACATCTCCGAAACTCCCTATCTCTTTGGTTACAGGGAGGGGAATTTTCTCCTGTATTATTATATCCCTTAGTGAAATGGGAGATGGCAGATTGCGATATTGCTGTAATCGGTACACAGATTGAATCAGCGCCCATCTTGATTGCAGGTAGAAATCATCATATGTAGATCCCAAGAATTCCCAGAACGATTGATCTAAGTCGATCGGCTCAAATGTTGAAATTTCCAATTCAGATCCCAGGTTTCTGATCACGGCAAAATAGTTCTTTTCAAGGTAGTGCAAGAAATCTTTCACAAGCAATTCTAAGGCAACATTGAGTATTGGATCCGAAGCTTGTGGTGGTGAGAGGACGTAATTGAAGAAATCATGTTCAATGATGTTTTCTCCTTGAGGCTGATTGAATAATATCCATCTCAGATACAAAGGTTCATCAAGAGTTTTCAATAGATTCTTAGCCATTGGAACATCTTCAGGTTTCAAGTTGTTCAGATTCTGGAAATCATTTTTCCATCTCGCATATTGCACAACTTCTTTATAACCCATTGATATCTCCTCTAAGCCAAGCAATAAGTGGGGTTTGAAATCCAAGTTATGATCCCTTCTTCTGAGAATTGCCTACATATAAAGTTTTCGATACAGTGATGAATGACCCAGACAAAGCTAGACAATTCTTCTTATACATTATTATTTGTACCAACAATTCTCTCTCCTGTAGCTAGAAGTGAGGAGAAACACGTTCTTTCTGAAGCTGATGGAATCAAAAAGTATATTAACATCTTTGAGAAATAGGCACATGTTGACTCTGGTGATTTATGATATTTCTGATGACAAGAAACGTACTAAACTCGCTAAGAACCTCATACGCTACTCCTTGCAGAGAATTCAGTACTCAGCCTTTAAGGGAGACCTAAATTCCCATGATAGATTTGTTCTGGCCAAGGAAGTCAAAAAATATCTCAGTTGCGAAACAGACAGCATTTACATAATTCCCTTATGTCAACGGTGCTTTTCCCTCGTGGATATACTCTGTCAATCAGAAAGGTCCCTTCGAGATGAAGAAATAAAGGTGATATAATGTATTTCCTTAACGACGTGGAAAAAAAGTACTTACTCAGCCATCTCCACAGAGTGACAAGAAAAGTTGGAGTTACAGACGAGTTGCGGGGCTGGTCTTGGTTTGAAGAACCTCTCAAGCCGTACTACGACATTACCCTGCCCATGTACATAATCTGTGGCAAATACTGTTCCACATCCAGGGACGTCTACCTCCGCTATGTACAAAAAGAACCTGGTGAGCCATCCCCCAGAATGGTCTTTGGGCAGACCATCCATTCACTGGTAGCTTCCACATTTAATTCCTTCTTGGATACCACAAATCCTCCTTTAGAATCTGAAGACCCAAGACTGCAGCAAGTATCAGAGTTTGTGGAGGCAGAAGCAAAGGCTGCCATCCTGAAGCAAAAATCCCAACAACCATATGCCACTGAGAGAGATATCCTCCACACCAGTCTACCATTCCTTGTGGAGCACAGAATATCAGGCGAGTTACTGGGACTCTCTGGGCTCTTGAGCATAGATGCTTTAGACTATCTTCACGGGATCCTCTTCGATCTAAAAGTAGGGAAGAAAAAGGACTTTTACAGGTTATATTGCACAGGATATGCTCTGGTGTTTGAAAGTATTTACGAAGTACCTGTGGATGTTGGATGCACTGTCTATATTGATTTCCGTAATGATCGCTTATTCATTTCAAAAGACCTGTTCCACATTTCTGATAACCTCCGCAGCTGGTGGGTTGAAGAGCGTGACCATAAGATGGAGCTGGTTTCCACAAGTGAAGACCCGGGGAAACCTCGAACGTGTCCTGAATCTTGCAGTTATTATAATACTTGCAGGTGATTGTATGGAACGATTGGCTATTGATGGGTACGGGCGCTTCCTGGGAACTGAGCTCGGACAGATCGTGGTAAAGGAAAAAGGAAAAGTCATTGAACGGAAGAACCCTTTAACCTTGAGGCAAATCGTTTTCTCCGGGAAAGGTAGTATAAGCTCTGAAGCAGTCAGGCTTCTTGGAGCTCATGGAGTGGAAGTTCTGTTCCTGGATTTTGATGGTAGTGTGGTGGCACGGGTTTCTCCCCCCATGTTGAAAACAGTAAGTGTGAGAAAGGAGCAGTACTTTGCCTATCAGGATGAAAGAGGAGTTCTCCTATCCAAAGAGTTTGTCAAGGCAAAAATGAGAAACCAGATTGCTCTCCTGGGAGGACTGGCCAAACACAGGAAGGATACCCAGCCGGACATTGCATCTCAGATACAGGACATGAGAACCCATGTTGAAAAGCAGACCGAAACGCTTGAAAAGATATCAGGTTCATGCATTGACGAGGTAAGAGATGTAATTCAGGGGATAGAAGGGAGTGCATCAAGTCACTACTGGAAGGGGTTCTCTTTGATAATCCCGGAGGAATTCGCTTTTAGCACACGAAGTGGGAGGTATGCTGCTGATCCCGTGAATAGTATGCTCAACTATGGGTATGGAATACTCCAGGGAGAGGTTTTGAGGGCCATTCATTTTACAGGGTTAGACCCTTACGCAGGGTATTTACATGTGGACCGGTCGGGAAGGAGTAGTCTCGTTCTAGATTTCATGGAAGAGTTCAGGCAACAGACTATTGATAAGGTGGTAGTCCGGTTAGTTACCCGAGGGCAGGTCAGAGATAAAGATTTTGAGATGAAAGAAGGATTGTGCAGAATAAGAAAAGAGGGCCGCAAGCTCTTGTTAAAGGAAATTCTGGAAAGATTTGAGGATTTTGTGAGGATAGAGAACCAGAGAATTGCCTGGTGCAATGTAATATTAAAGCAGGCTCGGTTGATAACTACGTTTCTGAGAGGCCAGGGAGCGTATACGGGATTTTATCTTCGGTGGTAAGATGGAGGCCGATATTGCAGTTTCTGATGTGGTTCAATTCATGTATTGCCCACGGAAGGTGTATTTCTACAAGGTGCTGGGGTTACCCATGGTGGACAGGAAGAAAATGACTTACGGGAGGGATGAGCACGAGAGAGAACACCGAAGGGTGAAGGAGAGGAAGCGTATCTATGGGATTGAGAAAGACCAGATCAAGAAAGTTCAGCACGGGGTTTTCCTTGTTGATGAGGACGTTGGCTTGTATGGACAAATTGATACTGTTGTGGAGCTGCAGGACGGGAGTGTTATCCCTGTGGATGTGAAATACTCTGATTATTCGGGTGTGTTCAAGAACTGGAAAAAGCAGCTTTTGGCATATGCTCTACTCCTGGAAAGGAAATCTGGTGTTAAGGTTAGGAAGGGGTTATTGTATTTCCCAAAACAGAGGAAAAAAGTGTTTGTTGAATTGAGTGCAGAGGATAAGGAGTTTTTTCTGAAGGATATTGAGAGAATTCGTGGAATGATAAAGTCAGGGAAGATGCCGCGGGGACGAGACCGTTGCGGATATTGTGAGATGAAGAAGTACTGTAAAGAGTAAGGGTTAGTTAGGTAGTGTGGAATTCTGTGAGCTAGATGTGCAGCGTGCCCCTCTTTATAAAGGGTGCTCCGACTTTTCGATAGGCACGCGGGGGTGCAAAAAAGGAGGTACCACAAGGCTTTTAAGGGCTGATTGAGTAGATGAGGGTGGCTGTTTCAAAGGTCATACTCAGAAAACGAGGATTGAAAGGTGACCTATCAAACTCAACCCACAATTCCTGTATCTGTTTCAAAGGTCATACTCAGAAAACGAGGATTGAAAGACATGGTAGAGAATCTCATTGTAAGTAATGTCTCGGCGTTTCAAAGGTCATACTCAGAAAACGAGGATTGAAAGGGAGTTGTATTCAACATATACAAGATGGGCGCTTCCAGTTTCAAAGGTCATACTCAGAAAACGAGGATTGAAAGACTACTCCGCTGAATGTATAGTGTTCGTCTGAGAAATGTTTCAAAGGTCATACTCAGAAAACGAGGATTGAAAGGTCTGGGTCGAAATTTATCCACTCCTGGATGAAAGCGTTTCAAAGGTCATACTCAGAAAACGAGGATTGAAAGCATAACTCTCTTTTGTGCTCTTGAGCCATTCCTTTGTTTCAAAGGTCATACTCAGAAAACGAGGATTGAAAGTGCTTCATGGTCATGGTAAGTCCTACTTCGGTCGTTGTTTCAAAGGTCATACTCAGAAAACGAGGATTGAAAGATTGATTTAACTTTCATTATCGTCAATTTATCACCACGTTTCAAAGGTCATACTCAGAAAACGAGGATTGAAAGGAGTAGGACTCGAAAAACGAGGATTGAAATGAAAAGGTTTCAAAGGTCATACTCAGAAAACGAGGATTGAAAGCCGTATCACCGGGTCTTTTCCCTCTTCCTGATGGATTGTTTCAAAGGTCATACTCAGAAAACGAGGATTGAAAGACATTTTTATGAATTTTTCAAAGACCGGCGTCAATATGTTTCAAAGGTCATACTCAGAAAACGAGGATTGAAAGATGGCAGGAACAGCTTTCAGAATGGCTATAGCACAGTTTCAAAGGTCATACTCAGAAAACGAGGATTGAAAGGCAGCTCTTCGAGCTTCTTTAACTGGTACAATGCCATGTGTTTCAAAGGTCATACTCAGAAAACGAGGATTGAAAGTTATCATGCTATCCCTATGATTCCGTCCTTATAAAGGTTTCAAAGGTCATACTCAGAAAACGAGGATTGAAAGTTTCCAGTACTACTTCTCTGAGGGTCATTGAGGGATGTTTCAAAGGTCATACTCAGAAAACGAGGATTGAAAGCACCTCTCACTCATAACAGTCCTCGTAGTAATCGCGTTTCAAAGGTCATACTCAGAAAACGAGGATTGAAAGGAATTATATTTCATTAATACACCTCACTTTTCAATAGTTTCAAAGGTCATACTCAGAAAACGAGGATTGAAAGGCCTTTTTAAGTTCTTCTTTGTCTTCTGGGAAAACATGTTTCAAAGGTCATACTCAGAAAACGAGGATTGAAAGCTACGTACTGATACGACCTCAAGGGTTGTATCGAATGTTTCAAAGGTCATACTCAGAAAACGAGGATTGAAAGTCTTCTACGCGAGTATGGATGACGAACTTGGCTGTGTTTCAAAGGTCATACTCAGAAAACGAGGATTGAAAGCAATGACGAAAGCTCTTACCGGAGAATACGGAGAGTTTCAAAGGTCATACTCAGAAAACGAGGATTGAAAGATTTGTAAGAGAGATCCAGCCAGTTCCTAATTCTCTGTTTCAAAGGTCATACTCAGAAAACGAGGATTGAAAGAAGTGTGTCCTCACTGGCAATAGTTCTTAGAGCATCGTTTCAAAGGTCATACTCAGAAAACGAGGATTGAAAGCACGACTACCTGGACGAACAATGACGGTTCCACCAACGTTTCAAAGGTCATACTCAGAAAACGAGGATTGAAAGACCTTCAGCTGCTCCAGTGATCTCTCCATTTCCTGGGTTTCAAAGGTCATACTCAGAAAACGAGGATTGAAAGATGAAGAGGGTACATATTACTGTTATTATTCTGCGTTTCAAAGGTCATACTCAGAAAACGAGGATTGAAAGTAATTATTGGGGCAGTCGCAGCGGTCTATATATTGGTTTCAAAGGTCATACTCAGAAAACGAGGATTGAAAGACTTCTGGTAGGAAAGCGATACCGCGTCCTCTTCTTGTTTCAAAGGTCATACTCAGAAAACGAGGATTGAAAGATCTATAATTATGAGCAATAAAAATGCGCTAAAGTGGGTTTCAAAGGTCATACTCAGAAAACGAGGATTGAAAGATCTTGTCCGCGTGAACCGTGCGAAGTTCCTCCGTCGTTTCAAAGGTCATACTCAGAAAACGAGGATTGAAAGACGGTCACAATTACGTTTTCTGCACCAACTGCCTTTGTTTCAAAGGTCATACTCAGAAAACGAGGATTGAAAGAAATATGCCGTGTATGCACATCCCAACCATTCATGTTTCAAAGGTCATACTCAGAAAACGAGGATTGAAAGTTTCGTAACAAAGCGAAGCAACGCTATTATCGTCTCGTTTCAAAGGTCATACTCAGAAAACGAGGATTGAAAGAAATTCAAGACGATGCAGAAGCGTACTACATAGAGTGTTTCAAAGGTCATACTCAGAAAACGAGGATTGAAAGGCCTACTACCACACCTTTCACATACCCATACCCAGAAGTTTCAAAGGTCATACTCAGAAAACGAGGATTGAAAGGTCATCTCTACGTCAGCAAAAGAACACCCTTTGCATGTTTCAAAGGTCATACTCAGAAAACGAGGATTGAAAGGGACTCGGTGGGGAAGTTTGACGAGTCCTACGGGAAGGTTTCAAAGGTCATACTCAGAAAACGAGGATTGAAAGTTTATCATCTTCGCTGCACCGTCAAGCCACTCACCGTTTCAAAGGTCATACTCAGAAAACGAGGATTGAAAGGGACTACATTCACACCTAAAGCTTTTCCTGATCATGTTTCAAAGGTCATACTCAGAAAACGAGGATTGAAAGGAATCCTCCCAGAACTCTTCAATGCAGGTGACTTCAGTTTCAAAGGTCATACTCAGAAAACGAGGATTGAAAGGATCCATAGCCTCTCAGGATCTGTGCTGCCTCTTTGTTTCAAAGGTCATACTCAGAAAACGAGGATTGAAAGTTTATATGCTTCGTCAATCATCTCAATCCTCCTCGTTTCAAAGGTCATACTCAGAAAACGAGGATTGAAAGTCAGAAAAAATCCCGGAATCGTAGTTATTCTCCAGAGTTTCAAAGGTCATACTCAGAAAACGAGGATTGAAAGCAGTCCTCCCACATCTCCGGTACGCGAGGGTCTATCGTTTCAAAGGTCATACTCAGAAAACGAGGATTGAAAGACAGTCTGGAGGAGCTACAAAAAAGCCACTACCAGAGTTTCAAAGGTCATACTCAGAAAACGAGGATTGAAAGTGTACCATCTTGCACCTATTTCTGTTGCGATCTCGAAGTTTCAAAGGTCATACTCAGAAAACGAGGATTGAAAGTCTGTTATGCAGTCTAAGAACTCGTTGATGGAACAGTTTCAAAGGTCATACTCAGAAAACGAGGATTGAAAGAAGAATTCCCCTTGCCTCTCTGGCGGCAATGATGAAGTTTCAAAGGTCATACTCAGAAAACGAGGATTGAAAGTTAAGGCAGTGGAATATATCTATGTGTTTGTGTACGTGTTTCAAAGGTCATACTCAGAAAACGAGGATTGAAAGATTTTCCTTAATAGGAAATAGATTTTCGAGTAAGATTGTTTCAAAGGTCATACTCAGAAAACGAGGATTGAAAGATATTGTGGCAGCAGCAATCGATGTGGAGTGAATTAAGTTTCAAAGGTCATACTCAGAAAACGAGGATTGAAAGCCGTCATATAAATCCCTTACCTGATCCCACTCCATGTGTGTTTCAAAGGTCATACTCAGAAAACGAGGATTGAAAGCTCCCTGGTTACTATCATGCTTATGTATTCACACATGTTTCAAAGGTCATACTCAGAAAACGAGGATTGAAAGTAACTGGAATATGTTCTCTTTCTGGCATGGAATACGGTTTCAAAGGTCATACTCAGAAAACGAGGATTGAAAGTAAGCTTCGTATTCATAAAAGCAGCAAACAATAGAAGTTTCAAAGGTCATACTCAGAAAACGAGGATTGAAAGTGTTCATTCTGGCTCCCCGGGTAGAAAGAGAGGAGTGTTTCAAAGGTCATACTCAGAAAACGAGGATTGAAAGAATTCCACTTCATCCAGATGGTCCATCCACCAGGTAGGTTTCAAAGGTCATACTCAGAAAACGAGGATTGAAAGCAAATGGAAGCACAACTTCGCCAGCATCACAGAATAGTTTCAAAGGTCATACTCAGAAAACGAGGATTGAAAGTTTTGATTTGACATTTTCACTCACCTTGTGATATTCGGTTTCAAAGGTCATACTCAGAAAACGAGGATTGAAAGACTCACCTGACGACATGAAGGCCTTTGAGAAATGTGCGTTTCAAAGGTCATACTCAGAAAACGAGGATTGAAAGCTTGGTGTAGGTTCTATCAATTCAAGGTCTCCGTGATGTGGCCACTGCTTATTTTTGTCCAATGCCAGTTTGCCAATATCATGTAGCATTGACGCTACTAAACCGTCAGTTGCTTCAGTGCCCAATTGATTCACATCCTTAGTCGATCATGATATTGATTTCTTAAATATGTTTCGGTTTGTATGACTGAAAATTGGAGAGATCTCTTTCTAGCAGGGTTTGTGTCAGTGGGGTGTTTGCTATTATTTGATGGTTAGAGACGTGATTAAAATACTCATGAATCAGGTCGCTAATGGCGTGGTCTTTTCAATTGAAGAGTGGAATGGGGTTGTCTGGACAAGTTGACACTGCATCGACTCCACATTATGAGAATATTGTTCCCGTCAATGTGAAATACTCTAATTATTCCAGCGTGTTCAAGATCTGGAACAAGATCACTGCGAATATTGTGAGACGAAGGAGTATTGTAAAGAAGTTGGGGTTGGTCGGGCTAGTGTGGAATTTCCTTGACCTTCAACTCGAAAGCGTGCCCCTCTTTATAAAGGGTGCTCCGACTTTTCGATAGGCACGCGGGGATGCAAAAAAGGAGGTACCACAAGGCTTTTAAGGCATGATTGAGTAGATGAGTATCATCTCATCACCTTTGAAATGGAATTCCAGTTCTTACCTGTAATATCTTGTAGTTAAGTGTTTATAAGGTTTTCGATTTCAGATTTTAAATTGTGGATGGATTGATTGCATGAATTGCCCTCATGTTCCCGTTAATTATCTAGAGTAGCGACTTCAGCAGGAAAAAGTACTATTTGTTGAGAATGGTGTCTTCTGTAGTATTTTCCTCAATGAGAACACATATTCTTTCAGTCCGATCTCCATACAAAAGGTGAAACCTGTTAGTGCTCTGGATTTCGAATGCGCAAATTGCTCTCTAATTATAAATTGTATATGAAAAGGTTTAGAACAGTGCAATTCTTTACTTTGAATAAGAAATCGAAAGAAATGCAGGTAGCAGGTGAGAAGTATGAAGTTGGGACTTCAGAAGTTTTCATATAGATTCGCTGAGCAGGTACTAAACAGCAGACCACGTTCTTATGTATTTTTCTCAAGGCACCCACGACATGTATAACTTCGCCTGAATGACTCGCTTGATTACTTCTTATGTGGTTCTTCACCTCGGCATTTCTATCCCCCAGAGTCTGAAAAAGTATGGCTCTCTCTATCAGAATTGATACGCACCATTAATATTGGCAGAAGGGTAGCCATCATGGGAGGTTCATACAGATCACTGATTATGCGCTTGTCAAATCTCTGGGATGGATGTCATTCTCTTTTCACTTTCTTTTTTCGCTTTGTGGACGATTTCTTCAAAGGTTTTTCCTTCTAGACATTCGGCAAATTCTTCAGTATCCATGAGTTCACTACAATGTTCTATAGAGCGAAGTCTTATATAATCTGCCCATCTGCTGTTCTGCCAGCAATTCATCAAACAAGGATTCTGCATAGATAGCTTTTTATGTTTCTTTACACTACGCATCATCATGGAAACTGTTGAACTCAACTTGACAGAAGAAGAGTCTAGGCAAATCGATGCTTATGTTAAGCGAGCTGGTTATTCCTCCCGGTCTGAATTCATGAGGGAATTCCTACTCCATGTAACAGAACCCGAACTCTCTGAAAAGGTCTTAAAAGAAATTGCCGTTGCCCGGAACCAGAAGCAAAGAGGAGAAGTTTTCTCCCTCGAAAGAAATCAAGAAGCAGTTGGGGCTTTGAATGAGTTATGATCTCACTTTTTCAGCATTAGCTTCAAAGAAACTCAGAAAATTGGATAAGAAAAAGGCTTTGCTCATTATCAAAAAACTGGAGGAAACAGCCAGTTCTCCAGCTCGTTATTTGGAACCGTTGCGTAGAATTGACGCATACAGGGTGAGGGCAGGGGAGCCAGGATAATGAAGCATGAGCCAGGATAATGAGGGGCTCCATCAGATCAAGACGTGATTGGAGAACGTGATACCATGAGAACAAAGAAGACCCTGCTGGTTGTGTGGGTTACCCTCTTTCTATGCGGATTCGTCTTAATTTCCTATCTGAGACAAGAGCAATTTGAAGAACACCTGGAGAATGAAATAATTGATATACAAGAAGAAATGGAAACTGTCTCATCTGAGCTTCAGGACGAATGTGAAACTCTTGACAGGAGTAGCCCTGAAGATGTTCTGCTTTATCTTGGACTGACGACTTATCCCTATTCTGGCGATTATTTCCTTGATTTCAGCGAATATATGAAGAAAAAACCGAGAGGTAATCTCTTCTTGGGCACCTTCCTCACACAGGCAGATGAAGGTGCTTTCCTAGAGGGTTGTTTCACACTTCGTGTATCGTATTTTAATGTACGTGACTACTGGTATAGTGAGACTGAACCAGGCAAGATATTTCTGGATTCCTGCCAGCAATATGAGAAAAAGAACCAGGGCTTTTCCTGGGAAGAATTCAGGAACTCAGATGATTTTGGACAATTTCTCAATGAACTCTGCAATTTCATAGAAGACAAAGAGGATATCAGCCTCCAAGAGACATATCAGCAGATTGAGGATTTGGGAAAGATAAAGACGGGAAATATATATCGAAAGGCTTTACTACAGTCTTATATCTACCTGGCAGAGACCAGCTACAGTAAGTACCAGGAACACAAACAAGACGACTTTATGAAGGCACTCGTTGACGCCGAAGTGGTCTATACGGTCTATGATTTCTCTCAGAACTGGGATACTAAGCAAATAGCTTTCACAACTCTAGAACCATTTCAAAGAGACACTTTTTTTATGCATAGTAGTGTTCTCGATATCGGATTTGCCTTTATAGTTTCAACTTTGATTGTGATTGCAATCTGGATCGTTTTCAGTGAATTGAAAAAGGGAGAGTGAAGTTCAGAGAATGATCTCTATGGTACTAGTTTCTCTGTACTTGTTTGACCTCTTTCACTGATCAACCACACTCAGACAGTGTATTATAGACTGTCCACATTAAGAAGCATATAATGTAGAACATGAAAAAATAGTACATAAGTTTTCTGTACTTTTCTGCGGATCGTCTTTCATATCTGAAGAAGAAATGAGCAAATAGCAACCAAGCGGCATTGAAAATCACGAAAAATAATATTCCCTGGCAGCTCAGGAAGAAATTATAGAAGAAGATACCGCCCAGAAACGTAGATCGCAGCCAAAAGCAGAACTTTCAGGGTGGATTTCATCATGTTTCTTGCATTTTCTTGCTTCACTTTTTCACCTCCTTTATGTTCTTAGTTCTCGGGACAGGAGGTATCATCCCACAGGATGATACCCCGAGCTCTCCCAGTTTCAATCGATCAGGGGTAGAGGACAGAACTCAAACCGTTCAGTGATAACCTATTCTCCGGGAGTGTTGGCGAACGGAAAGAATGTTGGCAAGATACGGAGGAGAGCGTCTTTTCCTGCTTTGTCCAGAAAAGACAACTCAATCCGGACTATTCCATCATCTGAGATCTGAAGATCAACTCTTTTCTTCTGTATATTCACACGTGTGTTTTGAATGGTATCCCACGGAATCACCCGGGGTTTCTTCAGGATAGTATTAAATAACGTTATGGAATTGCGCGTTATCAGAAAATAAGGTGTTTTGGCGAACCAGAACCCTACGAGAAGATTCAAAAAAGGGAAGATGAGATACAAGAACCCAGCTGAATGATTCCTGCCGTATACCTCAAGAAACCCACAAAACATGAAAAGGGCTCCAGATACAAACCATATGGTGAAAATAGTAGAAGATCTCCTGAATTCGTGTATTTCCAGACCTTTATCTGCCGTATTCTCTATGTACCTTTGCAGGGGATGGATTCCTGTTAGGAAAAATGCTCCCAGCACAGATAGCACAGCTAGTATCCCATAGTAGTATTCAAGTGGAGGGCGGGGGGAAAGTGTCCGAAAAGGGATCCCCTCAAGGCTACAGCAAAATATGTCGCAATTGCCGTTTCTACAGCACTGCCACACCACTGTATCACCATAAACTGCAGGGTGCAATATGGTCTCCCTGCTTGAAGAAATGTAGAGCAGTCTGTTTGTGGCAAGATCATACCCAAAGAGGTCGCTCCTAGGGCGAGAGTCCGAATCAAAATCCGTTTCAGCCCATACGATAGTATTCCCTTCAAAATCTATTTCCATACACTTATACACAATCTCAATCTCAATCTCACTACCCGTGGAGACAGTGTATACACCCACAAGCCTATCACCGTGAGCTCGTCCCAGAAAGACAACCCTATCACCACTGGGCACGATTTGGTCGAAACGTGGGTCTTCACAGACACGAAACTCCCGGTTGTCGGAAAGATCACATCCATAGCCAACATCCTTGCCATTTCTTTCGTCTATCCATACCACAACGTCCCCGGAAACTCGAGGCCACCTTTGATTATATTTGTTCTTGGTTATACGAATCTCCTCATTACGAGAAAGATCATATCCATAGATTTCCCAGTTTGTATAGTGCCGGTCGTCCTGCCAGACCACCAAGGTTCCCGAAATATCGGGATGGTTCTGATTTGATGAGTCCCAGGTGATACGGAATTCTTCCCCAGTTTCAAGGTTGAACCCATAAATATCATCATTGCCATTCCTGGTGTCTACCCAGACGACGTACGACCCAGAGATTTCAGGGTTAGTCTGATCATTCGGATCATCTGTAATCTGAACCTCCTCTCCAGTCTCAAGGTTGAACCCATAGATGTCCCTGTTGCCATTTCTGGTGTCTACCCAGACGACGTATGACCCAAAAATTCGAGGAGCGTATTGATCATTCTCATCGTGGGTAATCTGAACCTCAGAAGAGCTCTCCAGAAAGCCACACATGACAGAATTCAAGAGCAGAAGGACCACAACGGAGACGAGCCCAACCCGTATGATTTTGACAGCCGTGCTTGCCTCACTCATATTCAAGAAAAAGAACCATACGTATTTAAAGATACCTATCAAAGATGGAAAGCAGGGCCTCCACTACCAGAAAATAGTTTAGAAAGTACGATAGCTGGCGTGACAGATTTCTGCAGAGAAGGAAAGCATTCATTCGTTGACAGATCGATGCAGTAACTGTGATCAGTTATAGTCATCCAGTCTCTTCCATATGACCATGCGTTGTCTCGAAACTGTGCTATGGTGTACCCACTGGGATTTTCGGCTTCACTTGTACAATTATCACATTGGTATGGGACTTCAGAAATGCCATCATAACCTGCCCGACTGCTGTAGCCTGTATGCACATGCAGGTCTCCAAAATGCCAGTATGAGTCGATGAATGGAGGGTATTCAGGATTAGGTATGGTAGGATAGGGTTGGAGAACTTGAATGGAGTGCACTTTTTCCACAGTGTGGGTTTCACCCTGGTACTCATACTCTAGGAGGATGTACATCGTTTCTGCGGTACCCACCATCGGACTATCTCCAAATAGCTGACTGGAATCAATGGTGACTGTTTGAATATCCGTTCCTTGTAGAATTATCCCCATTAGGCTCACTAATCTTTCATGCGTTAGATAGATATCTTCTTTTTCTCCTCTTGAACTCAAGAGAGTCTCGTATTCATCCAACGTCTTTTGGTACTCCTCCCATTCGTTTCCTACTCCTACCAGTTTTCTGGAAATACCCTTCTCGTGTAAAACTGCATTTTGGCAAGAGATCTTGAGTGAAGTGAGAATAAGCTCTTCACTGGAATCACCTTTAAAAGTGAATTGCACTTTCCCATGGAAAACTCCCTGTCGAATGAGGTATCCCGGCATTTCTATTCCGACCTCGACGAGCTGATCCTGACTAAGAAGTACTTCTGCTTGTAAGAACATGATGAGAGCTGATGCCAGCGCAAGTTCAATGTGGACTGCTTTCATGCTCTCCCTCTTTTTTCTCTCGTTTCCACAAGCGCAAAGTTACTGCTATTGTGGACAGTAGTAGGACAGGGTATTCTATCCAGATAATTGGATCAGTGTGTTCAAATTCTCCAAGGACCATGGCAGAATAATATCCAAAAGGTAGTAGCCAGATAATCGTGCCTATTCTACCCAGGTAAAGGAAAAACCTATGGCGGAAGAGCCAGACACCAATGATAATCAGAATCAATGGAACGTCAACAATAAGACTTGTTACAATGGTTTGTTTCGATGGAGTAAAACCACTGAGAACATACCCAACAAACCCACCCCCCAATTCCCAGTACACTATAGTTGCAATCAAAGGAATGGTAGCTACTCTCGCTGCAACGGTAATCCCCACTTTATTGCCAGTTTTCAATTGAGTTACCTCCCAGTCTATCTCTTGTTGGAAATTCCAGACCAATTATCCTTGAGAATCTGATCTTAAATCGCTTCCTAAGAAGAGACATTTTAAGATCATTAGAAAAGAATGTGCCATAACTCAATTTTCTGACTTTTCCGTACTCAAGTCTGAACTTCATCGAGCCACAACCTCCTGTACTTTTCATACAAGAGCACTGGTATATATAGCTTTGCACGAGTGGCATGAGTGATTTGGCAATTAGTACACTGAAGTATATTCATATATCAACAAGACTCTTAGTCTCTCTAGGCTGATTGAAACAGGACATATCTAGAGGAAATCTTCCTGGCATCTGAACTACGGAGAATCCTTGTAGGACCTTTTCTACTGAAATCGCCAATTTTGCCTCGGCACCGTGGATGTTTTCCTCTCCAGCTTGTGAATTCAGAAGAGTGTTGTATTTGCTCAGTGGATTTTGGCATTCTTCCGCCTCCTTTCCTATTCTTCCGAGTTTTCTGAAAATGTCATTCTCAAATGGCATTCCATTCTGCCCATGGATTCTAAGTGAAATGAGGCCGAGTTCTTCATTGGGATTCCTTTTGAAGACGAGTTGATCTCGACCAAGAAATACTTCTACTTGCAACAAGATGAGTAGTAATGTCTGCGCTAACTGATTATAGGTTGTTTTCATGTTCCTTCTCCTTCTTACTCAGATTCCACAAGAACCAGATTACTGATACAGTCGATAAGAATAGTACCAAAAAGATAATGAAGACTATTGGCTCAGCATGTTCAGGTTCTCCCAGAACCATGAAAGAGAAAAATCCAAAAGGGAATAGCCAGACAGCGGTACCTATCCTCCCCAGGTAGAGGAATAATTTACGATGAGGAAGCCAGACTCCAATTGCAATTGCAATTATTGGAACGCCGACAATGAGATTCGATCCAAGGGTTTCTTTTGAAAGGGCAAAATCCCTGTACACAATGTCTCCGATGAATCCAGTTGCCGATGCCCAAAGCAGTGGAACTATAATCAGAGGAACGGTAGCTACTCTCGCAAGGTTAGCAGCGTTTACTATACTGTCAGTTTTCAATGGAACTACCTCCGAATTTGCTTCTTGTCAGAAATTCCAAACCACCTATCATGAGAAGTGCTACTTCAAATTCCTTCCCAAAAAGTAACATTTTAAGATCATTAGAAAAGAATGTACCATCACTCAATTTTCCGGCTTTTCCGTACTCAAGTCTGGACTTCATCGAGCCACAACCTCCTGTACTTTTCATACAAGAGCACTGGTATATATAGCTCTGCACGAGTGGCATGAGTGATTTAGCAATTAGTACCTGAGGTGTATTCATAGATCAACAAAACTCCTAGTCTCTGCAAGCTGATTGAAACAGGATATATCTAAAGGAGACCCTCCTGACATCTGAACTACGGAGAATCCTTGTAGGACCTTTTCTACTCCAATGAAGGAGTTTCTGAGATTCAGCTGTCTGTGCTGGCTCGATAGAAATAGAGAAGTATTAATATTTATAGACACTCCACCTGTGAGAAGATTCATTTCTGCAGGGAGACTCTTTTTCACAGGAAGGCTTTTTAAAGTCCGTGTCATAAGATTTCTAAAGATTTCTCAGCAGAAAAAGGTGATAAAATGAAATACAGGAATCTAGGCCGTCACGGATTGAAAATCTCAGAAATCTCCGTTGGAACTATGTTCCATGGTTCCTATATTCCCCGAGAGGACTCAACAAAAGTGCTGGCAGAAGCACTCAACCAGGGTATCAATTTCATAGATTGTGCAGATCGGTACGGGATTTTTGACTCAGAATTAGACTCTGACAAACGCCTGCGAGCAGAAATTATACTAGGAGAATTCTTGAAGGATTATGACAGAGAAGATTTAGTTATCAGCAGCAAAGTCTTTTACAAGATGCGCGAATCCCCGAATTCTGGCGGGCTGAGCCGTAAACACATCCGAGAAGAGATCAATCATTCCCTGGAGTATTTGCAGACCGACTACCTGGACATGTATTTCTGCCACAGACCTGACAGAGATACGCCGCTAGAAGAAACCATTGCTGTCATGAGCAGACTGGTGGATGAAGGGCTAATCCACTACTGGGGCACAAGCTGGTGGCCTCCTGTCATGGTAGAAAGAACGATTGCTCTGGCAAAAGAAATGGGACACCATCCTCCAGCAGTTGAACAGCCGCCCTACCACTTTAATGCCCGCTTCATTGAGACCGATCTCTTTGATGTCGCGAACTATCATGGGTTGGGTATCACCGCTTTTGAGGCACTATCTGGCGGCTTTTACACAGGAAAGTACATCAATGGAGTCCCTGAGGGAAGTAGAGGATCGAAGACCCATTTTGTAACACAGGAAAGACTTGAGGCCAGGAGAGAGCAATTACAGAAGTTGATTGAGATTGCCAGCTCTCTGGACATACCCTTGTGTCAGCTGGCACTAGCATGGGTACTGAGGAGGCCGGAAATCTCTTCCACCATCATGGGTGCCTCACGGCCTGAGCAGGTTGTGGTCAATGCAGGAGCATCTGATGTGATGCTGGATCACGACATTCTTGACCAGATCGAGGAAGTCCTGGGAAACAAGCCTGTGTCACAATTCAGGTAGGATAATCAACTCTCGGGATTCCACGCCGGAGAGAAAATGCCTTCCCTGGCCGGTGATATACAAGGTGAGCAATCACGGTTTCAGGAGACTGCTCGTTCTCTCTGGTACAGGGGAGGCACGAACACTCCCCTGAAGCATGTTGTATCCACCTTCTGTGGGGTAACAGACGCTCCCATAACAGCGAAAGATAGGGTTTCCCGGGAAATTCAGATAATCCACATTATCCGAAGTGATTGGGGGCTCAGAGGCTCCCTTTTTGACTGAATCTGACCTTAGATTACCGCAGGAGATGTCATCTTTAGAGAATCAGGACAATGGACAAGCAAAAAGCATTATTTTACCAGGTTACTGGCCTAGCGTTACGTTTGAGATCTTAATTCTTTACAAGGTTGAGGAGCTCCTTGTGTACAGCGACCATTGCCAGTGTATCTTGCTTACAGTACTCCAGGAGGTTCTGTCTTTTCTCTTTCATTTCGTGAGGGGAATATGTGCCCAGGATCATGTAGACATAAGTCACCATTGCTGTGTCGCCTTCTTTGATTTGCAAGTGGTTATAGGACATTCCAGGAACCAAGACAGGAAGTACAGCTTTGATTGAAAACCCTCCATGAAACCCTGGATAATATACACAGGATTCAATAATCTTCTTCAGATCAACTATCCGATCTAACAGAGAATCTAATTTCTCTTTGAGATCAGGGAACATCTCAGCCAGCCCCTTGATAATTCCTTTCTCGTACGATGTATAGACAAGTATGCTCCCCTCTCCCTTCAGGTCTTCTACCAATCTCTCAGCAAGTTCTCTCCTGCAGTCCCTGGTGGGGTCAGCCAGATATTCACAGTGTATCACACAGCCAAACTCCTTTGAACAGACGTGGATCGAATACTGAAACGGGATCCTTGCGTAGGGTGCTGCGTCCTGAAAGAGTGGAATTGCAGTCGTAAGCACCTCAAAATCCAGGTAAAAGGCAGGCCACTGAATGCGCTCCAATTCCTTTTTGAGGCCTTTCTTGTCGATAAACGTGCACCTTCCCTGCACACACGTCTTCACTCTTTCCTGAGGCGGGGTAAGAGATACCCCTGATGGAATACCCTCGATGCAGGTGATACCGCTGGTCAACAATCCTCCGAATTTCGACTCGGAAAGTCGTGGGAGATCAAAAATGTGATTATCGACTCCTTTGCCAACACAATCTCTGAACAGATCACATCCCCTGCATTCATATCGAAGAGAAGGCTCCGGCATAGAAGGTCCCCGTGTACTTTCCTCAAGAGATTGCCAGCAAGACTCGAATTCCTTCACCTTTTCCAGAACATCCATCGTGTGGTCAATCTCCACAAAGAGGGAATCATCAGGCATACCTAATCGAAAATTCCTGTCTAGCAACATGAGTGAGACCCTCGAGATCTTACATCCACACAGACTCATAACCAGATATGTGTATGCCATGCCGTCTATGAATTCTTTCTTATCATTGACACCTGATTTCACTTCAATGAGATGCCAGCCTTCCTCCTCTGGTTCCAACATGTCTGCTCGGGCCGTGAGTCCCCCTGAGGAAAAGGTACCTTCGAAGATTACAGGTGGACCTGGACTAGTCATGACATGAGCTGTCTTTTCTGCTGCCGAGACCGTTTTCCCAACGTGAAGAAGTAATCCTGCTGGATACAGGCAGCGTGCTCTCTTATGGATTTCAACCCCCTGGTTCATCCGGAATTTCTGACCTACAGTCGGTGTAATTATGACCTTTCCTGATCTCATCATCCATCCCAGAGACTGACACTCACGTGCTTTCAGAAAAATTCCTTTTGTCATGGTTCCCATGGTTCTTCCTCCCTATCTCTTCCTGGATTTTGTGCACCAGTGTACAGTGGCTTACAGACTGGGTTATTAACTCTTGGGTTTGTTCTCTTTCGTGCAGAGAGGCAGGAGGTGATGAAAAGAGAAAAGCAATGAAAAAGAGTCGAGCTCACATTTTTTCGGAAAGAAGAAAGGAAAAAAAATGAAAGAAAGATTTCATTTCTTGTATCAACTATGGCGTGCTCAGTAGAACGGTGATCTCATCAACATCCTGAATCTTGCCACACCAGTAGACGTCTGCGCGAATCGTGTACCAGATCCCTGTTGAGTACCCGGTGGGGTCCCAGATGCACTGGTAGGGCCTAAGAGGATCTTCACAGAGGAGCACTCCTGTTACGTTGCCTCCGGCATCAATCCAGATCAGGTAGAACTTTACTGAAGAGACATACCCTGCAGTTGTTGTGGTGATGGTGATTGGTGCAGTGTTCAATACGGTGCTCCCATCGAGCGGGCTGGTAATAACAATACTGGTGCGGGGTCTCTGGGTGAGACAGGGGGACTCAGGGTCTCCTATGAGGTTTCTCTCGTAGAAGCAGTACCGGTACGTGGAATTGGTCTGGGCTGATGAAACAAGGTAGCTTCGTGCTTGATTCAGTATGTCACCCAATTTCTGATTTCCGTCAGTGAAGCAGGCCTTGAATTCCATTTCACAGAACTCACCGGAATACATGCAGGCATCACTGTAGGAATACCAGCCATAGGAGTAGTTCATGTAGGTAGCTATGGCCCCGTTATCAGGATCTTTGACGTATTCTTCAGCCAGACAGTCATTCACAGTGAAATCTCCTGTCATACAAGCCACAGTCGTATGCCAGGGCCAGAAGGTGTTGGTCAGTGTTGAAATGTCTGCATTGTACCATGTGACATTACCGCCGTTGTTGTAGTTGAGGTAGTAGGACGTTGAAGAACCATGGCCAATATGAGCGACAGCCACGGGATTATATCCCCAGTACTGTATCCATAATGGCTTGGTGACTGTTCCATCCTCCTCAAAGAGGTAGTCCACCGTATAGTCCCAGGGTACCCAATCATCGCAATTGTAAGCCAGGCACCTGGTATCAGGATCGTTACTGGAATTGGCTCTGGACTGGTGGAGTAAGACTCGCTTTGGTTTTTCAGCCCGTTCATAGGCTATAACCTTGTTGACGAAATCCCTGGCCTCTGCCACAGTTTCCACTGGTGCCCTTCCTACAGCAACCTCAGCATACCAGTCGACTTCACCCGGTTCTGCATATATGCCGTCACTATCATTGTCAAAGGTACCGTCCAGGTGGGCATAGTACATGTCAGCAGCTATGTAGGTGCCACTCACGTAGAACCATCTGAAGGGGACAACTGAAACATCTCCGCCAAGCAGGACGTATTCAGTGCCATGGTTGGTGTACATGTCAATGATGAAGTTCCTGATTTTATCCTGATTATCCACTCCAGGGTAGGTCGCATAGATATAGGCCAACGTGTAGACACCAGTTCCACTCACGTAACATGATTTGTGGTCTGCCAGTGTGTTGAATGTGGGTAGCATGTCATCGTTGGTGATGATGATATATTCTTCAGTTGTCAGAGGTATCGGGGCATCATAGGTCCCGACCATTTCTGGATTATCAACAAGTGATGCGACATCTTCCTTGTCTTTCTGCAGTCCTCTGTACAATGGACTTTTCTCACCACTTTCCAGGTTCACTTCGACAGTCAGTGTGGAATAGAAGTGCACAGTCTGAGACTTGGGCTGATACTGTACAGGGTACAGGTTGATGTTGAGAATGGTGAACCCTTTGAACGACTCAGTGCCTGTAACCTCGAACAGCGTGCCAGGATATGGACTGTCTGAGCTGTAGATTTCCTCATTCCTGTCGACTCTTTCCGGGGCAGGTCCGCTGAACGTGCAGGGTGGCTGGCCCCACGGAATGTCAATTCCTTTCTGGATAAGAGGTGTCCCGTGGTGGACCCGGACATCTTGTGCATCTGTATTCTGGGGTAACAGGATTCGAGCAGTTCTGTATGGGATCAACGGTTCACCAGGTACTTCTTGGACGAATGTGTCTTCTACCATCCAGGATCCACACTCATCCTGTGGGGCAGGATTGAAGTGGTATTCCACAGTAATCGTGTCTGAAGACCAGATTGCTGCAGGAAAACTCAGAGCAAGTACTGCTAAAAGAATGAATGTCATGGCCTTCTTCCGTCCTGAGCGTCTAATCCAGTTCTCAGTTCGTATTCCAGTGAATCCAAATAACAGCAGAGGCATCAGCAGCAGGGCCCACAAGTTCTTCTTGAAATTGCTGGAAGCGATATGATGCAGTTCTGTGGTCAGAGAAGGACGCAATTCTACCGTGATCTCGTCAATATCTTGGAGCATACCATAGTAGTATCCTTCTGCACGAATGGTGTACCAGCCTGGTGAGTAGCCAGTCGTTTCCCAAATGCAGTCGAAGGGCAAACATGTGTCATTGCACTTCAATTCTCCCCTGACTTCATCACCTTCCTCGATCCAGATCAGATAGAACTTTACCGTATCAACGGATGTTGCATCTGCTGCAATGTTGACTTTTTCACCTGTGTAGATACCAGTCCCATCAAGAGGACTCTTGATGGTGACATTGATATGAGGTGGCGTACACGAAAAGATGTCCTGGGCATCAGGTGGTGGGGAGACATTGGGGTTACATATGATCTGGTTCACTGCAGCAAAGGCGTCCACTCGGCCCCAGCCCCACAGGACATTCTTGCCCTCGCACTTGACGACAGCAGTTGCACCGATACAGTTCTTAATCTGGTAGGGCATTGCTGTACCATTGGCATTCAGCATGAGGGCAGCAACACCAGCGACGTGAGGGGCAGCCATCGATGTGCCAGACATTGCGACATCACTGCATAACGTCCCTGCACGAGCAGCGTATATAGAAACCCCTGGAGCAATGACATCTGGCTTTGTCCTGCCATCAGTAGTGGGTCCTCTGGAAGAGAAACTGGCCAGAGCATCAGATTTGTCTGAAGCACCCACTGTAATAACATGGGTGGCATCCCCTGGAGTACCTACGGTGTAAAAGCTAGGACCACCATTGCCTGCTGCACATACCACAACGACACCCTGATCAACAGCCCAATTGCACTCTTGAGCGACGGCACTGGTTCCGTCGCCAGGAGGACCAGTCAAGGATATATTCTCGACATCTGCACCTTGTGTAACACCGAAGTCAATCCCCATGATGATAGCAGAAGTAGGACAGGACCCTGCAGAACTACACACCTTGGCGCCCATTAAAGAAGCTCCCGGGGCAACACCGTATGGCGAATAGGAACCTGCAGCAATGGAGGAGACATGCGTCCCGTGCCCATGATCGTCATAGGGTTGAGGCAGACTGTTAATGTAGTCAGCCCAGGCCACGATCTTGCCGAGAGGGAAGTCACAATGGCCGGGGTCGATCCCCGTGTCAATAATGCATATGCTGATCCCCGTACCATCATATCCCATGTTCCACACGTCATCTGCATTGATGAGCGGTACACTCTGATACAAGACCGTGTAGCTCATTTCATCCGCTTCCACAAACTCAACAGCACCCTCTTCAGAGAGCGCTTTGATCCTGGAAACGCGAATATCCACGACAGCTCCCATGCCGCTTGCGAACCGATAGGAGATTTGGCCGAATCGCTCCAAAGCGCCAAATGAATCTGGCTCTTTGAACCATGTCAGGATCCTGACAATGTCCCCACTGTTCATTCCAGAGATTTTATCCTTGATGGACCATTTCATTTTTGTCACATTGTTGGGAACGACCATAACATACTCGTCAGCACCAACTGCAGTCAAGTCTTCTCTTAGGATTTCAACGGTGGATTCATTGATCTGTGTCATGGGAAGCTTTTCCATGTTGATTTCCCTAGCAACCACGGTCAATGCATCTGGATCAAGAGCGAGATACAGGTAATCAGAATCCTCGCCAGTAATCGTGGCGGTGAAGATCGCTGCGTCTCTTCCTTCATAGCCGTACGTCTGGATATGGATGACTACTTTGTTTGTTACAGCACTAGTAGTTACGAGAGAGAACATGAGCATTCCGACTACAACTACGAATACCTTTCGATCTATTTTCATTGTTTTCAACCTCCTTAAAGTTTATATACTGAGAATTGTTTTACAGTTTATAATCCTTTTGAACGCAAATAATTATAGATATGGAATTGGAAGAAAGAAACTTAATAAATCGAAATTAAATAGAATTAACTGAACCCATTATCGGAAGATTAGTCTTTCGTCGGAGCATCATAGAAAAAGAGGGGCTAGCACTCACCTAGTCACAACCTAACCCATCGGGAAAACCTTTTTATTTTTCGCCATTCATTGTGAGTCCATGACAACACAACAATCAAAGGTTTTTTTTGGGTCTACCCAGGTAGGGAAAATGCATCAATCCTGTTGTCTTGCGACAAAAGTTGACACGATTATCAAGGCTCTGGACTTTTCTACGATTGCTAAAAACGACAAAGTTGCCATCAAAATGCATCTGGGGTTCAAGGATGGCTACCAGACTATCCCAGTTTTCTTCGTACGAAGGATTGTGGATGCAGTGAAGCAGGCGGGAGGGTGGCCTTTCATCACTGACAATCCTACTGCAGTATACAATGCGTATTACCGAGGGTACACACAGGAAACATGTGGATGCCCCCTGATTCCTGCGGCAGGTGTCAAGGATGGATATGTGTACGAAACCAAGGTAGGCTATGGAAATGTAGAGACTCTCGACATGGGAGGTGTTCTGCACGACGCTGACGTGTTGATAGACCTCAGCCACGCAAAAGGACACAATTCTTGCGGCTACGGAGGAGCCTTCAAGAACCTTGCGTTGGGTGGATATTCTGCTCCCTCACGGTGGAACAAAATCCACGGCATTGAAGAAACATTCCCCTACTGGGATCCTGACAAGTGTACTCCTGATCACGCACGAGAACTTGTTTCCTCATGTCCATATGGCTCCATCAAATATGATGAAAAAACTCACAAGCTTACTGTGGGATTCAGTGATTGCTATCAGTGTATGGAGTGTATTGAAGCTGATAAGAGTGTGGGCTGCCTGAGAATCAGTCAGGAGAACTTTTCTGCCTTCCAGTCATTGCTGGCACACGGAGCCAAGAAGGTCCTGGAGACCTTTGATGATACCAAGAAATTCTTCCTGACGTTCTTGATTGAAATAACACCCTTTTGTGATTGCTGGGGATTGGCCCAGCCCTGTGTGGTGAATGACATTGGAGTCTTGGGGAGCAGAAATATCGTGGCAATAGAAACTGCAACTCTCGACCTCATCAAGAACGAAGGCATCATCGAGAAGAATATTCCCCTTCTTTTCAAGCATGCAAACCTTGATCCAGGTATAGACCTTCATCCTTTCCAGCGTCTCTTTGGTCCCATGAAAAACCCATATCTTGTCACGCAATTCGCTGAGAAACTCGGTATGGGTTCCCGGTCCTATGAACTTGTGGAGGTCTTGCCTGCGTGCGAAACTGTGAAGATGGAGATACCTGAAGAACAGTTTGAGCGTCAGCCGTCTTTCTATTGATCAAGAGGTCTATGGAACTGCCTGTCACTAGAAGACGCTGACTCGAACCTCAGGGCGACGAGAGTCGTCCCCGATACTGAGTAGGTGAGGAGTGGACACTGTCTTAATACATCAGGATTGGAGGGATTCTAGAGAAAATTCATGGCATACGCAGACTCATCTTATCCTTTGGATAAAAGAAGAGGTCATTTCGGATAACTGATGTTATCCGAAGCAATGAGGTATCATTATTAGCTTATCCAACTCGGTTGAATGGGACAGATTTCCTGGTTAAAGCGCCAGAAAAGCTGCTCTTCAGCCTTTCGTAACGGATCTTCGTTCTGGAGGGGAATCCAATTACATTCGCTAATGAATATGATCGATGTTACAAACTGTCTTGTTCTCAGTCTTCTTGTGGTTCAATTCTCATGGTGTGAGTATCCGCATAGACACTGGTTCTTGTCTACTCACACGATTTAGAGAGGAGCATGACGTCTTAACGGAAGATTCATCTAGGCCTCGAGTAGTGCTGGTTACAAGAAGCTTTTTTTCATCAAAGAACCTGATCTATTAGAACCACATTTCCATTCTTGACATGAAGGTTTTACAACAACAGACATTGTATTCATATTATATCTTATCTAAAATATTTTCTTAAAAATATAACAAAAAGGATTTTGTAAAAAAAGTTTGTTTATTACAACATATTTAATAGAGTTTTATTAATAAAATTCTTAAGATTAAAGTAATTTAATAACATATAATAAGAAAAATTTAATACAACAAGTATTATATAGTAAGTTTTTTTTTATTTATATGATATAAAATGTATTATATTATTTAATGAGTTTTAGACGATCAAAGATATTTGAAATAATATGTATAATACATATAATACTTTGTCGTAGAATTCTTTCGCGAATCATAGAGATTACATAAAATTTCTGCACATCTACACATTGGGATCATCACGCCAGTTACAGAAATCACTTTTCAGTCTCGGAAGCTGGGTTATTCAATAAAAAAATCCATTCTCGATTACATAGGGGAAGGTGTACCAAGAGATTATGAATTCTGAGATGTCATAAATTTTCTACACAGCATTGCGACACGAGCCCCATCTCGAGTGGATGTTATGAAGAAGAGGAAAAAGGACTCATTTGGAAAGTCTTCATTCCGAAGTCGCACCCGTTGAGTACGTATCCTTCGATTCCGGGTTTTCTACGAAGGAGAACTACAGAATCTTCAAGCTCTCAGAAAAGAGGGAAAAGGTTATGAGTGAGTATGCCTACCTTGGAACAGACGTCACGAGTGAGTGGTGATTGTACATGGAT
>JACVGT010000014.1 GCA_018992685.1 Theionarchaea archaeon
TATTTTAATATGTTTAATGGGACCGAAATCTTTATATAGGGTATATTTTTCTGCTGCTTCAGATTCCCGATGTAGCCTGGATGGTGAAAGACGATCTAACGGCGAAAGGTGATAAAAATGCGTAAGGACATAGTTGTAATTGAAATTAGGACTGTCCAGGATACAGATACAGCTATCCTGGAGCTAGATGACGCAGTACGTGAAAGTACTGCCGCTCTGGATTGCGCGAAGGTACGACCTTCTGCTTCCGGACTCGTAAGGAATGCCTCTGGATTGGTGAGAGATGCATCTGGATTAGTTAGGGATGCTTCAGGCTTGGTGAGAGATGCATCAAGACTGGTCACAGATGATGAGACTGCTTGTTCTTACCGGGGATTAACTGAGACTGTCCAGCATCTATCAAGAGGGTCTGTCCAGTTTTCACGGTACGTGAGACGGGTCATCACATTGGCAGAGACTGCTGATCCCTCAGCACTGGTACAGGACGTATCTGGACTGGTGCGAGACGCATCTGGATTAGTGAGAGATGCATCCGGCTTGATATCCAATGCCTCTGGCCTGGTGAGAGGTAATTCCACAGAGAAAATCAATGCCCACATCGAAAGAGCAAACGAAATCGACAAGAGAGCTGAACAACTTGAGAAGCAGGCAGGATATGCTGAGACTAAAGACATTGTGTTGCTGGCTGGCCAGGCTTCTGGTCTCGTGAGAGATGCTTCAGGCCTTGTGAGAGATGCCTCTGGACTGGTGCGCGATTCAGGGTTAATCCCTTAATTCTTTTAAGGGGTGATAGTACATGGATGACAGAATGATTTCACTGGTACTGGTCCTTGTAGTAGTCATATCTGGGGTCAATTCAGTTGTTGTCCTGGTAGCTGTTTCGGACTATGATGTACCTGGTCACATTACCGTGACTGTAGATCCTGCCACCTTGTTTTCTGAGTTACAGGAATCACCTGCACCACTGCCTGAATTCTACAGTATCGATGACTATGAATCTGAAGTTGACTATGAACTTGACATTGTTGATGCTGATAACACTGACTCTCTAAGAGAGACCTTTCACACGCTTGCCTCACTCTTCAGAAAGAATTCATACTTAATTGTGGGAGAGAAGGCTGAGACCCCTGATGTCCTGGGTGCAGCCAATATCTCCTACGCACTGGCCTGGGGTGGGTGCCAGGAAAACCCGGAGAGCAGGACTGATACGCTGTTAACGAGCGAGGAACATGATAAGGGAAATCTCATTGTTGTGGGAGGACCTGCAGTGAACGAGATAGCTGTTGAACTGGGGAGATTACTGAGAATCACCTATGAGTACAACATCAATGAATCCTTCAAGATCAATGCTGAGTCGAAGTCCATCTACCTGGATCTAGAGAAGTACCCACAAGAGGATATCTGCCTTGTGTACTTGAGGGAATTCAGGGGACGGAACATCCTGATGGTCTGGGGCTACGGGTGGCAGGGTACATTAGCTGGCTCGATCTTTGTGGCTAACCCTGATACCTGGAAAGACTATGAGGACTGCCGGATGGTGTTACTGCGCTGGAAGGATCTCAATGAAGATGGGTTGATTCAGGAGTCAGAAATTGCTGTGGAGGAATCTCTATGATGAAACAGTACTTTGATCTCAATGAAAGGGTGAAAAGAGCATGGGAGAATAACAACGGTGGCTCTCTGAATAATGGCATGATACCAGCTGCACTCCAGACTGAAGAACTGGATACGCCTGAACCTGGTGCACTGCATTATCTCTCCATACTTCGCCAGGTACTCATGTATCTGGGAGCCTTCGTAGGTGTTCTGTTGAGTTCTGCTATTATGGAGTTCAGATCTGGTTCAATAGATCCAGCCATCAGTATTCCTGAAGTGATCCTCTCTGCTGCGGTTGCTTTCGTCATTATCCCCGTGGTCTACGAGAAACTAAATTTGAACCCTGACGCCCCCTTCATTGTCCAGTTCGCTCTCTTTGTCCAGAATGGGGTATTCTGGCACATGCTCATTGACTCTATTGGGGCCATCATGTGAGACCAACGATGCAACATACAATTTATGGATGGGATACCATGCGCACACAACGTCTCAGTTTTGTGGTGGATAAAGACACGGAAAAGGAATTCCGCAGGATCATGAGTCACTTCAGCACAGGGAATAAGAATCAGACCTTCATCTGGCTGGTGAAAGAATTCAGGAGAATCCTCTTTGAGGCACAGTTGTACAGGCGTCTGGTCAAGGATGTCAAGCCCCATGAATCTCTGTGGGATAGCACTGATGATACTCAGATGACCGAATGTAACGTCTGCCAGGATCCTGACGGGAGGTGATACCATGGAGTACAAGAAAGGTATGAGTATTAAGGAGTTCTACGAGGAGAACAAGGAGTGGCTCCAGAAAATCGCAATGAGTGGTGACATTGTGGTCAGGAGTATGGCTCTGGCCATAATGGAACTAGGGGCAGATCCTGAGCAGTGATTTTACAGGCAGCGTATGCTGCCATCTTTCATTTTTTTCCTTTTGATTTCCTATCTGTTCCATGAACAAGATTCTCAACTGGGTTTCTTGGGCGTATTGATTCTACATATCATGAGAAGAATGAGAATCCACCCTAACCTTTATATACTTGCTTTGCATAAAAGGAACAACGGGGACGTTCGAGTTAAATGTAGATCCCCATGAGACCACAATAGCAAGGTTGTAGGATGAGTCCTTCGGTCTTGGATCGAAAGAATACATGAGATGTCAATGATGGAGGACAAAGATGTTGAGACCGAAAAGGCAAGTGGAAACCTTAGAAGGAACATTAGAGGTGTTATAATGAATAAAAGAGATTCTTGGAGATATGAACTAAGACATGGGCATGAAATTGTATATATTGGCATAACAAATGATCCAGAGAGACGTGAAACTGAACATAAAAGTGAAAGAAAGAGATTCACTAACATGAATATTGTTGGACCTTCAGTAACAAGAAAGACTGCGGAGAAGTGGGAAGAAGAAAGACTCAGGACTTATCGAAGAAATCACAGGAAGAAGAGCCCAAAATACAATAAGACAGATAGATAGGGATTAACCAGATTAGCAAGGAAGGGGAGAGGAATGAAAACACTGTTCATTCCTACCCAAAACAACGAGGAGGTCAAAATGTGATTCGAAAGCCTGTCAGTTCAAGCAACTTGAGATCAGTTGGTTACGATTCCGAATCTAGAATCTTGGAAGTTGAATTTCAGGGTGGTGGCATTTATCAATACTTTGATGTTCCTGAATCTACGTACGATGCATTAATGTCTGCACCTTCTCATGGTTCATACTTCCATCGTCACGTTAGAAACAGATATCAGTATAGAAAGATGCAATAGTGGTAGAATGAGAATCAAGGATGTCCATGTCCAGAATTTCCGGTGTATTAAGGATCAAGTACTACCTTGCGAGCAGCTGACAACGCTCATCGGACCTAATAGCTCTGGGAAGTCATCCTTCCTAAGGGCTTTGGATATGTTCTATACATCAAATGCAAAGTATACCGAAGAAGATTTCTATAACAAAGATGCCTCGCAGGAAATCAGAATTAAGATTACATTTACAGATCTAACAATAGAGGAGATGAAAAATTTCCAAAAATATGTAGAAAGTGGAGATTTGACTGTTGAAAAGGTGATGAGCTGGCCCCCAGGAAAAACAAGTCAGAAATACTACGGAAATCACCTTCAGAATCCTGACTTTGATTCTTTTCGCTCAGCGGGTGGAACCAGTCTGAGAGCAGAATACAGTAGATTACATGAAAATGGATATCCAGACTTTCCTCCTTATACGAACAAAGATGATGCTGAAGGAATATTACAAGAGTGGGAAGAATCTCATCCTAACAAGTGTGTTCAGGTCCGGGATGATGGCCAGTTCTTTGGGTTCAAGGAAGTCGGGAGAGCTCATCTTGAACGCTGTACACGATTCATCTTAGTTCCTGCTGTTCGTGATGCGTCTGAAGATGCTATGGAAGGAAGAGGTGCGCCTTTGACAGAAATCATGGATGTGGTTGTGAGAAGCGTTCTCTCACAACGAAATGACTTGGTTGAGTTACAAGAAACAACTCGGGAGCAGTACAAGAGGATTTTAGATCCTGACAGTCTCTCAGAATTGCAGAGACTCCAACAGGACCTGAGCGCTACACTTCAAGTCTATATTCCAAATGTTGGAGTCCAGTTAGAATGGGAAACTGTTGACGTCTTTGATATTCCAATGCCAAGAGCCAATGTTAGGCTCATAGAAGATAAATATCCTTCATCTGTGGAAAGAACTGGTCACGGCCTGCAGCGTGCTTTCATCATGACCATGCTCCAGTATCTCGCTCTTGCACAATCAAGGACAAGTGAAGACATCGAACCGTCTTCAGGAATGTTAAGTCTAATCATAGGCATAGAGGAACCAGAGCTTTATCAGCATCCTAATAGACAACGCCATCTTTCCAAGGTGCTCTTGAGACTTGTGGATGAGGGTATAAGAGGAGTTGCGAAGTCCACACAAATCATCTACACAACACACTCCCCTTTGTTTGTCGATATGGGCCGCTTTGGCAGCGTACGAAGACTGTGTAAGCTTCAAGGAGAATCCGACACATCTAGCATGCCAAAGCAAACTAGAGTATTCCACACAACACTTGATGAAGTTGCTAAGGCAATCGAAAAAATCGATGAGAAACCAGAGGGCACCTATACCGGGGCCACGTTAGAACCTCGGCTTTGGACGCTGATGACCCCGTGGATGAACGAAGGATTCTTTGCTGATGTTGCTGTGCTAGTTGAAGGAGAAGAAGATCGAGCCGCAATATTGGGCATGGCTACGGCAATGGGATATGATTTGGAGAGCATTGGAATCTCTGTTATCCCCTGCATGGGAAAAAGAAATCTTGATAGACCCACAGTAATCTTTTCAAAATTAGGAATTCCTGTTTATGGCATTTGGGATAGCGATTATGAGGGGAATAATTCCAAACCGGAAGAAAATCACAGATTATTAAGACTCTTTGACCAATCCTGTAAGGAAGATTGGCCTGAGAAGGTAACAGATCACTTTGCCTGTTTCAAATATTCTCTTAATAGGACCTTGTCCGCCGAAATCGGTTATGATTTATTCAGAAACATTCTAGATTCACTTTGTAAGAAATACAATATAGAAAGAATAAAAAACGCAAAAAAAAATCCTTTAATTGTACAGAAGACTATCATCAGAGCGCAAGAAAAAAGAAAGTCAAGCAAAACTCTTGAAGATATCGTTTCAAAGATAATTTCGCTCAAACAAGGAACCGATCTTGTTGAATGAGCGTGTTGGACAATCTTGAATCTGGAGTTTAACCTCAGCTATAATGGAATTAGAAGCAGATCCTGAGAAGTAGTCCGATAAATAGCTTATGTTGTCTATCCTAGAAATGTGTATGAAAAGCAGTTAATCCACCATGTTCTCTTTTTCACCAAGAAAGAGAAAAGAGAAATATCATTTGTTCATGTCTCTTCCACCATTGCTCTCATTTTCTTCAACAGCTCCGGATGCTTCTCAAGCAATTCAAGCATATCTCTGAACTTCTTCATTTCCTCGAGTACTCCAATGTCCTCAACGCCGAGATCCGGGAAACCTTTTGTTAGCTCCCTGCTCTCCATCTCCAGTTTCATCCTTTCCTTCTCATCAAGGACTGTCCCACATCTGCCACAGTAGCTGCTCAAAGGTGAATTGATGTACTTGCACCGGGGGCACACCTGGGGTTTCAACTTCTCCTTTCCTTCTTTATTTCTGGGTTTCAACCCATGGATCTGCAGGATCTTATCATCAACATCTCTCCCACTCAAGTGGACATACGTACCTGGCATATCACTGCCCTGAACCCACCCGAAATACACGTTCATCTCAGCTTCTGTCAACTCCTTGGCCAGATGGGTGGCCCTGGAATGCCTGAATAAATGCAGGTTAATCTTCTTCTTTATCCCTGCCTTCTTGGCAATTCTCTTGACATTCTGGGCTATCCCTTCGTACCGAATCCCTTCTTTTTTATAGTTCGTTGAGAGATTTATCCACAGAGGTGCCTCTGGGTCAGCTCTCCGAGGGTGCATTTCCATCCAGTTAGAGAGAGTGGAAGCAAAGCTGACTATTCTGACCCTTCTTTCTCCTGTTTTGCCTCTTACTCTTATAGCTGCCCCGTTGTCATCAAATTCAACACTCTTCATTTTCAAAGAAGCAAGTTCCCCAATTCTTAACCCCCCTTCGTACAGGAGTCCTATCATGGCTTTGTTTCTGGGGTGATCTGCTGCCTCGATTAGGTTTTCAATTTCAGATTTTGTCAGGATTTCGCCAGGGAGCTTTGTTCTTCTTTTCCTCAGCGCGATGCTCACATCCTTAACCAGTTCATCTCTACCCAGGTAGCGGAAAAACCGCCTCAGTACTACTCTATAATCCTTCTTGGTGTGTTCTGAAAAATCTGATTTCTCCAGGTTGGAGAGAAATCGCGTAATATCTTCCTCATCCACCTCCAGAAAGCTCTTGCCCATTCTCTCAGACATCTTCTTCAGGTGATCTGCGTACTTTACCACCCTGGGTCTTGATATCCCTTCCGAAAACAGCTTTTCCAGGAATTTTAGAATAAGTTCTGGGTTGTCTCTTTCCTTCAGTCCCTTCACTCTCTTCTCAACACTTGCCAATCGGTAGTTATAATCGTACAGCATGAGGCACATTTCCCTCCCTCTTTATAAACATTTTGGATGGGCATCAAACCCTCACATATTATGCTCGGCAGGGGCGTGAATCTACTTTTTTGATCCCTAGTAGCCTTTTCTCTTTTCATTCCTACTTAGAAGTACAGGAGACTCTCTGTTATGAGAAGGAGTGGCTGTTGCTGAAAAAGAGATAGCTCCAGGCTCCCCTTTCATCTGATTCCACATATTCACTTTGGCTTCTTCAGGACAACAGGTGGTTTATGAGATAGGTGACTATCCAGATTGCAATCAAGAAAACCACAGAGGCAACGAATGCCTTTGGCCATGTGGTGAAATATGCTAACCTGACCAAAACCATGACGACAACAAACACAATCACTAACCCTGCAAGAGGAATCCAACCCAGAAGTATGCCCACAAATGAGCCGACTAAGGCCACGAAGAATGCCTTCTTCAAACTAGCATTCTTGATCCCGGCGAAAGACACACTCAGGTGCACTATGATTGTGCCGATGACCACCATAGTGATCAAACTTGCCAGCTCTGCAAAAACCATTTTTCAACACCTCAACTCCTTTTTCAGGCTATCCTTAAAAAAGTATCTTCTCAGCTAGATCAGGTCTCCTGGGGCTTCTGCCTACAAGAAAAAGCGGTCGCATGATCTTGAGAATGGGAAATTCCTTTTGGAACCAGGAAATCATTGGGAATCCGAGCAATGAGGTTACTTGCTGACTCCTGTGTCTTACAGAAGGAATGGTGCTACTATCGTTCTGGAAGCATTAAAACCGTGTTCACATGCACTACAGGTGCAATACAGAACCTTTTTAAGTATCTCACCCGAATTCTTCCCATGAAAGTGTGCCTTCTAGTTCTACTGATGCTGGGCTTGCAGGGGTCTGTCCTGGTCAATGAGGATATGAGTGTCTACCAATATCTTGAATACACTGTTCTTGCTACAGATACGCTTCCTGAAGATCTTTCCCCCTATGACATCATCGTCATTTCAACTCCCACCAGACTGTACGAAGATGATGAGATTCAGACCATCAGAACGTTTGTGGAATCTGGAGGAGGACTCCTCCTCTTAGCAGAAGAAAACAATAAAGACGGCACAACCTTGGTGATAAATCAGATAGCCCAGGAATTTTCGATAACCTTCAACGTCGACAGAATATTTGATGAACAACACTACCTTCAGCACACTGCCTGGATCACCCTCACCGCCTTTCCAGAACATTCAATCTTCGAAGGTGTCAAGACAGTGGTGTACACGTCAGGGTGCACGCTGGTATCTGACGGTGGCACCCTTTTGCAGACTACAGATTCTGCCTACGCCCAGAAATATGATGGACTAGCTACGTATGAGAAAGGAGAAGCTCCCAGCTGCATGGTAATAAAAGAAGTAGGAGAAGGAAGAGTCATTGCGTGTGGGGATAAAGAACTATTTGATGCCTATTCACCTCTCGGAGATAACACATTGTTTGCCCTGAATGTCATTGACTGGCTGGCAGGCAATGCGCCGCGAATCAGGGAACGGTTGCTGTACAGACAGGAAGCAGCTGAGCTCATCCCAGAAGCGAAGCTGGCTGTAGAAGCGGCAAAGGAAAAGGGGCTGCAGGAGGTATTCCCCCATTCTGTAGAAATGGCTGAAACTCTCATAGTGGAGGCTGAAATATTATTTAGTGCGTATGACTACTTTGGGTCTCATCAGAAGGCGATGCAGGCCAGAGATTTCATTCTGGATGGTGAAGAGCAGGCTGAGATTCTGGTGAACCAGAAGACAGACCACGCTCAAGCCTGCCTTGATGCTATTGAAGCGGGGGCGCGTCAGTATTTGCCCTCTCAGTTTGAGGCGGCCCAGTATTATCTCCAGGAAATAGATTCTCAGACCACATACAGGCAAAAGACAGAAAAAGCAGATGAGGCATTGAGTCGATGCGAGGAAATTCGGTCTGAACTGCGTGGAGCTGCAGATAAAGAGATTGCAGCAGCAGAAGAGAAGATAAAATCATACAGAGGACTCTTTGGCAGAACACTGCACCATTCTGCTCGTGTTCATCTGGAGAATGCCACGGACAGCTATGAAAAGGAAGCGTTTGGCGACGCTATTCTCATGGCAAGGCAATCTCAGGAATTCTCAGATCAGGCGGCAGAGGAGCAGAAAAAAGACTACATCCTGCTGGTTGGTGTGGTACTGGTGGCAATACTGGGGCTGTACATATACCTGAGAAAATGAAGGTCGTCATGGTTGGGTTATACCCGCCCCACATTGGAGGGATTGCTTCCTATACCTACAATCTGAGGGAAGCATTGATCAGGCTGGGAGTGACAGTTTATGTAGTTACGTACGGGAAGGTGGACGAAAACGACACCCCGCAAGGGAGCAAAAAGGAGGAGACTGCAACCTCTGATCCAGAAGTGTTTGGTACTCTCGTGTCACGCAGGGTTAGAGGAGGTTCCTTTCTAGTCTCGGGAACGATTGAGACATGCAGGGTTATCAAAGAGAATAACATTGATATAATCCATGCCCATTATCTCGTCCCCCCGGGACTGGTGGGCGTTCTTGCAAAAAAAATGTGCAGAGTCCCTCTTGTGGTGACTTGTCACGGAAGTGATGTCTTTGTCTTCTCCAGGGGGTGGAAAACGCTCATTTCAAGAACTGTGGCTAAGAATGCTGATTCTGTTTCCTGCAACAGCCGGGCCACAGCCCGTGCATTGCTCAGAACAACGGGAGTCCAACCCACATACATTCCCTCGGGAGTGGATACAACAAAGTTTACTCCCCTTCACATGGAAAGGGAAGCTGTGACCTATGTGGGCGCTTTAACCCCAGTAAAGGGAGTTGATACCTTTTTAAGGGCAATGAAAGGGATCAATGAGAAAGTGTGGATTGTAGGAGATGGTCCTGAACGTCCGTATCTCGAATCTCTGGCCCACACATTGGGACTGGATTGCACTTTCTGGGGATTCAGAAGGGACACTCCTCAATTCATGAACAGATCTAAAATCCTGGTTTTGCCCTCACGACATGAAGGACTTGGACTGACTCTTCTGGAAGCCATGGCCTGTAAGACACCTGTCATCGGAAGAAATACTGGCGGAATTCCAGAGCTCCTGACAGGAGAAAATGGCCTCTTATTTGATACAGAAGAAGAACTTCATGACAACATCAAGAGCCTTCTGGAAAATGACGGATTCAGGGAAAGAATTAGTACAGAAGGATTCAAGACAGCCTCGCAATGGAGTTGGGAGAACACAGCCAGAGAGTTTCTGGAAATGTATAACCGGGCTATTCCCTGTGTCTCATGAGTGTTGTCACATATCCTGCGACCCTGTTCCTCAGCTTATCATTGGAGAACCGGACCACTGTCTCCAGAAAATTCCGATTTTCATAGTAATCAGTACCGAGCTGATCCTTGTATCTCTTGATGGATTCTCTGGCAATTCGTTTGATGAAATTTGATCGAATTCTACCCAACTTCTCACCTCAGCATGTTTTCTTAAGAGGGCTTTATAAACGTTGGTATTTGTGCGAACTCTCTCTTGAGAACTCTCTGGAACGCTCACAGTGAAAGGCTATCCAATATGGTCATCAACCAGTTCATACAGGAGTTGAATGTTCCCCGTAGCGCTCGGATATCCCCGGAAGAAATGGTCACTGTCACCGTATTCTCATCTGCAGAAAGAGTAGTCTCAGTTTTCTGATGGGGTGCCGACGTAATTTCTGTCTCGATTGCCTCTCTAACAATAGCTGCCTGAGGGGTGCGAACGTCAATTGTTAGGTGCATGGCCTGCATATTCAACCTCTCTCACAAGTATCCGAGGACCTACAGGTTCATCAGAAGTGTCGAGCCGGTAAAAGTCGAGAATATTCCGGTGATAGTGGAGACACACAGCCAGATCCTCGTGGGACCTGCAGTCTATTTCCTTGAATTCTGCACCAAAGAGGCTGGCAATGTCCTTCCCTCCTGGATCTGACGACGTCAATAAGAAGGGAAGATCCTCCTGGATGGGCTTCACCCTGCCGATACCAAGTTCTTTCCGCAGGATTGTAGAACACTTCATTGATCCCAGAAGATTCCATTCCTCGTAGAATAGGAGTGTGCACATATCACCTACAGCATGCACAACCAAAATTCTGTCTGCCCCTTTCTCCACAGCCGACTGGATAAGTTCCCTCATCCCCTTCTTTCCTCTGACAATATACCGAGACAGAGGTATAACGTCCTTCAGTTCCTTGCATACATTCCTGCTCCTGGTGGTGGGACGTCTTGATGTGGTAATAATCATCGAGCTTCCACTTTCTTTGACCAGTCAGGTCGGGCTTTCCTGAACACTTTTCCGTTACAATAGGGGCACTTTACACCATGGGGCATCTCGATTTCTTCTCTGGACATGAGCTTCCCACAGGTAACGCAGATATACATCTATGCACCCTCGCTGAGCCTTTTTATAGTTCGTTTGACAATCTTGCCCGTTGGTGTCTCAGGGAGGTAGGCGCCTCCCGTGAACGTCGTTCCACACTTTGAACATTCCCAGATGCTGGTGGAGGTACGTCTGACAGCATTTCTCCCACATTGGGGACATTTATGCTTCTTCTTCATTTTTTTTTCTATTTCCTCCACTCTCTTTCTCAGCTTCCGCCCGTATCTTGCTCCAAACCTGCTCATTTGATCGCCTCTCTAATCGCTGCCCTGATTTCCTCGCCTTTGACAGTGGCTATTCTCACAGCGTGCTTGATCTCGTCCAGACTGAATCCACCGATGTTACTCTTCTGCATGGCACAGACATGGTGCTCCTGATCAGTTGCCACAGTAATGCGGGAGTCGAGAGCTCTCTCTTCATCCAGAGAAGGGTCCACCAGCAAGGAATTTCCCAGTTTGACGAAGGTACAGGGTACGGCCAGATCACGTACTGGTAGGGGCAGCTTCTCTTCTGTGGGTTTATCGTTCTCATCCAGGACAGGCATCTGACTGGTGGCTAGAGCTGTCATGGCTGCAACTCCGCAGGCATCAATCAGGTTACCATCGTAATCCATGACGTGCAGGTCCACGAACACCAATCTCACCAGCTCATTCTCTCTGACACAGAGAGCTTTGGTGTCCAGTGCCTTGGACTCCCTGATACCTCGGTCTACCACTCGGGCCACTTCTACTGCCTCCTCACCTGGAGGGCCTGCCTCAAAATCAGGTGCTGCCATGGGGATCAGTTCAGCCCCTGTGATCATCACTCCATCATCTGGAGTATCTGGATAGGGTTCACCTGCATCCACCTTCACTCCTGCGAATACCATGGTACCTCCCAGGGACACAAGAGCGGACCCTTCAGCCTTGTCCACGACATTGGCCCGAATGTCCAGGGAACGATATTCATCGAGGGCACGCCCGTCTTCCCGTTTTCCTTCGTTAGCCAGACTTATCAGGTATTCCTTCCTGATTAGCGGTAGAATCTCACTCATATTCAGCACCTGCATATTTTTTTCGCAATGCATCAATCTGCATTTGATATACCTGCTGACATCCCTGCATGGCTAAAGCAACTGCCTGTTCCACTTCCTGCTCAGCAAGCTTTCCATCCATTTGCAGCAGTGTAATCTGGTTAAGTCGGGGAATTATGGCTACTGGCATATCTGCCTCTCCCAAGTTATCTTCTTCCTTGGCCAGATCCAGAATTATCTGACCATCAACCTTCCCCGCAGCACAGGCAGGAACCAGGTCGCGCATGGGGATTCCCGCATCTGCCAATGCTACAGAAACAGCTGTTATTCCAGCACATCGAGTTCCTGCATTGGCCTGCACAACCTCAACAGAGATCTCAATCATTGATTTTGGATAGTAATGCACGAGAATAGCGGGTTCCAAGGCACCCTGCATAACTTTTCCTATTTCAACTGCTCTGCGATCAGGACCAGGCCTCTTCCTCTCTTCAACAGAAAAAGGGGCCATATTATATCTGCAGCGCAAAATGGCCCGATCGTCTTTTTCCAGGTGTCTTGGCAGAACCTTTTTTGGGCCGTATACTGCCGCATATATCTTGTTCCTACCCCATTCAATGTAGCAAGATCCATCTGCTCGTTTCAGCACTCCTGCCTCTATCTTTATTGGACGCAGTTCATCAAAGCGTCTTCCATCAACACGTTCCATTTAATCACCTACTCAGAAATCCACTGACCCTGTCTGTCAATCCGGGAATATGTGCTTCTCTGTCTACCATTTGACAGGCTTGTGCTGCTAGCCCTTCGTTTCCTCCTCTGATCCAGACCAGACCGTTCTGGCCCACCGATATGATACTCCCCGTCTTCTCCTTTATCAGCTTTATCATGCTGCCTCTTCTTCCAATCAGTCGGGGGACTCTGGAGGAATGAATTTCCACAAGTATACCCTCATTCAATCTCCCATGGGGTCTCTTGGCATAAAGAGAAATTTCGAAAGTCTCAGTGACTCTTACGATCTTGGCAGAGACCAGGTCCCCTACCCTGAGCGTATCGAACCTGCCAACGTGAATATCTCTCTGGCTCAGACTCGCAAAATATGGTGAATTAATATCCACAGTCCATCCACTGAGTCTCTCTCCAGTGACAACCCCAATAATGGTGTCTCCTGATTTTGGTATGTATTTTCCTTCAAGAGCGACCACACGGATCTTCCGGTGGTCAACATAACAGATACCCACAACACTTGCATAAATCTGTCCTTTGTCTTTATGGGTTCCATCTTCATTGATGTAGTCGCCCTCTGCCAGCAACATGCCCGGTACTACCAGATCTTTATTGTTCGCATATATCATGGACAACCCTCATAACAACTTGGTTTCAGCTTCTCCTTTTGTTATAGCATTGATTCTTTCATAGAACTCCTCTTCCATGCCTCCTGGGATTTCCAGGACAGCAATGTATGATCCATCCTTCTGCCACTCCTCTCTCATTACCTTGCCGAATTCCTTCACCTGGTAGTACTTCCCTGTGTGGGCAGCAGGTATCTTAACAGCTACCCTCTTTGTTTCCACGCGAAGAGGCAGGAGCGGTCGCAGTTCCTTGATAATCCCTGTTACTTGTTCTTCTGCACTGCTCATGAGATCAATGTGTATTCGCGCCTGCTCCATGGCATTTTCAATGCGGTGAGGAGGGTGAGGAGATCTTGTTCGAGGATCTACGGCATTCCTTGCAATCAGCTGCACGATTTTCCTTCGCTTTTCTTCCAGCATGGCTTTTCTCTGTTCTGTGGTCAGTTGAATTTCGCCTTTCTTGATTATTGTCCTGGCAATCTCCAGAACATTGGTAGTATTGAACACTTTGGTGAGACTTTCATGAGAAGCTCTGTCTCCCGTGCCTGCGTCTGAGAATACAAATTCAGCCGCTAGAGCCTCCTCTAGAGGGATGTCCTCGTTTACAATACGGGGATCCACCAGAATCTCGAATTTTTCACCATGTGACTTCAACCGTGCTATCACTGCTTCATCCACAGAAACCATACTCACACCTACTGTTTCAAACATCTTATTGTTCCTGACACACCTTTGATTCGAAGACGCGCTTCTTTTCTGTCAATGTCTTGTATTAGTGAAAGACACATAATAACTTCATCTACACTGCGGGTATTGCAGGAGACAATCCCTTGATTATTCTCATACTCGTGTACCCACAGAGATGTCTTTGACGCACCACATTCTCCTAGGAATTCAAGACAGGAATTCCATATACCTGTAACAATTTCTCCCCTTTTAAAGCTTTCCTCAGAGGTCAGTTCAAACAGAATGTAGCGTCTCTTCTCCCGCAACGTCTTTTTTACCATTCAAATCCCTCAAGTACCTTCTTTGGGATATTCCAGATGGATGCCTTAGCTTCGTCGAATTCCATTCCCAGAATGCGGCCAAAAGCAACGAGGGTCCTGGGTGCAACTACCTCTCTTTCACAGGAAGCGCCACTAGTGAGGATGAGAGGGGCATGATACTTCTTGGCCAGGGAAACCGTGGTGGAAAGTCGCTTCAGTACTTTGGCTCGGAAATACCCTGTATTAAAGAGAACATCAGCAAAACACAATTCCACAGCAATGTGATTCTCTGCTGCCAGCCGTGCCTGAAAAGAATCAAAAGGATAGGGATGGGACAAGACATCAACTTTCTGTGTTTTCAGAAAGGTGCGATTCTTGTGTGTTGTTCCTCCACTGGCAAATACCAGTATACTGCCGGAGATTCCTTTCAACTGCGATACAGTTTCCACCTCAACTCCCTGCATTGCCTCTGAACGTTGAGAGTCTCCCATGAAGTCCTCTGCAGGCACCACCTGGCACACCTTCTGGTACCATGGTGAGGGGTAACCCCTTAAATCAATGGCCAAATATGTCCTCGGCATATTGGATCGCATCCTCCAGTCTGAAAGGGTAGCTCTGTATGCGGATTGTTATTTTAACATCTCCCCTGTCCTCCACCACCAGGTTCCTGCGGGCAAGCTCCTGCTTGTCCACTCTGATGTACAGGTTCCCCTTTCTGTCAATTCGCCTCCGCATGTTTTTCTCCAGTTGTGGAGCGAGTTCCTTCTTTATCAAGGATAGTAGATCCCTTATTTCCCTTTTCCTGTTGATTTGAGCTTCAAAAATGTAGATGGGATTCCCAAAGTGACCGGTTGCTTCCCGTCTCCTAAAGTGGGGATAGAGTACATGCAGAGCTTCCAGCACTTTGTCCTCGCTCTCTGTGGCATGACACAGGGCCTGCAGTGTAATGTGGTCGATTTCTATCATCGCAGTTTGTGAGGTCTGTTCCGCTCAGAACCCTTTCCTTTGGTACGAAGTCCGCGGCTCTTCTTGGCAGCACTCGTCTTTCCTCTCAGAGCCCTGTCTGTCTGATTCTGTAACCAGGAGAGTTCAGCATCATTCTGTATAGCAGGGTGATTTGGATCAACAAGAATGACCTCGAAGTACTTGTGCCTTCCGTCCTGACCTACCCAGTACGAGTTCAGAACTTCCATGTTGGGGTATTTCTTGGCCACCCGCTCCTCAGCCATCCACCTGATACTCTTACGCATGGTGATTTTTCGCACACCCATGCCGGTGGGTTTTCGATGTGAGTTCGGTCTTGATTTTCTCCTCCCACCCCGGCGCACCCTTGCCCTCACCACGATGAATCCGGGCTTGGCTTTGTATCCTAGTGTACGTGCTCGGTCAGGTCTGGTTGGTCTTTCTATTCGGGTAATGACATTCTCTCGTCTCCATTCCGGCATTCGCTGCCACATCAAACTCTTTACGTATGATTTCTCAGGAGATTTCCATGCTTCTCTCACATATTTGTAGTATCCCATGTTAATACCTCCATTACGTTCAGCTGTAAAGCCACATCCTTGGAAGTAGTGTAGAATACTCATGAGCTTTATAAACATTTACCTTCTCCATGCCCGTTGGCACTGCTGTTCTCCTGAGATGACCAGGAGGAGAGATGTACCGCCAATTACCATGGAAGTACACATGGGTATAGAACCTGATTCGCTGATTTTGGGAAATGTATCCATTGATTTATAGGTGTACAGTACTTTGTCAAGTGAATTGCCACAAACTGTATGAGGACGAGTTTTCTGAAATGAGGAGACGTAGTCAGAATGCACCAACCAAAAGGACGAGTTGGACAGAACCCCAGGAAGGAAGAGAGTATGTACGTGAAACCTATTTATAGGTACTCGCCAGGATGGTGTTGTGAAATGTATACTCTTTGACGCGGACGGGACTCTTTTCGACACCGCAGAAGCGATAAGGAAAGCGGTCAGAGAAACAAAAAGAGAATTCGATTTGGAAATTGATGTGGATCATGTTATCAACGATACTCTCAATATGCTCGGGGGGAGAAAAAGCAGGCTCAATTTCCTGATTATTGCATTTCATTATGGATTCCTGAGCTGGAGAAATCCCTTGAGGATTTTGAGAATCAAGGAATTCTTTGAAAAGCGTTTTGCCCAGTACACTGAAGAAAGCGTATTGGTGCCGGGAGTCAGAGAAGCCCTTGAAACGCTTCAAAGGTTCAGACTTGCCGTGGTGACAGCCAGAGGGCGACAATGGACAGAAGAATCTCTCGAGAAAGAAGGCATATCCAGGTATTTTGAGGTGGTGGTTACCACAGATGAAGTTACCAGGGAGAAGCCTGATCCAGCTTCCATCAACCGGGCAGTTGACCTTCTGGGAGCTAATGCCCGGGAGTGTCTGTATGTAGGAGATTTGCCTTCGGACATCAGAGCTGGGAAAAGGGCAGGAGTCAACACGGCTGGCGTTTTGTGTGGATTATCCAGCAGGAGCAGGTTAGAAGCTGAAAATCCCGATTATATTTTTCTGGATGTGACAGATCTGGCATCACAGATTCACCGGCTTTGAATGAAATGCACGCCAGAGCCTGAAGCCAAAACATATAAAAGGTCACTCCAGAATGGGATGTGGTGATTACATGGTCAGCTGGGGTCGCGCGTTCAAAGGCGCGGCCGGAATCGTAGGATTTTCAATCATATGGTGGATTGTTGGAGGAATCCTGGTAGGTCTTGGCATGTTCGTAGCAGGGATTGGATTCTCTTTCTCGTATACAGGAACATCCTTTCTAGGGATGATCCTCGGCGCAGTATTGATGTTCGTTGGCTCTGTTATCGGAATGCTTGGAACAGTCGCTTCCTTCCTCAAGGTTCTTCCAGAAATGATAGTTGAGGAAATCAAGAAAGCGTAGACTTTTTTTCTTTTTCTTTTGACCCTTGGATTACGTTTCGTAGCTGTAATGCGGTCCCCGAGGGGGGGGCCAGTATCAGATTTTCCCTTGAGTCTTCAATCCCTGTACTGAATGTTTGATTTTTTCCTCTTCAGTACCAGGACAGTAGAACCTTGCGGGCACATACAGGGGGTTCCTCTTTGCGATTTCTGAGTTCTCCTCGAACATTTCGGTTAGAACCTTTCCCCTCATGGTGTCAGGTACTGGTAGCCTCAGTACATGAAGTAATGTGGGACTGATATCATAGATGCTGCAATCAAGCCTTGAACCTTTCTTAATATTCTTACCGTGTGCAAGGAATATTGCCCTCAAGTCATGAACCCACCGAGACTCATATGAGACCTCTTTCAAGGACGGCTTCACAGAAATGGGAAAGCGTGATTCTAAAATGGCAGAAGGTCCGTATTCTGCACAGTCTACCTCCCGGATGCTCAGTATATTTTCATTTCTTCTCAATGCTTCAATAATCTCTTCTTTCCTGTTCTTATCCACAATATAGAGAGGGCAGAAATGTGTTGGAGCAGCTGAGAATGCAAAGGCAGCATTCTCTCCCATGTTCAGCCTTTCCTGCACAAAAATACTTTTTCCTCTAAAGTAGATACTCAAGAATTTCTCGAAAATAGAATTTGTCTTATGAACCCCCACAATACTGTCAAGAACAAGCTTCAGGCAGGCAAGAATACAAAGCGTTAAGGCGGGTCTAGAATAGTCCAGTTTTTCTAGATATCTGTTCACATAGAAAATCCTGTCTGCTTTCCTGATTCCATGGTCGCTCACCAGGAAGAGATAATCATATTCAATCGAATCTATTACCGTTCTCAACATGGTATCCATCAATTCGTGGCACTTTTCCATTTCCTCTTCTTGTATTGACCGATGAGAAACATGATCTGGTATTCCAAATCGAACAAAAATAACATCGTAGGAATAATTGCGAGAAAAGGAGGTCAAAATCTTTAGAATTGCGTTTTCTTCCTTCCTTATGGCTTCTAGGGCAATTTCCTCTTTTTCCTTAAGCAATTTCTGGTTTTCCTTGATCCCGGTGAGATCATGTTCTGTTTCCAGTATTTCTTCTAGGTCCTCGGGATAGGTACAGTTCTCCATGGGAGTATAATCCAGACCAATGAGATGCCCTTCAATCGGATAGGGTGGAAAGATCCCCGGTATATTAAGGATGAGACTCTTAGAGTTTTCTTTTGACAGAAAATCCCAGATAAGTTTTCCTTTTGAATCATTTGAGTTGAAGATACGTGATTCAACAGTCTTACCCTTAAGCACAATCTTGTTCAGGTCAAACATGCACATTTGTTCTGGATGTAGCCCAGAGAACAAGGAAATCCATGCAGGTATGGTCATGGGAGGCACTGTGCTCTCCATGTATCCCCAGGTGCTTTTCTCCATGAGGTTCTCAAAGGTGGGGAGTGCATGCTTTGCCACGAGAGGGGTGATAATATCCCAGGTTGCTCCGTCAAATCCCACTACCAGGATTCTTGTCATGAGTAGCCAGAATCGGAATAGACTTAAAAACCTTTTTATTCTGACATCTTCATAGAAATTCGCAAAATATGTATCTGTGTCTGGATATACATGAGTCATCTGTGGACAATTCCCGGCCCCGGGGTACACGTAAAAAAGACTTTTAAGCTTAAGGTCCTATTCAACGTGATGAAGATATCGGAAGTTGCCTGCAAATCTATACTGGTGAAATCACGCATTTATGGGGTCGATTACGCCGTTAATCCCTATACTGGATGCCAGCACAACTGTGCTTACTGTTATGCCACATTCATGAAAAGATATACCAGCCACAAAGAGCCGTGGGGGCAGTTTGTGGATGTAAAACTCAATGCACCCTCAATATTGAAAACCCAATTGAAGACAATAAAGAAAGGGAGAATACTCTTTTCCAGTGTCACAGATGCCTACCAACCAGTTGAGGCACAGTATGAGATAACCAGGAAGTGTCTCACACAGCTGAAGAATGCTTCCTTTTACGTGTCCGTACTTACTAAGTCGGCATTGGTGACCAGAGATATTGATATTCTCAAAGAATTATCCTGTGAAGTAGGGTTCACCTTCACCACTCTGGATGAAGCAGTGCGCGGCCAGTTTGAATCTGGGAGCTCCTCTCTTCGGGAGAGACTGCAGGCCTTGAAGGAGGTCAGTCAAGCTGGCATAAGGACATATGCTTTTTTTGGACCTATTCTGCCATTCATTTCAGACTCTTCTCAGGCTATCAGTGAAATGTTCACCGTTCTGGAAGAATATGTTTCTTACGTTATTGTAGACAGGATGAATCTGTACAATACATCATGGGAGAGAATACGTTCTGTTCTCAGCAGCTGGAACCCAGAGTTAATCCCCAAGTATGCTGCTCTCAGGGCGAAAACCGATTACGACTTTGTTCTGAGGAAAAGAATTGCAGAGATTGCTACAGTGCCTGTAGAGTACTGCTTCTGACTGTGTCATGACCTTCATGTCTCCCAAGAAGCCCGGACCGTGGGTGATGCTACAGGAGAAGTGAAGGCACAACCCTTAAAACAGCAACGGTGCAAGAGGAAATATGCCAGCTAAAAACCGGTTCATTACAGCAGAAGATCTCTACGACATCAACCTCATTTCTGATTGCCAGATTTCGCCTGATGGAACTCATGTGGCATATGCTATGCAGCGAATTGACAGAAAAACGGAGAAAAAATACACCAACCTGTGGATTGTTCCCACTGGGGGAGGTAACCCTCACCAGTTCACTTCTGGCGACCACTCGGATTCCACTCCTCGCTGGTCACCAGATGGCTCCCGGATCGCCTTTCTTTCAAACAGAGACGATGAGAAGCAACCCCAAATCTACATCATTCCCTTTACAGGAGGGGAAGCCCGAAAATTGACTGATTTCAAGGGTACTATTGGCAGTTTCGAATGGTCTCCACAAGGGACAGAATTCATTTGTTGTTTTCAGAAGAAGGATCAAGAAGAGATTGAACGAGAAGAAGACGAACAGAAAAAGAAATTAGGAATAGTAAGTCGCCATATAACCCGTGTTTTCTACAAAGAAGATGGAAAGGGATTCTCGCCAAGGGAACGCTTCCATCTCTGGGTTGTTGATGCTGAAACAGGGGAGGCAACCCAGATAACAGATCATGAAGTCTTTGACGAGGAGGAGCCCACCTGGTCTCCCGATGGGAATTATGTTGTCTTCAGATCTAACCACGCAGACGACCCTGATCTCGACCCTGACGCGATAGACATGTTCGTCATACCAAAAAAAGGTGGAGACATCCGGAAGGTCAATACACCACCGGGGCCAAAGAACAGCCCCCGAATCTCCCCTGACGGGAAGTGGATTGCCTACTACGGATGGGAAGGAAAAGAGATGCCCTGGAAATCGACTCATCTATGGGTCGTACCTTTTGACGGATCAGCCACTGCTCAAGACCTAACTGGTGAACATGATTTCAACGTTGCCTCATGGACTATCAATGATCTCCCTGGTTCACCGTCCCAGATGCCCCCCACCTGGTCACATGATTCCACGAAGATATTCTTCCAAGTGGCACACCATGGGAACACTGTCCTCCGAGCAATAACTCTGGACAACCGTTTGGAATCTATGATTGAAGATATTGGTGTTGTAGGATCTTTCACCCTAGATAGATCTCAGACTATTCTGGCCTACTTCCACGGTGACATGAAAGACCCGGGACAGATTTGGGTTCTTGACCTGAAGAAGGGGACCAAGACTCAGGTAACACATGTCAGTGAAGTCCTGTTCCAATCGCTGACCCTGGGAGAAGTTGAAGAGGTCTGGTTCAAAGGTGCTGCGGGTAATGATCTCCAGGGGTGGATTTTGAAACCCCCCGACTTTGATCCATCGAGGAAATATCCATCCATACTTGAGATCCATGGGGGTCCCAGGGTGCAATATGGCAATTTCTTCATGCACGAGTTCTTTTTTCTGGCAGCCCAGGGATATGTGGTGTATTTCTGTAATCCCAGAGGTGGCCAGGGCTATGGAGAAGCACACTCAAAGAGCATATGGAACGCATGGGGCACAGTCGACTATGATGATCTCATGGCCTGGACAGACTACGTGGAGAGGAAACCGTACATTGACCAGAATAGAATGGGTGTTACCGGGGGCAGCTACGGTGGATACATGACAAACTGGATCATTGGACACACGCAACGGTTCAAAGCTGCTGTCACCCAGCGGAGTGTCAGTAATTTAACCAGCATGTACGGGTCCAGTGACTTCAACTGGGCATTCCAGGATGAATTTGGCAATGAGACCCCCTGGGAGAATATTGAAAATTACTGGAAGCAGTCTCCCATGAAGTACATCGGGAATGCCAAAACACCTACTCAGGTCATTCACAGCGAAAACGACCTGCGTGCTAATATTGAACAGGGATTTCAGGTTTTTGTGGCATTGAAACGCCTTGGCGTGGACACGGAACTGGTACTGTTCCCTGATGAGCCCCACGGTCTTTCACGAGGAGGGAGAACCGACCGCCGTATCGCACGGTTGAACCACATAAAACGCTGGTTTGACACGTATTTGAAGGGCTGAACAGGAGGTTCGAGAACAGTCCGACTGGACGCATCAAAGTGAAAACCTTTATATAAGTCTCTTTCTCTTTTCTTTCATGGAATATTCTTTTGTTTATTTCACCTCCGGCTCTGAAGAAGAAGCACGCGCCATAGCAACGCGATTGCTGGAAGAGAGATTCATTGCCTGTGCCAACCTCTTTCCCATATCTTCACTGTACATATGGGAAGAGAACCTGGAGGAAGCCAGGGAATATGCTGCTCTGATCAAGACTGAAAGAAGGAAAGTGGGTCGGGTAATCGAAGAAGTTAAAAGGATGCACTCCTATGACGTGCCAGATGTCGTGGAAATCCCCGTGGGAGAAGGGTTCAGCCCATTCTTTGCCTGGATTTCCGAAGTGGTCAGATGAGGAAGCAAACCAAACGATTCCACCTCCAGGAGGTCGTATATGAGGAATCTCACTGGGATCTCCTGCGTAAACTGCGAGGGCAGGCCGTAGAGCTAATGGAATGCCTCAGAGAGTTTTCTCCCCTGGTCTATGGGAGTCTAGCCAGGGGTGATGTCCATAAGGATTCTGATGTCGATATTGTTATTCCCTATGTGATTCCCTCGTGTCTTTTAGAAATCTGGTTGGAAAGCTTTGCTGTGGTGGAACGCAGGATCAGTCAGGCTACTCCCTGGCACCTGATAAAAGGAGTGGTAGAATTAGCAGACGCTTCCATAACATTTCCTCTGGTCCAGCCCACGCGCATAGAGCACGAGTTCTACCGATTTGGTGGATTTCTGGCACTGGAGCAGCTTCTTGATGAGGGCAGAGTGCCTGGAGTGGACAAACGACTCGTGTTGATAGACCCAACGGAAGCAGGACACCATGAACTGTCTGTTTTAGGAAGAGAACATGAAGTGGCCAAACGGTTGGAGGTGTCCATCAATATCATAGCAGAACGGGTCAAAGTGCTGCAGAGACGGGATAAGGTGGGGCGAACAGGAGTGTTCTTGAATAAGACACTCTCACCTGATGAGAGTTTTGAGATGGTGTTGAGAACGCTGGCCTCTTCCAATACACAGTTAAGAAGACGTGCAGAATAGGAGTTAACCCCCTCACATGCCTTCAATTTCACGTATTTCGCAATGATGACAAGTAGGTTTATATAGTGGCGGTTCCATAGAAGGGATACGCTATCTGCCTGAAAAGAGGTGCGTTTGAGAAAGAGAAGAGGAAGTGAAAACATATGAGAAAGAATGTGTTCACAAAAATGAAGGTCTGGATTCTATTCTTCATGGTCATTTTTTTCTGTACAGCAATTCCTGTAGGTGCCCCTGGTCAGCCACTGCAGAGGGCACCAGATAGACCCCCGCAACCTGCAGCTCCCATGGTTTCCATGACGTTGGAGGAGATCAGGGAAATGATACGAGTCAACAACTATGGATATACAGTCGGTGATACATGGGTCTATGAGTTACCACTCACAGAAAGGGCCAATCTCCTGGGATATCGTCCATCCCGTCAAGACTTGAGTCATCTGACGATATCTGGGGGGAATCTTCCTCAGGGCTATGTTCCTCGTGCACTCCCTTCTATCTTTGACTACCGGACATTAGGGAAGGTCACGTCCCCTAAGAATCAGGGAAGCTGTGGAAGCTGCTGGGCCTTTGCCACTGTGGGCTCACTAGAATCCAAGATTCTACTTGAGGGAGGCGCTTCGTACAACCTTTCAGAAGAAAACGTGCTTTCCTGTAATGTGTATAATGCAGGGTGCTCGGGAGGAAATGATTTTATTGCTGTCAATTACCTCACCAAGTATGGTGCATCTCTAGAAACCTGCGCTCCCTATGATGCTACGGATGGGACATTGTGCAAATCGTGTGACTACGTGAGAAAATTGAGCGGTTGGAAAATTATTGGAGAGAATTTGGATAGCGAAAATTCAGCTATTATTGATGTGGTAAAACAGGCTCTTTCGGACTATGGGCCCCTCATTGTGACCATGGATGCATCAGGGCCAGGATTTTCTGCCTATACTGGGGGTGTGTATGAATGGTGGACTCCCTCTTCAGAAAACCATGGTGTTCTCCTGATTGGATGGAACGATACTCTGACCCACTCTCACGGAACAGGTGCATGGATTGTCAAGAATTCTTGGGGGACTTCATGGGGAGAAGGTGGGTATTTTGCCATCGCCTATGGCTCTGCCATGATCTGCCAGAGTGTTTCTGCAATATCATTAAGCAGGAATTTCGACACAACCGAGAGTCTCGTGTATTATGACGAATATGGAGGGGACGGTTCATTTGGGGGCGGCACGAACACATGGTGGGGTGCAGTCAGGATTACGCCTCCTGCAGGCGGGATTCTCAAACGTGTGGAGTTCTGGTCCACCAACAGCACGGTAAACTACCAGATTTACGTATATGACGATGTTTCGGGAAGTGGGCCATATAACTTCAGCACATTATTGACCTCCCAATCGGGTACAACCACTAGGGCAGGATATTGTTCTGTACGGCTCGCATCTCCCCCGCAAGTATCGTCAGGAAATGATGTTTTTGTTGCGATTCGATTCAACACTCCTGGATTCAACTATCCTGTACCTATTGATGACCACACTCCCATTACCCAAAGGTCATATGATAGTCTCGATGGAATGACCTGGTACAATCTGGTCCAAGACGGATACAACTGGGACATCGGCATCAGAGCGGTCATTGGCAATCCTCCGGCTGTGACCTTCACAGACTACCCAGGGTTATTTAGCACGAATTCCTTTTTCGTGGTGGGAGACACAGCCTACTGTACCGATGTTCTGGGGACTGGTAAGATTTCCTACGGGCTAGCTGTGGGCGGACTGACGGAAAACCCCGAAGGACGAACTGATTTGATTATAACCCAGATAGAGCACGATACAGGTAACCTCATTGTCGTGGGAGGTCCTGCCGTCAGCCCTGTGGCTGATGAATTGGACAACAAACTGGGTATCACCTACAATTATAACCCCGGTGTGGAGTTTGACATCTTCTGCGAGGGAGAGTCCATTCACCTGGATCTGACCCAGTATCCCTCTCAGGACATCTGTGTGGTGTACCTCGGAGTGGAGAACGGAAGAAACGTTATGGTAATTTGGGGTTATGGCTGGGAGGGGACCTATGCGGGGTCTGTCCTTGTGGGAGATCCCAACTTCTGGACAACCTACCAGAACAACTATGTGATGTTTGTCAGATGGATTGATGGAAATGTTGATGGTCTCGTCCAGGCAGGAGAGATCACGGTAGAAACCTCTGTCTAGAAGAAGAATTCCAGACCCGTGCGGATGCTGTCCTTTGTGCCAATGCCGCCATGACCAGCGTAGATCGTTTCAATGTCCAAGGTGAGGAGTCTCTTTAGAGATTTTTTCATGTCTTCTGCGTTTCCAGTAGGGAAGTCCATCCTCCCAATACCCATATCAAACACACAGTCACCTGAAAACAGGACTCCTGTGTCTTCTTCATAGAGTGACATGCTCCCTTCTGTGTGGCCAGGAGTGTGAATTACGCTCAAATTGTGATTACCTGTGTTGATGATATCTCCTTCCTTCAGTACTTTTGACACAGGAAACTTGAAGGGCCTCTCAAACCCGAAGTGCCACAGTGTCTTCTGTGAGCCTGCTTCAATATCAGGAGCATCCAGTTCATGCGCGTAGATCTTTGCGTGAGGAAAGAGTCCGTTCCCACCAGTATGGTCGACGTGACAGTGTGTATTAACAAGAACGTCAATGGTCAATCCTTTCTCTTCTACATAGTCTGTAACTCTTCGTGATAATCCCATTCCTGCATCCACCATGACTGTAATATCATCTTCAAGAATGAAAACATTTGAGGCCATAGTAAAACTCATGAGCTGGTGTATCATGCCTGTGGTACTTCCTGTCACTATTAAAGGTTACTCATAGAGGCACAGTGGTGGTTACAAATAGAACAAATCTAACCCAAAATGGTGTGTTGTACTCATGGAAAGGTCAGTAGGACGCTTGCACGTACTGTAGCAGAGAGTATCCTCGACCCAACTGATGAATGACCACCGACGAAAACTATTTAATCACGGAGAGAATATCACCCCATGATTCACGGAAAAGGAGTCACCATAGATCTTTCCACGAAGAAAACTTCTTATGAACTTATAGAAAAAGATATTTCAAGTCAATTCTTGGGAGGAAATGGCACAGGAGCGTGTATCCTCTATCAAAAAATGAAACAAACCCAACCATTCTCTTCACAAAGTTGGATCATCTTTACGCCGGGTGTTCTAAATGGAAGTACCTTCCCCATGACTTCAAAGTGCGGTTTTTTTGGGCTATCTCCTCTTACGGGCGCCTTTGCAGAAAGCTACTTCGGAGCATCATTGGGCGTCTCTGTGAAATCACACGGGCTGGACTACATAGCCATCACTGGAAGGTCGGAGACCCTCTCCTACCTATTGATTGATCAGGATGTATCTATCGTGGAAGATCAGACCCTTAAGGGCGTACTAACCTCAGAATGCCAACACATACTGAAAGAAAGACACCATGGCTCCTGCGCGTGTATTGGCCCTGCAGGTGAAAACCTGGTGAAATTCGCTGCCATTGTTGGAGACAAGAGGCAGGCAGGCAGAACTGGGCTCGGAGCTGTTCTGGGCAGCAAGAACCTCAAGGCAATAGTTGTAGTCCCGCGGAAGATTGAGTATGATCACCAGAGAGTAAAGGAAGTGAGAAAAAAGTGTGTCAAAGGATTTCTGGAGGGAGAAGGATACCCTGCCTATCAGGGATACCATTCTCTGGGAACAGGTAAATCCATTAACCCTTTTTCAGATCTATGGGGCATTCTACCCACAGAGAATTTTGAACAGAGCCAGTTCGACAGGGCCTCCAAGATTGACACAACTGGCTGGATCAAGGAAGTAACTAAAAGCACGGGGTGTCACGGGTGTATGATTGCCTGTGGAAAAGTATTCAAAGGGGTATCTGATCCTGAATTAGAAACATTGTTTGCTCTGGGATCAAATTTGCTCTGTGACGATGTGGATGTCATAGCAGAGGCTACCAGACTTTGTGACGAGTACGGGATGGACACGATTTCCATGGGAGGCGTTCTGGGATACATGATGAGCCTCTCAAAGGAGGGTGTAATTACAGAGAATATCCCGTTTGGTGATGGCGACACCATCCTTTCGTTGATCAAGAAGACCGCTGCCAGGGAAGGGCTGGGAAATGACCTGGCAGAGGGAGTGCGTACTCTCAGTGACATCTACAGGAATCAATATCACGCCATTCATGTACTGGGGTTAGAACCCCCAGCCTATGATGTCAGAGGCATAAAGGGGATGGCCCTGTCTTTTATGACCTCTCCCAGGGGTGCATGCCACTTGCGATCTAGTGCGTACACGGTGGAATTCTCCGGTGTCTGGAAGCAGTTCACTACTGACCGCTTCTCTTCTGAGGATAAGGGATATGTAGCGTGGATGGAGAATTTGATGGCTGTCCATGATATTCTGGGAACCTGCAAATTCACCAGAGATTTCTATTTGCCTGGTATTATGAGTGAAATGCTGGAGGCCTACACAGGAATCAATCTCAGGCCTGAAGAACTCATTACCATCGGAGAGAGAACCTTCAATGTTGAATGGATGTTCAATATTCGAAATGGCGTCGTAATGGACAGGTTGCCTGTGAAATTTGGGACACCCATTGCGGAGGGACCTTCGAAGGGTGCTTTCATATCAGAAGAAGATGTAGCCCGGATGAAGAGAGATTACTTCAAGGCACGAGGTTGGGATGATGATGGGATACCGACAGAGAAGACGAAACAGAGGTTGGGGTTAACCTTCCTTTCTGCATAGCCTAGAGAATACCCAATTTCCTTCGATTTTCTTCTGTATCTCCATATACTCTCCACTGCGACACCAGCCCACTGCGAATAGTGGCAGTCCAGATGGCAGGTCCATCTAAAACCTTTTCTAAGCATTCAGAATGTCCAACCATTATCACCAGGTCATCCCTGGATTCTACTCTTGAAAACACGTTGCGATAGTCCGGATATCGGTGAAAGAACGTCTTCCAACCCTGTGTCATCTCTTCCTTTCCAGATACTGTCTCCCCTGAAGCATCAATAAAGGTGTGGTCTTCTGTCATCAACTCACTGAGGTTCTTGAGATCCTGACTATTTATATACTCATTGAATAAGAGTGCTACTGTTTTGGGGTCTGAGAATTTCATGGGTATGGATGACTCCCTGTCTTCTTAAGTGCTTGGCCTGTGAACCAGTTCAGACTTTATCATTTATCACAAAATCTTTTTAAGTCACAGGAAAAAATGAACAAGATTGACGAAAGAGGTGACTCAATGTGGAAAGCCTTCTATTACCTGCCTGCAGCGTACAGGAATCAATTTCTAACTCCCAAGGCCTTGAAAGCCCTGCAGGAAAAACGGCTGAAATACCTGGTTGACCTTGCATATAGAAATACGTCTTTGTACAGATCAAAATTCAAGGCCGCTGGCATAACTCCCTCAGACATTACTACCCTTGATGATATCACAAAAATCCCACTAGTTAGAAAACAAGAAATAAAGGCGTCCTTTCCGGAGGGAATGGTCACGCCTGGATTCTCAGAAGCCAACTGTAAGGTGGGAACAACGTCAGGAACTTCCGGCAATATTCTAAGGATTCTCTTTGATTATGAAGCCTGGAGCCGCCTCAACGCTGTAGCCTTGAGGAACTACTTCGCTCACGGGGTCAGGCCATGGCATAGATTCTGTATAGTGTGTAGCTCTCCTGCTGAGTACGAGAGTGTTTCTGCATCACCATTCTCCAGAACTGTTGGTATACTTGAAAAGGAGCCTGAATCGCTGGCGGAAGATATCCGTATCATAAATCCTTTTGTAGTGGGAGCACATCCCACGACGCTCGTTGGACTATGCAAAGCAATTGAAAAAACCGATATCTCAGGGATTCAACCAGGTATCGTCCTGATCGGTGGAGAGGTAGCCTACCCCTCCTGGAGAGAATACATAGAGAAGACACTCAAAACTACAACAATAAACAAATATGGGGCTACGGAGGTGAATTCCATTGCGTGGGAATGCAGTCACGGTAGCATGCATCTAGATGCAGATTCTGTCATTGTAGAATTCATAAAAGAGGGTGAACAGGTGGCCCCTGGTGAGCTAGGAGAAGTGGTGGTAACAAACTTGTGGAATGTGGCCATGCCCTTCATCAGATACCGGCTGGGCGACGTTGCTGTACCTTTGGACGAACTCTGTTCGTGCGGCCGAGGTCTGCCTATCATTAAAGAACTTGAAGGAAGACTTGATGATGTCATTGTATTGCCTTCCAAGGAACTGGTACCTAGTACCAGGATATGTCCACTGTTTCATAGGATACCTCAAGTGGCAGAATTCGGCATAGTCCAGGATAGCATCTCTCATGTTGCCATACGGATTGTCCCCCATGGTGAGTTCACGGAACATGCGGAGAGCACCCTGCGGACCAGAATACAGAATGTTCTCGGCAGCTCCGTGGACATCGATATCACAGTTGTGGATCAGCTGGAACGTACCACAAGCAGCAAATTCAAAAGAATTCGACGCACCTTTGATGTGCAGGTCTTGTGAGGGTCTCCCCTTTGACGATGGAGACATCGCAGAAGTACAGTCATTGTAGGGCTTTGCGGGTTAGAGGAAGAAATATGGGAGCCAGCGGGTGTGTCAGTATCAAGTAAGACCTGAAAGAACCAAAGTTTTTAAAAGACACCAATACCAGGTGGCAAGGTGACATTCCTGAAGAGAGCACATGCAATCCCCTTGCGCACAGGTACAGCAGTGGTAGCAGCTGCACTAGTTGCAGCAATAGTTGTAGGATTGAATGAACCTCTCATTGCTGGACTCTCCTGGCTGAGAATGCAGGTCTATGAGAACTCTTTGGGGTTTCTGGGAATCCTGGTGCTCGTAGTGGTAATCGGCGTGATCCTTTCTCTCAAATCACGGAAAGTCTTGCCCATTGTACTGTCTGCGTTCATCACATTCTGTGTGGTGTTCAATGCCTTTGCCAGCTACCAGGAAGTTCTCAAGTTCGGGATTAACCAAGATGTCTTTACCGGGCTGGTCAGCATTCTGCTCCATTCTGCTGCCTTTCCTCTCCTCATACTACAGGTAGACATTACTCTGTCTGCACTTCTGGGATTGGCGGCTATTGGAATCATGGTGATAAAGGGGTTCATCATAACTAGGAAGTGGATAGAAACCTCTCTTCTGCAACAAGGTATCCTCAGCTTTGCCTTCGGCTTCGGGGTGACAGCTTTTTCGACGTTTCTCCTGGCAGCTCTCCAGTTGTTAACAGTACGGAATGTCTTGTTATGTGACGCAGCCTTCTTTTGCGCGGTTGCTCTGATTCCATCCCGGAGGTTCAGGCTTCCAGACATAGAACCACCTCTATTAGACCATGAAAAGAAGTGGTGGAGGATCATTGGAATCGTCCTGGTGGCTGGGCTGCTATATGCTGTATTGTTTCCCCCATTGGAATGGGATTCTCTTGCCTATCAGGCCTATTACTCACGGTTGGTGTATCAACACGGGGGCCTTCCGGTAATCTTTGGTCCCTCAATTGGGATCGAAATGAGTGCCGCATATCCGCCTGCATACCAGATGCTGGGATGTTACACCTACATCTTTTCAGGAGAACCCAGCGCCCAGCTCTTGAGTGTTCTCGGCTACACAGCAGGAATCCTGAGCCTGCTGGTAACATTCTTGTTCTCCAGCCTGGTTCTTCCTTCACACAGGATCTATGCGGTTCTTGCTGCTGTGGCAGTGCCCTTCTTTCTTGGATTCTCTGCCTCCCCTCACTATATGACTCTGCTAATTTTCTTCAATGGGCTCTTTTTGTTTTATGTAACGAGTTATGTCCTGACCAGGAATGTGACTTCTTTATATCTGAGCGTCATTTTTCTGGGAGCAGCCTGTCTCACCAGCTATCTGGCCCTGGCCTCAGTTTTGATTCTGGTCATTGCATACATAAGGCGAAAATTCCCTCTGAAAGCTTTCTTTTTGCCTGCTGTAATCGGCTCACCCCCCTTGCTGAGAAATTTCTACTATACTGGAAATCCTCTGTTCCCCCTTTTCGGACTGGGGCGCCAGCTGCAGAATCCGTTGTGGGAATCCAATACGAGTCATTTTCAGACCCAGACGATTTATGCGGGATTAGATGTGTTGTCACCCTTTTCTATTCTGGATTTTCTCATGAACAGAATTAGTTCAGTCCGCCCTCTACTCCCCCTAGTCATCGTGGTTGGTGTGATATTCCTCGTTCTTGTCAGGCCCAAGACAGAGGAAAAGAAATGGCTTGTAGTGTGGTTTCTGGCCTGCATTGTAATCTTTCTGGTGAGACCCACCTTTGATCGGTACTTGCTGGTGTACATCCCCGTGTATGCGACGTTCTTTGCCTGGCTCATCTACAAGTGTGAAGTCCTTTCTTTCAGAACACTGAAGTACTCTCTCCAGTTTGCGCTGGCAGTCTCGTTATGTATTGTCGCCCTGGGAATAGCTATTACAGGTCCTTTGATGGTAGCGTCTCATGTAAAGCAATTCCCTGATCAACCCCTTGATGATTGGGCATACGTACGACAGTTCTACCCCCATGATACGCCCTGCTGGCGTTACCTCAACGAGAACACTCCCCCAGGGATGTATGTGGCAACCTATGATATTAGATACTACTACATTGATCAGGAAATATTTCCCCTGGATGGGCTGAAATCTCTTCCCTTGTATGATATGGACTACCAGGAGGCTCTTACCTTTCTGGAAGAACATGGCGTGGCATACTGGTTCAGCTCGCGGTGGACATCTCCAGCAGATGAGACATGTCCCCACGCGTACTACGATAATCCATTGACTCCCTATCTCGGGAGCGATGTGCTTCCTTTGGTATTCGTCTCTGGTCAGTCAGCAGTGTATAATGTAGGAAAGAAACGAATTGACTACCAGGAACTCTTGACCACGGAGAATGTGTTGTACCCTGTATTTGGATATGAATATAGATTTAGTCAGGGAAATATGGTATACTTTGACATTCCTGGAGATTTTCAGGGAAAAGTGATAGTCCTTCGCTTCTCCACAGGTGTAAGGGCATCATTGCATGGAGGTCACGCAGCCTCCCCCTTGCTCCTCGGAGATACACTTTACAGGACAGAAGGCGAATCCATGGTCTTCATCGCATATTCTGGGAAATATACTCTGTACCTCGAATCTGAGGGACCCTTCACTGTGCTGGTTTCTATCACCTAGCTTCAGGAATCGGTCCTGGTATGGAGCTTTCAAGATTCTCTGTGGCATTCATGAAAAGACTTATATAAGGGACTGCCTGTTTCAAATCTGTGATTCCATGGATGAAGATTGTGCAGAGTTTGCCGTGGATGCAGCCTCCACTCTAGGAGCCTCATTTGCTGATGCCAGGTTTGAACGCCAGGAAAGAACTGATATTGTGCTCAAGAACGGTGGGCTCGATGCTGTATCTACTATCGTCAGCGAAGGCATTGGGATCAGGGTTATCACTTCGAGGGGAATTGGATTCTCCTCAACCAATGACCTGAGCAAAGTGAGTGTACGCAGGACGGTGAAGGAGGCATTCAGGCAGGCGGAATCCTGCAGGAGAAAGACTCCTCCTCGGCTTTCAGATGAGAAGAGAGCCACTGCAACATGGGAAGTCCCTCAGAAAGAGAACCTCTCTGACATCGATGTCCAGGAAAAGGTAGCCCGCCTCATAGAGGAGGATGAAACGATCTCTTCATCAGGAGATATCCCTGCCAGGATGCTTATTTTTGCTGATAGACAGCTTGAGAAGGTTACTGTAACTTCTGAAGGGACAAGGATTACCGGGATTCTGCCTGTGCTGCTCTGTTCATACTTTCTCACAGTGAAATGCGGCAACCAAGTGGAGCAGAGTGTGAGACGGTTTGGCTATACAGGGGGATGGGAAGGGTTTAGCCAGTTTGACATAGCAGAAGATGGGCTACACGAAGTGGAGATTCTGCAGAGGCTCATGAAGGAAGGGAAGAAATCTCCCCGTGGTACCATGGACCTGGTTGTTGGACCTGACGTCATCGGTATTATCTGTCATGAGAGCTGCGGCCATCCCATGGAGGCAGATCGGATCCTGGGTAGGGAAGCTTCTCAGGCAGGAGCATCTTTCATGAACCAGCAGCTTCTGGGAACCCGTGTTGGCTCAGATGAGGTAACAGTTGCAGAAGATCCCACCATTGAACACAGCTTCGGCTACTATGCGTATGACGATGAAGGTGTAAAATCCAGGAGACGTTTCCTCTACAAGGATGGGATAATCAACCAGTTCTTGCACAACAGGGAATCTGCAGCACGAATGGGGACTACCAGCAATGGAGCAGCCAGGAGTTCAGGGTACAACAGAGAGGCAATCGTGAGAATGGCCAATACATATCTGCTTCCTGGAGAGTACAGTCAGGAAGAACTGATTGAGGGCATCAACCATGGAATATACATGAAATCGTATACTGAGTGGAATATAGATGACAAACGGTATAATCAGAGATACATAGGAAGAGAGGCATACTGTATTGAACATGGTGAGATAACACATATGGTGAAAAGGCCAACCCTGGAGATCACCACTCCCGGATTTTGGAAGGCTGTGGATGCTCGAGGGAATGACCTCGTGTTCAGGGCGGGGAATTGTGGAAAAGGAGATCCTATCCAGGAGATGGATGTGCTGTACGGTGGACCCACTACCAGGCTGCGAGGAGTTTTCATGAGGTGATGTGATGACGGACCATACGAGATGTGCAGTGAAAAAAGCGCTTGAACACGGAGCAACAGATGTCATTGCCAAGGAAATTACGCGCCGTAACCAGCAGGTGCGATTCTCCAATAATGAGATCGACATAGCCAAGACGTGGTATGAGACCGTGCTGAAGATATTTCTTGTGCATGAGAAAAGAGTTGTACTCACAGAAATCAGTAATTTTGACACTCTTGATGAGACGCTGAGCCGGGCACTAAGACTGGCCAGAATCAGTAGGGAAAATCCGGAATACAGGGGAATTGCTGAAGGTCCCTTTGAGTATCCAGAGACCAAGAGCGATTCCAGATTGAAGAAGATCACAGATCACACAGATTACATCATGGCTGCCATTAACAAAGCTATTGAGCAGGCTGAGACTACGTTTGGCACTCTGCAGATAATAAATGAGACTATGGCACTGTCAACCTCACGGAATGTGGAAGTTCACGATGAGAAGGCGTCCATTGAGCTTTCTATCCGGGCATTCTCTCAGAAGGAGGCTTCTGGGCATAGCGTGACCTGTTCTTCTACACTCAAAGGATTCAATCCTGAGAAAGCGGGGGAAGAAGCAGGTGAGTATGCCCGCCTTGCCAGAAATCCTGAACAGGGAAAAGAAGGTACATACGATGTTGTGTTCTCCCCTCTCTTTGTGGGATCTATTTTGAACTACTCCACTGACATGATTTCTGCATTCAGCGTCTTGGCAGGACGCTCCATGTACGGGGGGAAAATCGGGGAGAAGGTTGCCTCGGAGGCCGTCACTGTTGTGGATACGCCCGCAGGATTCAACAGAGTGATGGTTGATGATGAAGGAGTTCCAACCAGAGACACTATTCTGATTGACAAGGGAGAACTGAGAACCTATCTTCACAATACGTCAACAGCTAGAGCGATGAACACAGAAACCACAGCCAATGCCGGATTGGTAAAGCCAGAACCGCTGAATATCTGGATGCATCCGGGAGGGTATAGCAGTGAGGCACTTTTCCAGAGTGTCGAGAATGGGTTGTATCTCACAAATACCTGGTACACTCGGTTCCAGAACATGCAGACTGGAGACTTCTCCACCATACCGCGTGATGCTATCCTCGTTATTAAGAAAGGAGAAATCGCCGGGTCTATAAAGAATATTAGGGTTTCAGACAATATGCTGCAGCTTTATCTGAACATGGAAGCTGTGGGGAAGGAACAAAAGGTGGTTCACTGGTGGGCTGAAGTGCAATTCCCGTGTTTTGCGTCTCATGTACTGGTCCGAAACGTCCACATTACTCGATCGACAGAATCAACGAGTCCATCACAGTAGCTGAATGTTGACCTCACGTCGAGTTGTCCAAGTCATCGTCAAGAACCAGAACTCTGTCTCTTGTTGCTCCAGGAGGAATTTCAAACTGAGGTGTCAGGGTTCTGATAACCTTTGCAGGGACTCCGGCAGCCAGTACATGGTCGGGAATGTCTCCCGTCACTACCGCTCCCGCTCCTATTACTGCGTATTCTCCCACAGTTACTCCGGGGAGGAGTGTGGCTCCTGTTCCAATCCAGCTGCCCTTTTTTATCAGCACTGGGTTCACAACTCTGGGGCCCAGATACTCGTACAGGGGCAACGTAGGGTTACTGTGGGCAAAAATAGTTGCTCTCGGGCTTATCGTTACATCATCTTCGAGAATGACACTGTGAGGTTCCACTGGATCTATCAAAACATCATGGGCGATCTTGACCCTGTTCCCTACAACTACTCCTCGTAGACGATGAAGGAAAGCATTGACTCCGACAAAGGGAGAAATCATGGCCAGCCTCAGCAGAAAATAAGTGTACAGCATGTGCTTGTGCTTCCAGGCGTATCGGGCCAGCCGTTTCCTATCTGTAGAGTTCATAGACCTGCTCCATAGTAATAAAATCAACATTCAGCTCTCTAAGAAATTTAAGATATCTTTTCACCTTTTTTATGAACGCAGCCCCTGCATTCTTGGTGACGTAAAAAGGAACTGGGACCTCTGGAGGGACAAATGAAAACTCCCAAGGATGGAAGTTCACTACCAGATACCCATCGCGCTTCAGAGTGTACAGGGCCATTATCTTGGCCAGTGACAAGGGGCACATCCGCAAGACCATGCTGGTTAGGGGTACAATACCCACAGTTGATATTGGTATCTCCATTAATGATTCCGAAAGCATATACACATTGAGGAATCTGTCCATTCTTGATGCGCTCCTTACGGGTATCTGGGAGCTGTCGTACACAAAATAGGGCTCCAAGTACTTGACCATCAACCTGCTGAACCCATAATATGGAGCTCGAAATCCTCTGGCCGAGAAGAGACGATTACAGTGGGATAGCTCTTCCTCCAATGCGATAGGTGATAATGAACGCAAATCCAGGTGTGTATACCCATGAGATGCTATTTCATGGCCATTTTCACGCACGATGTCTAGAATGGTAGGAGTACTCTCCACATATCTACCCAGCATGAACAACGTCGAAGGTACGTCTTCTTCACAGAAAATATCAAGAAGGGCTCTCAGCCCATGATAATCATTCACCGAACAGGATACCCCATACTTGGCAATGGCATCTGAAAACTTCTCAATATCTGCAGTCACACATACGTGCATGTAGACACTATGATCCTCAATGTTTTAAGATTATCTTTGGAGAGAGATGCATCAGAACTGTCCATTTTTCCTTGATGAAATATAGCCAACCTGAGAGCATCTTGGTGTCTTCATGGAGACACGGTGAGATCCTGTATTCTGCAACTCTGCAGAATCCCCAACCAACCTCACGTGGAGGAGTTGCATCTGGCAGAGACTCCACGGTTATACCCGTTCCCCACCCGTAGTGAGGCGATGAAACCTTTTTAAAACATACAGAGTAACCAGTACATGAGAAGAGATCTTTCGTGGGTGTTCTCCTTGAAGACAATTGCCGTCGTGGGAGCTTCTACAAATGTGAATAAACCTGCCCACAGTGTGCCTCAGTATCTGAAAGAGAAAGGGTACACCATCATCCCCGTTAATCCCAATGCAGACCAGATATTTGGTGAGAAGTGCTACAGTAACTTGAGAGACATTCCCGGCAGCATTGATATTGTCCAGATGTTTCGACCCTCTGAAGAAATAACGAATTTTATGGCAGATATTCTGGCAGTATCCCCCACGGTCTTGTGGATGCAACTAGGAATAGAAAGTGAAGAAGCAAGGAAGGAGGCTGAGGCCCATGGAATCTTTGTGGTTATGAACAGGTGTATGATGGTGGAGCACAGGATACTGGTTGGTGATTGAATGTATGACGTGGTCATCGTAGGAGGAGGTCCTGCAGGGCTGACGGCGGGAATTTATGCTGCCAGGGCTCGCCTGGAAACAGCCATTCTGGAGCGGTTGATGCCGGGGGGGCAGGCTGCAGTAACAGATTATATTGAAAACTATCCTGGGTACCCTGAAGGCGTAGCAGGGCACGAACTGGTGGCAAGAATGCAGGAACAGGCAGAGAAATTTGGATGTCAGATACGGTCAGACGAGGTTGAAGCAGTAGACCTAGGAAAGAGAACAGTGATCACAGGGTCTGAGAGCTATCTGTGGAAAGCATTGATAATCGCAACAGGAGCAGATCCCAGGACACTAGATGTTCCCGGATGCGCAGCCCTCAAGGGGAGAGGAATAAGTTTCTGCGCCACCTGTGATGGAGCTCTCTTTTCTGGAAGGCACGTTGCGGTGGTGGGAGGGGGAGATTCCGCTGTGAAAGAGGCCATGTACCTGACCAAGTTTGCCTCCGAGGTTTTTGTCATCCACAGGAGAGACAAGTTGCGGGCAGAAGGAATTATCCAGGAAAAAGCTTTCAACAATGAAAAAATTACCTTTGTATGGGATTCAATAGTCACAGAGATCAAGGGGAACCAGCAGGTAGAGGGAGTTCACATTAAGAATGTGAAAACGGGTGAAGGAAAAGACCTGGCCGTGAGTGGAGTTTTTGTGTATATTGGCAGGATACCCAATACAGCTATGGTTAATGTTGAAAAAGACAAAGCAGGATACATTATTACAGATTCTGACATGCGCACATCAGTCGAGGGAGTATTTGCGGCAGGTGACTGCAGATCAAAAGAGCATCGTCAGGTGGCGACAGCAGTAGGAGATGGAGCTGCAGCAGCCATGTCGGCAGAAGAGTATATTGCCGGCTTTTGAGGATTCTGGTCAGATCTCCTGATTGGCTTGGCCTGCATCAACATACTTTCCCAGGTACGTTCATGGCAAAAGAAAGGAGGAAGCCCCGAAGGCAATGACAAACGATGCAGGAAGAGAGAACTGTAAGGGATGCGGATGGTCAATATGTGGTTGTGACCGGACTCTTGTCTGTGAGAATTCGAGAAGATTTCGGAATTGCTGCTTTGACATGATTTCAGTGACTATCCTCCAACTACTGGGGGGAAAACGGCCACTTCGTCACGTTCTGAGAGAAGTTCCGTGCTTGACACCGTCTTTCGATTAACGGTCACCAAGAATCCTGTATCCAGGCCGTAGGTATCCCTTAGAACCTGCATCAGATCATCGACAGTTTCAACATCTTTTTCCACGTACTCCTCTCTCTTTCCTATCTTCTGTCTGAGTACTCCAAAGTACTTGACATGAACACGCATGATCAAACCCTCCTAGTAGTATGCCAAGGTTCCTTCCTTTCGAGCTCTGTTCAACCCCTTCTTGAATAGAAGCACTCCCAGGGACAGAGCTACCAGTGCCAGAACCAAGAGCATCCAGAAGTATCCCATGATCTGGTCCATGGTAGCTTGATCAGAAAGGGCCAGCCGCAGCCCGATAATGGAATAATACATGGGCAGTATTTTTCCTACTGGCTGAAGAATCTCTGGCAGGACATCAAGTGGGAAATATACACCGCACAGGAAAATTGCGATTCCCTGTACCACAGAAACCAGAGACCCTACTTGCTTCAGGAACACATTCAATCCCGCTACCATGAGTCCGAACCCTACCATCATCAGAACAGACAGCCCCATCAAGACAATGCCCATGGCGACATTTCCTGTAATTGATACATCAAACACAGTGATGCCAAAAAACAGAAAGATTACCATGGATATCGTTCCCATAAACAGTCCCCAAACAGTGTAGGCTATCACAATAACAAAGGGGGACGTGGGAGTGAGAAAAATAGGTTCAAACGTTCCTCTCATCATTTCCTGCTGTATAGATCCTGATGCAGCTCCCATTGCGCTCCACAAATACCCCCACCCTATGGAGCCCACCAGAATATACTGGATGTAATCTCCCCCAAAAGGAGCAAGGATGGTCAGCATCCGATCACCAAACATCTCTGCAAAGAGAACGAACAAGAACAGGTTCATGACCATCTGTGCATAGTTAAAGACCATGGCAAATTTATACGTGAACATCATGAGGAAGTCCCTTTTGACAAATACATACAGTTTTCGTAACATGGCGTCTTCACCACTTTGCTTTCTGGGGTATGTTAGCATAGGAGTTAAAAAGGTTTTGGAAGGTCGAAAGAAGATGCAAGAAGGATAGTCGAGTCTTCAGCAGTCACCACCAATCTTTATAATATCTCAGGGTCTCCTCATACCATGGAACCCATCAAGCAGCTGGTTGAAGCTGTCCTCTTCGTCAGTGGCAAGCCAGTGAGCCTGGGCAGTCTGGCCCAATCTCTCAATACACCGGGGGGGCAGATCAAGGAACTCATAGCAGAGCTCCAGAAGGCCTACCAGGAACGAGATTCTGCTGTCGAAATTGTGGAGACCGTGGACAAGAAATTCGTGATGCAGTTAAGACCAGAGCTTTCTGAGACTGTCATGGATTATGCTCCCGAGTCTGGAGAATCCAAAGCATTGCTCAAGACATTATCCCTCATTGCGTACTTGCAGCCTGTTCTCCAGTCAGATGTGGTTAAGTACAGGGGAACGGGCGCATACCAGCACATCAAACAGCTGGAAGACCACGGACTGATTGAGAGGAGACCCAAAGAAAGGACCTATCTACTGAAGACAACTCCCAAGTTTGCAGAATTCTACGGACTGAAATCTGATTCTCCTGAAGACATCAAGAAATTCGTAGAACAGCATGTAGAAGTCATGAAACTGGAAAAGAATGGGGCACAGGCCCGGTGAAAGCTACTTGCGCCTCATCTTGAACCGCACATACATTATGATCAGCAAGAACACCACGAGAATGAGTACACCCGAGGAGACTCTCCTCACCCTCTCCTGTTCAACTTGATTTTGAATCCGTGCACTGAGGGTCTCAAATTCTATAATAGTCGTTTTGGCTTTATCTTCAGCTTCCTGGTATTTCCCTTCAATAAAAAGGGCTCTGGCTTCTGCCAGCAATTCAAGGGCTTGATCTATCTCCTCTTCAAGTGCTGTGGTGTTAACATTCAGTTGTTGGGCCTCTTCCAGAGCCAGGGGGATTTTTGAGTAGCTTCTCTTGGCCTCAGCGATACTCTGCCTGGCTGTCTCCCTGTTCTGCATTTCTTTTTCTGCTCGTTCCTGTTCCAGCAAATAATAGGTTGAAATGACTGCAGCATTATCCCCCATGTTGTAAATTTCTGTGAGCAGCTCGTCAGTGAGAGCCAGTCGGTAGGTATACGCAATATAGAATCCTCCCCACAAGGAATTGTCGAGCGATGACTGAGGATACGCACCCACACTGGTGATCCCATTGTTATAAGCAACAATTAAGGAATTAATTAAGTTCTCCCGGGCTGGAGGTGCAGGAGATTCAACGTAAAAACTCAGGATGTACTTTGAGGGAGTAGGGAGGCTCTTTACTATGTATTCTACGCGAGGTGGGTTTTGAAGACCGATGTTGATCAGGACAATCCGGTCAACGATATCTTCCACCTCTGGGAGGTACAACCCGTACTCAGAAGAAGCAAGTTCCAAGTTGGCAGAAACTGGGACCTCCACCCACAATTCCTTGTTGGAATCGCGTATAAGTTCCCTGAGGTCCCGCAGAAACTGGGAAAGCAGACTGGTCTTCCATTCTCTCACGGTTGGATCATAAATATTGATGCTGCCATCTGTCCTGGGCCAGTCTTCTACAGGGACACCTTTCTGAGCCATGTAATCAATATAGGATTGCAGGCAATCAATACAGAAACAGTCTTCCAGATAGTACAGTTGAGTAACAAGGATTGCTTCTGCATCATAATTGTTTGCTAGATACGTGACCATTTCAAAGAATTCTGTTTTATAAGGGTCCTGGATGAGTGCTGTGAGACATATTCTCTTTCTCAGGACTCCCCACTCAAACGTTACAGAAGCTGAATCTTTATATCTGGTTGCAAATTCCTCGGACTGGGCATTGACCTGCAGGACACCGTACAGATTGGCATTCCGTGCCTTGGAGATCATCTCATCAACATAATCTCGATCATATTTCTGTATGTAGGCACTCCACTTGTCGGGATAGGGCCAATACTTGAAGTATGTTGAGAACACGTGACCTGCCGGCAGAACAGCTGTGTTGACCTCGTAGCTTCTCCACTCTTCCATATTGTACTGATTGTTAAAGAACTCAATAAAGGTCAATCGAGTCATCCGAATGTCTTCAAAGGGAATTTGAGCCTTCTTTATGCGTTCGAAGTCCTTTCTCTGCCAGGCATCAGAATCAAAGATGAGCATATCTGCATACGTACTCTCAGCCACCTGAGCTCTGGCATTGCTGACGTAGTCATCAGGAATGATGACGTACACTCCTGCTTTGGTCAACAACGTCAGCCTGTTGATGAGCGGAGTCGGGTTAGCCTCAGTCTGAACAGCCACAAAGGTAGCTACTCCCGGAGGCACATACTCTGCATCCTGATCTTGCAGTTCTTCAGGGATGACTGTCACACCCACAGGCAGGTCTTGAGGCATAATGTCACGCAGAAAGTCAGAAAGGACTTCATTCCGGTAGGAGAGCCAGTCATACCAGAGGGGGGTATTGCGTTCTTTTTCAAGCGATAGGTCAATGGAACCCATGTTATACCCGTATCGCTGCCCAAAATTGGCCTTTAATTCATCACTGGCAGCAAAATCATCAGGAAACCACAGATAATCGAAAAGTATCCCATCAATTGGATATGCTGTTACCTCATTCATCATGATTGTGTAGTACTGTCTCGATTTCAGAGGAGAGATCCAGTATTCTTTTGTGGCCATGTTCTGTTCCGCAAGCCACCTGTCATACAAGAGAGGAATCCACGCATACACCTTGATATTCTGATCATGTGCCTTCTTCAGAGTCTCATCAAGCACATCAAACTCGGACTTAACAAGGCTCCTGGGACTATTGTAGTACACCAGTCCTGAATCTGGTCCAGTGTCCTGCTTTATCATGAGAAAAATGTAGGAAACTCCATATTCTGCGCACAAATTCACAATAGAATCTATGTCTGCCTTTGTCTGTATAATATCATGGGGACGCACAAAGATCGCCAGAGGTAGATCAGTTGGTAATGATGCCGAAGGTGTGGGAATCATGGCAAGGCCCAATACAATGAGGAAGAGTACTGCAGCTCGATTCATTGTATCAATGTTCCAGACAGTGTTTAAAAAGGTTTTTCAAACTATCAACTGGTGCTCTCCAAGGAAAGCATTCATGCCGTGATGTTAACACTGAAAAAAGAGAGAACTGAATCACCAGCGCTCTGCGTACCGCATGACTGGATGCTGGATGACAACACATATAAAGCGGAGACAGCACGTTCTCTCATGCTTTGTGTTGTGGGAATGCCAGGCTGCGGGAAGAGCATCTTCCTCACAACGGCTTCAAATCTAGGTTACTCTATTGTGTCCATGGGAGATGCTGTGCGAGAGGAAACTGAAAAAAGAGGGCTCCCCCCTGACAGGCATGGAGAGGTTGCTCAGCTTCTGAGAGAAGAACGAGGATTGGCTGCAGTAGCCCATCTGGTAGCGGAAAAGGTTGCTCCAGATTGCATTGTGGACGGCGTGAGGGGATTGGCCGAAATTGAGGTGTTCAAGAAGAAGCATTCTGTAGGCATTGTGGCCGTTCATGCTTCTCCCAGAACTCGGTTCTCCAGGGTTCAGAAAAGACAGAGGCCCGGAGATCCCCTGTCCTGGGATGAGTTTACAGAAAGAGATGCCCGTGAGCTGAAATTTGGCATAGGAGACGTGCTGGCTTTAGCCGACTGCATGCTGGTCAATGAATCCACCCTAGAGCACTTTAGGGGGGAGTGCAGGAGATTTCTCAAGAGGAGATGCTTGTGAAAGTAGCTGTCAGAATATCAACTCCCGTTCATTTAACAGAATCAGAGTCGAAGGTCAGGAAGGCCTTAGAGTACATTTTTCCTTCCGTGTGTTTCTTCTTGGATGGAACTGTCTTCAAGGGGGAATCGGAAGAACTGACATCACTTGAACATTTCAGGGAACTCTTGAAATCTCAGAAGATTCGCTCCACTGCTGATAGAATATTGAGGAATTCTCTATATGGTAGCGAACTGACATTTTACCTGAACAAACAAGCAGCGTATGTGGGGAAGGTGAATTTCTCAGAAGAAAGTCCCCTTGGCCCGATTACCATCACACTGTCCTGTGAGAATTTCGATGAGTTGATCACCTACCTCTCTTCTCCCCCACCCGAAATGTAAACTGCTTGGAGTTTGCGAAATTTTGCCCCCTCACAAAGGACCAGCTTTCCAATTGCAGGTTACAAGCAGTGGGTTTACCGAAAAACTTATAAAGGAAGACTTTTATTATAAAAGGTGGCTTTTCAAGCCATTAAAATTGACATAGAATAGGAGCAAAATTCATCGACTTAAAAGGAGGTATCACGATGGCATTACCACTAGCATCTGTTGACAAGTTGATTCGAAAGGCCGGTGCTCACCGTGTGTCAGAAGACGCGGCTAAGGAACTTGCAGCTCATCTGCAGGAGACAGCTATCGAGGTTGCCCGCGAAGCCATAACACTGGCAGACCACGCAGGGAGAAAGACGGTCAAGGCCGAGGACATTGCGCTGGCCAAGAAGCGAATGTTTGAGTGATCCTTTTCACTCCTTTTTTTATATTATAGTGTGATGGGCAGGGTCTTGTTTCTGTGAATGCCCACAATCTCTAGATAGTCCATGAGCCCAGACGTCCTGGCCTTTGCTCCCAAGACTTCCTGAATCTGGAAAATGCCTGCCTGACTATCCATGCGTACTTCAATCTTCAATGGCTTCTTCACACCAGGAGAAAGGGTGACTTTCTTTATGGAGAGAGCTGAAACAGAGTGAATATCGACTTTACCTCGATGATACGGTATTCTAGCTCTGCCCTCCGCCATGTCGCATCCATCTGCCACCTTGACAATGCCTGCTTCTGTGGTGAGACAGTGAGTATCCTCATGGTGGGAGTACACACAGTGGAGAATTTCAGAGAGCATCTGGACAGGTCGGGCCGTGAAATCTGGAAGTACCGGGTGGAGAAGCTGGGCGGTCAAATAGCAGCTGTGCATGATGTGTTCTTTTCTGTGAACCATGTTTCCCACATCATGGAGAAAGGCTCCTGCCATCACCACAAGCTGAACATCACCATAGGTTCCCAGGTTCTCTTTGACAATGTTGAGAGGTACTTTCTCTTTGAGAATATCCAAAATATGCAATGCATACAGGGTGATAATCTTTGAGTGAATTAGCCCGTGATCATTATACCCCATGCGGATAATGACCATCTGGTTTGATGCGTCTAGAAATGGAGAGAACTCCAGCAGCCTCCGGTAAAACTTGCGACCATCTGCAGACAGAAAAGATTCAATGTCAGCATCCAGCCTTTTCAGGTTCATATGTCTACCTCAAAGCTCAACACAGTTCCCTGATCGCACAGAGCCCAGGCCATATTGTTGGTGTTGAAGGCGTATTCTACATTTCCGTGAAAATCTATGGCAATTGCCCCTGTTTCCGGTGAACTGGTGAGCATGGTTTGCAGAGCTTCCTTGAGAGAACAGGTTGGCAAGAGATCGTGAACGGACTTTGAGAATACTGATCTAATAATATTTTCGCCGATTCCTGTGGCAGAAAGGGCTGCCTTCTCCCCTGCATACGTCCCACACCCTGCCAGCGGCGAATCGCCAACCCTGCCTTTTAGCTTCAGCCAAATTCCGCCTGTGGAAGTCGCGGCTGCCAGATCTCCATCAAAGGCAACAGCTCCCACAGTTCCATGCTGGGCGTACAAGTTCACATTCTTTTTCCACCTGGTATCGCCTTTCAGAAACTGAGATCTCAGCTCTTCAAATTTCTTCCTACGCTCGTTTGTCACAGGGTCATAGTGATCAAACCAATGTCTCCCAAAAGAATATGCACCCTCTCCCACCAGAAAGACATGGTCAGTCCTCTCCATAACCAGGCGAGCCACCTGCACAGGGTTTTTCATGTTTCTCAGAGCCCCAACAGCACCCACATGTCCTTTGAACATGACCATAGCGTCAGCTTCCACCTCTCCTTCAATATTAAGGACTGCCCCGGTACCTGCATTGAATAGAGGGTTGTCCTCAAGCGAGGACACAGCCTGAATGACTGCATCCAGGGCGTTGCCTGTGGCCAGTGCATCGTAACCTGCCTGGGCCGCATTCTCGACACCCTCTTTGTATTCAGCAATATCATGGTCAGCCTTGGAGAAGTCTCCAGCTCCTCCGTGAACGATGACTTTCTTCATGAGAGCTATTCGCATACAGGATTTTAAAACTTTTCCGGAAGAACCGCAGCCAGCCTATGATTCATCAAAGAATGACTAGTGGGGGTTCTGCCAACCATCACATTCTGGCAGTACAAAGGTATATAGTACTGATTACGAATCTTTACAGATTTACAATGCGTTGAGAAAGCTTGGAATACACAGCTTGATAAGAACAGGCTGCTGTGAAACCAACTAGCTAGCCCCACAACACTCGCGAAATCTGCGAAAAATCGATGAGTGACAGAAAACTTCTAAAGGTGGAACTCACAAATGAGTTAGAGGTGAGAAAATGGACTGCATAAGGAAACTCGGTGGAGGACCAGGTGTCCCCACGAAATTGGGTGGAGGACCAGGTGTCCCGACATCCAACTGAATAATTCACTCGTTCAAGGTAACTTCCGTGATCCATCACAGGATCAGGGTTATTCTTCTCATATTGGGTAATGGATCTTTTTTCTTTTTCGTCCCTTCCCTACTCTTCTGGCCTAGCCGTGCTCATCCTTCAAGAAGCATCATTCCACAAGACTCTGTTCTTCCTCACCCTCAATGTAGTGAAGGACGCCAATGGCCTGACTAAATTTGTCTATCATGCCGCTGGTTTTCATGAATTGAAGCGTTGCTGAAAGATCAGTGAAGGTGAGATCTGACTTGATGCTCAGCCACACCAGCAACCCTTCCTCGGTATGGGTACAGACAGTACTGGTAGGAAGGTTTGAGAGGAGTGCAATTACTGCGTCAGTGTATCCAGTTCTGAGGAGGAACACAAAGTGAGTGTAGTTGAGATAGCCATCAGGGTAGAACCTCATGAGGACAGTCGTATGGTTACAGACAGTTTCTAGCCACTGGTAAAACTTGTCAGATGAGATCAAATGTTTTCTCAACGCAGGAGTGACTTTCTTTCTGAAATCATATTCATATTCATAAAACAGTTTCCATTCTTCTTCATCCCAGGAGGGAGGTTCATGGACAGGCAACCCCACCTTTTCAAGACCATTGGGCTCAAACTCGTGTGCCTGACTCTTCATTCGCTTGAAAGCTGGAATCCAATCAGTGAGAGGGACCCGGGGAGTAGTGATGTCTCCTCGTACTCCCTGGAACAATAAGTATTCAAATCCTTCAATGTGAGAGGGGTCATATTTCCCGTCTGAAATGTACATGATGTTCCAGTCTCCTAGGAACAAGCTACAATAGTCGATCTGAGGAATCTCTCTTAGCTGTTCAAATGCATTGTTTGGATCATCAAACTTGACGAGATGAAAGTATTTATTTAGTCCGGGATAGTATTCAAGTCTCAATTCTGGTCCAAACAGTATCTGAGAATCATACATATGATCTAAATAGCTGGAAACTGTATTTCGTGCCATTTTAACATTCTTAGAAATCTCATGAACGTGTACTCTGGGATTTACATATATTTGATTATATATAGCATGGTATCTTCTCAATTTCTCCTTTCTTGTAAGTTTGCTCATATAACTCATCCCAACATTAATATAGTACTTCTTCGTAGCTATGTACGTCCATATCGCATATGGACCGATGTATAGGCTATGTCCCTAAGCTATAAATACCTTTCGGCACGGATCTTTCACCCCCTTCGAGACCGGTTGTTCTACAACCGGTCTCCCAAACACGACAAACACGCTTTTTTAAACACGTTTTTCTTTCCTTTTTCTAATCAACTCAACATGTCCACTCTTTCGTGATAATATTTTATTAGGTTCCTTCTGGACGCCTCCAGAGGGTGTTCTCCTGACCTTTCCAGATAGTGCACACCGTTTCAATGTCTTCCCTATGTCTCGACTACCTTCTCGAAATATATTTACACATTTTCTACAGAAAAAACTATATAAACTAAAAGGCTAAGATTTATAAATGTAAAGGAAGACTAAACCTTTGACCTCAAAGCCAAAGAAAAAGAAAAATGTACTTGAAGGAGCGAGAGAATGAAAAAGAAGGAAATTATCAACATGGACGAACTGGATCCCCAATTCAAGTATGAGATCGCTTCCCAACCAGGAGGAGAGCACATACTGAAATGTGTGCAGTGTGCTACTTGTTCCTCTGGTTGTCCTGTGGCTTCTGTGAGTGACAGATTCAACCCACGGAAAATTATCCGAATGGCAGTCCTGGGACTGAAGGATACAGTCCTGAGAGAGGATTTTGTCTGGTACTGTGCTGCCTGTTACACATGCTCTGAACGCTGTCCCCAGGACGTGAGAATTCCTGACCTCATGGCGGCTGTCAGGAACATCGCAGTCAAAGAGGGATGCATTCACCCTGCCTACAAAGAACAGGGGCGATTAATAGGGGAACTGGGACGATTGTATGAAGTGACTGAATTTGAGAATGAGAAAAGGGAGAAGCTTGGCCTTCCCAAAGTGAGAGAGAAGAATGAAGAAATAGCTGAAATTTACAGCTGCACTGGTGTAGGAAAGGTGGTGCTGTGAAGTATGCATTGTTTTTAGGTTGTACTGTTCCAGTGAGAACCATGGCGTACGAAATTTCCACCAGAAATGTCATGAAAAAACTGGGGATCTCTCTTGCAGACTTGGAAGATTTCGGCTGCTGCGGATTTCCTTTAGAATCTATTGATCATACTACCTATTTGTCAGTGGCTGCGAGAAATCTGGCCGTTGCAGAAGCTGCCAACCTGCCTGTGATGACCATGTGCAGTGCCTGCAATGGGTCTCTCCTCAAAGCCAACCTGGCCATGCAGGACAAGAATACACGAGATGAAATAAATGCCAACCTAAAGCCCATTAATCGGCAGTACAAGGGGACTACGGTTGTAAAGCATGCGGCCAGGGTACTATATGAGACCATGGACACCATAAAGGAGATGGCACATCCCCTGAACCTGAAGGTTGCTGCTCACTATGGATGCCATTACACTAAACCCTCCGAAATATATGCGGATTTCGAAGACCCCGAAGTCCCCTACAGTCTGGAGGAGCTCATCTCTGCAGTCGGAGCAACACCTATTCCGTACGAGAATAAAAAACAGTGCTGTGGAGGGTCTGTCATGGGAATTGATGAGAGTGTTTCTCTGGAGATGGTACGAGAGAAACTATCTCACATCAAGAAAGCAGGAGCAGATGCCATGGTCCTGGTATGCCCGTTCTGTGATGTCATGTATGACATAAATCAGAAACGGATTGAAAATCAGGCTGGAGAACAATTCGGTATTCCTGTGCTGTTCCTGCCCCAGCTGATAGGACTGGCCCTTGGACTGACACCTGACGAATTAGGGCTGAAAATGAACAGAGTATCAGTGCGCAATCTGCTGAAGACCCTGGGTGACGGCAATGAGCAAAAGTGAACCTCGAATCGGAGTGTATGTGTGCCATTGCGGCTTGAACATTGGTGCAGTTGTGGATGTTGCTGCTGTGGCTCAATATGCCCAGACGCTTCCTGGCGTGGTGGTTTCAAGAGAATCAACCTACACATGCAGCGACAATGGTCAGAGATCTATCCAGGAAGACATCGAGAACCACAACCTGAGTCGGGTGGTGGTGGCTTCCTGCAGTCCGCGCATGCATGGCGATACCTTCATGAAGACCTGTGAGACTGCAGGGCTGAACCCGTACCTTTTTGAGATGGTCAATATCAGAGAGCAATGTTCATGGGTGCACACTGATAAAGAACAGGCCACAGAGAAGGCCAAAGACTTGGTGAGAATGGCAGTTGCCAAAGTACGATTACTGGAACCCTTAGAAAAGCAGAAATCTGCCGTCAACAAGGCTGCACTGGTGATTGGAGGAGGAGTGGCCGGTATTTTCTCTGCTTTGTACCTGGCAAATGCAGGAATTAAAACATACGTTGTTGAGAAAAAGCCGTCTATTGGAGGACACATGGCTCAACTGGACAAGACATTCCCCACCCTGGACTGTAGTCTGTGCATTCTTTCTCCAAGAATGGCAGATATAGGAAAACATGAAAATATCGAACTCATTACCTATGCAGATATTGAGAATATTTCAGGATACGCGGGGAATTTTCAGGTTACGGTGAAAAGCAACCCACGCTATGTCATAAAGGAGAACTGCCGACTGTGCGGTGTGTGTGCGGAAAAATGTCCTATCTCGCTGCCCGATGAGTTCAACATGGGATTGAAGAAAAGGAAAGCAGTGTACATACCTTTCCCGCAGGCAGTTCCGAATTACTACCTCATCGATGCTGGTCACTGTTTACACATTACCAAGGGAGGATGCATGCTGTGCCAGAAAAACTGTCCCAATGATGCCATTGATTTTGAAGAGACAGAAGCAGTGAGAGAGCTCAATGTGGGCGCCATCATTGTGGCCACGGGATTTGAGCTGTATGATGCTACCCAGAAGAAGGAGTACGGATACGGGAGGTATCCCAATGTCATCACCAACATGGACTTCGAAAGGTGGGTGAGTGCAGATGGCCCTACCCACGGCAAGGTTGTGAGGCCTTCAGACGGAGCCCCCCCTCAGAGGATTGGGTTCATCCAGTGTGTCGGATCCCGAGACGAGAAGGAGGGAGCAGTCTACTGCTCTCGTATCTGCTGCATGGCAACGGTAAAGCAGGCCACGATGCTCAGGGAGAAGTACCCCTCAGCTGAAATATATGTGTACTACACTGACATGCGAACTCCTGGCAAAGGGTTTGAAGAATTTTACCAGAGAGGACGTGAGCATGGGATTGTATTCATCAGAGGAAAGCCAGGGGAAATTGAAGAAGATGACAATCACAATCTCCTTATCGTGTCAGAGGACACCGATTCCGGGCTCATCCTGCGCAACACCTTGGACCTTGTGGTGTTGGCATGTGGACTTCGGCCACCTGAGGCGTTGGAAGAACTTGCACAGAAGTTGCATTTATCGCGAAGCCCTGACGGATTCATTATGGAGGCGCATCCCAAATTGCGTCCTGCAGAAACAAGTATCTCTGGAGTATTCCTGACTGGATGTGTTCAATTCCCCAAAGATATTCCAGATACGGTGGCACAATCAGGAGGAGCCGCCGCTATGGCCGCGGCCCTGTTGACGAAAGATGAGATCGAACTTGAGCCAGTAAGGGCAGCGGTGGACGAAGAACTGTGTATCGGGTGTGGATTGTGCGAGGAAAACTGCGACTATGGGGCCATTGAGGTAAAGAAAACAGAAGAAGGAATGAAGGCCCAGGTCATTGAAGTAGCCTGCCAGGGATGCGGTGTCTGTGCAGCCAGCTGTCCTCAGAAAGCAGTGACAGTCCGTCACTTCACAGATGGTCAGCTGCTGGCCCAGGTCACTGCTGCTCTAGAACCTGAGGTGATCGTGTGACATTTTCTCCTAGGATTGTAGGGTTCATGTGTAACTGGTGTTCGTATGCAGGAGCTGATCTGGCTGGAATTTCGAGGATAAAATATGCTCCCAATCTGAGGATTATCAGAGTGCTGTGTTCCGGGCGAGTTGACCCTTACGTAGTTCTGACCGCATTCCAAAAGGGTGCAGACGGCGTTCTGGTTGCAGGGTGCCACCCTGGAGACTGCCACTACATATCAGGGAACTACCAGGCAGAAAAGAAAATGAAAGCGACATGGAAGATATTGAGCAAAGCAGGGATTGATCAAGAAAGACTGGGACTGGAATGGATTTCTGCAGCAGAAGGTCAGCGATTTGCTGACGTTGTCAACTCGTTTACTCAACTGATTACTGAGTTGGGACCGCTTCAGGCTGATCCGCAGAAGATTGCCTCGGCCAAGGAAGAGACTGCAGATTTCAGAATTAGGTGGCTGGTGGGAAGAGAAAAAGACTTGCTGGAAGAGGGAAATGTGTTTGGCGAACCTGTAGAAGAAGCAGTGTTTGAGACCCTTCTGGATGATGTTGTTTCTGCCCAATACATCAGGAATTCTATTCTCACCGTGCTCAAGGAACAGTCTATGTCAGCCAAAGAACTGGCAGAAACTCTTGAAATTCCTTCTCACGTGGTTGTGGAGCATTTGATTCACCTGCGGAGAGGGCAGAAGGTGCACATGGTTGAAGGTCATCCCATTCGGTACGAGGTGAGCGCATGGTAGGTTCCATAATGGTTGTAGGAGGAGGAATTGCAGGAATGCAGGCCTCCCTGGATCTGGCAGATTCTGGATTTCGAGTATACCTGGTGGATAAAGCACCCACTATTGGTGGAGTGATGGCTCAGCTGGACAAAACCTTCCCCACACTGGACTGCTCCATGTGTATCATGGCTCCCAAGCTCGTGGCCACCGGGAGGCACCACAATATCCATCTGCTTACCAATGCAGTGATCACCAATGTGGAGGGAACCCCAGGCAACTTCACCGTAACGGTGACAATGAAGCCCCGTTACGTAAACGCGGAGAAATGCACAGGATGCGGACTGTGTGCCCAGTACTGCCCTGTAGAAGCAGTAAATGAATATGATGAACGACTGACGTTGCGCAGAGGTATCTACGTGGACTATCCTCAGGCAGTCCCGTTGGTATATGCGATAGACAGAGAGAAGTGCATTGGATGCGGATTGTGTGAGAATATTTGCCAGGCTGAAGCCATTGAATATCATCAGACTCCTGAAGAAGAACAGGTGAATGTAGGTGCCATTATTCTGGCGGCAGGATTTGACGAATTTGAACCTGATACCAAGAAGGAATATGGGTACGGCAGGTTCAAGAATGTGGTGACTGCCACTGAATTCGAGCGCATCCTCAGTGCTTCAGGTCCCTTTGCAGGACACGTGGTGAGGCCTTCTGATGGTGAAGTCCCGGGGAGAATAGCATTCTTGCAGTGCGTGGGGTCCAGAGATGAAAACAGCAACAAGTATTGCTCTGCCGTGTGCTGCATGTATGCCACAAAGGAAGCTATTATTGCCAAAGAACACAACCCCGACCTTGAGGCAACAATCTTTTTCATGGACATGCGTACCTACGGGAAAGGGTTTGAACAGTTCTACAAGAGAGCCCAGTCTGAATACGGTCTCAGATACACGAGAAGCCGCGTCCCCTGTATTGAAGCAGACCCCGAAACTCAAAACCTCCTTCTTACCTATGAAACAGAAGATGGTACCATAACTAAAGAAGAATTTGACATGGTGGTCCTCTCAGTGGGGTTGGAGCCGCCAAAATCCAATCAAGAGCTGAGCAGCATTTTCGGTGTTCCTCTGAATGAATATGGGTTCCTAGACTGGAAAATATTTGAACCCCTCAAGGCAAAGGACGGCATATATGCATGCGGAGCCTTCTCTGGACCAAAAGACATTCCTGATACTGTGGCGCAGGCATCAGGAGCAGCAGCTATGGCATCAGGCGTAGTCTCCGGAGAACGGGGCACTCTCGTGGAAGAAAAGGTCTATCCTGAGGAGCTGGACGTTGCGGAACAGCCGCCCCGAATTGGTGTTTTCGTGTGCTGGTGCGGTATCAATATAGGTGGCATTGTCAATGTGCCCGAGGTGATGGAGTATGCCTCCACCCTCCCCAATGTGGTGTTCGTCGACCAGAATCTGTATACATGTTCACAGGATACGCAGGAGAAGATCAAACAGGCAGTGGAAGAGCACAGCCTGAACCGTGTGGTTGTTGCGTCCTGTACACCGCGAACACACGAACCGCTGTTCCAGAGCACTATTCGGGAAGCTGGGCTGAACCCGTATCTCTTTGAGATGACAAACATTAGAGACCAATGTTCCTGGGTTCACATGCACACTCCAGAAGAAGCTACAGAAAAGGCAAAGGACCTGGTGAGAATGGCGGTAGCCAAATCCAATCTACTGGAGCCATTGAAGAGTTCGTCAGTTGAGGTCACTCAGTCTGGACTGGTCATTGGAGGCGGTATTGCGGGAATGACAGCAGCTCTGGGCCTGGCTCAACAGGGATTCACTGTCCACCTGGTAGAAAAGGAGGATCATCTGGGAGGGCTGCTGCGTGACATACGCTACACGGTGAGCGGGGAAGACCCCCAGGAGTATTTGACAGGTCTGGAACAGAGTCTCAGAGATCATCCCAATGTCACCATCCACACACAAGCAGTTGTGGAGAAAGTTGAGGGATATGTGGGGAACTTCACCACCACACTGTCCTCAGGAGAGGAAATCAACCATGGAATCTGCGTTATAGCTGTAGGAGGGCAAGAGCACAAGCCCACCAGTTATCTGTATGGCGAGGACAAGAGAGTCATCACCCAGCTGGAATTTGAGGATATGCTCTCCAAAGGAGTGAAGGCCAAGACTGTGGTGATGATAAATTGTGTGGAATCCAGAGATGACACCAAGGAATACTGCTCCAGGGTATGCTGTTCAGAAGCTGTGAAAAATGCTTTACAGCTGAGAGAACAGAATCCAGACGCAACCATATATATTCTGTACAGGGACATGAGAACCTACGCGTTCAGAGAGCAGTACTATGACAAGGCACGGGAAGCAGGTGTCGTATTCATGAGGTATGATCCAGAGACAAAACCTCGACTGGAAAAGAAAGACAAATCGTTGGTGTTATACGCGCACGATTCTGCTCTGGATCTTGACTTTGAACTGCATCCCGACCTGGTTGTACTGTCTACAGGAGTATCTCCCTATGACAACTCAGCGCTCTCTCAGATGCTCAAAGTCCCTCTTGACAGAGACGGGTTCTTCTTGGAAGCCCACATGAAACTGCGCCCGGTGGATTTTGCCACAGACGGGGTATTCATGGCAGGGCTGGCACATTCTCCCAAGTTCATTGATGAGACGATTTCTCAGGCTTTTGGAACAGTTGCCCGGGCTTGTACCATCGTCTCAAAAGAGAGAATAGAGACAGAGCCAATCATTGCAGAAGTTGATGAAGAACTCTGCTGCGGGTGCCAGGTATGTATACCAATGTGCCCGTATAATGCACGTGAATTAGATGAGGAGGAGAAGATAGTCAAGGTCAACGAAGTGCTCTGCAAAGGGTGCGGTTCGTGTGTTGCTGCATGTCCCTCCAAGGCAGCTCAGCAGAGACACTTCCGTGACAGCCAATTAAGTTCCATGATTGAGGCCTTTGTGAGGCGATAACCATGTATGAACCAAAAATTATCGGATTCTTGTGTAACTGGTGTTCATATGCAGCTGCAGATCTGGCGGGGACTTCCAGGATACAGTATCCATCCAACATGAGAGCGATCCGGGTTATGTGTTCCAGCAGGGTGGACCCTGAACATGTGCTGCGGGCATTTGTCAACGGCGCAGACGGCGTTCTGATTGCAGGATGTCACCCCGGTGACTGCCACTACATCTCAGGTAACTACAAAACAGAAAGGAAATATGTGCTGCTGCGCGAGATGTTGGAGCAGTTCGGCATTGACCCACGCAGGCTGAGGCTGGAGTGGTGTTCTTCTGCTGAAGGTGGAAAGTTCGCGCAGGTAGTGACGGAGATGACTGAAGAACTGAAAACTCTTGGACCAATAGAACTGGGAGCTGGTGATTGAATGGATAAGCTAAAGTTTGCTTTCTATTGGGCCGCCTCTTGCGGCGGCTGTGAAATCGCTGTTCTGGATATTGATGAGAAGATACTGAATGTCGTTGAAAAAGCAGACATTGTCTTCTGGCCAGTGGCACTTGACACCAAGTACAAAGATGTAGAGGCATTCCAAGACAAGTACATTGATGTGTGTTTCTTCAATGGTGCTATTAGAACCAGCGAACATGAGGAAATGGCCCATCTGCTCCGTGCGAAATCCAAGACATTGGTTGCATTTGGAGCCTGTGCCTGTTTTGGAGGAATACCAGGGCTGGCCAATGTTTCTGACAGAGACGAGATCTTTGATCTGGTATACAGAGAGTTACCGTCCGTATCCAACCCGGACAAGACGACACCTCAGCTCACCTACACAGCTCCCGAGGGGGAGTTGACTCTCCCACAATTCTTCGATACAGTCAAGGCTCTACACCAGGTCTGTGACGTAGATTACTTTTTGCCTGGGTGTCCTCCCACCCCGGAGATGATCGAACAGGCGGTTACTGCGATTTTTGAGGGAACTCTACCTTCAAAAGGAAGTACCTTAGCACCTGAAAAAGCGTTGTGTGAAGAGTGCCCCTTGGAAATCCAAGAGAAAAAAATCCCTTTTATCAAGCGCCCCTACCAGGTCACACCTGATGGAAAAAGGTGCCTGTTGGAACAGGGTGTCATTTGTATGGGCATCAATACCAGAGCAGGGTGTGGAGCCAGGTGCATCAAAGCCAACATGCCGTGCAGAGGATGCATGGGTCCGACTCCTGAGGTGGCTGATCAGGGAGCAAAACTGGTATCTGCCATTGCTTCCATTCTGGGTGTGGAAGGAGAAGAACGCATGACGGAAAAGGAAATTGAAGCCCTGATAGCCCAGATAAAGGATCCACTCGGAACATTCTACCGGTACACCTTACCAATTTCTCTGTTAAGAAGAAAGGTGATAAAAAAATGAATCGAGTTACCATTAATCCTATCACTCGCCTGGAAGGGCATGGTAAAATTGAGATATTCCTTGATAGCAAGGGAAATGTGGAGAATGCCTATCTGCAGATTCCTGAATTGCGCGGATTTGAACGGTTCTGCCAAGGAAGGCCTGGGGAGGAACTGCCCAGAATTACTCCTCGAATCTGTGGTGTGTGTCCCACTGCTCATCACATGGCATCTGCAAAAGCACTGGATGCAGCCTTTAATGTGGAGCCGACACCCACTGCTAAGAAATTGAGAGAACTCATGTATGCAGGATACTATGTATATGATCACACTCTTCACTTCTACTATCTGGGTGGTCCTGACTTCATTGTGGGGCCTCAAGCCCCGGCTGCAGAACGAAATATTCTTGGCGTTATCAACAAGGTGGGACTTGACATTGCAAAAGAAGTGATCAAGCACAGAAGCTACGGACAAAAAGTCATTGAAATCCTGGGAGGAAAAGCCACTCATCCTGTTTCAGCACTCCCGGGAGGGATATCTAAAGGGCTGACAGAAGAGGAAAGGGCCAGCATTGAAGAAATGGCCAGGTCTTCTGTCAAGTTTGCAGCGTTTTCTCTAGAAACCTTTGACAACATTGTCCTCAAGAACAAGGAATATGTTGATTTGATTACTTCAGATGCCTATACCATGAGAACATATTACATGGGGCTTGTTGACGAGAACAACAAGGTCAACTTCTACGATGGAAAGATAAGAGTTGTGGATCCCACTGGGAAGGAGTACATCAAGTTTGATGCTTCAGACTACCTCACACACATTGCAGAACATGTGGAACCCTGGTCGTACATCAAATTCCCTTACCTGAAAGGGGTAGGATGGAAAGGGTTTGTAGATGGCGTAGACTCTGGAGTGTACCGGGTTGCCCCATTGGCAAGACTCAATGCTGCACAGGGAATGGCCACACCATTGGCCCAGGAAGCATATGAGAAGATGATGGAAACGCTGGGTTCCCCTGTCCACCATACGCTTGCCACACACTGGGCCCGCCTCATTGAGCTTCAATATGCAGCAGAACGCCTGCTGGAGTTGGCCCAGGATGAAGACATCACTTCCAAAGACATACGAGCTGAGCCGGGAGAACCCGGTGAAGGAGTGGGGGTTGTCGAAGCAGCTCGTGGAACCTTATTCCATCATTACAAGCTGGACAAAGACGGGCTCGCCGAAAGTGTCAACCTCATAGTTGCCACCGTAAACAATGGACCCGCCATAAACATGTCAGTAAGAGATGCAGCAAAAGGACTCATAAAAGAGGGTAAGGTATCTGATGGGTTGCTGAACATGGTAGAAATGGCCTTCAGGTCATATGACCCCTGCTTTGGCTGTGCTACCCATTTCCTCCCTGGAGAAATGCCACTACAGGTGAGAATTCACAGAATCGACGGAACAGTTCAAACTCTTGAACGGAATCTCTAATCTCTTTTTTCCTCTGTTTTCTTATTCAATCTCTCGGATGGCTCGTCTCTTGTTCTACATGAACCTGTGAGACACAGGCAAATTTCGTAAGTTTGACAATGTGGTAAAGTTTATATGGTACAAAAACACTGGACAGCGATGTTTCGATGGCATGAATTCAGACCAGATGAGAAGGGAATTGAGAAGGTGTTGAGCCCTCTGGAATCTGAGATCATGCAGATTATGTGGGATGAGAAGATATCTGTGGCTCGGGATATCTATGAGATCATGAAAAAAAAGGAAAAGAAGACCCGCAGATCTACAATCAGCATCATGATGAACCGGCTGCGCGAACGGGGGCTTCTGGAGAGACAGCCGGAGACAGGAAAAGGGGGAGAACGATATGTCTACACCGTCAGAGTAACACGGGAAGAGTTTTCCCGTGCAGTGGTGGAAAAGGTAATGAGCAGTCTCACAGAAGCGTTCCAGGATGCCACGGTGAGGTATGTGAGAAACCATCTTTCTGATAAGATTTAAGGCACAAACTCAAGGAGAAAAAAAGGGTGGGTCTGCAGGAATCTCAGGTTTAGTCGACATGGGGTTTGGATCCACAATCGAAATGCGGTTAACTGCTAGCAAAAGTGCTTTAGAATGAGGAGACTCTAATGAATTGTGTTGTGATAAGATATGGAGAGATAGGCACCAAGTCGAGGCGGACTCGCAGGCGATGGGAAAGCATATTCATGAAGAATATTAGGAGCGCATTGGAAGCAAACAATGTTGAATTCAGCTCCATTGAAAACCCCAGAGGCAGAATCATCGTTGCCACCAGAGATCCGAGGGCAGTCGACGTGATAAAGGATGTCTTTGGAATTTCGTCAATTTCGTTTGCCACACGAGGGAGTCTTGATCTGAAAGACATGAAAGAAAAAGCGTGGGAGTTCTACAGGAGGTTCGGAAAAGGAGGTACCTTCCGCATTTCTACACAGAGGCTGGACAAGCAGTTTCCCCTAACATCCCAGGAGGTTAGTGCAGAAGTGGGAGCCTTTATTGCCTGCAGGCATGTCTCTGTTGACCTCACAAATGCTGATGTTGACATTGGCATCGAGATCCTGAGTGATGCTGCCTACTTTTTTGTGGATCGTATTTCAGCTTACGGAGGAATTCCGGTGGGAATACAGGGGAAAGTGTTAATTCATCTCACAGACAGGAGATCTGCAGTGGCTGCATGGATGATGTTGAAGCGGGGATGTGGGCTGGTGGTACACGGAGATGAGGAGATCGGTTTCCGCCTTGGACGATTTTCATACGGGTGTCCTATCACCAAGCTTCTGGACTCACAGAAAGCAAAGAGTGTTCTTGCTGTGGTCTTTTCTGAGTTCCATCCAGAGAAAAGAGACATTCCAAGTTTCTATCCACTTCTAGGACTGAAAGAAAGCCAGATACAAGAAATTTCGGAAGACATTTTTAGATAGAAGAATCGACACATGAACAGCTCATGTGGGATTTCACTGAAAAACAAATAAAAAGTAGAAAAGGAAAATTGAGAGTTAAACTACGGTTTCTTGCCTTTTCCTTTGCTCTTACCCTTGTTCTTGTCTTTTCCCTTTCCTTTGCCGTTGTTGTTGCTGTCGCTTTCACTGTCCTCATCGTCTTTGTTGTTGCCATTTCCCTGATTCCCAAGAGAATTCTTCTCTCTGTTCTGTTCTCTGTTCTGTTCCTGGTTTTCATCCTCGCCTTCGTTCTGTTCTTCGTTCTGTTCTTCGTTTTCCTCTCCGTCCTCTCCGTTGTCTCTCTCGTACTTGCTCAGAGCATTCCCGGAGGTGTGGAGTGCAGCATTTGAAAGACCCTTTGCAGCACCAAGTTTTCCCTCTGCTGCCTTTTCAGCTGCCTTCTGCAGCAATTTAACAGCTACATTGTATAGGGTCTCCACGGCCTGAGAAACTTCTCCCTCGCCTTCTTCGTCTTCTTCATCGTCGCCTATTTCATCGTCTCCGTCATCTTCGCCTTCTCCGTCATCTTCGCCTTCTCCGTCATCTTCGCCTTCTCCGTCATCTTCGCCTTCTCCGTCATCTTCGCCTTCTCCGTCATCTTCGCCTTCTCCGTCATCTTCGCCTTCTCCGTCATCGCCGTTAAGCAGCTCTTCAAGTTCTTTTATGTTATTGGCAGCATCAATGAACTGCTGTACCAGCGCTTCTGACATACCTTCGTTGTCGGCATCGTCAGGGAAGGGATCAAATTGATCAGGAATTCCATCGCCGTCAGAGTCAGCCCACGGATCAGTCTCTTCATCTTCTTCCGGAGGATCCTCTGAGTCTTCTGCAAGGATTGGATAGAGGTTTCCGATAAGCATCATGAGCATCAAGATCGCAATCAGCTTTTTCATGTAGTTCACCTAATCCTCTTAGGCACGATCCTTTATAAGCTTTTCGCCGAGTAGTCAGAATATTTTCAATCTTTTTAAGAAATTTCTTAAGTCTTTTGCGAAATATACAATACATGACAGTACTGTGTGTTATTGCGAAGGGAAACCCCCTGGAAAGATGCAGTCCTGCGCAATGTTTATAACTGACAATGGACTTTTGTTTTCCATGAGATATGCAGCGATATTTCTGATCTTGTTGACTGCAGCGTGCATAGGTCAAGAATCTGAACAGCCCCAGGTGATGGCCACTCCTGAGGAAATCATAACCTCGTACGTTGAGGGTCTGAATCAGAGAAATTTGGCTGAAATAGAGGACCTGACCCACCCCTACTTCGTCAATGATGCAGAACAGCTCCTGGACTTCGTCACAAATGAGAAGCTGAGATTCGAGATAGCAGGAATATCTCTTGTGATGGAAGAAGAAGAGTTCAGGGAAATGACAAAGGGACTCTCTGACGCCGAATTTGCCGAACAAATTGGAAAGAGAGGAAGGTCCTATGAGGTCATAGTCACCGTCACCACTTCAGACACTTCTTATGAGGAGATTCTCCTGTTTATTGAATTGGGAGAAACTGAGGAAGGATGGAAAGTCATTGAACCCAATGTGCTCCAGTTGCTGATTGAAACCTCATTGGAAGTCGCACAGGCAGAAGGTTAAGAAAGCAGCCCGATAACCGTGTGTGTCTTCCTGAACCAGTATGTTCAGTAGCTACTGATTTCTGGATTTATCACTACCTACACATGAATAATGATCACATGCTGGGACAGAACGTTTGACTGAACGGTTTACACTGTGATATTTGAAGCCGCATTGCGTGAAGAAACTCATCAGTTTACGAACAGTGATCCTGTCACACAGAGAGGATCAATGACTGGTGAGGTCCACTCTTTCAACATATCCTTGAGTAGGTCCTCGTGCAGGGATTAACTTATTTATGTCGTGTTTCCATGGAAGTATATGCTCATAATCAATGAACAATCTGTTCTTGACTGCATTACAGCATGTTCTGAAGTAAAGAATATCGCGGTACAGGCTCCAGCAGGACTGAGGAAGAAAGCCTTGGAACTCAGCACCTTTCTGGAAAATGCAGGGTACACAGTTTTTATTTCAGCTGCCCCCTGTTATGGTGCCTGTGATCTGGAGGAATTTGGAGATCTTCTGGTTCATGTTGGACACACTGAAATCTACTCTGCCAAGATACCCGTAGTCTACGCGGAGGTTATTGATGATTTTGACTTTATTCCCACGTTAGAAGAGAACTTGAATAAGATACCGGCGCGAGTTGGGCTCCTCACTACTGCCCAGCACAAGCTCGAACTGGAGAGAGTTCAGAGGTATCTGAACACCAACCGAATTGAAACTCACACAGGTCTCGGATCAAGAACTGAATTCGAAGGTCAGATACTGGGCTGTGATCTCATGGCAGCAGTCAGCGTTTTGGAGGCAGTGGACGCTTTTCTCTACTTGGGAACAGGCGACTTTCATCCTCTGGGTGCAGCCATTGCCACGGGAAAGCCTGTATTCCGAGTATACGATACGTTTGAGATTGTAGATTTCGAGAAATTGTTGAGAAAGAGACATGCTCTCATCTTTGAAGCTTCCCGGAGATCAACCTTTGGCATCGTCATTAGCACAAGAAAAGGCCAGAACAGAATGAGTGAGGCCTTGGCCATTAAGTCCTACTTGAGAGAAAGAGGGAAGAACACTTTCCTTTTCGTGTGCAACGAAATCAGACCAGAGGTTCTGTATGGGTGCGATGCATATGTTATCTGCGCCTGTCCCAGGATTGCTTTGGATGATGCTGCGCTGTATGATGCTCCTGTCCTGACCTGCACGGAAGTTCCCTTGATGTTTGAGGAAAGGGAGTATACTATGGATATGATCATATGAAAAAAAAGACCCTGGCAATGATGCTATCTTCCCTAGAGACCGTTCATTCCTCCGCCTCCTTGGAACAGTACACCTTGTCAGGTGACGTGGCTGCAGATATCCTGATCTATGCCTACGACTTTGAAGACGTATGCTCCAGGGCAGTGGCTGATCTGGGATGCGGGTCTGGAATTCTGGGAATTGGAGCTCTCCTCTTGGGAGCTGCAGGTGTTACTTTTGTGGACTGCGACTCCCGCGCAATTGAGATGGCACGGACAAACCTGATTACAGCAACAAAAGATTTAAAAGTGGGTAAAATAATTTTTGAATGTGGTAATATTCAAAATATTACACTCACCGCCGATACTGTGGTGCAGAACCCTCCTTTCGGGACGAAAAGGAAGGGTGCAGATGTGCAATTTCTGAAAAAAGCAACGGAAATTGCCCCAGTAGTATATTCGCTACACAAGAAGGGAAATGCAGGCTTCCTTTCACAGCAAACGCACCACACACTCACGCATGTAAAGGATATGACACTGCCATTATACAGGAATTATCCTTTTCACACAAAACGGGTGGTTAATGTAGAAGCAGAACTATTGCGGTTTGAAAAGGTGAAAATATGAAGGACGGAGAATTAGTCATGCCTGGCTCCTTTCTAGGAGTTGCAGAAGAATTCTTGCCGGGTAGAGGTGCGTTTGAAGAAGATGGAAAAATCTATGCCTCCACCATTGGCATTGCTCGATATGATATGAAAGGAAGGAAAGCAGAAGTCAAACCAATGGTGAAACAGCCTCCAACCCCAACTTCAGGAGATATTGTCATTTGCCAGGTTGAACTCATGAGAGAAAAGATGGCATTGGTGGAAATCTTAGCACTGGAAGGATATGAAGATAGAGAGGTGACAGGCTCCACCAAGGCACGGATCTATATCTCTCAAACTGCCCAGAGATATGTAAAGGATCTGGCGACTCAATTCCATGTTAATGATACTGTACGGGCCAAAGTAAGGAAAGCGCAGAGGGAGCCCTATGAGCTCTCTACAGCAGGCAATGATCTGGGAGTGGTCAGAGCTCTCTGTTCGAAGTGCCGCACTGTGCTGAAGCGCAAGGGCAATGTACTTGAATGCCCTGAATGTGGGAACATCGAGATGAGAAAGCTGGCCTCTGACTATGGAAAAGGCCGGGTGTGATAGTGTGGAACTTGAAATTCTAACCCATGAGAAAACCAGACTGGAAGCTGCTCTGAAGGGAGAAGATCATACTTTTGCCAACCTGCTTCGGCAGACGCTGAAAGAAGATACTCATGTTGTTTCTGCAGCGTACAAGGTGGGCCACCCCTTGCTTGACAAGGAGCGTCCAGTCCTTTTTTTGGAAACAGACGGCAAGGAAAGTCCCAAGGAAGCTCTGACCAAGGCTGCTCGCAAGATAAAGGAGCAGATAAATGAATTTGGAGCAAAACTTTAAGGGATTTGGCGATGCTCTTATTAATTTCCTGTACTCGCTGGCTAAGTCCAAAGCAACGGGCACCTGGACAGGGGAGAAAGTATCCAATTACGTTCTTTCACAGGCGCTGATTTTCTCAGAAATTAGTAATCCTGGAGGGATGGATAAGCACGAAAAGGGAGACTATGTGGAAAGCTTCATCGCTCAAGCATGGGTTGACCGTGTCGTGAACACTGAGGAAGCTGTGGACGTGCTGGTAGGAGTCCTGAAAACCTACAATCTGGAAGAAGAAGAACAGAAAGCCATGACTGATGCTTTTCGCCATCTCCTGGATTACATACAAGAGAAACACAGGAAGTCGTTGAAGAAACCTTTGCGGAGATTCCTGGGACTGATCACATGAAGATTAAGCCTCAAATTCGCATTCTAGGAGTGGACGATGGTTCACTGTGTGGTCAGCGAATTCTGTTGGTTGGAGTAGTATTTCGAGGAGGATTCTGGATTGATGGGCTCTTGAGTTGTGAAATCCAGCGAGATGGTACTGATGCTACAGAGAAGATCATCTCAATGGTGAGCAACACAAGACATGAAGACCTCAGGATTATTATGACAGATGGTATTACTTTTGCAGGGTTCAACACCATTGACATCAAGGCCATCTCTCAACAAACAGGGCTGGGGATCATCCCTGTCATGAGGAGGATGCCGGATTTCCAGAAGATCTCCAGGGCACTGGAGAATTTTCCTGATAGAGATAAGAGATGGGAGTGTATTGAGAAAGCAGGACCGGTGTTCTCTGTCAAGGTTGGCCAGGGGGAGCTCTTTTACCAGGTTGCAGGACTCGAAAGAGAAGAAGCAGAGAAAGTAATTTCGCTAACCTGCATGCACTCTCACCTGCCTGAACCCGTGAGGGTCGCACACATCATCGCCACAGGGGTTGTGCGAGGAGAAGCCTCCAAGAAACCATAGACTTCCCGTGGATTGTTCCGTATGAGGATTGATTGTCCATTTCACTCTTGGCTCCTGAGTGTAAATAATGGGAGCATCTTACTTTTTCGTATAAACTCATAATCCCTAAATGGCCAATGGAGTTATCTCGTACTGTAATTTTTGGTCAAATATGATATTTTGTTGAATCTCGTTCATTGATTTCGCTTTTTTCATTACTTTTCCTTCTAACCTACTATTTCCAATTTTACATCTCCCAGTCGTTTCCAATAATGGTCATTCCTATAACCAAAAAATAAATAGCATGCACAAAGTATATATGGTTCGAAATGAAAAAACCCCAGCGTTTGTTGAGATCTGTAGGGGGGTGGGCAGAGAAGATCATGTGGTGAAGAGGCTCTCGGCGCTCCTGGGAAGTTTCCCAGGAGCGGTTCATCCAGAGCCTTTCTAACTGTATGATTCCATAATCCAGAGACGGCTATCTGATGTAGCCGAAATCTCCAAGTTCCTTCAACTGCTGTTGCAGTCTCTGTTTCTTCTCCATGTCCTGAACTTTCTTAATGAACTGTTCTGTCTCCTGCGCTCTCCGTTCCAGTTCAGACATGTCAACATCGATGCCCAGTATCTTGGTAAGCACTTCCAGAACGGACTTGGCTGATCTCGCGTCGATCACCAGGTATCCCGGAGATTCTCCCAGAAGACACACTCCCTGCATCCCTCTGAGATAACCCAGTGCCAGGAGCAGTCCAGATGCACCCACAATGGCAGAACCCGGGTCTGACTTGAAGGTGATACTCGCTTCCTGATATTTTTCCACCATCTCGACGGCAGTGGCCGCTCCAAAAACCCGAGGAGTTTTGACCTCCTGCCCTCCTGTTGAGGAACCTCCCAGGGTAAACATAGTAGTCACTCCAAACTGTTCCAGATAGTCCAGAATTGCTCCCACCACTTCATAATGCCCATAGCTGTCTGTGGGCTGTGGCTGAGTGTCTCCCACAAGGATAACCAATTCGAGATTCTGTCCCTTCCAGTAATAGAACTCGTTCCTCATGGGGCGAACTGTAGAATCAGATTCTACAACAGCCTGGTGCATGAATTGAGGGGAGTACAACTCAGCAAATTTCTCTGCATGAAGTTCTGAGATCAAATGGTCTGCTGCCAGTTTTCCAATCAATCCAATTCCGGGTAATCCTTCAATAAGAATTGGATCATGCATTTCAATCTTCTTGAGTTCTCTAATGATGCTCCTTTTCATTTATTCACCTCTTTTCAGTTTTCGTCTGTATTCTCCATACTTGTCTTCTGGTGAAAATCGGGGAGGTTTTACCGTATCGGCTCTCCCTCCACATGCACAACCATCTTTTAACGTATATGTGCCGCAGACGGTACATTTTTTCAGTTTCATTTTCGAGTGAATTTCACCTCTCCACCGTGTTCTTCGATAAATGAGGTGACACTTTCATGTATGTTCTTAAGAATATCCTCTGCCACTTTGTATTCTTCTGCTTCTATCTTCACCATATACCGGGGAGTTCCAACGAGTTGAACCGTTACTCCGTCGTCTTCTACTTTCGTCAATGCGTCTTTGATGATCTCTACTCCATTGCGCTGAGGACAGGTAACATCGAGATATCCCGTGATCTCTACTGTGGGAACCTCTATATTGGCCGCCAGGAGTTCGAAAAAACTATCTCTGCACGTTTCAGGGATGATAGACAGGAGGGTCTTCTCTCTTACCATGGCTTCCATTCCTTCCAAAATAGATTCATATTTCTTTTTTATGGGTTCAATGACACAGTTTTCTAACTCTTCTTCAGTCAACCCACTTTCTTTTTGATAGTATTCCAGAAGTTTTTCCACTTTTTTCTCCCGCTTGTACTGCTGGATCTTCCATTTTCGCTGCTGGGCAGTGGTCCTCCTCAGTGACAGATCAATGTGTCCCTTGTTGGGTACCACCTTCAAAACCTTGGTTACCACTTTCTGGCCCTCTCTGACATGGTTTCGGATGTTTTTTACCCAGGCAGAGGAAATCTCTTTGATGTGAATCATTCCTACCTTGTCATATTCATCCAGTTTGACAAAGGCCCCGTAGGGGAATACATCGGTAACATCTCCGATGACCAGTTCTCCAACTTCTGGATACTCTTTCTTACTCATTCTAATACCTCAAGTATGCGGGTCTTTACCAGACCTTTCCCACCTTTGGGCTCTTCGACTGTCTTGCCACACACCAGACAGCGCACCACTGAAGCAGGCCTATTAAAGATGACCTGTTCATTACCACAGTCTTCACATTTTATCCTCAAGAACTTTGACATATGATCACCTACTCGAAATCCAGTCTCTTTGTACGGAATCCTTTTTTCGTGGAAGATCTATTGCATTCCTTGCACGTATACCGCAAATCGTGTCTTCGGGTGGGTTTTTCACCCTGGGGCTTGGCTCTGGGGTATCCACCATATCCTCTTTCTATGCGGCGGAATCGTCTCTGACCCTGTTTCAGTTCGCCTCGTTTCCTTTTCTTCACTACTTTGATTCTATGAACAGTGTGTTTCTTGCACCATTTACAGTATGTCCTTCGCGTCTTTGGCATTTTCATCAGATCACCTGTTCGATCAATCCTTTCTCTTTTAAAAGGGTTGCGATTGTCTCATCTAGAAGTACTTTTTCACCTCTCCTGTACGGTCCCAGAACTTTCAGGTCCGGTCCGTAGAATTGAGGAATATCCTGAAGGACCATTACCTTCTGGGCAGTACCTTCCTTCTGAAGTAAAGATTCCAATACATCCTTTTTAAACTTTTTGAATGTAGAGGCACATTCAGCCAAGGCAGATTCTGTCTGTAGCATGTTTTTTCGCTGTCCATAGAATATCTTTTCAGCTCTCAGATCAATCAATTCCTCTAGAACCTGCTGCATCAGGCGAAGTTTTTCAGCAGATATGATATCTGAGCGGGACTCCAGATCTGTCATATGTTCTTGAATCCTGACCAAGAAATCATGATCCAGTGAAGATAATTCAGCAGTCTCCCGTTCTTTCCGGAGTTTTTCTTCCAGTAGTTTCAGCATATTACTCTCGTTCTACCCGGGGAGCCAGGATAAATAGAATTTCGGCACCATCCAGTGTAAACGTTATCTTGAGAGGCATGTCATTTCCCACATCCAGGGTTACTTCATCTTCAACCGACTTTGCAACATCAGTCAAATAGCTGAGGTTGTATGTGGACAGGGCTGGTTCAGATACCTCATACTCCAACCACTCTTTGATTTCCGTCTGTATGCTGCCTGAATCACCTTCGGCTTTCACCAAGAAAACATCAGGATCAGCCTTGAAGGTCACATTATCCGCGATAATATACGCATCTTTTATAGCGTCATCAAACACAAAAGAAGGAAGTCTGATCTTGACTGTGGTATCCAGATGGGGTACTTTGTATTTTTCCCCACCAATAACGTCGATCAAGGGCAGTTCAAATCGACGGACTGTCTCTCCGTCTGCCCTTTGAAAGGTGAGAGTCATTCTGGTTTCATTTGCTTCCACCGTAAGAACGTCATCTGGTCGTGAACGATTGATGATTTTTCTGTTCTCATCCACATCCAGTCCCAGAGAAGTCTCTTCGGTGACTTCATATTCTTCAAAATGCTCCTTCCCCATATGAAAGTCCACCATGCTGATGTGGGAGGGGTCCATAGCAGTGAATTTGATGCCCTCTGGCGCAGCCTCAATGGATACTTCCTCTATGATGCTGGCCAGAGCATTGATTATCTTTTTCCACGTTTTGGCTTCCAGTTTTGCGCGAAACATTCCACCACCAATTGAGTCAGAGAGGGTTTTGTGTTATTTAAAGGTTTGTACTGCGAGATGTCCTCTCGGGCGCTGTGTCAGGCAACCTCTGATTCTGGGGAACATTAACAGTGCAGAAGCGCTTGGGAAGGTGACTCAGGAGAGTTCATCGAATAAGCCACGGAACCATCATAACCGTAGTGGTTCTTCAGGGACAGAAGGCCGGACATGCAGCCACAGCACAGGTGAAAAAAGTGCATTCGAAAGGACGCGTCTCGACGCCTCTGACTCCACGTGCAGCTCTATAATGGTTCAATGGTCTGAGGGGGTTTGTGAGACACAAAATAGGCGACTGACACTACCTCTGGAATTTCATTTGTTATTCTGGTGGACATTCTCTCCAGTACATCCCAATCAACCTTCACAAAGTTGGCAGTCATGGCATCTAGCGATTGTACAATCCTTATGCCCACAACATTTCCCAGGTTTCGTTCATCTCCCACTACACCCACGACCTTGTCCTCAAACAGAACAGCAAATCCCTGCCATACCTCATTATAGAGTCCTGCGGCCTTCAATTCATCTTCCACAATTGTGCAGGCCTTCCTGCAGATGATAATAGACTGATCATTGACTTCTCCCAGCACTCTCACAGCCAGACCTGGACCCGGAAAAGGGTGCTTCCTCAGGATGTCATCTGGCAGTCCCAGTGTTTTTCCCACTTCACGGACTTCGTCCTTGTACAGGTCCTGCAGGGGCTCCACCACCTGTTCAAATTCCATGACCTCAGGCAGTGCTCCCACATTGTGGTGGGACTTGATGACATCAGCATGCTGCGTGATACCACTTTCGATCCTGTCAGGATAGATGGTCCCCTGTACCAGCGTGGTTGCCTTCACTTTACGAGCCTCTTCCTCAAATATTCGAATAAACTCCTCTCCAATTACTCTTCGTTTCTCTTCAGGATCGAGAACCCCTTTCAATTTTGAGAAGAACCTGTCCTTTGCAGATATGACTTCCAACGTTACCTTTCCTTCAAACCACGTTCTTACCTGCTCTACTTCACCTGCAGGAAGCAGCCCGTGATCCACAAAAACTGCTGTTAACCGTGTACCTATGGCTCTACTCACCAGAGTGGCAGCGACACTGGAATCAACACCTCCACTCAGCCCGATAACTGCATTCCCTGGAATCTTCTCTCGTAGCTCTGCCACAGTCTGCCTGGTGAAATCTTCCAGATGCCAGTCTCTCGTTGCACCTGCAATTTCCAGAAAATTCGACAACATTTTCATTCCATTTTCTGTGTGGTGAACCTCAGGGTGCCACTGGACTGCATACATGGTATTACAGCGGAAGGCCGCAAACTCACTGTTCTCCGTGGATGCAATCCTTGAGAATCCAGGTGGTAGTGCTTCCACCCTATCTCCATGGCTCATCCAGACTTTCTGCGTTATGTCCAGCTCCTTGAAAAGAGGATCATCTACGACAAACGCATCAGCTGTGCCGTATTCTCTCTCTTTTCCTTTTACTACCTTCCCTCCAAAGTGCTGGGCAATTAAATGCAGACCATAGCAAATCCCCAGGGTTGGAATCTTCTCGGCGAACAGCCAATCTAAAAGTGCATCATTCCGGGGTGCATTCTCGCGATACACACTGGAAGGTCCTCCAGAAAGGATAACTGCCTCCACATCAGTGTCTGCAACATCCTGGTAGAATGGGAATATCTCTGAATACACATTGAGCTGACGAATCCGCCTGGCAATCAGGTGGGTGTACTGGCTGCCAAAGTCCATCACGGCGAGCATATATCCATCAATAAGGAGAAAGCTTATAAAGATAATTGACATGCTTGTGGTTATGAACATGGTGGAGAGCATGAAGTTGAGGATACGTTCTGTAGAGTATCTGCAGATGCTCAAGAGAAAGTTCACCTATTCTCAGCTGGGTGAGATGTTTGAGCTGCCTGCCACTGTCCTCAACCGGTACATCATGGGCAGGGTCCTTCCCAATGAAGAGAGAGCAAGAGAATTCATTGCCCACTTTAGAGAGTACTACAACCTGGAGCAGGAGATACGAGACAGGATCCACTGTGATCGCGAAGGATATTTTGACAATTCCCCTATTCTGTATGACACGCTTCTACTCTTGGAAATTGCAGATCAGGTGGCAGAACGATTCCAGGAAACAGAGAAGATTTTGACCTCTGAGACAGATGGAATCCCGGTAGCGTGCAGCATTGCAGCTCGTCTTGGAGTTGATGCTGTCTATGCCAGAAAGAACAGAGAAGTGGGGGTCACTGATTATGTTGAGGAGACCTATGTACCCAGTTCCTCAGGAAACCTCATGTCCCTGTATCTTCCCAAGAATGCAATTCAGAAGAATGAAAAAGTTCTCATAGTCGACGACGTCCTGAGATCAGGAGAAACCCAGAGAGCCCTGATTAACCTGGCGGAAAAAAGTGGAGCTTCTATTTATGGGATTTTCATGGTTATCAGTGTGGGTGATGCAGATCTCGTGAAGGGTGAGAGTTTCTTCTCTTTGGTTACCCTTCAGTAGGGAATGCAAAGGTCATGCTGCCAGGTTGTATCTCTTTCTATCAGGTGTCTCAGTCATCCTCTTGGACACACATGCACCTGTTCTGGCAATCTATTAGAAGGAAAATCTGCTACCATTTACAAATGTAAGCCCTTGTATGGTTCTGATCATGCAAAAATATATATGTTCTATTCAGAAGAAGGTAGTAATGTATAAGAAGATTCTAATTGCCACAGATGGATCTGAACACTCGGAGAGAGCTGAGGCCCATGGATTGATGCTCGCCAAGAGATCTGGTGCACTGGTGACTGCATTGTACGTCGTGGAAGTGGTGCATCCTGCGCGATCCATTGGCGGTCCTCCTTCGTTGCTCCTTGAAGAGCAGAAAGAAGGGCTCATGGAAGAGGGTAAGAAAATAGTGGACAGAGTTGTGCAGAAGGGAAAAGACATGGGGGTCGAGGTGCATCCCATGGTTGAGGAGGGGCACCCCGCCCAGGAGATTATCGATCACGCCGCGGACTATGACCTGGTGGTCGTGGGCACACTGGGGAGGACGGGACTATCTCATCTGTTACTGGGGAGTGTTGCTGAGAGAGTGGTGAGACATGCACCTGCACCCGTTTTGGTGGTGAGAACTCGAAAAGATGAACCAGGCTGAACTCTCCGGATTCTCCCGTCTTTCTGTCCCTTTACAGCTGGCAGCTTCCACGTTGATAATGGGAATCATCGGAATGAAGGTGGGGAGATGGATATACGGGGATTTTGGGGGGGCCCTGGGATTGATGATTGGACTAATCGCAGGGTTCTTCATCTACATTGCGGTAATTGTAAAGAGAGAACAGTAGGTTTTTATGCTCGAAGGAATAGGTACCACCATGAAGAACTGTCCTCACTGCGCAGCTTCAAACTCCGAAAAGGCTGGTTTCTGCTGGAGATGCTACAAACCACTGGATTCTTTCAGCTATGAAGGATTCATATCCCTGCGGCAGAGAATCAGAGAGAAAGTGCGGGATATTGTACAGTATAGGGATATTCGAGAGCTCCTGAGAGAGAAGATCAAACTGCTGGCAGAGAGGGAGAGTGAGGAACGGGGTGAGCTGCTTACTGAAGGACTGCCAAGGAGTCGGTGAGAGAGGACACGTTCATACCACGAGTGTGACAGCTTCGCGGTGGACAATCTACGGGAAAGGGAAAAGCTTTTCTTATCTTCATTCTGAGGAAGGGTCATGGGTTATGAAGCATCCGCACAGTACTATGATCTTTTTGGAGAAAAACCAGATCTAGAATATTATAAACAGCTGGCAGAGAAAGCTGGAAAAGCTCTCGAGATAGGGGTTGGAACCGGGCGGGTAGCTCTGGAACTGGCGAAGGTGGGTGTTGAGGTATGGGGGATTGATAATTCCCCGGCAATGCTGAAAATCGCAGAGGCCAAAATCAAAGAATTGCCAACCCATGCACAGGATAAGATCAAGCTTGTGCAGGCTGACATGATTTCATTTGATCTTTGTCGAAAGTTTCCACTGGCGTATATGCCATCTTCCACATTGAGCCACTGCATCACCACGGAAGATCAGGTGAAAGCACTCCGCTGCGTCCATGATCACCTGCAAGAAGACGGGATCTTTGCATTTGACATATTGCTTCCATCCTCCAGGTTCGATGGCGCTCTCAGACCTGCTGGAAGGCAGCCAATGGGAGACCGGACTGTCATGCGGTGGATTTCCAATCGTTCAGATCCTGCAAGTCAGGTACTACATACGATTCTGATCTTTGAAGTGTACGAGAACAACATTCTGATAGAAAAGGTCATGGAATCTTCTACGGTGAGCCTCATCACCAGACGAGAAGTCGAGCTCCTCCTGGAGAAAGCCAACTTTGAAATTGAAACCCAGTTCGGTGACTTCTCCTACTCTGAGAATATCACTGATCTTCTGGTTATACAGGCACGAAAACCCTAAACCTTTTTATTCTCCCCACAGTGGTAGTCGCATGATCTGGGACATCACCATTATCGCTCTTGGATTCTTCTTTCTGTGGAAGGGCAGCGAGTACTTTGTGACGGCGGCTGCAGAAATTGCCAGGCGTATAGGGGTCTCTGATTTAGTCATCGGCCTAACTCTGGTATCGGCCAGTACCACGTTGCCTGAATTCATGGCCTCTGTCATGGCGTCCCATCTCGGATCTGGCGGAATATGTGTTGGGAATGCAGTCGGCAGCAACATAACAAATATCGCTCTCATTCTGGGAATCTGCATGATACTTGAAGGATACCGGGTGGAACCTGTGGTATTGAAAAGGTATGGTGCTGTCCTCTTACTGGTGTGCTGTCTGTTTGTAGTTTTCTGTCTGGGTGGTGTGTCCCGTCTGGAAGGGGGTCTCCTCTTAACATTATTCTTTGTATATTTGTTTGTGTTGAGCAGGGAGAAGCATACGAGACGAGAAATGGTGGAAGTATCCATTGAGTTGAGGGATATCCACAGGGAACCAGTGTGGAAGATACTGGTGAAATTTGTGGGAGGAGGTGCTGCTATCTTCATAGGAGCACGGTATCTGGTCCAGTCAGCTCTGAACATTGCTGCTGCGTTGCAGGTACAGGAATCAGCCATCGGGGCTACTATTGTGGCATTGGGGACATCATTGCCCGAATTCGCAGTAGCACTGAGAGCTTTGAAGGAGGATTTTGAGGAGATATCAGTAGGGAATATTCTAGGTGCCAACACGTTCAATATATTGTGGGTTGTTGGGGTTTCTGCATTGGTGAGACCTTTGGCCCTGGACAGCAACCTACTGTACTTCAATATACCCATGATGATGGGAGTTACCCTGCTCCTTCTAGGATTCATGAGCAGGGGGTATCAGTTGAGGAGATGGCAGGGCATGTTGTTCGTAGGATTGTATTTGCTGTTTGTGATAACTAATTTTGTGTGAGAAGCTGGGACAACCAGGACCTGCTGACGGTGGGAGTGGTGCAGAGCTTCTGTTGACAGAAGTACCAGTGGTTTTTTGAAGGTGAGAACACTGAATTTATGGCGGAGGACACTATAGATGGGCTGTATGCAGTACCTCTCTTGAGAGATTTCAGGTGGTCGTTGATGGATCACGGTAGAACCTCTACGTTTAAAAAGAGATGTCCCATGACTATGCATGGATATTTGGGAAGCTTCTGAATACGCATGTATCATTGAGGCAGGAACCTTCAAACCCGGAAACGTGCATTCGAGACGAGAAGAGTTTCTGGATTTTGTGATGAGTGCTCTCCTGCTGGGAAAGAGCATTCGAAACATGCTGAGCCAGAATGAGATACACATGGGAAAATTCATTAGGGAAGCAGTAATGGAAAGGTCAAGAGTGGTGCCTTCGAATACGAATTTGGGAATTATCCTGCTTCATATTCCACTTGCGGTGGCAGCTTCGGTAAATCGAAAAAACATGCAACAGGCTCTGGATACACTAGTTCGTACCGCTACAGTAGGGGATGCTGAGCATGTGGCCGAGGCTCTCAGGATTTCAAACGCACGCCTGGGAACTCCTTTGGAGGGTCCTGACATGAGGAATGAACAGGTTGCTGTTGAAATCCACAAGAAGGGGCTGACTTTGCCTGATTTGTTTTTGCTGTCTTCCTCCTGGGATATGATAGCATCGGAGTGGGTAACAGGGTTTCCAATCACCTTTTCATGCGCAAAGAGGTTGGTGGAGGGTGATTCTGTCCTCAGTGTGTACATGGACATACTCTGTAACTACCCTGACTCACTCGTACAGCGGAAATTCGGGAAAGAAGTGGCAGAAAGAATCAGGTCAGACGCAGCGAACATGCGTTCTGTTGAGGACATGAAGGAATGGGATGCATTGCTACACACTGAGGGGATCAATCCTGGGACGACAGCAGATCTGGTGGCATCCAGTATTTTTGTTGCTCTCCTGGATGACGAGAGTCTGCTCCAGAGGTTGGTGAAAGACACCCGTTCTTATCAGCACTAGGGAAAGGCTGAAAACACGAGATACTGGAAATAGAAAACTCCAGGGGATTCCTATATGGATGATTTATCGATAATGAAATACTGAAAAGAGATCTTGCAGGAAAAGATGGATAGATGACTTAACAGGCAGAAGAATATTCATTCGGAGCTGAAACTGCAGGAGCAAAACCTTATATATATCATGTCAGAGGAAACATCATGCCGGGGTGGCTTAGCCTGGTTATAGCGCTCGGCTCATAAGCTCAATGAAATTGGATTCATCACCTGAGACACCGAGAGGTCGCGGGTTCGGATCCCGCCCCCGGCATCATATGACTTGTTCCGATCTCTAACTTTCCATTTCTTCCTAATCTCATAAGATTGCTGTTTTTAGGAATCTTTCATTTCAGTTGTTTTCAACGCCTTGAGGAGACCTTGCTCGCCTGTATCACATTCAAATGATCTTCGTAGCCAGTCACAGTCTGATTTGACCAAAGGTGGTTTTAGAGACTCCCATCACTGTTTGATCAGAGACATCATAATAATCTAAGATTATCGCTCTCTTCATCCGACAATGACCGTCCCATCTTCTTGTATCTCGATGTCCTGTCCATTCTCCACGCGATCCAGAAACTCCCTGCCCAATTGATCTACAGTGACAATTCGCTTTTCTAGCCAAATTTCAGCTAGAATTATCCCAGATGCAGCAAGTGAATCAATGCCCTCTGAAAAAAGCATGGCTTTCGGCATAAGTCTTCTATTAGCTGCCGTCTCCAGCAACAGGCCTCCCGCAGTCGAACCGATAGTCCCAGGAAGACAGAGGATCTTGCCTGTCATCACTTTTTGATACAGCTCAGGATTGTCATGATCTCCACAGACTGCTTTTCCAGTCACGTTGAAGAGTAGACTGCTGCGAAAAGATGCCAGAATGTTGAAAGGACTATGCGTAACCAACGCTTCACCTTCAATATGTCCTGGAAGAACTGCCCTTCCCTGAAAAGTCTTGCTCATTGTACTCCCCCTGGTACATTTCCGGTGGTAACTATCTTCAGAATGTCCTCGTCTATGAAAAACCTGGCTGAAGAATATCCACGCAATTTGCTGGAGTTGGTGATTACAGCAATTCTTGAGGACAGTGGGTTATTCATTTGTGCGAGAGGACAGACAGAGCTTAGATTGGCACCAACAGTCTTCATCTGCTCATGTTCTGTACTGTACTGTTTCTTGAACAGTTCCACAACATCGGGAGCAGCACACAAGACTGTGTCTACTGTGACTTTTGAATTCCTCACTTCATGTACGGCATTCTGTATCTGGTGTACCCACCAACGGACTTGTTGCAGGCTGAGATGTGGACAGCCAATGAAACAAAGCTGGGGTCTGGCATCTGCGTGTTTCCACTGCATTGGATAGCTATGCATTACCCGTTCAAGTTCTGCATCATCGACAACATAGGTTTGATGATCCTTGATCAAGAGGTTCCGCTGAAGCTTCAAAGCTTCAGGAGTGACATTTTCTACATGAAAAAGCCCCACTGCACCATTGGTTGCCGCAGCCGCTCCCATATCCTTCAAGTAATCTCTGGCGGTTTCTGAAAGTCCTCTGCCCAAAAAACGGTCCAGACCAATAATGAAAGGAGTACTTTCAGCAACACGTAATCCGATGGCGCTGCCCAACAACTGAGGATTCGGAAGGTTGGAGGTCTTCACATCTACCAGCCAGGTGGCACGTCGTCCTTCGTCTGTCACTAACCCAAAGAATGGCACTTTGCCCACAATGTTACACAGCAAATCGATTCCAGCAGAATTGCGGTGAGTCCGCGCTCCTAACACTGAATTAACATAGACCACAGCTGAGGATTCAGACCACGCCGATATATCTCCTTCCTGTGGTGTGTTCCCGACTTCAGGTAGGTAACTGGTACAGGTGAACGCCCTGTCGTTCATCAGCCCTAACTGGATCAGTTTCTTCTCGTAGTCTCCCTGCCCAGCATACATGTACCTGAAGATAATCTTCTGTAGTAGGCTGCATTTGACGTTCTTGAAATCCATGGGACGCGGATCTGTCGTAAAGGGTCTTGTTGTCTTGATTCCTGCTGCTATCAATTCATCTACCATCTCAAAGTAAGGACCTAGTATACCAGAACTCGCAGAAAGAACCAGATGTGGGTTTGCATCAATCTTCACCAATTTTCGTGCTCCAAATGTTTCTCCATAGGCTATCACAGACTTCATTACCTTTCGCATGGTTTCTCCATGCAACCCATTCAAGACGTCCTGTTCGTCTTGGGTCAGTTCCATGGTGGAATGATGTCTATTCATGATCTTCCTCCCGATTGCTTTTCATCAACATACTACTACCGTGTTGAATTCTCATCAGCTATTATCTCAGTCAGGAACTTTCCCCTCCATTTCTTCCTCATCTAACTCTCTCTTGTGCGTGCTTTCGCAATCCTGAATATATCAGCTGACCTACCGGTAGCTCTACACTCAACCTCTTTCACCTCATGGTCATGACCTGTAATCCACCTCATGAGGTATCGGATCATTCCAGTGTAGACACCGCATACAGGTTCCTCTGAGGTTACTCCATCACTCTCGAACCGATCCTTGTGAATGAGGTAGAAGTAGTCGTCATCCTCTTTCAGTTCGATAATTGGTCCACTCACCGTTGATGTGAACCATTCGTTTCCTGTCTCTACCAACTTATTGAGAAGCAGATGCATTTTCGTTCTTTCTGGAGCAAGACGGGCCGCAATCAGTAAGGCTTTCACCAATCCTGAGCGACCTTCGATGCCGACACGGGCAAATTCTCGACCAACTCGAAGGGAGAGAGTCCGAGAACCTTTTTTTCCAAATAAGTCATAGAGAGATAGAAATAGATCTCTCGCATCTTTCACTGGAATTTCTAACAAATCGTTGTCTGGTGGAAAATTATCAATGTATCTCTCTAAATGAGCAAAGTTCAAAACTGATTTCAGTCCATTGGGTCCAATAGTATTCTCAACAGTCTGAAGCCAGCATCTCATCATGAAATTATCTGTCTTCTTTTCTTCTGCCATGGATCTGCACCTCCTAGTGTGATATGTATTTTCAAACAAGCTTTGATATCTCTTCAGCAGTTCTCTTCATATCTAGAAATACTAGTCCAAGTTTGGCATCTCTTCTTGCCAGAGCAGTCAGCACAGCATTTTCTCCTGAAGCCATTAGAACCACATAACCATTTTCACCCTTTACATACACTTCGGAGAGACCACCACGAGCCAACTCGCTAGCTGTTCTCTCTCCTAACGATAGCATCGCAGCTGACATGGCAGCTACTCTATCTTCTTCTACATCTCTCGGTAGCTCGGATGCAATCATTAGTCCGTCCACAGAAACCACAGCAGAAGCCTCAATATCGGGAGTAGTTGCTTCCAGATCTTTCAAAAGAGTTGACAACTCTTCAACTCTTGATTTCTTGGCTATTTGACTCACCTCATTTCATTTTATTCTCTATGTGGGTGTTTCTCTTCTCTCCTTTTCCTTTTTATCCGCTACGTTTTGGAGCATATAAATCTTACGGAAAATTGGAACCCCACATCATCCCACGGGACCATTAGAAGATGAAGAATGAAGAGATTTTAATTGGAAGTGGTTCTGATTCTGAGGGAATGCTGTCAGTCTTCTCGTCCAGAAGTGAAATCAACCTACAATGTAATGTTGCTTAAAAATAAAGAGTAGGTAACCTACAAAAAAGACTGTTGTCACCAAATCGTGCTTTCTAGCTACAGTTCCCTTTTTCGGATCAAAGAGTTCCCCACAGTAAGTGTATCCGTGTCCTTAATACCCGTGACAGTGGCTATTTTCCCTCCAATTAACCTCATTCCCCTTTCCAGACTCTCTTGGAGGAAATGTCGCTCAATATCCAGGACCAGAAGAATGTCATGCCTCCCAAATATACTGTGCACTTCTGTCGTTTCTGGGAATTTCTTCAGCTTCTCCACTACCTCTTCGTGCTTTCCACCCTCTGTATCTACAAGCACAAAAAACCGCTGGGTTTTCTTGGGTTCAATGTATTCACTCATGGTAGTTTCTAACCAGGAGATTTTATAAGCATTTCCTTACTTCAGTCGTTCCTACACATTTATCCTCTTGAACCCCACATCGTGATTAAAATCTCTTCATGGCTGTCAACTTTTGAAGATCCCTCGATACAATTCGATTTACGGTGGATAATTTATGACAAATTGAGAGGTTCATCATGGGTTCCTCCAGCACAGAGAGAGGAGAAAAGGAAATGTTATATACCCTGTATGAAATGAAAAGCATGAACCCGAGGAGGAACCCTCATGAATATGGTTGAAACGGAATATCATGGTGATGTAGCTCTCATAAGGCTGGCCAGAGACACCACCAATGCCCTGAATACCCCGTTTATTATTGAACTATCTCAGATGCTGGATATGGCGAGAAAAGATCCAGATGTGCACAGCATTGTCATTTCAAGCTCTAATAACAAGTTTTTCTGTATCGGATATGATCTCAAGGAGTTGCATTCCGTTTCCCGCCAGGAGTTCACAGAATTCTATCACGCATTCAATCGTCTCTGCATTGAACTCCTGACTACACCAAAACCAACCATTGCAGCAATTACCGGACATGCCATAGCCGGGGGATGTGCTCTCACACTGTGCTGTGACTACCGGTATATTGCTGAAGGCCATAAGTTGATGGGATTCAATGTATTAAGACTGGGTATCCCTGTTCCTTATCTTGTGGAGTGGCTCCTGCACCACATCGTTGGAGCACGAACTGCCAGGAATGTTGTAGACTCCGGCCAGTTTTTTACACCTGATCTCTTGTTAGAGATGGGTCTCGTGGACGCTGTTCTGCCGTTGGAGACTCTTATCCCTCGATCTCTGGAGAGAGCTCAGGAACTGGGCAGTATGCCGCATAAAGCATTCGCTGTGACCAAACGCAACCGCAGTGAAGTGTTAGAGTACCAAATTCTGGTCAAGCTTGAGGAGAAAAACCAGGAATTCATAGATTGTTGGTTTTCAGAAGAGGCGCAGACTCTGTTGAAAGATGCAGTGAAGAAATTCTAAGAATATGTTTACTGAAAAGCTTATATCCTTCAGTGTCTAGCTTTTTGCATGACATACATCATCAACAGTTACCAGGAAGCTTTCGTTGAAGATCAAGAACGAGTGGGAAAGGAAGTCACCAAAAACTGGAAGTCCTTTGAACAGTCCAGTGTTGATCAGCTGCGACAAGTGTATTCAGCACCTGATTTTGATCCTGAGACCAGATTTTACTGTTTTAGAGATAATGAATTAGTGGGATTTTTGACCTCCAACATAATAAAAGACGTAACACCCAGGAAGGCCAACCTGGAATTCCCCCTGGTCTTGCCTGCGCATGAAGAGGCTGAATCTCTCTTATTTGAGAAAGCGCTGGATGTACTCAGGGGAAAAGGTGTTAAAGTGGTGAGAACCCGGGTGAGTAAAGCCTGGGGAAAGACATATGACATGGCACAAAGGTGGGGATATACATTTGTGGAGGAGCAGGGAGTAACATACAGTGCAGACCTGACTGGAGTGTCAATACCGGAGAGCACTGGATTGGACAGAGTTGAAGAGTATGATTATCAGAGAGACTGTCAGCAGATGGTTGACATCTTCGTGAAACACTACGGCATGACCCCAGAGCAGGCACAGGCGAATTTTGACGCACTGGCCGATGCTGCAGATCAAGTTATTTCTCATGTGGTAATTCGGAAGAATGGGCAAATTACAGGCCGAGCCCTGGCACTCCGTTACAGGAATGATCCTACCCGTGGACATACAGGGGCTTTTTTTGTTACTGATGAAAAGCAGCGCCTTCCGCTTGTGGCCCGAATAGTGAAGGACTGTATGGCAAAGAGGGTTACCACTCTTGAGGCTGCCCTTTTTGGGGACATGCTCAAGGATAAGGACGTAATTTCCAGCATGTTTGAATCCCTGGGGTTTGTTCACCAGGCTACCATATCCTTCTATGAAAAAAGGATTTAGATTCACGGTGGTCTCCAGGAATTCTGTGATGATGACACGGTGTTCCAGAGAGGAATGACATGGATGATTTCAAACGCTGTATCTTGCGAGGCAACTCCTTCACCTCGCCACAAGGGCAGAGGTAGCTGCAGTCATTCTCAATGACGGTTTCATTGTTGGCACTTGGCAGATGAAAAAAGAGGGGGACTCGTATTTGTTTCATGCAGAGCCCTTAACAGGCTTTGAAGAGTATGAGACGGCCTCGATTGAAAAAAGGATAGATGAGATTGCCCATTTTCTGGGAACTGATGATTACGAGATTCGCTAGGTAAGACTTTGCTCTTCACTGCTGCCCTCTCCCTCTGAGAATCTCTTACAGTACTGGCGAGAAGTGAAATTTCTAATTCTTCTTCTTGCCGGGGAAGAGGGCGAATTTTGAAGACATCCTTTCTTCCCATTCTTTCAATTTGGTGCTCCACGTTTCCATTTTCGTCACCTCGATTCGGTTTTTCAGAGCTCATTGAGTAATATCCTGAGACCAGGTTCAATACTCAATCAGGTTCAAAACTCAACCAGAAATTGATCGATCTCAGATAGTGCTTCAGTAATATCAACCGACAGTATTTCTCTTTTCGTACCTTCTGTGTGAATTCTTGCCTCGACAGTCAGTTCAAAATCTCCTCAATATACTTCTGCATGTTCATTCTGAATCCTCAGAACAAATCACAGCCGAAGCATGGGGGTTGTGCCCTTCTTGCCTTTGCAGAATCTGACTATCTTTCAATCTCGATATGTGATTCTATTAGTTCCCTCCTTTATGAAGCTTTCTATAGGGGTCAAGAGATGTTGGGCTCAACGATGTCAGTCTCGAACGTGCCTTTTCTGGTTCTTTGAAAAGTCTCCGGGCAGAGTGGAGTGTTACCAGGGCATGCAGGTTTTTGATTTCCAACACTCCTGTAATCCCCTAGCGGGAAAAACACGGAGTCACCTTATAACAGAATAGATACCTTCAGCAGGAAAGAAGACAAATGGCAGCCAAAATAAAAGAAAGAAAAAATTACTTTCTATCAAGATACAGCACCGTATATGCCACGATTGCATACATTCCTACAAAAACACTGAGCAAGCCACCAATCCAAGGGACAAGACCAACGACAAGGCCAAGTACAAGGAAGACTAACACAAGAATCAAGACTTCAAAGAAGTTTTCCTTGGCAATGCTGTAGCTCCTGCTGAATGCTGTTCCCAGATCAAGATCATCAACCACTATTCCCTGTTTCACAAAGATGAGCAAGATCATGACGATCAACGCACCGATGCAGAAGACGAAAAATCCAAGAATTGTCAGCAAAGTCACGATTATGGAAGCAATCAGCAGGATGAGTATTTTTCCTGCTCCAATTTCGTTCCACACTTCAGACAGCGACAGCTTCTTCCCTTGAGTAGCATTATACGCAATCCTGATAGCAAATGCGTCAATCACTACGCCAAATATCCAGCTGAGTATCCCAAAGACTGATATAAGTCCGAGGAATGACAATGCCGTGCCCAGGAAGTACTCTGGATCAACCTCGAATCCCCTGAATCCAGGCTGCATCATCCCTTGCTGAAAGAACACTCCCACTGTAGTGAGGATACCGATCAATGATAGTATCACAGGTATCAGGTACAGCACGATGATGATCGGATTCTTTCCGATGATGTCCAAAGCCTCAGAGAGTATTTCTCCTATTCCTTTCTTTTCATTTGTCATGGTAACACCTGAAGATATAGGAGAATTCACACTTAAATAACTTTTCGCTTCCAGAGAGGGTGCTATGTAACTTTTTGGCTTCTGTCAGGATTTTACTTTGTGTTTTGGCAGGATATGAAATAGTTCCCATGATTTGCTGAAATAGAACACGTGCGGCTTGAGGTGGTATTCACCAATGTGTAGATAGTACTGAATTAGCTGAAGAAGATGAGTCGTGTGAAAAGATACTTAAGGGACCTTGCCCCTCACACAATGATGAAGATTGCTGTGGCTGGAAAGGGTGGAGTAGGAAAGACCACCCTGACAGCACTACTCTCAACACTGTATAGAAATGAAGGACGCACAGTCCTGGCTATTGATGCAGATTCAAATCCCAATCTCGCTGACATTCTTGGTGTTTCAACCCATATTGTTCCCTTGACTGATCAGAAAGAGTTGGTAGAAGAAAGAACCCAGAGCACATTGGGAGGGTTTGGAGGCATTTTCAAGTTGAATCCTCGAGTCGACGATATTGCCTCCAAGTATGCAGTTGAGCATCAAGGAATTAAGGTGTTGGTTATGGGATCAGTGAAAGTGGCAGAAAGTGGGTGTGCGTGCCCCGCCAATGTACTGGTAAAGAATTTATTGAGTCACATACTCCTCACCGAAAAGGATGTGGTGATCTGTGACATGGAAGCAGGAGTTGAGCACCTGGGACGGGGAACTGCCAAGGCAGTCGATGCCATGGTGGTGGTGGTTGAGCCCGGGAGAAGAAGCGTGGAAACGGCCAATCGTATCTATCGCCTGGCAAGGGACCTGGGAATTCAGAACATTTTTGCTGTGGGAAATAAGGTGAGAAACCAAGAAGAAAAAGAATTTCTCGAGGATATGGTGGACATGGAGGTTCTGGGCACCATCATGTATGACGAGAGGATCATTGAATCGGATATGAGAGGGAGCCTACCACAACATGACAACCTGGTTTCAGAGATTAGAGTCATAAAGGAGAATTTGGAAACGCAGGTAAAAAAGTCAGTTCCTACCAAGAATAGCAACGAATACTAAGTAAAAAGCGAAAAAAAGGAAAAAGTGATTATTCGGGGGCTTCTGGAATGTATCCTTTTTCCATGAGCAGCCCGGTCTGGGCCCGGGATTTTCTGATAATTTCCATGGCCTCTTCCATCAGAGTCTGGCGAGACGCTTTTCTCCTGGCAATGCCCTGCTCAATGGCCTTGAGTCCTACAGCCACAGCTTCTCTGGGGAACACTTCCCACTCATCCATGGTGGGGACAATGTATTCCTCATGAATACCATTATCCTCAGCAGTCTTGGCCAGCTCAAGAGCAGCTGCAATGCACATCTCGTCTGTGATAGTTTTCGCCATGACGTCCAGCGTACCTCTGAAGATACCGGGGAATCCCAGTGAATTGTTAATCTGGTTGGCAAAATCCGATCTGCCAGTCGCCACGATGTAGGCACCTCCCTCTTTGGCTTCCCACGGCCAGATTTCAGGAATAGGATTTGCGGTGGCAAATACAATGGACTTGTCTGCCATGCCTTTGACTTCTTCAGAAGTGATGGTGCCAGGACCCGGTTTTGAGGCGGCAAGACAGATATCAGCACCCTTCAAAGCATCCTTAATGGTTCCCGACCGCTGTTCCTTGTTGGAGTTGACAGCCATATCCCACTTTAAGGGGTTATTCTTTTTATCTGCTTCCAGGTCTTTTCTCTGAGCGTTGAGAATACCTTTCGAATCCACCATGATGATATTACCCTTGGTGGCTCCCGCAGCAATCAGTACTCTGGATATGGCAATATTGGCAGCACCTGCTCCGATCATAGTAATGGATGCTTCTTTTATCTTTTTCCCAACCAGCCTGAGGGCGTTGATGGCTCCTGCCACCACGATGGTAGCAGTACCCTGTTGGTCATCATGCCACACAGGGATATCCATCTCAGGATCAGATCGCAATGTATCCAGGATATAGAAGCACTTGGGTTTTTCAATATCTTCCAGGTTAATACCGCCGAAGGAAGGTTTCAGAAGCTTTACCGTCTTGATAATATCGTCAGGATCTCTGGTATCCAAGCAGATAGGGTATGCGTCCACACCACCCAGGTACTTGAAAAGCATAGCCTTTCCTTCCATAACAGGCATCCCCGCTTCGGGCCCGATATTTCCCAGGCCTAGTACACGGGTTCCATCTGTCACAACAGCTACAGCGTTCCACTTATTGGTGTATTTGAACACCAACTCTTTGTCCTTTGCGATCTCTTTGCAGGGAGCGGCAACCCCTGGCGTATACCAGATGGCAAAATCATCAAAGGAGCGGACACATGCTTTAGGGTTAACTTCGATTTTTCCCCTGTAAAAAGGATGAAGTTTCATTGCATCTTCATTCGGTTTCATAGCCTTTTTCAGGAGTTCTTCTTTAGTCATTTTTTCATTCATGGGAATACCTCCCGTTGCAGATTTGTGTTGGATTTATAAAGGTTTTCTCTGTATTCCGCAAATGCGAAGTTTGGATGTTCTTTCAGTCTCTTTTCCAGTCAGAATCAGACTTCATTCCTATCACTCCTACATCCTTCTCTCGGACAATTCACAGAGAAGTTGCAGTCATGACCTCCAATGAGAGTTTCTCCCGATGTCTTTTCATTCCTAGACCCAGTTCCCGGCACGTCTCTTCCCGTTCTGTTCGGAAGACGTATCGTCTGTTTCAGATCTCTTTATGTCTTCCTTTCCAGATCAAATTCATAGTCTCTCTTTTCCAGATTTTGAAACTTGTATACCAGCTTGTGAGCACACAAACAAAAAGTGCAGTTCTTGCATTCGGGAGCAATGTATTCAAGGATAATCCTGTTGCCCAAGATCTGGCAGTCTCCGTCTGTGATCTCTTCGGCACAGTTAATGTTGACGTAGACTGTGACCATCAGTGTTTCACCATCTATCCACTGAACATCTTTCACACCCATGTCTGTGTTATAGGGGTCAATGCTGCTGTCACAGGGGCCAGCAGAAAACTCTAAATGAGGAGACTGGCTGATGCATCCACAGAACAGGGCCACAAGCATGAACAGGTAATACTTCGGATTCATGCTTTTCTACTCCGGTTTTTATACTTAAATCTATCGGGGGGATGCAGCTGACTTTTTATGTCACCAGGGTCTGGAGTAAAAGACTGCATGACATCCCTGAGCGCAGGCAATCTCTTGCTACATACTTTCAAAAAGTTTATATTGCAGCCGGGAACCTGATACCCATGAATCGACGACAATGGTATGAAGAACATACCCTGAGAATAGGCCGTACAATAGCTCGTACTGGGCTAACACCCAATCAGTTAACTCTTCTCTCTTTGGTTCCTGCAGTCGTGAGTGCATACTTCTTCGCCAGTAGAAGAGAACTTGTGGGCGGACTCTTCTTGGTAATCATGTTAGTGTTTGATGTTTTTGATGGATCTGTAGCCAGAGCTCAAAACAAAAAAACTGATTATGGATTCGTCCTGGATGCTACCATTGATCGCTACTGTGAGATCATCGTTCTTTTTGGGATTCTCCTTGGAGGGTTTGCTGAAGGATGGGTCGTCTTATTGTGCTTTTCTGGTATGATTATGGCGTCATATGTGAGAGCTCGCATTGAATCCAAAGGTATATCTGCCATGAGCATTGGGCTCATGGAACGTATGCAGAAAATGACGATACTGCTCATAGGGGTCGTGCTGTACGGGTTCTTTGACAAAAGTATCACTGTGGCACTGTTACTTACTGGAATTCTTTCACATGTTACTGCTGCGCAGAGGCTCGCTTACTGCAGGAGGGAATTCTCATGATGGTGGCTATTGGAAATCCCGTTTATGATCTCATCAATACACCTCTCACTCGAACCACGGAAAGAGTGTTATCTGGCTGTTCCACCAATGCATGCATTGTGTGCAGCCAACTCATGTATGACACGGCTCTGGTGGGCTGCGTGGGGGATGACTACAAGAAACAGACAGAAGAGATTCTCATGGGGTTCGGAGTGAACCCTTGGCTGTATCCCTCAAGAGAGACGGGTGGATTCTCCCTGCTCTACGATGATCAAGGGAACAGGGAGCTGGCCATTCTGGGACGGGCAGATCCCATCAAAGACGTTCCACAAGAGGTTCTCAATGCAGATGTTCTCCTGTTTGGACCAATCTTGCAAGAGATAGATCCTTCGCTGGTTGTTAGACTGTCTGAATCATCGCCCCTGCTCTTCTGTGACCCTCAGGGGTTTCTCAGAGGTATCGAGAATGACCAGATTACCCACTTCTTTCCCGAATCCTTCAAAGAGATCCTTCCTCTGTTCGATGTCATCAAACCCAATGAACTGGAAGCATACATCATGACAGGAAAAAACCCCTTAGAATATCCAGAACAGGTCATGGAATCACTGTATGAGTTTGGGACTGAAATCTGTATTGTTACCCTGGCAGGGAACGGATCTCTCATTTACGATGGCTCCGAGCTTCTGAAAATACTTCCCTATGCCACAGAAGCCAGAGACCCCACTGGAGCAGGGGATACCTACGCTGCAGGATTCATAGTGGAATACATGCGCACCAGAAACCTGTACAAATCCGGACTGTTTGCTTCCTGCACTGCGTCTATATGGGTAGAGAAAATTGGGCCATATGTAGAGATCACAGAAGAAAAAGTGAGAAAAAGAGTAGAAATCCTAGAACAACGTTGAACCAGTAAAAGTAAACTCTCCAACCCGGAGAGCAGGGGCACAGACAGCAGCCTTTGCATACTCCATTCGGAGAATCCCCAGTTCATCACCTATCCCTTGAACGGTGGACAGTGCGCCCAGGACGCTCTGAGTGAATCGCATGTTCTTCAACCCTTTTACAATTTCTCCATTTTCGATGAGAAAAGTCCCGTCCCTGGTCATTCCGGTGATGACTGTCTTGAGGCGGTGCATGGGGTTAATATAGTGGAATCGGGTGACCAGAATGGCGCGTTTGCATTCGGAGATCAAATCTTCGAGACTGGATTTGCCTTCACCCATGAACATGTTGGCGGAAAATGGGCCTGTCCCAAAGGGTAGGTCTATAGCATGTCCGGTATTCTGCGTCCCCGCTTTCTGTGCGTAATATGAATCATACACAACATTACGCGCAATCCCCTGTTCTATGAGATCCACTTTCTGCCTGGGAACACCTTCTGCATCAAAGGGAAGTGGGAATCCCCTCTCATCCAGTCCATCATCCCATATGGAGATGCTGCTATCTGCCACCTGATCTCCAAGATGATCTGAAAAAGCACTTCGCCCTTCAAGGTACGGTTGAGCACCAAAGGTCATCATGGCCAGATACATCAGCATTTCACACACTGCCTGTTCTTCCAGAACTACCTGGTAGGAACCTGGATTTGCGGGTTCAGTTTTTCTGCTGTTCAAAGCCTTGTGGCATGCCTTCTCAGTCAATGCCTCAGAGTTAAGGTCTTTGTGGTTGCGGGAAAACCTCTGAGCTATTCCCGTTCCTTCGCCCAATCGGGTGTTGATCTTGAAGCAGGAGAGGGTCCCCCTGAAAAAGGCCTCTATTCCCAGAGAATTGGCTACAGCGATTTCTTCCGTCCCAGTGTAGTGGGTACCAGACACACTCTCCATGCCCATGGTTTCTGCCTGATCTATAGCTGCCTTCACCACCAAAGCACGGGCATCTGGTTCCACGTCAGCTGTCTCCTTAAAGAACCCCTTCACTGACGGTACCGGATCAGGTGACGGCAACGACACGAAATCAGGAATCTCTCTTTGGACCCGGGCAATGTCGTCAGCTCTTCTCACAGCCTCAGCCATGGATTCAGGATCAAGTTGATTGGTCTGAGCCTTTCCAATTTTCTTTCCAAAGACAGATCGTATGGTGAGCTCTGCATTGTCTTCCACGACATTCTGATGGATGTAATTGTTGGCAAACCGAGTCAACCCCCAGGACATACCTGATAGGCGGGCTTCACACTGATCTGCTTTGGACATTTTCACTGCTTTCTCCACAATAGATAAATACTCCTCCTTCATTAACCCACCCCCGTCCTGATGTTTCTAAATCGCGCTGGAGCTGCCCCATGGCCCACAAACATGGTTTGAGAGGGCTCACCTTTTCCGCAATTCGGAACGCCCCATAAGTGCCAGTCTTTCGATATTGCATCACAGGCCCCCCAGAATTCAGGAGTCAGTGCAGTGTAGCTGGGATTCTTGATGACATCCGTCAGTTCACCATCTTTGATCTTGTATCCAATTTCACATCCGAACTGGAAGTTAATTCTCCTGTCGTCAATGCTCCAGCTTTTATTGGTCTGCATGAAGATACCCTCCTGGATATCTTCCAGCAGTTCTTCAAAGGTATAGTCTCCTGGCATCAAGTTAACATTAGTCATTCGAATTATTGGCATGAAGTTGAAATCAGTAGCCCGCATAGCCCCATTGCTTCTTTCTCCCATCTGGTGCGCAGTCTCTCTGGATGTCAGGTACCCTGAGAAGATGCCCCTGTCCACCAGAGTGGTTTTGCATGCCTTAACGCCTTCATCATCATAGCCAAATGTCCCAAGCCCGCCGGGTGTGGTAGAATCTGCCACGATGGTTACAGAGGGGGATCCATACCTGTAGTGACCCAGTTTTTCTTGAGTGAGGAAGCTCGTTCCTGCATAGCTGGCTTCGAATCCGAGAACTCGATCCAGTTCAGTGGGGTGGCCACACGATTCGTGAACCTGCAGAGCCAACTGAGAGGAATCCAGCACAATATCCATTGTGCCTGAGGGACATGTTTCAGCATCCACCAACTTGATGGCTTCTTCTGCCGTCTCTTCACAGTGATCATACAAACTGAGCGCTTCAACAAATTCATACCCTTGCTGAGAGAAATTCCCATCAAATGAAGTGGGGTATGACCGTTTCTGCACGTCTCCTCCCTTAACCACTATGGCTGTGATACCTGCACCGCAGAAAGTGGTGTCCTGATGGATTTTGGCGCCTTCAGAACTGGAAAACCACTTTTCCTGAGACCTTGTGCGCATGGAAGCTTGAGCCACCTTGACATCCTTGTGTTCAAGGAGAGCTCTGCCACAATCTGACAGAAGGGATAATTTCTCTTCCATGGGTACTGAAAAGGGATCTTTTTTCATGGGAGCTTTCCAGGAACCAGTGCAAGGGGTCAGATCTGACAGCTTGATGTCCTCTTTCTTCGCAAGGGCACTGCCTCGTGCTACCTTGACTGCCCTCGTCGCAGTCTGTTCCGGATCTTGACCAGCAGCAAAGCCCCAAGCCCCCCTCAGGAGAACACGTACTCCATACCCCTGGTTTACCTTTGAGGATACCTTCTCCGGGTTGCGCCCTCTGACTCGAATCTCTTCTTCGCGATTTACCACAAACCGTACATCACAGTAGTCAGCACCTTCGTTTACAGCTACAGCAATTACTTTCTCTAGATCTTCCATAACAGTCCTCTCCTAGTTAGATCCTTTCATCTTCCTTATGAACTGGAACACCCTCCCCCTGAAATCTTCATTTTCTTCCATTCGAAGAAGGATGAGAAACAGTTCCAGCTTCTTGAGCATGATGATATCCAAAGGTTCGTCGATTTCTTCATATTCTCCAAATAACTCGCTGCGCAGGGCGGTAACGAAGCGTCGACCTTCCGTAATCAAATCGTCATCAATGTGGATATCCGCGCCCATCTTCTTCATCAGGTGGTAGAGCTTCTCCATCCTCTTGGCAGAGTACGTTTCCAAGAGTCTGGAGGTTTCTTCAGTTTCGGGCACCAGTATGAAGAAGTGAGCAGTTCGTGCATAGACTTTTTCTGGAATGTGATGAGTTTTCTTCTCTCCCCTCACTTCCACGAATCCCGCTTCTTCCAGTTTGCTCATGTGCCGATAAATGGTGGACTGGTCTTTCTGCAACACGTCAGCTATCTGGGAAACAGTCAGTTCACTGAATCTGAGAAGAGACAGAATATTCCTTCTGGTCTCGTCAACGACAATCTTGATCTTTTCGGGGTCTTTCAGGACACGGGTTTCTGATCTCTTCATGAGTAAGAGTGGCATAAAGAGTATATAAAGGTATTGATGTGCAAGGATGCAGGAGTTTGACTTGCTGAGGAGGGGTGAAGGATTTTGCGAACTACGAATGGCAGAATAACTGAAGATGTTCACGGGAATTCTATGTAAAGGCTCATGAAAAAGAGAGGAGAACCGTGCATACTTCGCAAGTGTCGCATTAAAACTAAATGCCCAACTAGGACCTGTTTCTGATAGGCCTTTCTCTCGGGCCGAATTCTGTTTTCTCTCAAATGCAGGTTTCTCATCCTCTAATTCTCAGAACCTGTGCCGTGATGCTTAACCACGTGCTCTCTTGTGGGGTTCTCAGATTCCGAGATTCTGATTCTCACACTCTGCAGTGTTGTCTTGTCATTTTGGATTGATAATCTTCTAAATATAATCGATACAGATATATAATGCCGAGGTGATGTGCATGTGTGTAATATACACACTCATTCTCGGCATGGTCGGGATCATCCTCCTTGGAGGTCCTGTTCCCGGGGATGTACCGTACCCCGGATAAGAGAAAGTGAAACACGATAGATGTCTAGGTATACTCAATATTCCTTTTCTTTTTTTGAACGTTCCTGTTTTCAGAAAGCGAGAGTTGATGTCATTTTCCGAGAATATCTCTGTGCTCAAACTTTTTCATGCATAGGACCCTGCGCTTCCAGAAGGAGACAGATGCTTTTCAGCTCATACAAGAGGAAGGGTTCCTGCAGACACGAGAAGAATCCACGCCGTCATCTCACAATTTTCAGCCAGGATTCGAATCTGACGTTCCCTAGACTGTGAGGTTTCTAGCCGCGATATTCAATACAAGAGCAGATTGCTGTGGTTGATGCCAGGAGGATTACTCAAGAACGCTGAGAGCATAAACCCTTTTATAACCTCAGAATACATACCACCAATGGACGACGAACTGAAGAACTTGTTGAAAAGGCAACACTACAGAATTGTAGGAAATCATTCCGCAGTGAAGCTCTGTCATTGGCTTCGGAAAAGCCTTCTAGAAGATCGGTTCTGCTACAAACAGAAGTTCTATGGAATCAGGTCCCACGGTTGCCTTCAAATGACTCCTGCGGTCATTGCGTGCACACAGAAGTGTCTATTTTGCTGGAGGCCCACTCAATTCACTGAAACGGCCCTTCCTGAATATGATCCCCCAGATTATATTGTTGAAGAAAGCTTGAAAGCTCAAAAGGCGTTGCTGGCAGGATATTTCGGGTTGCCAGGAAGGGTTTCTGCACGGAAACTCAAAGAAGCTCAAGATCCTGGTAATGTAGCTATCTCTCTGGCCGGAGAGCCCACCCTGTACCCTGAACTTTCTGAACTGATACGTCAATATAAATCCCGGGGAATGACCACATTCCTAGTCTCGAATGGTACCAACCCGGAAATTCTTGAGTCGCTGGAACTTCCCTGGAATCTGTATCTGACGCTGGCTGCTCCCACGGAAGCCATCTACAAGAAACTGTGTCACCCACAGACAAACGGATGGTCAGAAATCATGGAGACAGTGTCGATGTTCTCTCAGCTTGAGACTCAGAGGGTGATTCGGCTCACTTTGGTGAATCAATTCAACATGGTACATCCTGAAGGTTATGCCCGGCTCATCGAGAGAGCAGCTCCAGATTTTGTGGAAGCCAAGGCGTACATGTTTGTAGGCTACTCCAGACACAGGATGACTATTGAGAATATGCCTTCTTTTCTGCAGGTTCAAGAGTTTGCTCATGCAATTGAGGAGCATTCGTCCTATGAGGTTTGTGATTCTCAGAGTGAGAGCAGGGTGGTCTTGCTCAGGCGATCATGAATGGAGCTACTACAACCTTCTCTCATGTGAATGGAGATTCTCTTGTCATCTGAGCAAACCATTATAATGTATTCCCGAAATGGAAAAGCAGGTGTTATCATGATGCGGCTGATTGTGAGAGGAATTGAAGCTAGAAGATTCTTGAAAGAAGGAGAAACGTTCCCAGAAGTGGGAATCAAAAACAATAGTTCCATAATAAACATGGAAAAAGAAGATGACGGAATATCCATAGATTTCGTATTCAACACCATTTACAATCCTTCTATAGCCACCATAAAGATAGATGGGACATTGTTTTATCGAGGAGAGGATGCTGATACGATTCTTGAACAGTGGAGAGCCAGCAAAACCATAAAAAATGTTCACATACAGAATGCAATCATAGAGAAGGGATTAATGGAGGCAGTTATTCTTGCAAAAGAACTCAATGTTGTACCTCCCATTCCCTTGCCTCGGATCAAGGAAGAGGAGAAAAAAGTTGAAGAGGAATTCTACCATGGATAGTCCGATAGAACCTTCAAAGAAAGACTTTGAACAGGGGTGGAAAGGGGAGAGTTCGAGATTCTATGGATCCAAAGGATTTGTTCTACCCTCTCGAAAGGGTAAACGACATCCTCTTTCAGTACACCTGAGGAAGATAGAGGATATCCTTCTGGACATGGGGTTCGACCAGGTCTTTCTCAAACCTGTGTGGGATGAAAAGCATGTCCACTTGCAGTACGGACCTGAAGCCCCTGCGATCTTGGATCGATTATACTACCTGGCATCACTGCCCCGTCCTGATATTGGTGTCCCCCAGGAGATCGAGAATGCCATACTGGAGAGATGTGCTCCCGACATGGGGGAGTTGAAGCAGATTTTCAGGGACTACAAGATGGGTATGATTGATTCAGGGGAGTTGGTTGAGACGTTTGTCCACAGGTTAGGAATTGCCACGGAAGACGCCCTGTATGTCCTGTCGTTATTTCCCGAGCTGGCAGACATAAAGCCAGACCCGACCTCCAAAACGTTGATCAGTCATTTTACCACAGCCTGGTTTCCCACGTTAGCATCTTTGAGGAGGGACCCTCCAGTGCTCTTGTATACCTGGGGATGGCGATTCAGAAGAGAGCAAAAAGAAGATGCCAGTCATTTGAGAGCCCACTATAACCTCAGTCTGGTAGTCATGGGGGACCTGGGCATTGAGGATGGAAAGGAAATCGTGAGAGAGTTCTTCACGCGACTGGGCATGGAGGTCCAATTCGCCCTCAAGGAGAATCAACCAAGCTATTACGCATACAACACCAATTATGAAGTATTCTGGAAAGGTATGGAAGTAGCAGATATTGGCATGTTCTCTCCCATTGCTTTGGATCACTATAAGATTGAATATCCCGTGTTTAATGCGGGTCCGGGGCTGGGGCGAATAGTCATGCTCAAAGAAGGGATATCCGACTTGAGACAGGTCCACTTCCCGGAGCTCTATGGGAGGAAATATTCAGATGGCGAAATTCTGGAATCTCTCTATTTGATTAAGAAGGCCGTAAACACTGAATTGGTGTCAAAGATTGTGGAAGCTGCCCGACAGCACAAAGATGCTGCAAGCCCCTGCAGGTTCACAGTGTACAAGGACAAAACCATTCAGATCGAGGTTGTGGAAGAAGAGGAAAACACAAGATTAATTGGACCTGCAGGATTCAATGAGTTATATGTATATGATGGATCAATATATGGCGTTCCACCTGAATCTAAGAATAAGAGAATCCAGGAAATTCTTGAGAGGGGGGTGACTGCTCATCTTTGCTACATGGAAGCGTTTGCTCATTCTGTGGTTTCTTCTCTGGAAGAAGGTACACACCGCGTGGGCATGGTCAAGAGTATGTCTGACATTAATGTAGACATTCCCTCCCATATCAGAGACCATATCAGAGCTCAAGGAAGAATTGACGTGAGAGGCCCGATGTTTTGCACTGTGGTGATTTCTTGAATAGTTTTCCCCTGCTCTTGGTAAATGTTTTTAACTTTGGGTTGACTGTTAGGGGTCGGGGTGATAACATGAGTGATGTGAAACCAGATTTTGTGGTTCGAGTGGTGAAGGATGTTGGGGGCAAAGACAGATGGACTGATGTTGGGGTGGCCTATAGGAATGCACGAGGATCTATCACCATTTACTTGTCAGCTTTGCCTCTCAATGATAAGATGTTACTGATCCCTTCCAAGGGTGAGTGAGTGATTGGAAAAGGAGGTGAAAGATTCCAACATCTTCTCTCAGAGTATGTTCGGGAAGAGGACTGCTTTGAGAAAGTGGTAACACTGGCTGGGGTAGATGTCTCCTACAAGGGAGACATTGCCTCAGTCGCCTGTGTAGCCATGGAAGAGGGAGTGGTGACCCAGGAAGTAACCTGGATTGGCCAGCCCTCTTTCCCCTATGTGAGCTCTTTTTTTGCATTGCGGGAATTTCCTTTGATATATGAAGCGGTTAGAAGGGTTCCATGTGATTTGCTGTTTGTCCACGGGCACGGGAGAGCTCATCCCAGGAAATTTGGGCTTGCCTGCCACACTGGGTTGTACTTTCAGAGGCCTACTGTAGGAGTAGCAGGCCGGATTCTGGTGGGCGAGTTTGACAATTCCTATGGGGATTGGACGTATCTGCATTTTCAGAATGAGGCTGTTGGTGCTCTAGTGAGAACACAAGAAAAGATGAATCCCATTGTGGTTAGTGTGGGGCACATGATATCACTGAAGTCAGCAGTTGACTACACTCGTCTGAGCGTGATGGCTCACAGGTTCCCAGAGGTTGTGCACTTGGCTCACCTACTTTCCAGGAAGACGCTGGATTCCAGATAACTTCTTCAGGGTGCAGTCCGGTGAATTGCGATAATATCCATGTTCACATTATGAAAAGGGTTTTAAGGTATCCACAAAACATCAACTGGTGATTCACATGTTTGAGTTAAAAGGAGTCAATGTGGCTCTGGCCACTCCCTTTACCAAGGATTCTGTTGATGAAGAAGCTTTCAAAAATCTCATCCACTACTGCAAGGCGCAAGGTGTCCATGGGATTGTACCCTGTGGCTCCACAGGTGAATTCTCCAACATGACTTTTGAAGAGAAAGAGCGAGCCATAGAGATTGCAGTTGAAGAGGCCCAGGGGATGAAGGTCATTGCAGGAACAGGGGATTCAGGAACAGATAAAACCATTGGAATGACGAAGGCAGCCGAGGACATAGGTGCAGATGCCTGTCTGGTGGTTACCCCTTTTTACATGAAACCAGCAGACAAGGGGATGTTTGAACACTTTGCAGCGTTGGAGGAGTCAGTTGATCTCCCCATTGTCCTGTACAATATTCCTCCTTTGACAGGTGTTACTCTGCCCTGGAAGGTTGTCGAAGATCTTGCCGAATTGGAAGGCATTGTGGGCATCAAAGACTCTTCTGGGAACATGTCGTATATCATGACGTTACTGGAGAAGGTTTCATCTAAGATAAACGTGGTGTGTGGATGGGATGAAATTGTTCTTCCCTCCCTTGCCGCAGGCGCAGACGGAATGATTTTGGCCTCAGCCAATATAATCGGTGATTACTGGGTGAAAATCTACAATGCCATGCAGAACAAGGAGTACGAAAAGGCTGTGGAAATCCAGAAAAGAATCCAGAAATTAACCCGGATCATATGTGCTACAGGTGCTCTTGGGACAAAAGCGGGGCTGAACTACTTGGGTGTAAAGGTGGGGAAATGCAGGAACCCTCTCATGATTGGTGATACCTTGTCATATGAGAATAAGGAAGAGATTAGAATCGAACTTGAAAAACTGGGGAAAATCAAAGCAGAAGAAATTACCTTCAAACTGGAAGGAAAAGAGGTAAAGTCACGGTTTACCACAGCGGGGATTACACCTGCAGTCATTGATGATTTCTCCCTGAGAATTGGAGAAGCTCTATGTGGCGAAGGGGCAGAAGTAGCTCACATTGATTTGTTGATCGGAGAACGGAAAGGTCCTGTGGGAGAGGCCTATGCCACCGTGCTGGCTTCTGATAAAAATGCATTGCAGGTCATATTGGAGCCAAATGTCCTGGTAAAACCCAATACACTGATTATCCCGACGGTGAAAATGAAGGACATGCGTCATGCCTCTATTGTCTATGGTCCTGCTCAGGCAGGCGTCGCTAAAGCACTGGCAGATTCAGTTCAGGATGGTATTCTGCCCGAAGAAGTGCTGTTAATTGTCAATGTGTTTGTACATCCTTCAGCCTCGAACAGAAAGCAGGTATACATAAACAATTACAAGGCCACCCGTCACGCCATCAGGAGAGCAATAGAAGGAAGACCGACCAGGGAAGAGATCATGGAAGTCAAAGACAATGCACGTCATCCCTTCAGGTACTCTCCTTGACTTCTTTTCCTTTTCCCTTTTCATTTCCTCTTTCATTTTCACTTCCGTTTTCTTGAATAAGTCCCTTTTGGCCATCACTATCTCCGAAGAAGATTCTTGCACTTGTTCTGAAACTACCGAGGAGTGTAGAGATTGAAAATCATACCAGAATGTGGAAAGCAGCCCAATCAAGAGCCCTCCAAATGGAAGGGAAAACTTCGTCCCTATAAAAAGAGAGAGAAAGAATTTGTTACTGTGATCATTGCTCTTGGACGATCAGCCCACAAAAATGGGTCTCTTTGAAAGCATCTTGGGCAAAGGAAGTGGCTTGAACGGCATACTCTCTGCCGTCTCGTTGACCTCTTTCGCCAGAGCATCCAGATTCATCTTCTCCTGTTTTCCCGTCTTCCTCACTCGCACCATGAACTGACCAGATTCGACTTCCTGGTCTCCGACGACCAGTATATAGGGAACCCATTCTTTTTCTCCATTCCGGATTCTCTTTCCCACACTCTCAGTTGTATCATCAATGTCCACCCGTACACATTGGTTCTCAAGCTGAGATGCAACCTCTTCACAGAATTTCAGATGCGCATCAGTTACAGGCACAAGTCTCACCTGAGTTGGTGATACCCACACAGGAAGCATGGGCTTCTTTCCTGCCTGTTGATCAAAATACGCCTTCTCCAGAAGTGCATACATTACCCGCTCAGTTGCTCCAGAAGGAGACAGGTGCATGAGAACAAAATCCTTCTTTTTCCCATCCTGATCTATATAGCCCAGCCCATATCTCTGGGAATTCTCCACATCAATTTGATCAGTGGTCAGTGCACTTGCCTTGCTCAAAGCATCGACAAAGTTCCATTCATACTTCAGTATGAAGTAGAAGAACTGTTTCTCCCACATTTCGATGAGGGCAGGCTTCCCCCATGTTCTCACCAGTCCAGCCACGAACTCCTTGTTCTCACTATAGAAGTCCCTGGTTACTCTGATGGCAAATTCCAGGTCATCAGGCACTGTCAGTCCGAAGGATTCCTGAAGTTCCCAGGACACCCTGAACCGAGTTTCCATCTCTTTCTTGGCCTGCTCAATGTCCTTGCAGAAGGCATGACAGTCAGGCATGGTGAAAGCTCTCAACCTCCTGAGTCCGGTCAGTTCTCCCCGCTGTTCAACTCTGAAACTGTATCTAGTTAATTCATATAGCTTGAGAGGGAGTTGCCTATAGGAGATACTCATGTCATGCGCCATGAGGAATTGACCAAAGCAGGCAGCAAAGCGCAGGAACACTCTCTTATTAGGAGTCTGTATAGTGTATTGACGTGCCGGAAACCTGTGCAGGTAGCTCTTCAGAGAAGGATGCTCAAAATCGTACATGATGGGAGCCTCGATCTCCATGGCACCGTATTCATTCATTTTCCTGTTGACTGTTTCCTCGATCATGCTCTTTATGAACCTGCCTTTGGGATAATACCTGAGGTTTCCTGGATCAGACCCTGGCTCATAGTCCACGAGCTCTAGTCTTCTCATGAAGGTGACATGGGGAGGTTCCTGTGTCACTGCTCGTACCTTTGCCATTTCATACTGGCAGAACAATCTCAATCTCTCGTGGTTTGAGAAGTCAAATCCAAATAGACTCCCTCTATCAGATTCCAACTCATGCAGTTCCCCGTTGGTGTCAAGTATGTACCAGCGAGATTCCAGTTCCTTCTCCTTTTCTAGAGCTTCTGAAACTGTTTCCTTCTCCTCTTCCTCAGGGCCGAATTCTCTGGAAAGTTCAGAAAGGGGGTGGCCTTTGCACTTCACTGTGAATGCCTTATACCAGCCAAACGGAGCACGTTCAACCTCGAATTCCTGTGCTCTCAACAGCTCCTCAGCATTTTTCAAAACAGTGAGGGCTGTACCCGGATTTCCTGGGGTCGATGTGAGATGAACGTAAGGGTAGAGCACAATCCGTGTGGTTCCAACCTGTTCGGCAATATTCTTCACCTCGCTGACATAGCGAGTGGTTGTCGCCTCTGGATTCACTTCATCCTTTTTTTCCACAGCAGAGAATACAACAAGGCATTCCTCAATTGCTTTGTGCTTTTCTGCAGTGTCTTCGGCCTCCTTCATGGCCTTCTTCTTCACCTCAAATTCAACGAAATCCGAGTGTATAGCCAGTATTCTCATTTCAATACACCTTTTCTTAAGTTATGTAGGTAACTACCTAGTCTTATTTAAAGATAGTGGTAAAGACGTGTTCTCTCATGGTATCTTTCTTCTTTTGAAAAAGAGAACCTTCATCACTCTTGGTATTGTGCGCATCCTTAAGTAGACTGCTGACGACTTTTCACAGTGATACCATGAACTCCGTTGGTACAATCATGGAGGAGGCAACAGCCTTCATATACAGCAACGGGACACCCCTTGAGATTGCAAGGCTCGACAGTATTCTCAAGAGAACGTCATCCACGGTCCTGAGAACTATTGAGGTCCTTCAAAATGACGACGGCGGGTTCCCCTACAATATGGAGTCCGGCAAGATATCCACCCTCAACACCACTGAGTTTGTGCTGGTGTGGCTTCATGATCTGGCTCTCCTGGATTCAGAAATGGGAAGAAAAGCATTCCGATTTATTCTGTCCATGCAGAGCCCTGATGGTACCTGGAACGAAAAGGACGAAATCCTCCCATACAGTCCCCCTCCCTGGATGGTTCCCCACAACGAATATGCCATAGCCTTCACAACTGCCAATTCCGCTTTCTGGCTGGGAGTCAAGGGGCTGAAGACAGAACCCTTTTTCAGAGCATGTACGTTTCTTACGTCGTCTCAGAACGAATCTGGCAAATTCCCTGGGTTCCTCCACACCACCTGGATCAGCGCCTCGGTGTTGGCCTTGGAGAAAGATTGGACGTCTCCTCATGTAGTTAGAGCCATGTCCTACTTGGAGGGACTCTCACTGGAGCAGTGGGAAGCCTCTCAGATCAGCTGGATGCTGTGGTATTTCTCTCTGGCTGGCATTCCCGCGCACCTCCCTCTTCTCAGGAGTGCATTCACAGAGCTTCTCACCCGGCAGAACGAAGACGGGAGCTTCACGGCTGAAGATGGTGATTCCTACTCTGTCAACACCACGCTTGAAGTAGTCAAGGTCATTCTAGCCAACACATCTCTATGAGGTCTTCCACCTTCCCCACGTGATCGGTATAACTAGCTAGAGTCTCCCCGCAGATCCACCACTCGCAGTGCTTTCCACTTCTCCACCAATTCATCCTCTAAAACCAGGGTATCCACTGTCTTCACAGAGGGTGTAATCTCAAAGATATTCTTAATCCTGGAGATGATGAGCTTCTCGATGTCAGACTCCTTCCCCTTTTCTATGCCTGCTTTTATGATAACCTCATCAAGTGAATACGGGTCTTTGGGATCAGTCCTGGTGATAATTGCTTGGTAGACCTCAAGTCCGGGAATCTCTGAGAGGAGATCATCTACTGCATTCAGGTCAAGGTTGGTCCCCTTGACACGGGCAATATTGATCCTGGTGGAATATTCATGCATTCTTCCAATGGGGCTCATGATTCTGGGAGATGTTCTTCCACATTCACACTTCTCAGACACAATTCCGCGCTCAGCCACATCGTGAGTAAGAAATCGTAGAAACACTGTGCCTCTGAAATCGATGTGAGTGAACGCCAGGACTCCTCTCTCGCCTTCACCAACTGGTTCCAGTGTCTTTTCATCCAGAATCTCCCAGATATGCACATCGGGATGCAGATGGAACCCACTTCCTGGGGCGCATTCCACAAAGCTGGTCTTACACTCAGATGATCCATACCCTTCCAGCACGCGGCATTCTGCACCAACTGCTCCCAGATTGTCCAGTATTCGCTTCTTCATACCTTCTGGAAATCGCTCACCAGCACACAGCACGTTTTTCAGATTGTGGAACGAGATGTCATGACCCTCTTCCTTCATACGAACTGCTGCTTCTGAAAGGTGCTTGGTGTATGTTGGGACTCCTACCATATCAGTAACACCAAACTTGTCAATAATTAAGACTTGCTTGTCAGTCATTCCAGCCCCAAACCGGATAGACAGGGCACCAATAGTATCAGAGGCTGCAACACACTGCCAGAATGCCATGTGCAGTCCAGCAGGGAAGGCGATATGGAAAATAGAGTCCTCTGTGCCCCCAATGGTAGTTCCAATCCGTGCTCCACATTCTGCAAAGATCTCTGAGTCCTTCTTGGTATAGAAGACGGGTGTAGGCATACCGGATGCCCGCCCCGATGATACCACAAACATGACAGGTTTAAATTCTTCCTTGAGTTCTGAGGTAACTCTCTGCATGCTCATCAGCTTATCATAGAAAGCAGCTCTCAACTTGGTGGAAGTGGGGAGGGTCTTCCTTAGGGTGACTTCAGTAGGCTGCAAAATGAAATCTTTTGGCTGTTCCATCAGGTTCTCCTTCTTGGTCAAGGGGATCTTGGTCAGGTCGCCAAGAGTTCGGATGTCGCTGGGAGACAACCCGTTCTCTCTGAACAACTTTCTGTAAAAGGGACTGTGGTGATATGCCAGTCTGACCATGTTGTGGAGTTTTCGCTCCTGCATTGATTTCATTGTTTCTTTGTCCATGGTCTCTATTTCCGGGTTCCAGAATTTCATACCATTAGAATTATGCTATAGTATATAATGTTTGTGCTGCTGCGCCTTATGTACCTAAAGGCTCACCCTACAAGGAGAAGTTCCCTTTTTTTGACAGTAATCTGAGATTCAGTTGCCCTCTCGGCGGGCATTGAAAAAGAAAAAGAAGAAAAAGGGGGTTTTCTTCTGCTACCGTTGCAGAGATCTGCAGGTTCTGCTTGAAATCCCTATCTCCTCCCCTTGGCTGTTAACGTACTGTTCTCATATAGGGAGTACCATCCTGTCTCCCCTGCCCTCTAACATGCCAGTCAGTCATGTTTATATATGTCAAGGTAGGCGTATCAGCAATGGCTCTAGAGGAAAGAGAAACCTTCTCTATGATGGTGCGCATCATATGGATGCTCCTGTCGCACAAACATGCTTCCCTCAGATTCAGGAGGATATCCCCTCTGGTGAAAAAAGCACTGAATGAGTATGAAGAGAAGATGAATTCCCTGGCAAAGAGTCCTCACTGCTTGGGAAGCACTGCACTCATGAAGCACGGACTGCTCAAGGAAAGGTACTGGAGAGCAGGGATTCTTATGGCAGCAGCCACGTCTCTTCCTGTCCTGTATGAGACTGTTACTGAAGAAGAACTGGTTCAGGCGGTATGTGCCAAAGCTTCAGTGAGTACCAGCGCAAAGCTCCTGGACAACCTCAACGATATGGTCCACACATATGCTCAGGCAGTACATTCCTTATCTGGGTACGAATCTGCTCTTGCAAGAGGGAGCTACCATCCTGATGGCACCTCTGACGTAGCACGAGCTGAATCTTCTGCACACGAGATTGCCTCGTGGGTGCACACCATCATGATGACCGTATGTGGGAACCCCCCATGTGCAAGAGACATTGAACTACTCATATCGGGGCAGATTGCTTCAATTCAGCACAAGAGAGGGGACTATCCCTCCATGCAAACGTATCTTTCCCAGGTATGCGAGCGCAGCATCGGAAATATGTGGATTGATGTTGATCTGACCTTTCTGCCTCAGGATAAGAGTTCTTCACTGAAAAAAGGAAATGACTATATTTTCAAGTCATATCTGCTGTATGACGATATTCAGGACATTAGAGAGGATATTAGGACCAATTCGGTAAATTCAGCACTTATCATGGGAATGGAAAGGGGGTTACTCCGTGGGGAAGAAATCGTCCCCGAGAAGACTGAAGATATTATCCGTAACCTGGATGAAGCGGGGATTTTCTGGGACATCCTATCTCTTGGAGATCTCATTTTCCTGGAAGGGTTGGAAACTGTATCTCAATGTGGCAGTTCCATCGACAGGAAAGGATTGGCTGCCAGTCTCGGATTGATTAGGATGTTTAACTTGCGCAGGACACTCAAGAGGGAGAGAAGCATTCCTGTTCTCGGCGAGTTTCTGGCTGGCCGAAGAAGATTAGTCCAGGTGAGGGAGACCGTCCCTGACCGCATTCAGGATCTGGCAAACTGTGTCGCATAAAGGTTTTGAGAAAGGGTTTTAATCCATGTCGCCTTTTTCCCCCACATGGCAGAAGAAATTCGACGATTAATGGATCACACGTCTGCACGGATCTATGCCGGACTTGCGATTGCCTTTCTGGTTGTGTATACTACACTGGCGATTCATGAACATTTTACTGGAAGTGATGCCTGGACACTCTACTATCTGGGACTAGGATTTGGACTGTTCCTTCTCTTTTTTGTTGCTTCAGGCAGAACCATGAGACAGGCAATTGGTGGCCGCAAGACACGATAATTCAACTCCTGACGTGGGTCCAGGGTGATCATGCCACTTGTGAGTCAATACCATCTTAAGGAGTGGCAGCTAAGAATCTGCATGCGTCAAGTCGTTGAGGTTACTGAGCAGCCGTGCACGCAGAAGGAAGGGGCTATCGTCAGGCGAATCACGTATTCTGATGGAACGACAGAGGTCCGAGTTTCAGGTGACTGCTGGGGGTGTGACTACTTTTCAGTATGGATGAAATGTATAAAATACGAAAAAAGAGCTCATGAATGAATAATCTTTTCTACAATGTCTTCTGGAATGTATTCTCCATCTACAGTCGCCAGAACTGTTCCAGAAACACTGAGGGATTCACCTGGAGTCGTTATTACAATTTTTTTTGTTGGTACTGATTTAAATCCTTCAACGAGGATGATATCTGCTCTGGAAGACGCCAAGATTTCTTCTAGAGCAAATTCTTCATGCGTGAGGTGATAGGTCAATCCAGGTGAGGTCAGCCACACCTCATCAGCCCCCGCTTCAGAGAAGGTGAACGTGTCTTTGCCTTTGTGGTCAAAGTCCCTGAACGAGAGTAGGTGGCCTGCATGCTTGATCACACATACCGTATACCCCCTGTCCTTCAACAGAGGGATAATCCGGGACAGGAGCAACGTCTTTCCGCTTTTTGAGGTTCCCACAATGGACACTACAATAGTCATAGCAGTTCCTCCACCATCAGTTCTGCAGCCTGTAGGTCTGATAACATATTAATGTTTCTGAAACTCAAGAGGTCAGGATCAAAGTCTCGCAGTTTTTCGAAGGGCACAAACCGGGGGAGAGGAAGATGTCTGACGAGGTCAAACAGCCGATTCTCGCGCTGACCGATGATAGCAGTACACGCCTCTCTGACATCATATGTCCGGTACACACAGCACAGGGGCTCGATGAACTCCCCTTCCCGGGGAAGACAGCAACTGTACCCTATGGCATTCTCAAACAAGAATGTAATAACCTTGGGATTCAGGAATGGCATGTCACATCCTGTTACAAAGGTATATTCTGACTTTACCATTGAAAATCCAGCTTGAAACCCGGCCAGGGGACCAATTCCCGGAGTCATGTCCTCCACCACACGGTAACCAAAGGATTGGAGGTTGCAGCCTCCCGAAATGACGATCTCGTCCACACATGGGCGAATTGACTCGAGCACCCACTCAAGAAGCGATTTTCCGTTCAAAGGTAAGAGTGCTTTCTGTTCTTTTCTACAGCGAAGTGATTTCCCGCCTGCCAGAATGAGTGCAGCTCTCATTCCCCTCACATGGAAATAGCATTAAAAAAAGGTTGCCGTTGATCAATGACAAGCCATACACGATACCTCCTTAGCCGTACGTCCGATTCACCGGAACACTTGTGCGATGTTTATCTTAACAACCTATAAATAGGAAAAAGAGCTCCCTATAAGATGAGAAAAGTCCATGTGATCCGATTTGACACAATCCGTGGGAAGAGAACGGAAGCAGAAGAATGGGTAGTTTCAGAGAAAAAGTATCATCTAACAGCTGATGGCCGTGAGGTCTCAGTAATCCCAGCCTCTCCCGGTATGGAAAAACAACTCGCCATTGGATACCTCGCAGGAAGGGGAATTGCCTTCGATTATGAATCAACAATTGTACATGGGAATACCATCACGGTGGAGGTGCATGAGGACATCAATGAATATGTGGAGATTTCTCCTCGAAAGACACGTGCCCTGAGTAGTGGCTTACCGAAGATTCCCGCATCGCTCATTGTCCAGGCGGGTTCCCGACTCCAGAGGGATTCCGAAATCTGGAAAAAAACCAATGCAACTCATTCCGCTGCGCTGTTCCAGAAGAACGGAACTCTCATCCAGTTGATTGAAGATGTTGCACGGCGAAGCGCCTTTGATAAGGTCATTGGTCAGGCACTCCTGGACTCTCGTGATCTTTCTTCAACTTTTGCTGTCTTGAGCTGCCGAATCACAGAAGACGTAGTAATCAAAGCTGCAACCGTGGGAATTCCGATTGTAGCGTCTCTGTCAACGGTGATTGAACCTGCAGTCACAACGGCTCACACTCTCGGTATAACACTGTTGGGATACAACCAGGAGGATCACGTAGTAGCCTTTGCACACCCTGAAAGGGTGCTCTGACCTGGAGAAGAGGGAATGCCATGTGATGAGGGCAGAGAATATTTTTCCCGTGCTCTCGGTACACGTTTTTATGTGGTGAGTCTCCTGATTACGTGGTGTAAATATGGCGGAAAAAGAACTGCTCCTCAAGATGGAACCTCAGATTCAGGCCAATAGGAGGAATTTACCCTTTCCCCGTCTTCTCGTGGAAGGGATTCTTCACACGGCACGTCCCCTGGCAGAAAAAGAGGCCATATTGGGGGAATTATTTGGAGTACCTGTCGAACAGGGTCAGCATACCTTGAAAGAGATTGCTGCAAGCTAATTCAGATCACTCTTATTTCCTGAACTTTTTTTACTATATCTGGCAGTTCTCTGTGTTCTTAGTTTTCTATTGCATCTCTTCTTGCCTGCGGGAAGGAACAGGGGTCTCTAGCTTCTCTTCTGACTACCACGCCCTTTTCAGCCTTCACATTCACGCTATGGATTGTCACAGTAAGACATTTAAGGGTGTTTCACCATGGTAGGTGCATGATGATTATACGGACAGGTGAGTGAATGGAAGATATTGAAATGTACAAGAAAATGCTGGAAATCAGAATGTTTGAGGAGAAAGTGTATGACCTTTTCGCTCAGAACCTCATCCCAGGAACCATGCATCTGTACATGGGACAGGAGGCGGTGGCTGTGGGGGTATGCGCAGCCCTCACTCCCAATGATTTTATCACCTCCACTCACCGGGGACACGGCCACTGTATTGCTAAGGGTGCCTCTCTCAAGAAGATGATGGCTGAAATTTTCGGAAAGAAAACAGGCTACTGCAAAGGAAAGGGGGGGAGCATGCACATAACAGATAAGAATATCGGCATGCTGGGAGCAAATGCAGTCGTGGGAGGCGCTATTCCCATCGCTGTTGGAGCTGGACTCTCCTGCAAACTGAAATACCCGGAACGGGTGACAGCATGCTTTTTTGGCGACGGGGCATCAAACCAGGGAACTTTCCATGAAGGGATAAACATGGCGTCAGTCTGGGATCTTCCTGTGATCTTTGTGTGTGAAAACAACCTGTATGCCATGGGAACCCGGCAGTCTCTGGTGATGAACATCCAGGACATTTCACAGAGAGCAGCAGGATACAAGATACCTGGAGTGACAGTTGACGGAAATGACGTCATGGCGGTACATGAAGAAGCACAAAGGGCAGTGGCCAGAGCCAGAAATGGGGAAGGGCCGACGTTGCTTGAATGCAAGACGTACAGGCACAAGGGACATTCCCGGTTTGATCCCGCAAAGTACAGGCCTCCGGAAGAAGTTGCTGAGTGGATGGCCAGAGACCCAATAGAATCCTTTAGAGACAAGCTTCTGGATAAGGGAATCCCGGAGGAGTTCTTACATAAAATTGAATCCACAGTAGAAGCTGAAATCGACGAAGCCGTCAAATTTGCTGAAGAGAGCCCTCTCCCCGAGCCTGAGGACGCACTTAAGGACGTGTGGGTGATAGAATGAGAGAAATCACTGTGGTTGAAGCACTGAATGAAGCTCTGAGAGAAGAAATGCGAAGGGACGAAAATGTTGTACTGCTGGGAGAAGACATCGGAAAATACTGGCAGGGAGCTTTCAAGGTGACTAAGGGACTGGAAGAGGAGTTCGGCTCAGATCGCGTGAGGGACACACCCATTTCAGAGAATGCAATTGTAGGGTGTGCAGTGGGTGCTGCCATGACAGGGCTGAGACCCGTAGCTGAAATCATGTTTGGGGACCTGGTGGCTCTGGCAATGGATCAGATCTGCAACCAGGCTGCCAAGTTGCGCTACATGTCAGGGGGGCAGGTCAGGGTACCCATGGTTCTCCGTACTCCTTTTGGGGCAGGAGGATCCTATGCCTCCCATCACTCACAGAGCCTGGAAGCCTGGTTTATTCATGTGCCTGGACTGAAGGTGGTACAGCCTTCCAATGCGTATGATGCCAAGGGGCTGCTCAAAGCAAGCATTCGCGATGACAATCCCGTGGTGTTCTGTGAACATAAGTTTGTGTACGGGCTGAAAGGGACTGTGCCAGAGGAGGACTATGTGGTTCCCCTTGGAGAAGCCAGGGTAGCACGAGAAGGTGAAGACATCACCATTGTAGCCACCTCCTTGATGGTAGAGAGAGCACTCAGGGCAGCTGCAGCGCTGGAAGAGGATGGAATTTCCTGTGAAATTGTTGATCCGCGTACTCTCAGACCACTGGATGAAGAAACGCTCTGTGCCTCAGCCAAGAAGACAGGCAAAGTTCTCATCATTCATGAGGCATGCGATACGGGCGGGATTTCTGGCGAGATCACCAAAACTCTAGTAAGGAGAGTTTTTTATTATCTGGATGCAATTGAGATACTGGCAGGAAAAGATGCTCCTATTCCATTCGCCCCAGTAATGGAAAAATGGGTAGCGCCAGATGAAGAACGAATCAAGAAAGCCGTAAAGGAGATTGTAGTATGAAGATGGTAATGCCCAAAATGGGAATGACAATGGAAGAAGGAACCATTGTTGAATGGAAAAAGCGAGAGGGAGAATTCGTTGAAAAGGGTGAGATAATTCTGGAGATCATGACTAACAAAGTAAATATTGAGGTAGAAGCACCTGCATCTGGATTTTTGAAGATTCTACGAGGAGTGGATGACGTTGTGCTGGTGGGAGAGGTTATTGCATCGATTGAAGAAAAAGTTCCAGAAGCTGTGGAAAAGGCGGAGGTTTCTCGAGCTATGGAGGATGTCCCCTGGAAGGAACCAGAATTCAAGCCAGTAAGGCAGGAGAGAGAGGTGGTGGAAATTTCTGTACAAGAAGAGAGGACACCTGCATCTCCAAGGGCCAGGAGAGTGGCCGAAGACTACGGAGTTCTGCTGGAAAATGTGAGAGGAACTGGACCAGACGGTGCCGTCACTGAAGGAGACGTGCTCAGCTATGTTGGAAAGCGGAAATCTCAGGAAGCCTTTCAATCGGGGCTACCTGGAGTCTCTCCCCTTGCAGAACGCATTGCCCGGGAGAAGGGTATTGATCTGTCTAGGATCAAGGGTACAGGACTCGAAGGGAAAATCACAAAGGAAGACGTTTTCAGGTACATGGAAGAAAGAGAGAAACCTGAACGGCCTAGAATGCAGAAGGAGTTGGAACCAGAAAAACCAGGAATAGAGAAGGAGCGGGAACCAGAGATTCCTAGAATAGAGAAGGAGCGGGAACCAGAGATTCCTAGAATAGAGAAAGAGCGGGAACCAGAGATTCCTAGAATAGAGAAGTCTTCAGAGATTGAATTGGAACAGGCAATCGAAAAGCCAATGATAAGACCTGAACCCGTTTCACAGCTGCCACCAATACAGACCGGGGCAACACTGGCAGAACCAGAACACCGCGTTGAAGAGCCCATTATGCACCTTGAGAAACCTCTCGGGCCTGAACCGGAAGGAAAGACTCTCCCTTTGACAGGAATACGAAAACTCACTGCAGAGAGAATGAGCAGGAGCAAAAGAGAGGCTCCTCATCTGACCCTGGGCATGGACGTGGACATGACAGAGGCCAGCAACCTGAAAACCTCTCTTGCAGTCACCTACACCGACATTCTCGTCAAGGCTGTTGCCCTTGCGTTGAGGACCCATCCCCAGCTGAACTCTACCTTATCTGAAAACAGGATCGTACTGAGAGACACTATCAACATCGGAATTGCAGTGGCCAGGGGAGAGGATCTGCTGGTGCCTGTGATCCACAGAGCAGATGCTCTCTCTTTAAAGAAGATTTCTCAGGCAACTGCAGATATCATAGAGCGAACTCGCAAGGACCAGTTGAAAGACACCGATGTTCTAGACGGCACTTTTACCATTTCCAACCTGGGAATGTATGATATCGACTTTTTTACACCCATTATCAACCCCCCTGAAGCTGCAATCTTGGGAGTGGGAAGAATCACACCGCGGCCTGTGGTGGTAAGGAATCGAATTGAAATACGTGAGATAGCTACCCTCTCTTTGAGTTTCGACCACCGAATTGTTAATGGCGTACCTGCTGCCCTTTTCCTCAAGGAGGTCAGGAATCTCCTGGAACATCCCTACAGGCTGCTGATGGAGGAAGAGCCATGATAACGATACTTGGTGGGGGCCCTGGAGGGTACACAGCTGCCATCCGGGCAGTCCAGCTCGGCGCTGAGGTAACACTACTTGAAAAGGAAGAAGTGGGGGGAACCTGCCTGAACTGGGGCTGCGTTCCCTCTAAGGTATTCTTGAAAGGTTCTAAAATGTACAGCCAGCTTAAATTTGCTGAATCCTACGGTGTCTTTGCCAAACCATCTCCTTTTGACATGAGGAGGCTGGGAGAACGAAAGAACGAGGTCAAACAAGCGTTGGTCATGGGATTGAAGAACGTGCTCAGGTCGTATGGGGTGAATATTGTACACGGAGAGGGTCGGATGATTGATGAACACACAGTGGTGGGTCCTGGAGGGAATATTGCGTGTGACAAGATTATTCTGGCCACGGGGTGTCAGCCGGAGGTGCCCCATTTGTTTCAAGAACTCTCCGTGACATACAAAGATGTTTTCCAGCTGCAATATCTTCCCAGAAGTGTTCTGGTGGTGAATGGGGGGGTGTTCGCTGTGGAAATGGCCTGGTTCTTTTTGGAATTGGGGTCACAGGTGACCATGGTGGCTGAAAATGTGCTGGAAAGGGATTTTGAGGATATTGAAACTCGCATAGCATCTTACCTTCAGAACAGAGGAGTGAAATTTGTACAGGGAAGAATCGCATCCATCAAGAAACAAGGAGAACAGAAACTGGTAGAAATCGGAGAAGAAGAGATTATTGCAGAGGAGCTTATTTGGATGAATCGGAAACGCGTATTAGAGGGAATTCCAAGGAAGCTGGTGCAACATGAGAGTGTTGCTGTGAACGAGCACATGCAGACTGCCTTCCCGGCTGTGTATGCAGTGGGAGACATCACAGGGAGTTACACTGCAGGTGATGCCATGGCTCAGGGAGTTGTGGCAGCCGAGCACGCAATGGGGAATACGACTGCGTACAATCCTCGGACCGTTCCCAAGGTACTCTATGCTCCAGAAGCTGCAGTGATTGGACTGACGGAGAGAGAAGCTTCAGAGGAGTACGACGTGGTAAAGGGGAATTTCCCGTATGGAGCTTCAGGCAGAGCTCAGACGGTGGGTGCCATCAGAGGGAGAGTAACTATACTTGCGGATAAGAAGTATGGTGAAATCTTGGGGGCCCACATAGTGGGAAAAGGTGCCTCTGAGTTGATTCAGCTGATTGGGTTTGCAATGAGATTGGAAGCCACCATAGATGAGCTTTCGTCCTTGCTGTGTGCTCATCCTACTATGGTGGAAATGATACGGGATGCAGGATTGGATATTCATGGAAATGCCTTTAACCTACCCAGGAAATGAGTTACGGCTGTTGTACCAGCATGGCGATCCGGCTGTTTCTCTGGCTTTTGAGGAAGCCATAGCCAGGTGCGGTATACCGACGTTCAGGGTGTGGGTGACCTCGAAATGTGTGGTCATAGGACGATTCCAGGACGTGAGTGAGGAAGTGGATGTGGAATACTGCACCGAGAAAGAGCTTCCCATTCTAAGACGGTTTACAGGAGGCGGGGCTGTCGTCTTGGATGAGGGTGTTGCCTGTCTTGCTTTTTGCCTTCCAGTGCAGAAGAACCCGCTGGATGTCTTTCACGCTCTGAGTGAATGTGTTGGTAGTGCTATCGGGGCTGAGATTGATGAAAGGAATAATCTGTTCGTGAACGGGAAGAAGGTCTCAGGTGCTGCAGGCTGTAAGAAGTGGGGCTCCCTATTCCACCACTTGACCTTGCTGATGGCATGTGACACGGAACTGATGAGAGCTCTCACACCGGGGAGTGCAAGCCAATGCAAAACTGGCAGCGATGCACGTGAAGTCCGGAATATTGGCACGAACATGAGAGATGTACTAGTCCGAGTGGCCAGAAACATTGGGAACCTGCTTGACACCAAGGTAACACCAGGAAAGATTACTCAGGAAGAGCGAAGCCTGGCAGATTACTTGCTCAGAGAGAAGTACGCCAAGAGCGAGTGGAATTTCATGGCCATTGATCCATTACACTAGGTGTAGACGAGCGATCTATTCATGAATCCGCTTGTTATGAAGGAAACGTTACCTTTGCTTCATACACCGTTATGTTTATAAAGGATGAAAACTCTATAAAAGTCGTTGGAGCTGCAATGCTACCAAATCTACCTCCTATCTCTTTTTTTTGTTTTCAATTGAATGGCAAAATCCTGGGTAAACGCGGAAAAAAAAAGAAAATTAAATATCGTATCCAAGAAAGTACAGCAGTATGATGATCAAGACTCCCACAACTCCGCCTATAGCCGTCAAAACGACATCCCAGATTCCAATGTTTAATCCTGAAAGCAGACCCAGCCACTTGAGCACACCCAGAATTATGAGACCGACGATGGTATTTACTGCTAAGTACACGATAGCCTTGGCAAGATAGTAGATGGCTACCACAACGAGGATCACCAAGACAAGAAGACCCAGCGTGATTACTAGAGCCATACGTTGATTTCAATTTAGAGTTTATAAAGATTTCTAGCATTCTTCAGTCTGTATAAGCTTGTTTTTGGATATTTGTCCACCGGTGGTAGATGGAAGTCTCAACAAGAGATTTTTCCTGTCAGTCAGAGGGTTGATTCACAGGGTCACACTAGGGTTTGGACCATACACTTTTTATTGCAAGCACTAATTGATACTATGCCTACGCTTGTTGAGACCATCGTTTCAAAGCACAAGGAATCACCAGTCAGAGCAGGGGACGAGATTGAAGAATTGCCTGTCGATAGACTGCTTATTAATGATGTGGCAGCCGTACAGCTGGTGGAACGCTACAGGGAAATTGAGGATCTACTTCCGGCTCCTTTTGATCCTTCATCTGTATTTGTAGTATTGGACCACGTAGTTCCCCCTTGTGATTCCGTGATAGCTGATAACCTGCAGAGAACAAAGCAATTTGCCCGTACGCTGCACCTGAACCTCTTCAAAGAGGGGGAAGGGATCGAACACGTCCTCCTTCCTGAAAATAACCTGGTCAGTCCAGGTGATATTCTACTGGGAACGGATTCTCACACCTGTACGAATGGGGCTTTGGGTTGTTTCGCGTTCGGTATCGGGATCACAGATGCTCTGTTCGTCCTGTTCACAGGAACTTTCTATAACTTTGTCGTACCAGAAACAGTTTTGCTGACCTGTTCAGGCAAGCTTCAAAAGGGGGTTTATGCCAAAGACCTGATTCTGTACGTGTTGTCCCACCTTGATCAGCAAAAGATGTTGAATAAAGTACTTCAATTCAGTGGCCCAGTCTTTGCGTCCATGCCGCTCGATGGAATGCTGACGGTTTGTAACATGACCACAGAAATCAGTGCAAAGACGGGGATCATGCCCTATGAAACTAGGGAAGACCTATCAGCAGAATTTGCAGAAAGATATACCTTTGATGTTACCCCGCTTGAACCCGTTGTGGCTGTTCCTCACTCCCCGCTGAATGGAAAGCCAGTGGCTGAACTGACCGTTGAGATCACCAAAGCATTCCTCGGGTCATGCACCAATAGCAGGCTGTCTGATCTGCAGGTAGCAGCTTCCATTCTCAGGGGTAAGAAAGTCAAAGACACAGTAGATTTGTATATTGTGCCGGGTTCCCGGAAAATCTATGAAAAAATCCAGGAGAGTGGTATCCTTTCCACCTTCATCCAGGCAGGGGCTGTTATTCTCCCCCCGAATTGCGCAGCCTGCTTTGGTAGACATATGGGGGTCTTGGGACCCAGCGATGTGTGTATTTCTTCGGCAAACAGGAATTTCGTTGGGAGAATGGGGTCTAAGGATGCCAAAGTATATCTTGGGTCCCCAGCCACCGTGGCTGCATCTGCATTGACAGGGATGATAACTGATCCAAGGGAGGTCCTACCATGAAAATTGAAGGGACTGCCCTACCAGTGGGAGATGACATTGATACTGATCTCATTATTCCTACATTCGCACTACAGAAGTCAAGGGATCCCAGAACGTTCGCTGACTATGCCTTCTGCCACACCATACCGGGGTTCAAAGAGATACCTGAGAAAATCATCGTTGCTGGCCACAACTTCGGGTGCGGATCATCCCGGGAGGAAGCAGTTTTTGCCCTCCTATATGCGGATGTTAAGGCAGTTCTGGCCAGGTCTTTTGCCCCTATCTTCAAGAGAAATGCATTCAATAATGCATTACTGTCTATAGAGATGGATACGTCAAGAATCAAGAAGAGTGATCCTCTGAGAATTGATCTAGACAGGAAAACGGTATGTGACACTACAACGGGAGAAGACTACTCATTTACACTGACTGCAGCTGAAGAAACGTTGATTCAGCACGGTGGATTACTGCCCATGTTAAGGAAACGGCTTGCCAATCCGTGAAGGACTCATGCTGGCTTGAAAGGTTAGAGGATTAGGTTCACCCGTCATGTTCTACCTGAGAATCACTCCACGTTGTGTCTGCGCATTCTCAGCCCGATGAGAACGGACACAATAATGGCTGGAATGAGCAGGATGGCAGGAATTCCTACCTCGTTCTCTTCTTCAACTTCTCCTCTTTCTTCTTTCTCGAAAAGAGGTTCCTCTACTCCCGATTCCTTCTCTTCTGCTACTGGTCCTTCCTGGGGAGACACAAGGTCCTGGTCTGAAGTCTCAACTTCGCTGGGTTCAACCTGGCTGCCATCTTTCCCTTTCTGAGCATCCACATACACCATCTGAACCTTATCCAAATCTATCTCTCCCAGCCCCATTTCGTACGCAGCCGTGAGATGCCCAACATCATCACTGTCCCGCTCCAGAAGCTCACACGCATACCTGTCAATGGCGACAGGGTCCACACCAACAACAACCTCCCCGACCTCGTTCACTTTGCCGGGGCCTCGAGGTCCATTACTCATCAAAATCCGGTAGGCATCCAGTACTATCAGATCTGGCTTCACCAAACTGCTCAAATCAGCAATGCACTGGTCCAATCCTCGGGTATGAAACTCTCCTCTGTTCCACACAACACCCATTAGATTCTTCATGGATACAGTAATTTTGGCGGAGCCGTGCACCTTCGCTATGGGTACATTGATGAATACATCTGCACCCAGGACCTCCTTTGACAGCTCCGTTTTCTTCAGTTTCCTTCCCAGTGGAATGTCCACTTCCTCATAATCCCCACGGGAATCTATTACCTTGATTTTCCCTCCAGCCTGGACCACTGCATCTTTTATCTCTGACGTGTCCATGCACATCCGACCATTCTCCAGAGTATTATCAACCACCACAACCTCTGAGGCACCTGCTTCCCTGCATATCTCTACAAGTCTTCCCACCAGTTCGGGGTTTGTGGTAGCTGCCCGAGAAGGCGGCTGATTGAATGACATATTGACCTTGATTACGACTTTTTGTCCTTTCCTCACCACCTTCCCGATGCCCCCGATGCCCTTGAGAGCTGCATCCACGAGTTCTCCAGGAGTCCCATTTTGGGCAATCACCAGTTCTGTACCTGAAGACGCATGCAGTACTGGCGCAAAACGGCTGATCCTCTCAAGCAATGATGCACTCAGGAATAGTCCAGCTCCTTCTCTGAAGAATTCCCGTCTGGTCATGATGCGCATAGTATGTATCTGATTGCAGATTTATAAACCTAGCCCGGCACCAGCAACGGACAGGCGCAACATTCAGGCCAGCTTTTCCTCAATCATCTTGCACCATTCTTTCGCTTCTTCTATAATGACTTTTTTCAACTTTTTTCTTGATATGGCAGAATATCTGTATATATATCCCCTCTTGAGACTGTCAGCGCGCCTGACAGCCAGCCCCTGATTCATCAGTTGGTCCAGTGCCTTCTGGACTGTGCTCCGATGTCTCTCCACTGCCTGGGCAATTTCCTTGGCAGTAACCCCTGAATGTGAAAAAAGATAGAAGAGGACTGTGCTCTCCAGATCATTCAATGAAAGAAGACAGGATAACAGCCGATCTTCGTCCATCTTGTCAATCTGCAGTTTACTGCACAGGTTCTCATTCATGAGAAACCGCATTACAGTGCCTCCATAATCTGCTGCTCCAGATGCTGCTGTGGAACAGCTCCCACAATGCGCTTGACTGGTGAACCTTTTTTGAACACCAGCAATGTGGGAATGCTCATGACCTGGTATCGAGCGGCGGTCTTGGGGTTTTCGTCCACATTCAACTTGGCGAAAACCACCCTGCCTGCCATCTTCTCAGCCAGTGCTTCTACGGCTGGCTCGATCATCTTGCAGGGCATGCACCAGCTAGCCCACAAATCCACAACCACAGCATCATAGTTCCTGAGAGCGTCCTCAAAATCGCTGTCGGTAACCTTGATGGGTTTCTTGGGCATATTTGCCTCATCCTGAAGCTTTTCCAATTTTTCCTGACGAATACGTTGACGTTCATCCATGGGTATGGTGCTTGGTGCACGGTTATAAAGGTTTCGATTATTTATGCAACATCTTTGCGCAACTTTTCTTCTAGATGAAAACCTGTTCTTTCGTCACGGGGACTCAGTTAAAGAAGTGAACCCGTATCACTGTTGGGAATTCTGCAGTACAACAAACCTTTATATTTAGCAGCTCTAACAGGAGACTATGAGCGAGGAGCTGCAGAAGGAAGAACGCCAGGAACTGCTTGAAAAACTGGGGATATCCCTACCGAAAGATGAAGAATTTGAAGAACTCCTTGAACGGGAAGGAATTGGATATTTGATTAGGAAAGATGTTCAGGAATCTTTTTCTCCTGGCGAAATTGAAAGGATTAACAAGAATATTGACAGTATTCTGGCTGATCTTGCAGCTTCTCCCACTGGTCTTTCGGGAACTGAAAGAATCATCAGTGAAGTGCTCCAGAAAGAGGCCAAGAACCTGGGTACGTTTGTTGTTCAGGGAATACAGTGTGACATGAGAGAAAAAGGATATGGCTGGAAAGGGACCACTTCCATATTTATGTCAGCTGAAGACTGGTCCAAGGCGACCAAGCAGGTGGAACTGATTGCCCGGCTTACTTTGATGAAGCTGGCCAGAAACAGGGGACTGGTCCCCAAGGTGACAATCAATTTTGAGAAACAGAAAGGAGATGCGGAAGGACAATCTGCACTCACGCCGGCTGAAGCTGCAGCTCAGATTGAGGCATTCGCCAGGAAGTTGCTGGGAGACGACTATATCATGGTGAAGAAACGCCTGCAGAAGAACTTCACGAACAAGGAGGACTTGATGGATGCCTGCTCTGAGGTACAGCGTATTGTCACTCTGTTCATTGATGAGAGTCTGGCAAACAGCTTTAGAGATAGAGTTGCAGATATTGTGTACAGGATTCAAGGTGGTTAAATGAGAAGAGTCAAGACGGGTGTTCCAGGATTGGACAAAATGCTGCACGGAGGATTGATAGCGGGGAGGCCATACGTCATTGCAGGCCCTCCCGGTTCAGGGAAGACTATTCTGGGTATGCATTTTTTACTCCAGGGAATTGAAGATGGGGTCAGGGGGCTGTACATTTCATTATCTGAACCAGCAGGAGAAATAAGAGACAACATGAGTGCCTTTGGATGGGACATCTCCCGCGTAAGAATTCTGGATGTATCTCCTGAGGGGGGGACAGGTGTGTGGGTACTCCCCACAGATGGACTACTGGAGAGTGTTCGGTTCAATGTGGCCAACCTCAATAATCTGATAACCTCTGAATTGACCGTGCATAAGGTGGGGAATATTGTCATTGATTCCATTACTGCCCTGAAAGAGTTGTGTGAAAGAGAGAGGGACATACGGGTGGATCTGTTATCTCTCATGAATTACCTTTCAGAAAATAGGTGTACATCCCTTCTCATAAGCGAGTCTCTAGGAGAGGCTGTAGAGGTGGAAAGCTTCCTGGCCAGGGGAACGGTGAGACTACAGACAGTTTTCCTCAATGGCAAGAGAAAGCGCTCCATCCTGGTAGAGAAAATGAGGGGAACCGGATTTGATGAAGAAGCGCGCCCCATGAAGATAACAAGAAGGGGCATTGAGGTATATCCTTCTGAATCTCTGCTGGAATAATCATATCTAAAAGAATCAGAAATAAAACAAAAGAAAAAAGGGGATCAATGCATCGTTGAGCACCCAAGTGCGGGACCCAGGCTGCCTGGATTGTACGGCACTGGAATGAAGGCTGCGTATACGGTATTGGTCCCATATTCGTTGCTTGCAGAGACACCGATGTAGGCAACCTTTCCCTGTTCACTATCACTGATTGACAGGGGGATTCTCTCGAATAGATCTGGCCCAAACTTCGGATCGTATCCAGGGACTGGGATACCATTAAATTCAATGTATAACTCATTCGTGGTACCTGATGCATACACCAAGAGGTAGATAATACCTCCATTTGGAATAGACGGCAGCTCAACCTCTCTGCACTGTTCAGGGTGAACGAACATTGTAACCTGTTTGGGATGGATAATGGCTACTCGTGGAACTTCATTTGCGCCTACAAATGATGTAAAGATCACCAAAGCAACAAAGGCTGCAAATATTCCTTTTTTCACATTTACACCTCTTTCTTACTTTATATTTGATTTAATCCTTTATATACCTTTCGTTTTCTATAAAAATTTACTTTACCCGGAATTAGCAGGAGATGTCCTTCCTGGAGTGCAAAGGGGAGAGATACGAGGAATGAGAAGGGAAGCGGTTGAAAAAAGGATGAAAGAGAGATGGAAAAGCCAGCCCAGTCAGTACATTGTGGTACACCCGTAGGCAGCAGTCATCTCGCCGCCCCCTGTGGGAATGGGTATGAATACTGAATACACCGTGTTTGCCCCGTATTGGTTGACAGCGCGGGCCATGACGTAACAGGGCTTGTGTTGATACTGTTCTTCGATGATGACAGGAATAATCTCCAGGGTTTCAGGAGTGACTTTTGGATAGTAGATAATGGTGCCCGTTTCGTCCCTGATGGATTGGCCATTGAATTCGATATAGAGCTCATGGGCTCCACTGGTATACACCTGGAGGTAAACAGTCCCATCATTGGGAATAGAAGGGAGTTCTCTGCTCTCGCAGATAGGGGGATAGATGAATACTTTCGCCTGTTGCGGACGCTGAATAGCTACTCGGGGAACACTTCCCGCCTGTACTGCTGATGCTGTAAGGAGGATCAGCACCAGGACTCCAATCACGTTCTTCATGGGAACACCTTTTTCTCTCTTTGGAGAAGGAATATATAGACTTTTCTTTTACAGAAAAGGAGTCGAGGTTTCTCTTTGCAGTCCAGGTTGCGGTGGATACTTGGAGGCTGCAAACGATAGAGAAGAACTTTCAAGCATGCATTTTCAGATTGTGGCTCGGTCCTTTGATGGAAGATCCGCTCCCAGGACTCTAATCCGTGGCACGTGTACCCTTGGAATACGGTGGATAATCAACATAGCAAGGAATCCTGGACACACAAATGGCAGAACTCCGAATTTGCCCAATTCGACAGCATCGTGACAAGGAAACTCATCATTATCCACCGAGTTTCGAATAGATTCATGCAGAAAAAGACTGGAAAATCCCTTCACAAGAAGAGCCATAACCTTATATAGGAATGTGAACAATAGTTATCATGAAAATTGGAGAAGCCTTAGTAGGGGATGGACTGGAAGTCGCTCATATTGATCTGATTATTGGAGAAAAGGACAGTGCAGTTGGGCAGGCTTTTGTAAGCAGCCTTGCTCAGCCTTCCTACGGTCATACCCCTATGCTGGGCGTCATACGTCCCAACCTGCCCTCTAAACCATCCACCCTTATTGTGCCCAAAGTCACCATAAGAGGGTTCAAAGATGCAGGAAAAATGTTCGGCCCTGCCCAGGCAGGAGTTGCCAAGGCAGTGGCTGATGCAGTGGAGGAGGGACTGATTCCACGAGAACACTGCGAGGACTGGGTTGTCATTGTTTCTGTGTTTATTCACAAAGATGCTTCAGATTATCGGAAGATTTATCAATATAACTACGGAGCAACGAAACTGGCCATAAAGAGGGCCATGGAAGACTATCCTTCGGTTGAGAAAGTCATAAGAGAGAAGGATAGGGCTACTCACCCCATCATGGGATTCAGAGTGTACCGGCTGTGGAATTCACCCTATCTGCAGGTTGCTCTTGACCTGACCAGCGAAGAACAGGTCAAGAATATCATCGAAAAACTGCCTCTCAGGGAGCGATTGCTGCTGGAAGCGGGTACGCCTCTCATAAAGAACTGCGGCATTGAAATCGTGGAAAAGATTAGGGCAATGCGACAGGAATCTTTCATTATTGCAGACCTGAAAACACTGGATGTGGGAAGGTTAGAGGTGAAAATGGCAGCAGATGCAACAGCAGATGCAGTGTGTATTTCAGGACTCGGTCCCAATGCATCGGTGGAAAAATCCATTCAGGAAGCGTACAGGCAGGGCATTTACTCGATTGTGGACTTTATGAATGTTACAGATATTGAGAAAAAACTGAAATCTCTGAAATATAAGCCCGATATCGCCCTCATTCACCGCAATGTGGATGTGGAGACTGCGGCCAGAGAACGAGGGGAGGAGCCGGAGACCAAATGGGGAAATATTACAGCTATCAAGAAGCTGGTCAAGCTTGTTTCAGTGGCAGGCGGCATCACGCCTCAGACCTGTGGAGAGGCACTGGACAAAGGTGCTGATATTATAGTAGTTGGCAGGTACATTATCAGGTCGTATGATCCCTACCAGGCAGCCCGGGACTTCTTGGAGAAAATGCCTCCTGATCCTGATACTATGCGACTAATCCTGGACGAAGATGAAGTGGTAGGAACATAATTCTCAGTGATTTCTTTTCTTCTCTCTCTCATTTGCTGATACGTACGATAGGCTATTTGTAACAGTACCTGATTGTATTCAGCTACCAGTTACCAAAACATTTATATTGCGTCGATTAGTAGTATATGTTAATGTTACAGATAAGAGGTGATGAACATGCCAATTGCTCTTGCACCTGTTGATAGAATCTTGCGGAAAGCGGGAGCTGAAAGAGTGTCAAGAGATGCTGCTCTTGAACTGAGAGAAATCGTAGAGAATTTTGCACACAGGATTGCTAAAGAAGCTGTCAAGAGATCCAGTGAATCCGGGAGAAAGACAGTATTCAAAGAAGACGTCCTGCAGGCACCGGCATCAGTGGTGGGAAGAGTTAAAGAGAACATCTTGATAGATGTAGAGACGGAGATTTTGAGGGAGCTTGAAGATCTAATACCCCCTCGGCAAGGATAATAGCCTCATATCCCCTCTCCTTTTTTGTTGGTGCCGCTCAGACAGACTGTTTGCCCCTGATTTGCTAGAGTGACAGAAACCTTTTTAAAACAGAATCACAGACTACTTCCATGGAAATTCAGATTCTCGAAGAAAAGAACAATCCATTACTGGAACGCAGAGAAATTCAGCTGAGGATAATTCAGGATGCGGGGAGTCCCAAAATAGCTGATGTGAGAAGGAAGATCGCCGCTCAGCTCTCACTGGATGAGTCTTTGTTCGTAGTTCAGAACGTGAGGGCAGAATATGGGATGAATGAATCACGCTGCCTGCTCAAGGTGTATGCGTCAAAGAACCGGCTGCAGACGGTGGAGGCAGATCACGTCATCAAAAAGAACGGGCTCGTGGAGGGATCTGATGAAAGCAAATGAACTGTATGAGCTAAAAGACGGCAAATTGACTAGAAAGAATCCTCTGTGCCCTCGCTGTGGTCAAGGAACTTTCATGGCAGACCATGGAGATCGCCTCACCTGTGGAAGATGTGGATATACCAAGTGGAAAGGTACTTGAGCCTGGTTGAGTTCCCGACTAGTTTTTCCGGCAGAGTTGTCTGGTAGAGGAATACTCTTTTTTGAGCAGAGTGGTACCGAGAGATGACATGAAAGGGTCTTTGGGGACATGCAAAAGTATCTTATACTCTGAGGTCTTTTCTGAGACATGATTTGCCTGGGTATCGAAAGTACTGCGCACACTTTTGGAGTGGGAATTGTCACAGAAGATGAAGTTCTGGCCAATGAAAGTGATAGTTATTCAGGAGTCGGTATCCATCCCAGAGAAGCTGCAGATCATCATGCGGAAGTGGCAGGACGCGTATTGAAACAGGCGTTGAAGAAGGCAGATATTGGGGTTACTGATACTGATGTAGTTTCCTTTTCAAAAGGGCCTGGGTTGGGTCCCTGTTTGAGAATTGCAGCTACGTGTGCACGTACCATATCGCTGCAGTCCGGAATTCCCATCGTAGGAGTGAACCACTGCATTGCACATGTGGAAGTGGGAAGGTGGGTAACAGAAGCCTGTGACCCCGTTACATTATATGTTTCGGGAGGTAATACACAGATCATCGCATATGCAGGTGGAAGATACAGAGTATTCGGAGAGACTCTGGATATTGGGATTGGAAACATGCAGGATATCTTCGGCAGGGAAGCAGGATTGCCCTTCCCATGCTACAGGGAGATGGACAAAATGGTGAGGACAGGTGTGTACATACCAGGGCTTCCGTACACAGTAAAAGGGAATGACTTTTCGTTCTCAGGGCTGCTAACACAGGCACTGAAAATGGTTCAGGAACACACCGTGGAAAATGCAGCCAAGTCGCTCATGGAAAATGCATATGCCATGGTGGTAGAGGCTACTGAACGAGCCATGGCGCATACCGAGAAAACAGAATTGCTGCTGACAGGAGGCGTTGCTGCTTCTCCTCGGCTGCAGGAGATGTGCTGCACCATGTGCAGAGAAAGAGATGCTTCTTTCTATGTACCTCCTCACAGTCTGTGTAGGGACAATGGTGCCATGATTGCCCACCAGGGACTGCTAGAATACTCCCATGGGAAAAGAATGAGGCTGGAAGATACAGTAGTCAGCCAAAAATGGAGGACTGACGAAGTTGAAATCACCTGGCGTTGATTGCCTGCATCATACAGACATCATACTCGCACAATATTGAACCCTGCTGATTTTCTCAACCTATTCATGATTGCCAATCCAATCTCGGCAGTGACTACCCCTTCTGCTATGATAATATCCACTCCTTGTTCATCGAAAGCACGAAGCACATCAAACAAGTTCCTGGCTACAGTTCCCAGGTTCCTGCGGGAACCTACTACCTTAATGAGACCCTGATTGTAGCAATGCGCTGTTTCTTCGGTTGCCATTACTCCTACCTTCAGTCCTTGACGTATTTTCTGGTTCAGGAGCTGGTTAATTTTTTCTACCATGGGCCCTACCTGACCTTCCACCACAATCACTTCAGCATGAGGTGAGTAATGTTTGTACTTCATGCCAGGTGCGCGGGCTTCTGCTTCCGTTTTTGCTGCTGCAGCTGCTACAGGATGAACCTCCACGTTACCCAGAACTGCTCTAAGATCTTCTAGAGTAATGCCCCCCGGTCTCAGAATAGTGGGCACCTCCCCTGTTAGATCAAGAACAGTAGACTCAACTCCCACATCACACGGCCCTCCATCAAGGAGAACTTCTATCTTTCCTGCCAGGTCTTGATACACATGCTGAGCTGTGGTGGGACTTACCCCACCTGAGATATTTGCGCTGGGAGCAGATATGGGAACCCCTGATTCAGCAATGAGTGCCAAAGCTACGTTGTGATCAGGCATCCTCACTGTTATCTCATCTATGTTCTCCGGTCTGGGCACATGTGGGGCTTTCTTCAGCAGCAACGTGAGGGGTCCAGGCCAGAACCGTTTGGTTAATACCTCTGTGGAATCTGGTATTTCCCTTGCCAAATCATACACTGCATCTTTCTCAGACACATGGACAATGAGTGGATTGTCATATGGTCTGTTTTTGGCCTGGAAGATTCTCAAGACAGCTCTGACGTCGAAAGTATTTGCACCCAGCCCGTACACTGTTTCTGTGGGAAATGCAACCAATCCACCTTCCCTAATCACCTGTGCTGCAATCCTGATTTTGTAGAGTTCCGGGGTTTCCCTGTCCACAGTAATGACCTGGGTTTTCACGACGGGTCCAGTCTTCGTTTCCATTTCAACATCCTCACGCTGTAGATCTATTCTCCTAATGAGTATACAAGTATATAAGTACTGGGCAGGTAATCAGGAAAAGGAATTCATAAGCCAAAGAAGTCAAAAAGATTCAGGCTTCCTTCGTGATGTGATTGGATGATACGTATCAGGAAAGGTGCAGAAGCTGACCTGTATCTCACAGAGTTTTCAGCATTGTATTTCCCCTGGAACAGTGAAAAGGTCCTCATTAAGAAAAGAATCAGCAAAGGGTACAGACAACCAGAGCTTGATCATGAACTCAGGCAGAGAAGGACGATCCATGAAGCAAAGCTTCTTCATGAAGCCAAAGCATATGTTCATACCCCCGTTCTCTATGAGATAGACACAGAAGACTGTACCATCACAATGGAGTACGTTGAGGGAGCGAGGGCGAAAGATGACATGACAGAAGACATGGCAGAAGAGATTGGTGCGTGCATTGCCCGCCTACATGAAGGAGGAATTGTGCATGGCGATTTAACCACCTCTAATATCATTCTGAAAGGGTCCCGCATCTACTTCATTGATTTCGGACTGGGAGAAGTCACCACGGAAATAGAGCCTCAGGCAGTTGATTTGCATCTTTTGAAACAGGCCCTAGAGAGCACTCATTATACACACTGGAGGAAATTATGGAAGAAAATTCTGGAAGGATACAAAACTCGTTCTGGATCCCATGATGTAATTAAAAGGATCAGAGAAATCGAGAAAAGGGGACGATATTCCAAACGTTAGGGCTCCAGTCCCTCATACCTTTTCTGTTTGGTTGCAAGGCTTTCCAGCACTTCTGTGAGCTTATTAATGTGTTCTTTGAGCCGCATGGTATCCTTGGCCATGAGCTCAGTCCGTTCTTTGAGCTTTTCTATCTGTCTTCCCTGTTCAGCTATCTTCCTTTCAAGGTTTCCCGTGTTTTCTGCCTTTTTGCCCTGAAGATAATTAATGTATCGTTCCAGCTTTTTTTGATGTTCCCGCAATTCCTCAACATCATGAAATAAACGGGGCAATCGGTAGCTGTAATCCATAAATCTTGTGGTAAGACCGGATATATAAGTCTTGTGCTGTGATGAGATCAACGATCACTTGAGAGATCATACCGTGGAGAACTACAGAGTTTACCAATGCCAATGGACTACCAAAAGGTTTATATTTACAGTCATAAGGTATTTTATGAGAATTAATGTTCTACGAGGAGGGGTGTGATGCCCCTTATTGCAGTGAATTTCAAGGCATATCCTGAATCCATGGGTGATTCAGGTCTTCATTTAGCCAGATTATGTGAGAGCGTGGGAGAAGAGAGGGGTCTCTCTTTTATTGTGTGCCCTCAACAACCTGACTTGCGATTTATCGCCGAGAATGTCAGGATACCTGTCTTTGCCCAGCATGTGGATGCGTATGAACCGGGGAGTAGAACTGGTCACGTAGTACCTGAAGCAGTGAAGGCGTCGGGGGCAAGGGGGACGCTGATAAACCACTCTGAACACAGAGTACAGATTTTTGGCATTGACTGGCTAGTGGAAAAGTGTGGATCATTGAATCTGGATACCATTGTGTGTACTAACAATATTTCAGTATCCAAGGCGTGTGCAGCTCTAAATCCCACATACGTGGCTGTGGAACCACCAGAATTGATCGGCGGAGATATATCTGTTACCACAGCAAATCCTGAAATCGTGTCTGGCACGGTAGAGGCAATCAAGAGGATTGCTCCCCAGGTAAAGGTCCTGTGTGGAGCAGGGGTAAAAACGGGGGAAGATGTGAGAGTTGCTATTGAATTGGGGACTGAAGGTGTATTGCTGGCTTCTGGTGTAGTGAAAGCAAAAGATCCTAAAAAAGCATTATATGAACTTGTAAAGGAGGTGTAGTATGAGAATAGCTGTTAATGGGTTTGGGCGAATTGGCAGGAATTTTTATCGAGCTGCGTTTGACTATCCTGAGATTGAGGTGGTGGCTGTCAATGATATTACTACTGCCAGGACACTGGCTCACCTGCTCAAGTATGATTCTGTCCATGGAAGATGGGACGGCATTGAATCTGGAGACGATTGGATTTCAGTCAAGGGAAAGAGGTTTGATGTTCTTTGTGAGAGGGATCCGGGGAAGTTGCCGTGGAAGGAGTACGATATTGAGTGCGTGGTGGAATCAACTGGGCTGTTCAGAGACAGGGAAAATGCGTTAAGGCATGTTCAGGCGGGTGCCCAGAAGGTGTTGATATCTGCCCCCGCCAAAGAGCCTGACGTGACTCTTGTCATGGGAGTCAACCATGAGGTGTATGACCCTGAAAAACATACGATTATCTCCAATGCATCGTGTACCACCAACTGCCTGGCTCCAGTGGCAAAGATATTGAATGACACATTTGGAATTGAGATTGGCCACATGACTACTGTCCATGCATATACGACTGATCAGAGGCTCCTGGATTTACAGCACAAGGACCTGAGGCGTGCGCGTGCCGCAGCAATGTCCATTATTCCTACTACAACAGGTGCAGCCAAGGCCATTGGAGTGGTGCTGCCTGAATTGCAGGGAAAACTGGATGGCATGGCAATGAGAGTTCCTTTGTATGATGGTTCTATAGTGGACCTGGTGGTTAGCCTGAAGAAAGCAGTGACTGCACAGACGGTTAATGAGGCATTCGAGAAAGCTGCCTCCGACCAGTACAGGGGAATTGTGGAGTACACTGAAGAACCAATCGTATCAGCAGATATTGTACACAATTCTCATTCAGCCATTGTCGATGGACTCCTGACGTCAGCTAACGGAAATCTGGTAAAAGTGTTGGCCTGGTATGATAACGAATGGGGCTATTCTTGCCGACTTGCAGACGTTCTCAGGATGATGGCCAAAGCTTAGCAGATTTCTAGAATTTCTCCTTTCTTTTTTCGTGTGTCGAAAATGGCAATGGTGTTTCTATTCGACAGGTAGCCACAGCATTCTCCTGGGTTGATAAGGATTGGGGCTCCTTCTCTGATTTCGGGTTCATGAGTGTGCCCAGTCACCACGAGGTCATAGAGGCCACTGTTCATCAACAGCGTGAGCAATTCTGGGATATGTCCGTGCGTGACGGCAATAGTGCAAGAGTCTAGAGTCAGGGGACAGAAATAGTCCATGACTGTACCTCCGATTTCCGAGAATTTGCTGCACAATCCACTTCTATCCCCATCATTGTTTCCATATACCCCATAAAGACGTATTCCTTTGAATAATGGAATGACAAAGGGGGATATGAAATCTCCGGCATGCAGGACTGTTCTGATATTCCTTCCCTCGAGAATGGAAAGTGCTGTTCTTACCACGGACAGCCTATCGTGGGTGTCTGCCATAATTCCTACTAGCATACGGATGTATACGATTCACCTTAAAAGGTGTTTTGCTAGCATCATTTTTGGCAGGAGGAACCGATCCAACGGAGAGGATGGGTGTGATTAACCCACCAGATTATCCCGAAGCTAGATTCAACATATGCTGGAACCGGCAGCAAAATGGCCTTCCGAAATTTTCAAGTGAACTTCGATATTTCCACTCTATATGGAAATTTTACAGAAAAAACATCAATCCTTCGGTAAGATGATTGCAATTCCTTCAACGAAAAAAACAACTGCATGTTGGTACCATAAACCTTTTAAAGGGGACTCAACCAATGTGAAAGCGGAGGAAAAGGATGAGAGACAAGGTACTGTGTAGAGGACGAGCTAGACAGAATGTGGCTCGGGCAAGAGCCGTCTTTTTATCAGATAGGAATTTGTCATTGGACAGAAATAACCACTTTAGAGTCTTTTTCAGATATTTCTGCTCATTATTCCTCTATACCTTTGGTACCCCTCTCAGACAAGGGAGGTGTGAAGATGAAGATGAAGATGAGTATAGATGAGTTTTTGGATTTTTTTGATCTCGGTGGGACCCAGATGCGAGGAAAAATCCAAAGGGTTTTTCCTGAGGGCGTCCCAAAGCCGGAATTGGACACTATTTGTGCAGCAGATTCCCTTTTCAGGAGATCTGTAATTGATTTTGGCGGTTTGAGCTCGCATTCCGGAGGTGGGAAATATGCAAAACACGGTTTTGCAGTCAACTGAAATTGTGAAACATGACGGAGGAAAAATGAGCAGTTCAGCATATGATACTGCGTGGGTGGCACGGGTCACAGACCAACAGGGGACATCAGTATTTCCAGAATGTGTTCAATGGATTCTGGAAAACCAGAAACAGGATGGAAGCTGGGGCAGTCAGATTCTGGATTATCATGACAGGATACTTTCTACCTTGAGTGCCATCATAGCTCTCAAAGAGCTAGATGGGATTCGGTACAAGGACCATATCCAGAAAGGAGAAAGCTACATCTGGAGGAACATGAGGAAAATGAGGAAGGACAACTGTGTATTCGTCGGAGGAGAGCTCCTCTTGCCTTCACTCATGGAACACGCAGAATCAATAGGGCTGAATCTTCCATATTACGTGAAAGTCTATGAGAGGAAGTGCAGGGCAAAACTTGAGAAAATTGACAGATCCTTATGGTATTCGCCCTTAACATCTCTTTCATTCTCGTTTGAATTTTTGGGAGATGAGGTGGATGTGGAGCGCCTGCCATACATCAGACTGCCCAATGGGTCTGTGGGGAACTCCCCTGCAGCCACTGCTTTCTACCTCAAACATAGAAAGGATGAGGAGGCTGTCCAGTATCTGAGGAGAATTCTCTGCCTAAGAGGAGATGGCTCAGTCATGGAAGCATTCCCCATTGAAGCATTTGAATTGGGATGGGTCATGTACAACCTTATGCTGGCAGGTCTTTATCTTGAGCAATACAATGAAATCTGCACGTATCTGACGAAAAACTTGAAGCCTTCAGGGATTGGCATGTCTACAGGATTTCCCGTTCCAGATTTGGACGATACAGCAATACTCCTGAAAGCACTGCACAGAATGCAACACTGTGTAGATTTCAGCATAATTGACGAATATGACATGGGGGAGTACTACGCCACGTACACCTTTGAGGTAGGTGCTTCAGTTAGCACTAACATTCACATGTTGGATCTTGTCAAGAGCTGCCCTCAATTTCCGCGGAGAAATGAGAACATAGATAAGTTGATAGCGTTCATTAAGAAAGAAATGCATTCTCCAGGTTATTGGGCCGATAAGTGGCACATTTCGCCGTATTATACCACCAGTCATGGAATCATGGCCTTAAGTGGGTTAGACTCAGACCTGGCTGGGAAAGCTGTATCCTGGATTCTGCAATCTCAAAACGAGAATGGAAAATGGGGAAGAAATGGAGGAACATTGGAGGAAACGGCATTGGCTTTGCAGGCCCTGATGTACTACCATCGCAACGTTGAACCCATTGACATGGAAGGAATTTCCAAAGCCATGAAGTTTCTTCATGTCGATGTGTCTTCTCTGACCTCTCTGGATTTACCCGACATGTGGATATGCAAGGTCTTGTACACTCCCACACGAATTGTTCAATCTTCGATAGCTAGCACGCAATTACTGGGGGGAATAGAGAACTGTGGATAGCCTCCCGAGATGACGTCTCCCTATAGACACGATGGGCCGTGGGGTTGTAGCTGAACAATTGGGAGCGCTTGTTTGAAGAATCCAGAAATGCCAGGTGCACCAGCTGACCGCATCAAATCGACCAGTGACAGTAACCCTGTTGATTTATATATCTGATAAGCCTTGTACTTTCATCACGATTGGAGATATCAGGAGGACTTTCAAGTGTCAATCGAAGCTGTACTCTTTGATCTAGACGACACGCTAATCAGAAGATCTATGAAGAAGCCAGAAGACTTACACAGAGTTCTAAATCAGAAAAACATATCAGTTTCTCTGGAAGAGGTAAGAAGGGCATGTTGCCGACTGGAAAGTGAACTACAGGAAAGTCTGGGATATAAATTGAAGACTCAGCGTGGAAAGGTTCCTCATTCCACACTTTACCACATATGGAAATCATATTTCTATAAAGCGATCGGAATAGAAGCTCATAAGATGAATGGGAAACACGAAATTGATCTAGGCTGGGCAGATATCTGTGATACCGAAATCTATCCTGACGTAATTCCTTTTTTGGCAAATCTGAAGTCTCAAGGGATTAGGGTGGGGATTATTTCAAATGCCTATGAAAGGGAAGTGGAACAAATACTAGAGATCGCGGGATTGGACAGGGAGTTCTTTGATATCATTGTCGGGCCGGATACTGCATCTAGTATTAAGCCGGAGCCGGAAATCTTCCTGCATGTATTGAGGATTCTTGGGGTCGAACCTGCCCACGCAATCTATGTGGGAAATGATCTAGAGAGAGATTATGTAGGAGCTGAAGAAGTAGGCATGAAATCTTTTTTGATCTTGAGATCAGAAAATGAGAAAGTAAACGAAAATGTAAGACTCATCAGGAATCTCACGTCTCTGAAAGAGCAGTTGGACTAGTACCCCGATCTTCTTTGAGGTTCCCCGATACTCTCTAGTCTATCATCATCGAATTGAACATGATTTTCTGGTGTAATGCCTGGCTTCTAATGTTGCTCTGGCTTTCCCAGCCATGCTCGATGAGACTCAGTTTTCTAGAAAAAAAATGTAACTTCGCTAAAAAAAGAAAAGATGAAAAATCATCTTCTTGTAACTTTCCCGATAGCCATTCCGTAGAATATGACAATCCATGCAACTGCATGAAGCAGATGAGTTGCCGCTTCAACAGCAACCGAAAGTGCCAATCCAAAGATGACGGCAGTCAATGCATCTAAGGCCCATCCATAAGCCAGCAGTGAAACTGTTCTTCTCCGTGGATCGCCTGCTTCGAGTCTCCTGTATACCCGATAGAAGAGAAATGCTATGGAGAACTTGATCGGTCCCATCACAATGATCCCTGATAGAACAGTAGCTCCAGCAATGAAATCTTGTTCGTCAGCAAATATGCTAAAAAGTGCAATAATCGAAAAGAATATCACCAGAAGGATGACCGAAAATTTCTCTCTGAAAAAAGATCCTGAGCTGAAAAACAGTTGGGATGCTCCATAGTACAATAGTACCATTGCCAAAGCCAACACCATGAATCCAAGGGTCATTGCAAGTACTCCGACTTGAGTGGGACCAGATACTTCAACGAGAATGGGTTGAATCTGCGTCAAAGAATACAGGAAGAGCCCCACTGCCCAAGCGAGTGATGCACGTAGCCTCTTGGCAAAGTAGTCACGGAAAAAATAGAGCGAAAGTACCAATCCTGCCGCAATGGCAACTACGTAGGTTCCGGTAACCAAGTAGTTCATGAATTCACCTTTTGGGTTTTGTTTGAGGGTCGAGTCATAGCTCGTACTATTAGGATAATGTGACGGACTCATATTTAAGTCTATCTGTTAGGATGGCTTCGGGACAGAATTCATTTTCACTTCTTTAGGATTATGACATAAGCCCTCCTGCCGATATATTCTCTTGGAGCACCAATCTTTGCGCTGTTTCCAAACGGAGTTATTTCTTTCTCATATACCATTTCTGCTTCATCGGTGAGCACGATCTTCTCATTGTCAATGATCTCAATTTTCCTCATATATAGGATATCCAAGGATATCCTTATAAAGGTTTCTCTCATTGTAACTTTATGAGGATCACAAAGAAGGAGGTACAAGACGCGATCAATACGTTAAAAATAGTGAGAAAGAAGATTTTTGAGGGGAGAAAACCAGACTACTCCCATACAGAGTGGGAACAGAAGAGAAAGAAGGTGAATGAAAAACTGAGAAAGCTCTATGCATTCGTTGATGAGGCAGTCAGTACCATTGCCATTACACACTCCCGTGGCAGACCAAGAACTCTTGACCTGGCAAAGAGGACCATACTCTTCCTGTTTACTGTGCTCATTAACAAGAGCAACAGAGATACTGCTGCATTACTCGAATTTTTCGAGCCATTTTTTGGATTCAAAGTCAACTACAAGTACATAGAAAGACTCTACTCTGATGAACAGGTCAAGGCGGCCTTACACAATATCTTCTACCTGCTACTGGTAGCTGAAGGGATATCTGGTAAGTTCGCAGGTGATGGTACGGGATATTCTCTAACCATTACGAAGCACTACCGGTCCACTCCTCAAAAGAAGGCAAAAGATTACCGGTATGCCTTCAGGTTGATTGACCTGGAGACTGGCATGTACACAGGGGTTGGATACTCCACACGATCAGAAATGGATGCGTTCAACAAGGCCATGAGTATGCTCTCTGATTCTGGAATATCAATCACTTCCATTGCTCTAGACAAGTACTACAGCTCACGAAAGGTATTAAAGCTCTTTGGTGAAGAAACAGCAGTATACGTCATCCCCAAAAACAATATTTCGAGAATAGGACCAAAATGGGCGAAAATCTTCAAAACGATCATGGAAAACCCTGTTGAATACCTGGAAAAGTACTTCCAGAGAAACCTGAGTGAAACAGGCTTCTCAGCAGATAAGAGACGATTTGGATGGACACTACGCCAGAAACGAGAGGATAGACAGGAAACAGCCATGTTTTCCATTGCCCTTCTGCATAATCTCTTTGCAGTACGAGTGTCAACG
>JACVGT010000008.1 GCA_018992685.1 Theionarchaea archaeon
CTGGGTCGCCACCTGCTATTTGACGTCCTACTTGAACCTGTTTGAGGATGGTCTGGTGATAGACTGTGGGACCAATTCCACAGATATTGTCCCTGTATTGAACTCTCGACCCATGACTCTCGATGACAATGATCAAGGCTACACTCGAACCAGAACTGGTGAACTACTGTGGTCAGGATTGTATTTCACGCACGTTCCATCTATCTCTCATGCCATTCTCTTGGGTGATAATGAATATCAGACCAATCCCTCCACCCGTGCCATGAGCTTCGACATATATGTTGTCCTGGACATGGTCAAATCAGAAGATGTCTTGGCAGAGTTTAATACGAAAGCAGAATACAGACGTCTGATTTCACCTGAAGCCTCTGGAAGAAGGATCATGGACAGTGTGTCGGCAGACAGCGAATTACTGGGTGCTGATGATGCTCGGAAAATTGCCTGCTATCTGGCAGAAAAACAGAGAGAGAAGACGCTGAAAGCCATCAAGAATGTTCTGGCTGCCACAAAGAAAAAATATAAAACTGATCTGAAAACAGTCGCCCTTGCAGGTGCTGTGAAACATCTCTGGGGTGTGCGTTGATAGGGTTAGAAGCTTTTAGGAACCCATGAGATTCTGTCTCAGCTATCCCTCTCGCTCACCGCTTTCCAGAGGCAACGATATGCTTTTTTCAACTGCTGCAACTACATTTTTGCGGAACTCCCCCCTTGGTAGATGTGTGGTGTCTCTGTGGAGTGAGAAGCTGAAATCCTGAATGTTCTTGTCCCTCACCACGTGCTCCCTGAAATCGTCCTGGCGAGAATCCATTCACTCTGCTGCAGATTTTGATCAAGGGACTTTCTACACGAACTGTGACATGTTGGTTGAGAGTCTCCAGGGGAAGACTCACATCCACAGTCAGTCCCAGCTCCTCTTCAGCAGAGAACGGAAGGCAGACACGATCAGCGCGCGCCTGTGTATTCCGTAGTCAATCAATCCAACGAAATGTACACCATCAAATGTGGGACCAAATGAGGCAGAGTGGCACTGTGCCAGAAATCTATCGAGGGCTCTGTTCCGGCATTCAACGAAATCTGAGTATTCAGAGAAGGCTCTCGCAAGAAGAGTACATTCAACAATATTCAGCTCCCCTTCCAGCTGGTTCTCGAGCCATTCAAGGGCATGGAAAGCAGGATCGAGATATCCATTCCGTCCCAGCAGGAGGGCAATTTCCACCGTTGCATAGATATTGCTGTTCCACCAGGTGGTAGTCCAGTGGCCATCTTTCTCCTGGGCTTCCAGAAGGTAAGAGATTCCCTTTTCGAAGCCCGGTCCGCACATCTTGTTCTGTTCAAGGGCTTCCAGTACGTGACATGTCACATCATTGTCTGATGTTCTGGCTCTCCTCACCACAGATTCCCGAGGGACAACTCCCGTTATCTGAGGGAATGCACCCCATCCTCCATTTTCATGTTGAAGAGCCCCAAGGTTCTTGCATGCTGTAGATGCCAAGCGGGGTTCATAGGGCGCCAGAGCATAACAGGCCATTGCGGTGTCATCAATATCAGGTACGGCAAACCGAGAAAATCCCCACCAGCAATTAGGGTGCATGCATTCCTTCAGCGTTTCCACCAGTCGCCACTGAAGTGCAGTCTCACGTGTTCTGAGTGCGTATGAAGCTTCCCAGACTTCTCCGTTTGCTGCAGCCCAAGAACCATCAGGCAACTGTTCTCTCTTGAGCCATTCTTGAACATTATGTGCGGGCTCAATTCCTTCTTCCCTGAGTGCAATGGCTGAAAGAGCAGTAATAGTAGTATCATCTGTCCAGGAACCATCTTCTTGCTGGAGATCTCCGAGCATTCTGAGAATCTGAGGCATCTTTTCTCCCTTTATGGTACAGAATAGAGCTGCACAGGCCAGATGAAGGGGGAGAGTATAACAGTCATCATAAGAACACGAATAATCCAGTTGTTTTTCGATCTCGTCCAGAGAAGGCATCTTCTCCTGTACCTGTGCCCGTATTGGAAAATCACAGACATCTTCCAGAATTTCAAAGCAGGCAAACATGAGGGAAGAAGATCCTGAAAACGTTGTGTGGACTTCTGTCAAGGGGAGTCCTCTTGCATGCTGCTCAATCCACCGGTGTGCTCTTTCAGAAGTCCTCCCAAGAGCTGTATGAGCCAGTATGGTTGCCACAGGATGAGAACTGAGTGTACTGCAGCGACCTTCAATTCTCGGCGAGATATTTTGTTCCACCAGGAAGGTTAATTCCTGTCTCGCGTGGTCGTATATCCGTTTTATTTCTGGAAGCAGCTCATTTTTCCCCATCGGAAACCCTCCTCAGAACAGAGCATTTTCAGCATTGATGGCAGCACTGACAAGGTGTGTTACCATCACACACCTCCTTTCCTCAATTTTCCTATTTAAACATTTGGAATGTTATCTTTCTATAAAATCATAAGATGTCAGATCTCTTTGCTCATACCCAGATAGTTACATACATTGCTCCAGAACCTTCCTGAGAAGATCTTCCAGAATATCTGTCCCCACAACCATCCGTTCATATGACAGCCCAAGCCTCCGGGCAATCTCCAGACATCCCTCACCAGAACCCGTCCCTGTGTCCAGAAACACACACCTCACATAATGCTTGAAATATGTTTCCTTTTCCTCTTCCAGATGTAATGCCTCTGTCAAGTTCTCGAATTGATCACAAAACCGAGGCAGCAGAAAATATGTACCTGGTTCTTCCTTCAATAATTGAGAGAACAGGTCACCAGCCACCATCTCATAACAGGTTTCACATCCTACCCGCACTGCACCATGCTCTCTGCACACGTCATCTATGCCTTCAAAACAATTCCCGTACACCACCACAACACAATCATCAGTAGTCCCCTCCAGCTCTTTCACCAGCCTCTCCTTTAGCATGTCAGGATTGAGATGCAGCTTTCCGGGCAGGACAGCAACATCAATGTCCAGCCCTTCAACAACTTTTCTGACCTCACCCTCTAGAATTCCACATGCCACTATGGTAGCCATGACCTATCTCTGACGGGACCTTTTAATATTTTTTGATTTTCGGCAGTAAAAAAAGTGAGTTCTGTCGAAAGTTATTTAAAGACCTGACCGCACATCAGCTCGTGCATCCCGTGAACATGTGCGATTCAAGATACGAAATTCTCAGGATCTTGAAAAAGGAGTGTTGCACCGTGGATATTCTGAGTTCTAAAATCGGAATTAGCCCTACAGCAGTGCGGCAGCACCTTGCAATCTTGGAACGAGAATCTCTCGTCACCGGAGAAACTGTAAAAGAGGGTATTGGAAGACCAAAGGTCATCTACTCCATCACAGAAGAAGCTGAGAAGCTCTTCCCCAAACATTATGGTTGGCTCATGGGACAGGTCATCAGTCACCTCCTGGAACAACTGGGAGAAGGACAGGTGCATACCATGTTCAAGCACATCGGCACCAGGCTCTCAAAACCGTATTCTAAAAGAGTGGAAGGAAAACCGCTGGAAGAACGGGCCACAGAAGTTGCCAAGATACTCAATGAATGGGGAGCCTATGCCGCACTGGAGAATGACGGAAACGGCCTGATCCTCAAGAACTACAACTGTGCCTTTTATGAAGTTGCCCAGGAACATCCCCAGGTGTGTGATGTTCATGCAGCTTTCCTGGAGCAGCTCCTGGAAAAGAAGCCGGAGCGGACAGCCTCCATGGCTGAAGGGAATGACTACTGTGCGTACCAGATCATGGAACGGAGAGAATGAACACAGCAAGAATAAAAAAAGGGAAATCAGGTTTTTAATTCTCCCTTGGGAATATTCAGTATGATGCTGTCGCCAATACGATCCACCTCATGTGGTGTGATGTGGTGCCCAGTCATCATGCCAGATTTTATGTAGATCTTCTGTATAGTGAAAGACGATACATCGATTTCAAGATCGCTGACCTTTCCGATCTCAATGGCATCTTTATCATAGACTTTCCTTCCCATCAAATCTTTTGCTTTCATACTTTCTGTATTCTGCCCGAACATTATAAAGGTTGTTTTTCTCTCAGGATTCAAGCGCCCTTCCGGTTCCTGTCTTCTTTTCCTCATGGTGAGAGCTTCAGATCTGAAGTCTCAGGGTCACCCACACTCCAGAGGATCTGTCAAATTTATGAGCCAGGTGCTGACCCTCACATTCCTGTCTCTTTCGACCCTGAGTGTCTCTCCTCAAAATACATCAGACCTTCCCTCCTGAGATTGGGGCCTGCACCTCACAGTCCACTCTGGAACACACATCCAGAGGAGTGCCAGCATCAAGAAGTGCAGTACTGCGCAGCGAGGAAAACCTTTAAAATCCCCACCAGAAGGGTAACCCATGAAACTGTACGAGTATGAAGCCAAGGAAATATTTGGCCAGAACGGCATTCCCATACCTCAGAGCAAGGTGATCACACAGCCATCAGAACTTGAAGCTGATTCTTTCCCCATAATGCTGAAAGCCCAGGTGCTCGTGGGAGGAAGAGGGAAGGCAGGAGGAGTCAAACTGGCCAAGACTGAAGCGGAAGCCAGAGAAGCTGCTGAAAGAATCTTATCCATGGAGATAAAGGGTATACCTGTTAAGAAACTTCTTGTATATCCTGCAGTGGACATCAAGAAGGAATACTATCTTGGATTCGTTGTGGATAGAAGTGCACGAAGTCTGGTGGCGATTGCTTCTTCAGAAGGTGGTATGGATATCGAAGAAGTGGCACAGAAGTCGCCCGAAAAGATTGCCAAGCTGCAGATCGATCCCATTCTCGGGTTGCAGTCATATGAAGCCAACGAGCTGGGAAGAAAAATCGGGTTAGAAGGAAAACCCCTGCTGCAGTTTTCCAAGATCGCCCTGAACCTGTACAAGATCTGCAAGAAATATGATGCTGAGCTCATTGAGATTAATCCTCTCGCTTGGTCTGAAGAGGGATTCTGTGCTGTGGATGCCAAGTTAAATGTGGATGATAACGCCCTGTACAGACAGAAATTCCAACCCAAAGCAGAGGAGTACACAGAACTGGAACGAATGGCAAAGGATGCGGGACTTTCATACGTGTCACTGGATGGGAATATTGCCATCATCGGGTGTGGTGCAGGACTGGTCATGGCCTCACTTGACATTATTCAGAAATATGGTGGAAGCCCAGCCAATTTCCTGGATGTGGGTGGGGGAGCAAATGCAGAGAACATGAGACAGGCTCTTGATATTGTCACCCGACAGGAAGGGCTGAAGTCCATTTTCATCAACATCTTTGGCGGAATTACCAGATGCGATCAGATTGCGGAAGGGATTGTGGAGTTCTCTCCGAAAATTCCCATCTCAGTGAGGATGATGGGGACGAATGAGGAGCAGGGGAAGCAGATCCTGGATGAACACGGCTATCACGCCTTTGACAGTATGGCTGAAGCTGCGCAAAAGGCGGTAGAACTGTCTCAGGCATGAGTATCAGCTCACGTTCACAAATCTGATTAGAAGAGTGAGAAGCTGAGGTGACCCCTATCTTCTGATTGTGGAGAAGACCACAGGGAACAGACAGCAAGAGGCAAGACTCGATCGTACGCTCGTTCCTGGTCTGACTCCGCTTCTTCCAGGTCTTTGATCACATCTGGAATATAAGACTTCTTGAGCTCCACTCTTCAGTGCATTGCGGATTTTCTTCAAGAAATGCAATTTCCATAGAAGAACCTCGTGATGGTCGTCTTGTGCAGTGTTGCCCCGATACCGTACATACTCTAAAATGTCTTTCAATTGTTCTGTTCCCTCATCGTCGAAAGCGAGAATGAAGACTCCTATTCAGGTTGCTCACCTGGTGAAAGAGGCAGCTTTGTCGTACAGATGCCACCTTCACGCATTTCACTTCTTACAGTCATCTTTGCTGGTCGTGCTGTATTCGTTCGCTGAATGCCCTTATAAACTTTCTTGATGTGTCAGTATGAGAAAGATCGCAAATTCAGGTATTTTTTGATTTGAAGTCTGTTTCTCTCTCTATTGGAGAGGGAACCTAATACAATATATCTCAAGAGCCAATCTCCTTACAAAGGACTTCACGTCCATCATTGCATTCTGGCAAACGATGGGTTGGTTCTGATTTTGTTCTCGTCGGAAACCTTTGTTTTACGATATCATACGGCAATCTTTTTAAGAATGTATAGTCATCACAGACCATGCAAAGACAGAAAGCAATCCTCCTGGCAGTGCTTCTGATCACGCCACCTCTGCTGGCAGCTGAAGGACCCCGGGGTCCACTGTGTGATCCCTTCCGTCCTGAAGTGGAAAACCACATTTGGTTCTGGTGGCCAGAAGGCATTGCTGGGTTTGAATTTGATGATTCTGGAACCTTATTATATATTGTGGATGGAATTCCTGCCCAATCTGGAGAACTCATTTCTTCCAGTGTGCAGAAAGAATTCCGGAAGTTACCATTAACTGGAGAATTTACCTTCTGGCGGCCCATAAAGAAGGATGGACTGGGTGGATTCTGGCTGAAGCATTTTGCAGTAAAGACCCTGAATCAGCCCTGGGGCACGGTCAGCCCGGGTGTAGATTACAATTATCATCTCAACCTTGGGAAGAAGATAACAGAAATCAAGAGAGAAGATTTCAAATCGTTCAAAGAGCACCCCTTTGCGCAGGGCATGGGAGCCTACATATGGAAAAAGGAAAGCTCTGAACTGTATGGTATAGAATTCGACACGAAAGGAGTTGCCAGGTACCTGGTCCATGGCATTCCGGGGGAATATTCCCTGGACGATGTACCTCCCGACGGGTACATGACGTGGCAGCCTGTGGATTCAAAGAGTAAGGAGGGATACTGGCTGAAGCATGTTGCAGTGAGAGAACTGAGAATGCCTTGGGGAACGGTGTACCCTGGCATAGATTACCGGTTTCAATCAGAACATACTTTAGGGGAATTGACCCGAAGGCAGGCCGCAGAGTTCACTGACAACCCCTTCACTCCCGAATTGGCCAACCATATCTGGAAAAAGGAAGGGGACACGTTGCGTGGATTCAGATTCGATGAAAAAGGACATTTGCGGTACATGGTGGAGGGAATCAAGGGCTCATACACATTGGACGATGTGCCCTTTTCAGGAGAGTACACTGTGTGGGTTCCCGTCAGTCCCACCAGTTCCTCTGGATACTGGTTGAACTATGCTGCAGTGGCTGAGTTCGAGATGCCCTGGGGAACGGTGCATCCTGGAATCGATTATAGATATGAAGATGGAAAATCTACCAAGGACCTGCCGAAGAGCAGTAAATTCACGTTCGAACCGTTTCCAGAGGGAGATTTGGAGAACCACATCTGGAGCCAGGAAATAGACTGTTTATACGGTGCGGAGTTCGACACTCAGGGGAATCTTCTGTACCTGGTTCATGGTGTGCCCGGCACCTACTCGCTCAATGATGTTCCCTTGTCAGGTGAGTATGTGGTATGGTACCCGCTCGAAGGAGGGGAACAGGAAGGGGTCTGGCTGAAGTATGTCGCAGTGAGGGAGGTTGACATGGAATGGGGTCCAGTGACCTATGGTATTGACCTCTCATACAATCAGCAGGAAGGCCACGGAATATCATTTCTGACCAGAGAGGACTACCACGAAAACTGGGACTTACTAAAGCTCTTGAAGTACTTCTGGGACGTTTTGATGGAAGACTGATGTGTCATTAGTAGTATCACCTGCTAGCTGCAGCTGCAGGAAACCTTGATAAGCACTGGTGAGTATCAGAATCATGGGAGGACCTGAAGCAAGTATAGTGGAAGAAGCAGCACGCATTATTGATGCTGCCCATGACAATGACGTGACACTGAGGCTCCTGGGAGGGCTGGCCACCAGAATACACTGTGAACATGTGGACTTTTGCGACCGGGAGTACTCTGACATTGACATGGTGGGGCTCGGCAGAGAAAAGAGCAGGATCAGTATGTTGTTCTCAGCCCTGGGATACCTGCCCGATGAACGGTTCAATGCACTCCACGGCCACAAACGGCTGAAATTTGAAGAGACTGTGTACCACAGGCATGTGGATGTGTTTCTGGATCATTTTGACATGGATCACGACTGGGACCTGTCCAGCAGACTGGATATTGAAAAGTACACGCTTCCTCTCAGTGATCTGCTTTTGACAAAACTCCAGATTTGCAAGATAAATGAAAAGGACATCCGGGACATACTCACCCTCCTGAAAGACTGCGCTATCGGTGAGGAAGACCTCCCTCACACCATAAACGTGGGATACATTGCAGAAAAATGCTCCGAAGACTGGGGATTATATGAAGCGGTGCTTGATAACCTGGAACATGTGGGTACATTTCTGGATACGTATGAATTGAGTGAAGAGGATAGGAATCTGGTGGAAAGGCGACTTAAACTCCTCACCAGGAACCTCATTTCACATCAGAAGACTGCCAGATGGAAGATGCGCTCTGCAGTGGGAAGACATCTGGCATGGTGCGAACAGGTAGAAGAAGAATAGCTCTACTGTAACCTCACCTTTATATCTGCCATCAGAAGGTAGAGTATGGAATCTCTCAAGGGAAAAACCGCTGTGATCACGGGCAGCTCACGCGGCATTGGAAGAGGATGTGCTCTAGTACTTGCCAGATATGGCTGTAATATTGTGATAAATTACGTTGAATCTTCAGAAAAGGCACAGGAAGTGGCAGAAGAGATCACGGGGCTGGGTGTGGAATCTCTCGTGGTAAGAGCGGATGTCTCCCGGGAGCAGGATGTCAAATCGATGATAGGGAGCGCAATCAGCACGTTTGGCGGAATAGATATCCTTGTCAATAATGCAGGCATTCACCAGCACCTCAAGACATGGGAACTCTCACTGGAGGATTGGAATAGAGTTATTGCCACGAATCTGACGGGTGTATTCCTGTGTTCACGAGAAGCAGTTTCCCATATGAAGAAGGTAGGATCAGGATCAATCATTAACATTTCGTCGTGTGTGGCATTCACGGGTACGGATCATGAAATACACTACGCATCCACCAAGGCAGGTATTCTGGGATTTACCAAGAGTCTAGCTCTGGAGGTTGCCTCTTACAACATACGAGTGAATGCCGTATCCCCCGGATTCTTTGCCACAGACATGGTTCTGCCTCTGATTACCAGCGAAGAAATGAAATCTTTGGAAACCAAAATCCCTCTGGGGAGATTGGGAGCTCCCGAGGATATTGGCAATGCCGTTGCTTTTCTGGCATCTGACAGGGCACAGTACATAACAGGGGAAGTACTGCACGTGAATGGCGGGCTGATAATGTACTAGGTGTGAACGTGTAAAGGTCGACTTCTCCCGGGCATAGCTGTCCCTCCCTGCAAAGACGTGGATAAAAACGCATGATAGAATTCTGATTCTGGAACTACAGGAATCTCCATGAAAACATTTATATTGGAGACCAGCTTCTACACAGGGGATGCCCCAGATCCAGCATCACGCACCAGGAAATGCGTACCTGAGTGCGATATTGCAGCCAGACTGTGCAGGAGACCGTAAGAATGACCCTGAGAAAACGTGAGTCAGAAGAGAACAGGACCAAGAGAAGAGGTCCCTCCGGAATGGTCGGATTCACCGTAGTGTGGGCTGGGCAGCTGGTTTCGCTCATGGGGAGCTCTATGACAGGATTTGCCATCATGATCTGGCTCTGGCAGACCACAGGGAAAGCCACTCCCTTTGCACTCTATAGATTCTTCTCCTCTGTTCCCCTGATCATTGCAAGTCCTTTGGCTGGTGCCCTGGTGGATCGATGGGACAGGAAATTGACCATGATGCTCAGCGACTTGGCTGCAGGAATGTCCTCTGTCATTATCTTGATTTTGTATTCCATGGGGGGCCTGGAGGTGTGGCACCTCTACGCGACGGGTGCACTGGCCGGGTTTTTTGGGGCTTTTCAGTTTCCTGCATTTTCTGCGGCAATTACCATGATGGTGTCCAAGACCCACTATGCCCGGGCAAGTGGCATGAGATCAGTGGCTGAATCAGCCTCAGGTATCTTCGGACCTCTGGCTGGTGCCGGACTCCTGGGGATCATTGGAATAGAAGGCATACTCATAATTGACATCATCACCTTCTCTCTTGCCATTGGAACACTGCTCTTCATCTTTATACCAAAACCTCCCACTACTGCAGAAGGATCAGAAGGAGCTGGAAGCATTTGGAAAGAGTCAGTATACGGGTTCCGCTACATTTACCGGCGTACTGCCCTGCTAGGACTGTTGCTGGTCTTTCTCATTATCAACCTGACCACAACATTTGGGTTCTCGGTGTGGGCACCCATGATACTGGCACGCACGAATAACAACGAAGTGGTGCTGGGTGGAGCTCAATCTGCTCTTGCTGTGGGGGGGCTGGTGAGTGGAGTGCTGATGTCTGTGTGGGGAGGTCCCCGGCGCAGAATCAGAGGAGTCTTTGTCACCATGGCAGGAATGGGGGTTGTCCTGTCTGTCATGGGTATGGGCCAGGGATTATATGTGTGGGCCGTTGCAGGGTTCTGGTTCACCTTTTTTGGAGTGATTGCTTCTGCGTGCAGTAACGCCTTTTGGCAGTCCAAGGTTGCACCTGACGTCCAGGGGCGCGTGTTTGCAGCCAGGGCTATGATGGCCTGGGCAGCACGTCCTCTCTCCATGGTGCTGGCAGGTCCTCTTGCAGACAGGTTCTTTGAACCTGCAATGAGAGAAGGAGGAATGTTGACAGGTATTTTCGGACAGGTGGTGGGCACAGGTTCAGGGGCAGGCATGGGGCTAATGTTTGTGTTGACTGGGATACTCTGTGCACTGGCTGCTGGAGTGGGGTACACCTTCCGATCAATTCGGGACGCAGAAGAGATATTGCCAGATCATGAGGCGGCGGGCTGATCGAAATGACATGCAACAACTTCTCTTTTCAAGAAAAAAGTATACATACATTTTCAGATTGGCTTTTCCTAGAAAAAACGTCCTCGATAGAATCTTTTGAAGCATATGTGGAAATCTTTATATGCTTTCAACTGCAAAAGAAAAAAAACCTCATCAGGAGGAATATAGATGAAAGCAGTAAGACTCTTTATTGCAGGGATGCTCTTGGTTTCGTTCTTTACAGTTATTTCTGAGCCATCGCAGGCAGCTTCTGCCTCGTTGAACATTAACAAAGGATGTGGAGCCACCTACTACCCCGGAGAAGTGGTGACCATCAGCTATAAGGTGACAGCAAATGCCTCAGCAACGGTAGTGGCTTCACTCAGAGTGCAACTGCCTGATTCATCGTGGTCAACATTTTTCATCAACAGAAGCATTCTGCCCAATGTCACGTACTATGCATCTGGAGTAGCTGGTTCGAATCTGGGAGGGAGAACAGTAGTCTTCGAGTGGGAAGCCACCTACATGGGGACTGATGCTGGGTCAACATCATGTACGTATGTAGTCTCTTCAGGTGGAGGAACTTTCGGAACCACTTTACAGATCAATAGCAATGTTTCGGGATTCCAGGTGTGGTGGGATGGCGTGTACAGCCATACAACACCCTATAACTACGCTCTTCTGTATAATGTGCCCTCGGGAACCCATGTGGTGACCTTGAAGAAGTCAGGATGCACCGATGCAAGCAAGACAGTTTCCATTGTTCCAGCAACCGCAAACCAGGTGACCATCAACATGAGCTGCGGCTCGAGCGGTGGTACAGAAGAAGAAGCTGACATTGATGGTGATGGTGTTCCAGACGATGAAGACGGGTGCTACAATCCTGACTGCAATGTAGTAGATAGAAATGGCTGCCCCAAGGATTCAGACAGAGACGGTGTAAATGAATGTGATGATGACTGCCCCACAGAGGCGGGAAGTCCTTCCAACGAGGGATGTCCCGCAGGTGACAAAGACAGCGACGGTGTGACTGATGATGAAGATGCCTGCTACAATCCTGAATGCTCAATAGTTGATTCCCAGGGATGTCCAAAGGATTCCGATGGTGATGGACTGAATGATTGTGCAGATGACTGTCCCGATGAAGAAGGGGACCGGAGGAATAGAGGATGTCCTGCTGAAGATTCTGACAGCGATGGTATAACTGATGACCAGGACAACTGCTACAACCCAGGATGCACGCTGGTGGATCCCCGAGGATGCCCACGAGACTCTGACAATGATGGAATGAATGACTGTGAGGACTATTGCCCCAACCAAGCAGGTTCCCGGAGCAACAATGGGTGCCCAGAGCAACAGCAAGCTCCCCAGTTCTGTTTGGGATCGGGACTGCTGGCACTGCTGGTCTGTCTTGGAAGTGTGGGAAAAGTCTTGAAACGGAAATAGCTTTCTATTTTTACTTTATTATTCACCTTTTTTTTGCTGGGGTTCAACCTTAAAGATTCCCAGACCACCTCGCTAGGATAGACACACAGTGACCATGCAAATCTATAAGAATATAAGATCAACTCTGTATTATGAACTTGTTTTCCGTGGAGTTCCCCGTCATTGGCATGATCCACTTACTTCCTCTTCCCGGTTCACCTCGGTTCACAGACATTCAATCGGTCATCCATCAGGCTTCTCACGATTATCAGGCCTTGAGAGATGGAGGGGTGGATGGTGTACTCATTGAAAACTTTGGAGATATTCCTTTTCCGAAAGAACGAGTCAGTCCTCACGTCGTGGCCTGGATGATGAGGATTGTCCTGTCTTTGGGAATTGATGTGCCTTTTGGGATAAATGTGTTGAGGAATGATGCAATTTCTGCCTTAGCTGTCGCTCATGCCACGGGAGCTCATTTCATCAGGTGCAACATCTTGACGGGTGCCATGGTAACTGACCAAGGGATGATTGAGGGAAAATCTGCAGAAGTCTTGCGCTACCGCTCTCTCCTGAAATGTGATGTCAGAATTTTCGCGGACGTTCATGTGAAACATGCAGTTCCCCTTGTGGTCCAGCCCATTGAACGCGTGGCCAGAGATACTGCCTACCGGGGGTTGGCTGATGGATTGATTGTAACAGGTGCAGAAACAGGAGATCCACCCACCAGCACAGATATGAGGGCAGTGAAGGGGGCAGTTCCAGACAAACCCCTCTTTGCGGGAAGTGGTACCACCCATCAAACCGTGCCATCCATCATCGGGCTTGCTGATGGTTGCATTGTGGGGAAAGCTTTCAAGAAAGAAGGCATGATAGAGAATCCTGTGGACAGGGCACGGGTAGAATCATTCATGCAGCAGGTGAAAGACCTGCGGTAGCAGCTGCACGATGTATCCGTGTATCCCCTGAAATCTATTATTCACGTATTGAGCAGTTCCAGTGGTAGGTGAGCGTATAAACAAACGGACCTGGGGGGATTCGAACCCCCGACCTACAGCTTTCTTCGCCTCTGCTAACTCTCTTTAGATCATTGAATCATCGAGCGGATATTCATCATCGGCATAGGAGGCTGTTGCCCTATCCTCTAGGCTACAGGTCCTATTCTATACTTCTGGACAGAATATATAACTCTTTCGAATCCTCTCTCTTCAGAGAGGCTGGCCTTTCCTCCCCTGTATCCTTCATCATAGACTACATCAGGTGGCAATCCTCTAAGAGGAACAGATTCAGACATCGGAGTCCTTCCACCGGATCCTAGGGAAATATATACTCCAGGAGCCTTTTTCCCAGTTCCACAACCTCCCAGAAATGGTCAGTTCCTACGAGGTACCCTGCAGAGAACAAGAGAGCAACCAAACATCCCACAGGAAAGGAACCAATGCTGTCATTGGACACTCCCCAACCCCCAATGCCTATCTGATTCCCCCTGTGAGGCACTGGCCACAGAACGTACACGGGAGAACTGCTGAACATGTCCATCGCAATATGGAGACACATCCCCATGAGCCAGTACATTAGAAAAGGAACCCAGTAAGACAGCACTCCCACCGCTCCAGCTACAAATACATTATGGAGAAGTCTCCGGTGAACTCCCTGGGAGCTCACAGGAATATCCACAATATCCAGGTCACAGAACAGTCCGCCGAATACAATGAGGGACGCTGTCAGAGGAGGACAGCCTGCCAGCATTGCTGCTGTAGCCAGTATCAATCCACCTACCAAGTGGGCCTTTTGGTTCATGGAGATACCTGTCCCAACCAGTTATAAGGCTGTTCATTTCAGGTTGTGTAGAGAGGTTTCCGGGTGTTTCACATGATATGTTCCTTCCAGACCATGAAATGTCAAACCAGAAAAAACTGAAAGAACCATCCTCCCTCAGCCACCTGACCATGTGAACCCTTAAAAACATCAGCCCGAATTTCATCACATGAAGATTGTTCCTGATACCAGTATTGTCATTGACGGACGGTTGAAACGGTTTCTTGAACGCACCACGGTGGACGAAATCGTCCTCCCTGAGCTCGTCATTGCAGAAATAGAACATAATGCCAACAAAGGAACACGGATAGGCATCTCTGGGCTAGAGGAACTGGCTGAAGTCAGACAGTACTGTCTCATTAACCAGATAACGTTAACGTACTATGGGGGAAGGACGCAGGATTATCGAGATATGGATGAAAAAATCAGAAAAGTTGCAGAAGAAACAGATTCCATCCTGGTCACAGGGGATTTCGTCCAGGGAAAGATTGCAGAAGCCAAAGGGATTCCCTGCTTCATTCTGGAGAAAGACGTGGAAACTGAAATGAAAATTGAAGATTTCTTTGATCCCCAGACACTTTCTGTTCACCTAAAAGAAGATCTACCCGTCCTCCTGAAGACAGGAAAACCAGGGGATATCGACCTGGTGAGAACCCAGCGAACACTGAACAAAGAAGAACTGGAGGCAATTGCACTGGACATTGTTGAAAGGGCCCGCCAATCTCAGGATTCTTTCATCGAACTGGATGAAAAAGGAGCGACTGTGGTCCAGCTACGAGAGTACCGTATTGCCATCACCCAGCCACCATTCTCTGACCGCATGGAGATCACTGCAGTGAAACCATTGAAAAAATTGGGTCTACCAGAGTATTCCGTTTCAGACAGGCTGCTGAAGAGGCTGGAAAAAGCAGAGGGAATCCTGGTATCCGGATCTCCTGGTGCTGGGAAATCTACCTTTGTGCAGAGTCTGGCTGAATTCTACAAAGACAAGGGTAAAATCGTCAAGACCATGGAGAGACCCAGAGATCTTCAAGTTTCTGAAGAGATCACTCAGTACACTGCTTTGAAGGGGTCTATGGCCAAGACAGCAGACATTTTGCTGTTGACCAGGCCGGATTTCACCGTTTTTGATGAAATGCGCAGGACGGAGGACTTCCAGGTATTTGCTGACATGCGACTGGCTGGAGTGGGCATGGTGGGGGTGGTGCATGCGACAAATGCTATTGACGCAGTGCAGCGGTTTATTGGACGGATTGAACTGGGGATGATCCCACAGGTCATCGACACCATTATCCACATAGAGAATGGAGATATTGGCACAGTGCTAAACCTGACATTCTCAGTGAAAGTACCCGTCGGCATGAGTGAACCTGACCTGGCCCGTCCTGTTATTGAGGCCAAGGACTTTGAATCAGGGGTGTGTGAATTCGAGATCTATTCATATGGAGAACAGATCGTGGTTATGCCCGTGAAAAAGCACAAACCCTCTCCCCCAAAGAAGATACTCAAGAATATAGACAAGTTCGTGGGAGTGGACTACCGGCTGGAACAGGTGGCACCCAACAGGGGTGTCCTGTACGTTCCAAAAGATGCCATGGCTGAGATTATCGGGAAAAAGGGAAGGACCATCTCTCAGATCGAAAAAGAAGTGAACATGAAACTGGACGTGAAGCCCATGGAAGAGCAAATCCCGGCAACTCTTGATTTTACACGAAGGGGGGGACGTCTTTCTGTGAGCAGACGATACAGGAATATCCCTCTGACCTTTTACTGCCAGGGAGAGCCTCTCTTTTCTGCTACCGTGGGGAAAAAAGGAGTGATAAAGATCGATATGCAAAACAAGCTTGCACAGACGCTCCATGACATCTGGAGCAGGGGCGACACTGTTTATGCTAAGGAGGAATAGTGCAGCTCTCTTGATTCCGGGGCACAGGTCGCATTCTACAACTATCTTTTTATACTTGCTACCGGATTACAATCCATGAAGCTGGTTAAAGAAGGTAAAGCTGGAACTAATGATGATTCTGACATTCTCATAGAAGTACAGCCTGCTGACACTGTCACGATTGAACTGGAAAGCAGAGTTAACACGTTGTATGGAAAGAAAATCCGGGAAGTCATTATGGAGACAGTGGAAACCCTCCAGGTAGAAGGGTGTGCCATTTCTGCCCATGATAATGGAGCACTTGACTATACGATCCGTGCGCGCGTTGAAGCTGCAATACGACTGGCGGGAGGGATTGAATGATACGCAGATCTCGACTGTACATTCCTGGAAACAATCCCAAGATGATGCAGAGTGGCAAAGCATTGAACCCTGATGTCATTCTGCTGGACTTAGAGGACTCAGTCCCTCTACACGATAAATTGGCTGCACGTCTCCTGGTGAGAGAGGCCATCACATTCCTGCAATTTAGAAAAGAAGTCATGGTGAGGATAAATCACTTCCCCATGGGAAAAGAGGATCTGAAAGAGGTTGTATGCGAGCAGGTGGATTCTGTTCTCTACCCAAAGTCGGAATCGTCTCAGGATATCGAAGAAGTTGCTGAACTGCTGGATGAATTGGAGAGCGCCAGATCACTCTCCAAGAGAATTGACATCGTGCCGGTAATTGAAACTGCCCGAGGGTGCCTGCGCTGTGAAGAAATCGCACTCTCGCCCAGGGTCTCTGCTATCACTTTTGGAGCGGAGGACTTTGTGGCAGATATTGGAGGCACCAGAACCAGGGAAAGTCTGTTCCATGTGAAATCAACCCTTGCTGTTGCTGCTGCAGCAGCAGGGATCCAGGCCCTGGACACGGTATATCCTTTTATTGATGATGAGAAAGGGCTGAAAAAAGAAGCAGAAGAGAGCAAAGCCATGGGATTCTGCGGTAAGGGCGCCATCCACCCTCTGCAGCTGGCTGTAATCCATGAGGTATTCTCCCCGTCTGCAGAAGAGATAGCGTGGGCACAGAAGGTCATTGAAGCACTGAAAGATGCAGAAGAAAAGGGGAGAGCAGCTGCACAGCTTGAAGGACGGATGATTGATACGCCCACCTTGAAGAAAGCTCATCGCATCATGGAAACATACAAGGTGATGACGTGATTGTAAACGCTGCAGGCAGAACGCTCCCCGAGCAGATTGGAGGCCAGAAGGTTGAACCCTTCAGAGGAGCATTTGCCACACCTCCCCGGAAGAAGAGACTGTCTCCTAAGCTCTCGTACGTGAAACCCAGCGAGGACAAACTCATTTCTCTGGAAGATGCTGTCAAGAACTACGTGAAAGATGGCATGACCATTTCGTTCCATCACCATCTGCGGGATGGGGACTACCTGGTGAACCAAGTGCTGGAGATGGTTTCCGACCTGGGGATCAAGGATATTGTCCTGGCATCCACAGCACTCTTCCCCGTTCACGAACCTGTGGTGCAGCACCTGATGGAAGGCACCGTGCGCCGGATTGAAGGTAGTATGAATGGGCCGGTGGGAAGGGCGTGCTCTTTCGGACGCATGAAGGAAATAGCCACTCTCAGAGACCATGGGGGGAGAGCAGCTGCTGTTGAAATGGGAGACCTTCCCATTGATGTGGCCTTCATTGCTGCTCCTACTGCAGACACCTACGGCAACTGCAATGGCGTCCACGGAAAATCAGCCTGTGGTCCCCTGGGTTATTCCTACCCAGACTCGCTCTACGCCAAGAAAGTCATTGCAGTCACTGACAACCTGGTAGAATATCCCGCAACCCCCATGAGCATCCATCAGACTCATGTGGATCACGTGGCTGAGATTGAAACCATTGGGAATCCGGAACGAATAGTTTCAGGCACCACACAGGTCACCAGAAGTCCCACTAATTTGCAGATAGCAGATTTCGTGATAGAGACCATGGATGCTCTGGGAATTATCAGCAAAGGAGCTTCGATCCAGGCAGGCGCTGGAGGGATTTCCCTTTCTGTTACTTCTCAGATGGGAGATCTGATGGAAGACCGCCACGTGGTGGGCGGGTTTGGATTGGGGGGTGTTACCCAGTATCTGGTGGACATGCTGCACAGGGGGGTCATCCGAAAGATTCTGGATGCCCAGTGCTTTGATCTCACTGCAGTCCAGTCACTGCGGGAAGATCCCGATCATGTAGAAATCAACATGATCTACAGCAGCCCATACAACAAAGGGTCTGTATACAACCAGCTGGACGCAGCGTTCCTGGGTGCTACAGAAGTGGATGTGGATTTCAATGTCAATGTCAACACCCATTCTGACGGACTGCTGCTTCATGGCATTGGGGGTCACCAGGGGCCTGCAGCCTGTGCCAAGGTCACCTTTATTACGGTACCCCTGTACAGAAAGAGAATTCCTGTGGTTCGGGACAGAGTAACAACAATTACCACTCCCGGAGAGGTCATTGATGTCATTGCCACAGAATACGGTATTGCTGTAAATCCCAGGCGAAAAGATATCCTGAAACAGGTTGAAAAAGCCAAGATACCAGTGCTGACAATTGAAGAATTGAAAAAAGAAGCATATGACCTGTGTGGGGAGCCCGAACTTCCTGAAACCACAGATGACATTGTGGCTGCAATCCAGTGGAGAGACGGAACTGTCCTGGATACGGTAAAAAGAGTCGTGGAGACATAGCGTGTCCCTTGCCCCCTCGCAACCCCAAGAGCCTGGAACCCATGTTGATGGAGGACATCGAGCATTTTGCTGAATCCTGTTGCCAGCAGGATCCTGAAGACCCGCATCTTTTTGCTCACGTGCAGCTGGTAAGACAGTTTGCTGTGGAACTTGCCCGTTCCGAAACCGCAGACAGTGACGTGTGCGAGATAGCAGCCCTGCTCCATGATATTGGGAAGTGCACGGGAAGAAAAGATCATCACATAACTGGACGAGAGATGGCAGAACACGTTCTGGAGACAGTCACCCTCCAACAGGAAAGGAAAGACCTGATTCTGAAGTGTATTGTGAACCGCAGAGCCATCCCTTCAGAGGATGACGAGATTGAAGTCAGGATCGTGCAATCTGCTGACTGCCTGGGAGCACTCTTCCATGATGAATGGCAGGAGCACTGCAGGAAGACAATGTCTCGGGACGTACTCATGCAGTTTTATAATGAAGGCTGCTTTCAAAGGCTCAGTATTGAATCTGCAAGAGCAATTGCCCTGCCCCGGCTGGAAATCCTGAAGGAACGGCTTATCACAGAATCCTTCCACTGACCCAGACCAGATGTATTCTCTCCGGGACACGGAATAGGACATGGGCTACCTGTGTTCTACAACATGCATGGCGAGATCTGCTAGGGTCTTCAGTATCAGAAACACCACCAGGGGAAGTGTCCCTGGCGAAATCACTCCAAAAACAATGATGACCAGATGCATGGGAAGGATACGAACGTAGGGAAAGAACATCACCCTGCCGATATTCGGTATCTTTTTCCTGTCCTGCCCCCTATTGTACCTGAATGAGAAGAAGTGATTAACTAGGAACACGAGAGATCCCAGTGCCACATACGGTATTTCAACGTGACCGCTCTGGGTAACCAGAAATGTCCCATAAATGAAGTGAAAGAACCCATAGTGGAGAGAGAAGAAAGTGGCCACCTGGCGTCTGGTCTTTGCAGTGGGAGGAACAGACTGATGGTTCATTGTGAACCCTTCTGTTGAGAACTTCTGCAGTGATAGAATGCGCGCGACATTGAACCCTCCAAGAATGACACTCTGGACCCAGTATACCGTCATGAGGGTACGCAGAGACCATGGTTCAACGAGAGCACAAACAATGGTGACGCCGTTGGAGAAAAGGAGCACCCAGAAGGATACGTCTTTATAGAAGTGTACAGGTCCTGGGTTGTTCATGCATGCACTCTAAGAGCAGCTATAAAAGGATTTCTTTCCTATTTCTGGCTGTAACCCCCTCTGCTGTAAACCTTTAAATATGTCAACTGCCCAGACATACAAATGGATCCAGTTCGTGCAGCACGGATCGACAGGAGGGACTACCATGAATGAAGAATATCTCAGAAAGACATTTCCTCAAATAGATCTCATAAAAGACCCTGATCTCAGAAAAAAAGTCATTTCTACATTCTTAAAGACTGCTCAGAGTGGAGGCTGGGATACGCTTGAAGGAATACCTTTCACCCTGCTCACCGATACATCAGTTACCTTTGCGGACCATACCAAGGCAGTGACTGACATGGCTGTCCACTGTGCAGATGTCATGCAGAAGTTCGTTCCCATCAACCGGGACTATGTGGTGGCAGGTGGGCTCTTACACGACGTGGGAAAGCTGCTGGAATATCAGAAGAAAGAAGGGAAGGTCACCCAGAGCAGGTATGGTGCCTTGCTGCGGCATCCCGTGTCCGGTGCAGTCATTGCTGGTGAAGTCGGTCTTCCCCCGGAGATCATCCACATTATTAGTGCCCACTCCAAAGAAGGTGATGCTGTCAAGAGAATTCCTGAAGCCATCATCATCCATCACTGCGATTTCGTACACTTTGAGAGTTTGAAGAAATAGACTGTTGCAGGTACCCCGTGAGACCTTCATACTCGAGTCAGGAGAACCAGGCTGCCCCGGGAATCTGCAATATTTATATTGATATATGAGAATGCGTGCTGGAGGTTTTCTCATGGAATCTATCAGTCAAAAAATGGCACAATTCGCCCTCCGCCTGGAGTATAAGGACATCCCTCCAGAGGCGGTGAAGGAGGCTAAACGATTCCTCCTGGACAGCATCGGATGTGCCCTGGCTGCCTGTCATAATGAGGACATGGATAATGCAGTGCAGTATATTACAAATTTAGGCGGGCACCCACAATCCACCATCATTGGATATGGACACAAAACCAACATGCCAAATGCAGCCCTGATGAACTCTCTTCTCATACGAGCTCTTGATTACAATGACATCTACTGGAAGCAGGACCCGTCTCACCCTTCAGATATTATTCCCGCTGCCCTATGTCCTGGTGAATACCGACACTGCTCTGGAAAAGAGCTGATCACCAGTATTGTCATTGCGTATGAACTTGAGATGCGCCTGTGTCTGGCAGCTCATCCCGGTGTGCGGGAAGTCGGGTGGCACCATGCTACCCTGACCCAGTTCGTCAGCCCCATCGTGGCAGGCGTCTCCCTGGGATTGACAGAGGAACAGATAGTGGCTGCTGTGGGCATCTCTGGATCTTCTCACTCCACCTTCGGTGGCGTGGTGGCAGGAGCTCTCACCAACATGAAGAACACGGCAGATCCCATGGCGACAGAAGCGGGTGTGCGGGCAGCCATGCTCGCTCAAACGGGATATACAGGACCTGTCCACGTGTATGAAGGAAAAGAGGGGTTGTTCCAGGTCATCAACAATGTCAAGTGGGATGAATCCATACTTACTGAGCATCTGGGCACGGACTTTCTGATTACCCAGTGTGAGTACAAGGCCTTCCCCACTGAAGCCTTGACCCATCAGCCAATAACTGCTGTCTTAACCCTCATGGAGGAGAACACCGTTGACCCACACCAGGTCACAGAAATCCTCGTTGAAACTACCACACGGGGAGCTGACATTCTGTCTGATCCCTCAAAGTACAACCCCACCACCAAGGAGACAGCTGATCACTCCCTTCCCTACTGTATTGCGGTAGCTGCAGCCAAGGGGAACGTACTGCCCAGTGACTTTGAGGAACAAGCACTCTTTGACCCTCTGGTGCGGGAGTTGATCAAAAAGGTGAAAGTGGTCGCCAATCCGGAAATTGATTCCCTCTTCCCCAAGATCAAGCGTGCCGTCTGTTCCATAACCACCAAAGAGGGAAAGACGTACACGAGACAGGAAGATTTCGCCAGGGGAAGCACAGGATATCCCATGACAGACCAAGAGCTCGTCAGCAAGTTCAAAGCGAACTCAGGTACTCAGATGTCAGAATCACGTCTTGAAAAGATTACGGATGCCACCTTCAACTGCGAAAAGTTCACAGATATCACCGATTACATGGAAATCCTTGTTAGCGACCTGTAATTTCCTTTTCTTTCTTTCTTGAATGTTTTCATTTTCTATCTTCTTGAAATGACCTGTGTTATTGAACCAGAACTCTGGGGAATGTCCTCTGGTCATTTTCAAATGCTCAGTACGGCACGTGCAGTTCAAACCTCCTCATAGTGCCTCTTACACGGGTAGTTCTTCATCTACTTTACATAAGTAAATATAACTGAATTCCAGGACTGGAATCAAAGCACGGTACCGTATTTGTTCCACAACATTTAAAAGGTAGATGCAGAATAACGAGCAGGTGTTACTATGCCCGAGAAAAAGGAGTATGATGTTGTCATTGTTGGAGGAGGACCTGGAGGACTCACTACTGGCATCATGTGCGCGGACAGAAAGCTTGACGTTCTGGTGCTGGAAGGTGGAACGTGGGGAGGGCTGCTGGCCACACTCTATCCTAACAAGGTGATCCCGAATTATCCAGGATTTCCTGACGGAATTGTCGCCATTGAGCTGGTGAGACGTTGGCTGAAGCAGGCCAAAGCATCAGGTATCGACATGAAAAACGAACGAGTCGTGGAGATAACCCCTGATAGAAAGGTCATAGTCCAAGATGGAAAAGAATACCGTGGCAAAGTGATCATTATTGCAGTCGGGATCAGACCTCGAGAGCTGGGAATTGCCGGTGAATCAAAGTTCAATAAGAAAGACAAAGGTGTCTTCTACTATGTAACCCACCCAGAAGACTTCATTAGCAAGCACGTGCTGGTGATAGGAGGGGGAGACACTGCTATTGATGCCACTCTTGATCTGGTAGACCTGGCTCAGGAAATTACGATTGCTCATCGTAAGGAAGCCTTCAGAGGAGTTGATGAAAACGTTGAAAAGATGAAGAAGAGCGAAAAGATCAATATCCTCATGAACACTGAACTGGAAAAGATTGAAGGAGACGACACGGTGAAAAAGGTAACCCTGTGGAACAACCGAGAAGACAGGAGTTACCAGATGGATATGGACGCAGTTATTCTCAGTGTCGGAATGGTACCCAACAGTGAAATCTTCGACAAGGTTGGCATCAAGGCAGACAAGAGAGGATACATTGTCACCGACACATCACAGAGAACGAATGTTGAAGGAATCTTCGCTGTGGGGGACATTGTGGAAGGCGCGTTCAAACTGATCATTGTGGGAGCAGCACATGGTGCAGTGGCGGCTCACCACGCTTATGCATATATCAACAAGCCATACTGGGCGGCTGAAGAACAGTGGAAGGGATAGTCCTTCCTTTCTTTTCCATTCATGATGGACGGCGACGTGAAGAGTTACGTTGAAGAAGATTTGTGGACACGGGATTCTTCTGCCCTGTGCTCGATATGTGGAATTGCCTGTACCCCGGGCCTGCTGGTTTTGGATGTCTAGATTCTCAGAATTTGCATAAAACCCCCACTCAAACCCGCATGGTTCAACACAATGTTTTTAAGACAACTGATTGCAGGGGACAAAGTGAAAAAAGCCCCTGTGTATATTACCGTTGCAGGGTATTCCATTGGACTGTATGCCCTCACGTACGTGGACTATTTTGCGGTGGCACTGGGGACAACTCCCTTGCTGCAGTCTGTTTTGGTCAGTGTGAGAAACCTGGGTGGGAACATGCTGCAGCTCTTCTGGGGGGCTCTGTCAGATAAGAGAGGTAGGAAAACCTTTCTGTTGTATGGATTTTTAGTGTATGGAGTAACCTCTGTGAGTTTTCTGGCAATATCCTCCCCTATCACTCTCATTCTGCTGGTCATCATACAGTCATTGCTGGGTTCGACTATCGTACCGGCGTGGAATGCACTGCTTGGTGACTATAGTGTGAGAAAAACCAGGGGCGCATTCATTGGAGAGGTTACTGCATTTGGAACTGTTGCTGCTGTCTTTGCCATTTTACTCATAGGATATGTCTCTGATTTGGTCCCGGGGGAAATCAACCAGTACTTTGTGCCCTTTGCCGTGGCTGCCTTCTGTTTCTTCCTGGCTGCTGTGTCCTCCCGGAGGATTACGGAACACATGAAGCCCGTGACCGCCACGGCGACACTGCGAGAAGCAGTCCTCAAGGACAGGCGGTTCACCAAGTTCCTGTGGATCAATGGGATCTACCGGGCGATGATGGCTCTGGCCTGGCCTCTTTTCGCCTTCGTAACGGTGGATGTCGTCGGGGCAACCAAGTTTCAAATATCAATTATCTGGGCTATCCACATGTTCATAGGGGCACTCAGCCAGAAATATGGAGGGATGCTTTCCGATAGAATCGGCAGGAGAAAATCTCTTTTCTGGTTTCATCTCCCCTTTTTCATGGTGTCCTTGTTGTATGCAATCGCAGACAACTGGTTGTATCTGGTGGCAGCCTCGTTTCTTGGTGGATTCGGTATGGGGGCAGGAACTGTCGCCCTCAATTCATACATATTGGATTGTGCACATGAGGAGAAACGCGCTTCATATACTGCCCTGAACAATGTGGTGTTCGGGATAACATCTTTTTGTGCCAGCATGGCATCAGGCGCTGCCGCTGAATACGTTACTGGAACACTTGGATTGGTTCCTGCTCTTCATGCGATGCTCCTGTCAATTTCGGTGCTTCGGTTCTGCTCGGTGTTTCTGTACTTGAAGACAGATGAAACCCTGTATGCAGTAGGTGTAGAATCTACTTGATAGATAACCGGATATCTTCTTTTGTGGTATGGATGCAGATGAGCAGGTTGAGGTCACGAACGCTCCCAATGGCCGCAACCTTTTCAATGAGAAATGCCCTCAAGGCAGTGGTATCCGGAACCTTGACTTTGATCAATATGTCCTGCTCCCCCGAGATTTCATGGACTTCCAGGACCTCGTCCACCTGTGCCAGCTTCTGTGCAGTTTCCTCAACAGCAGAAATTGGATGGACAGACACGCCAATATATGCAGTCGTTGAAATTCCTATCATCTCCCCATCCAGTAGAGGTACAACTGCTTTGATCACTTTCTGATCTTTCAATCGTTTCGTTCTATCGTAGATTGTAGATTCGGGAGCACCTATTTCCGAAGCAAGGATTTTATACGATGTGGTGGCATCCTCCTGCAATTTCCTGAGAATTCTCTTGTCAAGCTCGTCCAGTTTCGGCTCCCTCTTCATGAGTAGGATTCACGGTGGATATATTTATTCTTTGTGGTAGGGTTGCATTTTTGAGTAATCAGTCCTCAGTTATCAGGTTTGAGTACTTCCAGACTATGGGAATCGTGCGAATTACAGACAGAAAAGGCTGTCTTATACCTGTGGTCTCGGGCATCATCACCCGATCCTTTTCTGACAATAACAGGGGCAATCCACGAACCTCCACCAATTCCCTGTTCAGATATGCCTTTTACCTTTATCCACCGTCAACCGAACAAAAAGCAGATGACGGCGTGCGCCAGAATACCTTGGAACAATCTCACCGCGGACCCGAACAATCAACATCAAGATATCCTGAATTCGAAACTCGATGGATAATCAAGAAACCACCTCTCGGAGTTGACCTGATTCCCGAGGTTGATGGGGCTCAGGATGATTCTTTCAGGGTTCCAGTGGAGTCTGGACGCTGCATAAGGTTTAAATACAACGTTGAAAGGTCATAGTAATGAGTGTCCCTGATCTCATCGTGGTGCTTTTCCTCTTGATTGTTGTATATGACTGCTACTACTTTATCATCTTTCTTTACCAGAGTTTCAAGGCACCTGCCATTGAGTACTCCCCTCGCAGTTCTGTGATCATACCTGTGTACAACAATGAGTCCACCATCGGTCTGTGTGTACAGGCCGTTCTGGATTCTGATTACCTTCTTGAAGAGGTCATTGTGGTGAACGATGGATCTACTGACCGTACACACGATATTCTCCAGAACCTGACAGGCATAACAGTGTACAGCATACCACATTCAGGGAAAGCCGCTGCCCTCAACTACGGGATCGCTCACTCAAGAGGGGATGTTGTCACTCTTGATGCCGATACTACAGTCAGAAAAGACACAATCAGAATGCTGGTCCGCAATTTGCAGCTCTATGATGCAGTGGCGGGTAACCTCCAGGTCTTCAATGCAAGAACATTCTTGGGGAGGTGCCAGGCTATTGAACACGTCAGGGTGGCCATGTTCAGAAAAGTGGCCCAGTACTTTGACGATGTTGATATTGTCCCAGGACCCATTGGAGCATTCAAACGAGAAGTGTTTTCGAAGGTCATCTACGGATCATCCATGGTGGAAGATATGGAGTTAACCCGTAACCTGAAACGGGAGGGGTTTACTGTGGGGTATGAACAGGAAGCAAAAGCCTACACCCAGATGCCTGACAAATGGATACCCTTTGTGAGGCAGCGCTTCAGATGGGCAAAGGGAAATCTGCATCTGTTGCTTGAGGGGAATGCACCCGTAAGGAAGTTCCTGATGGGGTATGGGCTATCCTCAGCAGATATAGTGCTGGTGATTCTGTGTTTCCTGTACGGGCAATATCTGGTCTTGGCCCTTTTTCTGGGGTTTGAATCTGTCACCATGATCATTGGAACTTACAGGGAAAAGGCCACCCTGTTTGTTGAATCACTGTTCTTCCCGGTGTTCATGCTTTTTCTGGACAGTATATTCCTTTTATCTCATTTTGTGGGATTTTTTTCCATTCTTTGCCTACATCGATCTTAGATATTCTTTTACAGAAGAACAGGCACCACATCTGACGCAGCCTGCCTTATTCTTGAAGGGATCTATTCCTGCTTCCATCATTTTTTTGGCTGCCCAAACAGAATACATCTGAACAACATCAAGAGATGGCAGGGGGTGAGATTCCAGAACAGTTCCCGGGAGAGGTCTGAATGGAACAACAAAGGGGATCACACCGTGCTGTACCATGTTTTCAATGCCTGTCTTGGTTTTCCTTTCATCTTCTCCCAATCCCACCAGGATATAGGAACTGACCTGATTTTCGCCGAAAATATCTACAGCATCCTCCCATGCACGGCTGAATTCTGAAAAATTCTTTGACGGACAGATTTTCTCAAACAATGTCTCATCCACAGTTTCAATGTGGATGCCAATGGTGTCTGCCCCCTGGTCTCTCAATAGTTCCTGATACGTCCTGGGTACTGGCTCGAGCTGAGAATGAACAGGCAATCCTGTCCGCTTGAGAGCAGCAGCACACTCAGCCAGCATGAATGCTCCCCTGTCACTGGTATTGACAGTACCTGTGGTCAGGGTAACGTGAGAGGCACCTTCTTTCTTTGCTGCCTCTGCCACTTCCTCAAGTTGCTGAGGGGTTTTTTGCTGGATCGTTCCTCCATACTCCAGTGACCGTTCAATCCCGCAGAACCAGCAGGGCGCAGTCCTCCACCTGACGCATCTCTGGTATACCGTGGTGGCCAGACAATCCACACCATGCAGGAGTGCGATTTTCTTGTAGGGAACACCCTCTCGTGTGGTGAGATCATAGAAGTATGGATCTTTCACTACGTGAACTGGCAGCCTGTCCCGGAAAGTGCTTTCGGGATTTCTGTCCACCAGAACACAGAGTTCATCTTCCTCTTCCAACCAGATATCAGAATCCATGGCAGCCCCATACACGAAACAGTTCACCACCATCTTCTCCACCACCACATATCTTCCGCCTGCAGGGCCTGCCCCTCCCCTCCTTGCTGTTCTCATTAATTCTGGCACCCGCACTCCCTGACAGAGTAACCTGGTCTTCAAATCCGCACTATTCATGACACCACCTCTCATACTTTTGAACCGTCATTCCCGGAGCCTGCTCAAAGACAGGCCCCTTCTTGGAGAAGCCATACTTCTCAACCAGGCGGAGGCATCCCCTGTGACTGGTCAGGATATTGACGTAGTTTTTCCTACAGTGTTGATCATGAGCAAACTGTATAAACTGGCTGTACATGGCAGAAGCAATCCCTTGTCCCACATAGTCCGGGAGGATTGATTGATGCTCCCCGAAACACCCCTCCTCAGTTATCAGCAGCTTGTAGCAACCGACAATCTTCCCCCTATCTCTGGCCCCGAAGAACCGGAACCCTGATTGCATCTCCTGTTTGACTTTCTGACTGCTGATCTTACGCCTCTCTCTCCACGCTTCAGGATACTCATGAGCACATGACCATACCTTCGTGAACAGGTCTTCCAGTTCTTCTGCATCTTCTTCTGTGAATTCTTCAATATTCTGCACAGAGAAACATCATTCACCTCATTTAAATAGGTGTGGATTCTGTACTCAGGGGATAGTAAAACGTGAGAAAACGGAGTGTTGAACGTGAGTAACCTTTATAAACAGCCTCTAGGAACACAGAGTATGGACATGAAACTCAGAGACATCGTACAGTGCCCAAAGTGTGGATTCCGATTCAGTAAATCATATTCCAGAATAACCAGTTGCAAAGGCTGTCCTCAATCTGCGGGTCAATGTGGTCTGATCCGGTGCCCCAAATGCAGCAATGAATTCACCGGTTAGGTTGCCAGAATTCTCAGCAGAGTAAATCCTGCAGGTTCCTTCTGATCTTACAGTCATTTTCTCAATCGTGTTTATGAGATACTGAAAGGTTGCTATCCAAAACCCTTATAAAGGATTTTGCCGTTCAAAACTTATGGAAATGGAGAATGAACTGCGCGAAGTAGGCGAAGGGTTACTCATCGCGGTTGTCATCTACCTTATCATTCAAGCCTCCTTGATGGTCACCCTGGGGGTGGAGAGACCCCTGTATGTCGTGATATCAGGAAGTATGGAACCCACCTTTTATGAGGGGGACATTCTGGTCGTCAAGAGGGCAGATCCTTACACGCTGGAAGAAGGGGACATTATCGTGTTTGAATCTCCTTCCGGAGGAATACCCATCGTTCACCGGGTGTTTGAAGTTGAAACTAAAGACGGGGTGCCATATTACATTACCAAGGGAGATCATAACAATAGCCTGGATATATATTATCAGTTCAGCTATCCCGGCGTTCCTCCTGAGCGTGTCATCGGAAAACCTGTTTTCAGGATACCCAAACTGGGCTGGGCACAGATCAAGCTGCGGGAACTATTCGTGTTTTTGAGAACAAGATTCAGAGAGCTGGGTGAAGTGATACGATGTCCTCAGATAGTATGAAGAAAAACCTTACAGACGTGGCCGTAGCGTTGTGCATTTTCCTGGTGATCCAGGGAGCGCTCTATGGAGTGCTGGGGGTGTTCCCTCCGTACAGGGTGGTGAGCTCGGGAAGTATGGAACCCACCTATTACGAGGGAGACATCGTGTTTATCAAGCATGTTGACCCTCACGAGCTGCAAGTAGGAGACATCATTGTCTTCAATCCGAAAGGGGGAGGAATTCCCATTGTACACAGGGTCGCCGAGGTGGTAGAAGAAAATCAGACACGTTATTTTGTGACTCAGGGAGATCATAACGCGTTTCCTGATTCTTTTTATGCCCCACTTCCCGGTGTCCCAGAATCAGAAGTCGTTGGCACTCCGGTGCTGAAGATTCCCAAGATCGGGTACATCTCAGTGTTTTTCAGGAGACTGCTATGAGAGAGAAAAGGATAGCAGTGGCAGTCGATGGAGTTGTCATTGAGGGTGGACGCATTCTGCTCATCAGGAGAGGGAAGGATCCATTCAGGGGATTCTGGGCCTTGCCTGGTGGGTTCGTGGAATATGGGGAATCCACAGAACATGCAGTAGTCAGGGAAGTGGAGGAGGAGACTGGACTTCTCTGCAGAATCGAGAGATTGCTGGGAGTCTATTCAGCCCCTGATCGGGATCCTCGGGGACACGTCATTTCTGTTGCCTATGTCTTGAGCGTCAAAGAGGAAAAGCCAACCCCAGGAGATGATTCAGCTGCTGCTACCTGGTTCAGTGCTGCTGAAGTGCCTGATAACATTGCTTTTGATCATCTGAATATCATTCGAGATGCTCTGACACTCAGGTCACTGTGAGCTTTTTACAGCAGAAATCACCTGTTTTGGCCTGTATGCCGTATCCACGAGAATGGTGGTTACAGGGTTGAAATTCTGTTGACGCAGAATCGGAACCAGTTCCCTGGCAGACAGGGGGAAAGGATCCCATGAGGTGGGAGTTTTCTGGCAGTATTCGATGACAATGAGATGCCCCGTGGAATTGAGCACTCTGTAGGATTCCCTGACAAACGTGACGATCCTGGGATAGTAATGAAGCACATTTACGTAGAGAATTCCAGAAACTGCTTCATCTTTGAAAGGCAGGCACTGACAATCCCCCTGCACAGCACGTATGTCCGGGGGAAGAGTTTTCAGTACATGAAAGGCATTGTCAATCCCTATGACCGGGGCTGCTCCGAGAAAGGCCAGTGCCTCACTGTACACACCGTGTCCACATCCACAGTCGACCCACGCCCCTCTCACCGTGATGTCTGACGCTCTCAGGAAGGAGACTGCCTTCTTTATATAGTGCATTCTCATGGTCTGACCTTGTTCAACAATGAATTACTGGCGAATTCTTACGTGACGCAGAAGATAGAACCAAAGAAATCCTGCAGGGATGATACAGAACATCAGTTTAACCTCATTACTGATTGATTCCACAAATGAGAAATATCCTTCAATGATGCCAGCAATGATCAGTAGGATGATAGCTCCTGCCACCAGTTGAGTTGCCTCTTTGCCTGCTGTACTGATTGATTCTGAACGGGACAACTGTCCGGGGTTCAAAACAGCATTTCCTAGTTTTAACCCGGCTCCTCCACAAATGAAGATTGCAGTCAGCTCGAGAATTCCATGAGGAAGGATATTGGCTGCCAGCGAGATGCCCAGTCCGTGCTCCACAAAGAACGCCGTGACAACTCCCATCATCAGCCCATTGATGACCAGATAAAAGATGGTCCCCAGCCCCAGGAGTATTCCACTTCCATAGGTTGCTATGCCTACCTGAGTATTGTTGGCAAAAATGGAGGAGGTGGCAATGGGAGCCACGAACATATTCATGTTAGGGCCCGCACTTCCCCGGGAGGCTCGCTCCTCAAGAATATCCAGGGGGATAGGAGAAAGACCTGCGAAGAACTGCTTGTCAACTTGCCACCCCACATACGTTAATGCCATGGTGGCCATGAACACCAGGAATGCGAGCCCTACAAATTTCGCATTACTGGCAAACAGCCCGGGGAAGGTTGTGGTGAAAAACTGCTTTATTCTTATGGAAGAAGCCTGACGGGTCCTGGCAAATTGAGAGTGAGACCTAGCCACCAGATTGTTCAGATACTCCTCAGCTCGGCTGTGTGGATAATACGTGCGCACATATGCCAGATCTGCGCATCCCTGCCGATATAATCTCAAGAATGAATCCAGATCGTCACGGGACAGGGAGGAATAGCCCTTGCGTTTGATGTGCGATGAGAGCTGGTCAAGTTCTTCCCAGCGACCCTCACGGGAAGAAATGAATTCCTCATAATTCATGGGGGCCCTATGGCACGATAGTATAAATGGTTTATTGAATCGCGAGGTATGGTGCTCACAAGTCCTTCACTCTACCAGGAAGGGTTCATTGACAGGACTGGTGACAGGAGGCCGCAGAAGCTTTCGGGCTCCACGCAGGTACGTATCGGGCAAGAAGGCAGTATCCACCCCTGCCAGTGCCTCTGGATCGTTCTTCATATTCTTTCTCACCCCTGCCCCCTCCATTCACGCCCCGTTCAAGGAAAATCATATACTGCAATCACCACTACACAGCCATATTCATCACATTCGCCCTCTATCACTTTAAAATCAGGCTGAGAATTCCAGGTCCAGTCGCGGGCAGCAGCCATTTCCTTCAGTCCTGAAGCCAGGTTCGCCGTCACATCCTCCATGGTTTCTCCCCACCCCTCCAGGAGTATGCCCCCCTCCACGGACTGCATCCAGGCGAGACCGGCAGAAATCCGGGACGGGCCCTTGATGATCTTCCGCGCCATCACAACATATACAATGTCTCCGGGAATCCTGTTGCATCGATTGATGTACTCATGGGTTTTTTCAATCACAGCTCCCGGTGGAATCACAGAGGTCAAAGGGATCAAATTGAAGTTGTTTACTCCTGCTTCAGCCAGGGCAAGATCAAAACTACCTAAGGGAGTTGTTCCCTTCCCTGTACCCCAGACAATCTGTATGTTCATAGTAGAGCAAGATGACTGAATCCTATAAGTATCTTTCTCACATATTGGAATCAATACCTTGAAACCAGGAAAACCTTTTTCAACAGCCCCCTCGTAACAGCCTCATGGAAGACCATACCTTGTCTACAGCAGAGAATGTCCCCGTATATTATGACATTGCTACGGCGGGTTCACGAGCCGTGGCCTTTCTCGTTGACTACAGTATCATCGTACTGGCCTCTCTCGCATTGATTTTGGTCACGGATGCCCTCGACCATTTCGGGCTCAGGGGGTTCTCTTCCTATGCTGTTGCACTGATCTACGTCGTGGTGGGAACATTGACCTGGGGATATTTTGTTGTCAGTGAGCTGGCACTGAACGGCAGCTCTATTGGAAAGAACATAATGGGGTTGCGAGTCATAAAAGAAGATGCAACTCCCATAGATGTTGTTGACTCTCTCACACGGAATTTTGTCAGATACATTGATTTATGGCCCGGTACATGCCTCGTGGGATTCACCGTGATGATGCTCAATGCGAAATCAAAGAGATTGGGGGATTTTGCTGCAGGCACGATTGTAGTAAGAACGAGGTCAGTTGGTCTGGACAAGCTGGAACTTGGAGAATCATCCTACGACTACACAGTCAGCAGGAGTCCATACCTCAGCCAGATCACCCCCGACGAATATCAGCTGATGAGAGAGTTTCTTGTGAGATATGAAAAGATCCCCATTCATAAGGCGTACATGATTGCAGCAAAAATCGCCTCTGAGATGGCAGAGAAGCTTCATCTAGAAGCTCCCAGAGGAATGGAGAATTGCATATTGTTCCTGAAAAGTTGCGCCAAGTACTACAGACACAAACCAAAAGTTTAAATGGGATCGACGGTTTCCCTCTGTATGGACCGCAATCAGTTTCTAAGACCCATGGGATTGGGTGAACTCCTTGATTCCTCTGTCAGATTGTACAGAAAGAACTTTCTCTTGCTGGTAATAGCCCAGCTTCCTTTGGCGGTGTTTTACCTCTTGCAGAATGCTTACAATTATTACACTGGTGCTGGAGGAAGTGGACTTTTGGAGATTTATGAGATATTCAATGATCCCCTTGGCTACACAGCTCCTCAGCAGGCTGCTCCCATATCAGCTTTTTGGAATTTTCTGATTGTCATGCTGTTCACCCTTTTTCAGATAGGGTTAATATACCCTCTGACTCTCTCTGCAGTTACCAAGGTCGCTTCTGACACCATCCTGGAGGGTGAAGCATCAGTGAAGAACGCTTACAGATACTCCTTGAAGAACTGGCTCAAACTAGGTGTAACCAATGTCATCTACACCATAGCTCTTATCGTCGTCCTGGCAGTGGCCGTGAGCATACCTGCAGTTGTAGTCATTTCAATTGTTGCATACGCAGCACTGTCTGGGGGCGCAGGATTCATGTCGGGATTAATTGTAGGCATCATTGTAATACTAACGGGTTTTTTCATTGCTGGAATCGTGTGGGTCCGTCTGTCAGTGATGTATCCAATCATGGTCAATGAGAAGGTCTTCATTTTTGAAGCAATGAGCCGCAGCTGGAAATTGGTGGGAGGACACACCTTCCGTCTGTATGCAGCCTTGATAATAGTTTTCTTGATTCCTACTGTGCTACAGTCCTCCTCACTTATCCTGGAAGGTCTGTTTAGCAGGTCGATGTATATGGTAATCATGGCGCTGGGCCTGCTAACTCAGGGAATACTGATTCCACTGGCAGACTGCACCCGAGTGTTGGCTTACTTCGACTTGCGAACGAGAAAAGAAGGATTCGATCTGGAGATGAGAACGCAGAACCTGTCACTGCCAGCAGAGTGATGAACTGCCCATCAAATGAGAACCCTGGAGGGGATACCCATGATAGTGTACAGTAGCCCGAGCCCAGAAGAGATTGAGGAAGACCTTGAGGAGATTCTGAGAGAACTTGGGTACATTAGGTCAGAGTACCCACCTACCGTTCCTCTCCCTGTATCCAAGGCAGTGCTGATCATTTTTGTTCTTGTTCTCATGCTTCTCCTGACGTATCTGGTGGTAACCTGGATTTCACGTCCCTCGGGAAAAGTCACTATCCCCCGGAAAAGAGAAGAAGAAATTCTGGTGAAAAAAAAGGATTACTATGGACTGTACAAGACAGCCCTGACCCTGGGATCTAGAAAGGAGTATGCAGAAGCAGTACGCATTCTATACATGGCACTCCTTGTGCTCCTAGACACTCAGAATGTAATTTCATATCATCCATCTTTAACAAACTATGAGTACAGGCAGAAAGTTCATGCCTACGCTTTCAGTGGCCTCTTCAACAGGATGACCAGCATCTTTGACGTTGTATACTACGGTGGTACTCCTGCAACAGGACATGACTTTTCCCAGTGCGTGGAAGCTTTCACGCACATTCAGGAGGCGCTATCATGAAGTGGGCACATGTTCTCACACTCGTGGTGTTCGTGGTGGGAGTGGTGTCAGTGGCTGTCATTGCAGAACAAGTCAATCTCCCGCCTGCTCATTCTTCAAAAGACGCTGAAGAAATGGGAACCCTGGCCTTTTACCTGCTGATGGAAAAGTACACGGAAGTGGAACGAATTAAAGACACCATAGAAGCGTTGGATCCCGGAAGCCTCCTTCTGATCTATCCTGTTCGACCCCTGGCTCCAGAAGAAAAGGAACATGTACTCACCTGGGTGAAGGAGGGGAACAGACTGATCATATTCACTGAATCGCCTGAAATAGCAGAGGATTTTGGAGTGAACATCACCCCAGCCGAGGACGGACTGGCCTCAATAACCCCCAATGATCACTGGTCAACCAGAGATGTCCACATGGTCAGGGTTCGCTATCAGCAGTCCATCGACACCGATGTCAATATCATCCTGGCTGATGCTGAGAATGTCCTGGCAGCAGAAATCCCATATGGATTGGGAGAAATCGTCGTCATCACTTGTACCTCACTGGTTGAAAATTATTCTATTGACCGGGCTGATAATGAGATATTCCTGGTCCGGCTATCCCTCTCTGAGAAAGTGTATTTTGACGAGTACCACCTCTACCTGATTGATCAGTCAACGGGGATGACTCTCAGCAAGATCAAGACTGCATTTTCCTCCAGGTACAGCTCGTTTTTCATTCAATTGATCATTACAATTACCATATTCATGGTGAGCTATGGTAAGCGATTTGGGAAGGCAAGACCATCTGTTACCAGGGGCGTACAGTCCTCGCAACTGGTGACTTCTGCAGCAGAACTGTACTACAGGGCACGGAAAAAGGAAATTCTGGATCTGATTGAAGCCCATTCCCCGCTTATTCACAGCAATAAAAACTCTGATATAAAGCCCTGAGAGGTGAAAAAAAGTGTTTAATGATGTGGTAACCCAGATGAAAACGGAACTCCACAAAGTCATTGTGGGGTATGATTCACTTCTGGAATTGCTGTTGGTTTCCTTCTTCTCTTCTGGACACTGTCTCCTGGAAGGAGTGCCGGGGACAGCCAAGACCTTGATGGTGAGAGCGTTGTCCAAGATACTGAGTCTTGATTTCTGTAGAATTCAGTTCACTCCGGATTTGATGCCTTCAGACATTATTGGAACCAATGTCTTTGACTTGGACACGGGGACATTCCACCTGAAGAAAGGTCCCATCTTCACCAATCTGCTCCTTGCCGATGAAATCAACAGGGCCCCTCCCAAGACACAGGCTGCTTTGCTGGAAGCCATGGAAGAACGACAGGTGACCATAGATGGAGTGACGCATCCTCTTTGTGAGTTCATGGTATGTGCCACTCAGAACCCCATTGAGTACGAAGGAACCTATCCTCTACCTGAGGCGCAGCTGGACCGGTTCATGATGAAATTGGCGGTCCCCTATCCTGACATCAAGGAAGAGGTTGACATACTCCAGCTCTATCAGACGGGGTTTGATGCACATAACTTGGATGCCATCCACTTTGACTACCGTGTGGACCAGGAACAGATTGAGGCTATCAGGAAGGAGATCTTCCAGGTGAGAATTCAGCCTGAGGTCATGGAGTACATCACCAGGATTGTCAGAGCCACCAGAGAGTCACCTCACGTTGTCCTGGGTGCCAGCCCTCGAGCATCTGTGGTGCTCTTCCAGACGGCAAAGAGTTTTACAGCCATGCAGGACGAACAATTCGTTACTCCTGATACTGTGAAACGGATGGCTTTTCCTGTGATGCGCCACCGGATTATTCTGAAACCTGAAGCTGAAATTGAAGGGTTGACAGCAGACCAAGTGATTGCAGAGTGCCTGGAAAAGGTGGAGGTGCCCCGGTAGTGGTTCCTTCTTCTCGATGTGTAATCCTTTTTGCTCTGGGCTGTCTCGTGGCTGTACTAGGGAAGGCTCCATACTACAATGCTGTGGTCCTTGCCGTAATCATTACTGATTTTCTGATTTCATATAGACAGTCTTTCGTTCTAACGCGAGATTTTGACCCTGTCCTTTCCATTGGGGTGGAGAATCCAGTCTCCATAGGAGTGGAAAACAATTCACCAGCCCCCCTCCGTCTCCTCATAAAGGATGAGTACCCTACAGGATTTTCCAGCAGCTGTCCTGAACTCTCAACCACGATCCCTGCCTTTGAATCTGAGACTCTCAGGTATACGGTCACCCCCTATAAACGAGGAGAATACCTGTTTGGAACCTGCTTTGTCCGGAGAAGAAGCAGGCTGGGACTGTGGCTTTTTGACGAGGCTGTTCCGATGAAAGAAGATGCCCGGGTCTATCCCAATGTCCAGATGGTAAGAAAGTATGATCTTCTGTCAAGAAAACAGATGTTGAACCTGGCCGGGATAAAGCCTTCCAGAATCTTTGGGCAGGGTACAGAATTTGAAATGCTCAGAGATTACCAGGTGGATGATGAGTACAGGGCGATAGACTGGAAGGCCACATCCAAGAAAGGAACACCTGTTTCCAGAGTGTACCAGGTGGAAAGAACTAAGAGAGTAGTGCTGATGCTGGACACGGGAAGAATCATGGGGGTCAATGTGGGGGATTTGACCAAACTGGAGCATGCTGTCAATTCTGCCCTGCTGGTCTCTTTTGTTGCCCTGCGACTGGGTGAACGGGTGGGGTTATGTACTTTCTCTTCAGAGATAAAAGAGTACATACCTCCGCAGGGAAGACAGATCCAGTTCCCAATCATCTTGAAAACACTATACAATGTTAAGGGTGATTCTTTTGAATCTGACTACAAGAAAGCCTTTGAGTTCGTGGCCTCTCAAAACAAGAAGAGGACCTTGGTGATTGTGTACACTGATTTGATTGAAAGCCATATTTCCAGAGGATTGATTCAGTACTCAGCAGCTCTTCAAAGAGCTCACCTTCCCATGGTGGTTGCAGTCAAGGATACAAACATAGCCCACATTGCCAATAGCATTCCCGGGTCGGAACGAGAACTGTACCAAAAGGCAGTGGCTCTGAGTCTGCTAAAAGAGAGGAAGAAGGCCATAGCCGAATTGACGAGAAGAGGAATGCGAGTGGTGGATGAACTCCCCGAGAATCTGACCATTTCCACCTTAAACAAATACCTGGAGTTGAAACACACATACAGAATCTAATTTTGTGCCCTTTGCAGAAGACGCTTGTGACAAAATCCAGGAGAGAGGGATTGACATTCGACCTTCCTCGGACTTCGGAATTCTGTTCCTGTTAAGAGCAGATGTAACTGCTTCACATGCTTCAGCCTGCTTCCTTAAACGTGCCGGGCGCTCACAGAATTCGGGGGAACCACTCTGTCACGTGTGGATTCACTGTGAAGCTCTTTGAAGATTCATCTAGCATTGCACCTACAGTAATCTATTTAAGATTTAGTTAGAAGAATTCCTATGGAAGCCCTTACCATTATCAAAAAATACACCTTAATGAATGCTTTAGAATACCAGGGGACAGCGTCTGCAAAAGCTGTCATGGGAAAAGTCATGGGGGAGAGCGAAGAACTCCGAAGAGACCCCAAGAGGACCATGCAATTAATCCAGGAGGAAGTCATAAAAATCAATCAACTGAATAAAGAAGAACAGGAGTCAGAATTAAAAAAGATCTACCCAGAATATTTTCAGGAGAAAGAAGTCAAAGAAAAAAAGGAATTGCCCCCTTTGCCAGATGTCGATCACGTCGTTACCAGATTACCACCAGAACCCAATGGCCTCCCCCATATTGGGCACGGGCTATCTTTCTACTTCAACTACTACTATGCCCGAAGGTATAATGGCACCGTCATTTTGCGCTTTGATGACACAAACCCTGAAAAAGAAGAGCTTCTCTACTACGAAAAGATGAAGGAAGGAATTACCTGGCTGAAAATCGACTGGGACAAAGAACACTACGAATCTGGTGATCTTCCACTATTCTATGACTATGCTGAAAAAATGATTACCAGTGGGGATGCGTACATTTGTTTCTGCCCCCAGTCTAGGATCAAGACCGACAGGTATCACATGAGAGAATGCGGGTGCAGAAAGCGAAATGTTTCAGAGAATGTACAATTGTGGAAGGAAATGCTTTCTGGTACGAAGTACATCCTCCGATTAAAAGGAGACATGAAAGCTCCTGATTCACAAATGAGAGATCCCACCCTGTTTCGAGTGGTCACTGCTCCCCATCCCATCCAAAAGGAGAAATACTGTGTGTGGCCCACCTATGATTTCGCCTGCGCTATTGAAGATTCAGTACTGGGTATCACACACGTCCTGCGGTCCAACGAGTTCCACACACGTCTGCAGAACTACATCAGGGACGCCTTGGGGATGCGACACCCTGTTATCATCCAGTACTCCCGGTTCAACGTCAGAGGTTCACCCGCTTCCAAGAGACAACTGAGACCCTTGATTGCCCAGGGACTGGTTGAAGGCTGGGATGATATTCGATTGACGACCTTGGTTGCCCTGAAAAGACGCGGCATCGTTCCTGAGACAATTCACGCTCTGGCCAAAGAGATGGGACTCTCGACGTCAGAGCCGGAGATTGACTGGTCGATTATCGAAGCACTAAACAGGAAAATCATTGATCCCACTGCTAGAAGGTACTTCTTTGTTCCGAATCCTATCAAGATCACAGTTGAAGGTGCTCCTTCAATAACGGTGAAGCTCAAGCTGCATCCAGACATAGACTACGGAAACAGAGAGATAACCACTGGTGGAGTATTCTTCGTGCCCAGATCAGATATTGCAGCTATCAAAGATGAATTCAGGCTCAAGGACCTGTTCAATGTACGTGTTACTGGAAAAGGAGAAGAGATCCAGGGAGAGTTTGCAGGAAAGGAAGTCAAGAAAGACCTCGAGAAGATACAGTGGGTCACTGACGATCATGTCAAGGTGCGAGTCCTTGTCCCTCACGAGCTGTTCAAAGAGGGAGAGTTCAATCCTGATAGTCTTGAGGTGATTGAAGGACTGGCTGAAAAAGCAGCGGGGGAGCTTCCCGTGGGTGAGATTGTGCAGTTTGAACGGTTTGGATTCTGCCGGATTGATAGGACTGGAGAAGAGATTACTGCATGTTTTGCTCATCGATAGTGCCAGGCGAATCTAGCTGTCATGGGTTTGTTTTCTCAGGAACTGATCTCTTTCTTTTTTCAACTGCTGAAGATACAGTCTCAATTGTTCAGAAAATATCTCTCTGTCTTTGGGATTTCGCGCATTCTCTATCGTGTTTATCAGTTCCTCCAGGTACGTGACCCTCCGAACCGGTATCTCAAAGTTCCCAAAATCCTTCCCCAGCTCTTCTTCAAAAATCTGTCCCATGGTGACAACTCCCATCCTTGGTGGTTTGTCAGTAGAAATGGAGAAAATATGCCTTATTCGATTGAAAAATCGCTTTGATGCTGCAGAATGACGCAATTCGTAATCAAGAATGTCAGATCTCTCATGTTCCATGCGACTTCTGCGCGGAACAGTGGTGTCTCCAGACATCCTTTGGTCCTGATGGTCCATGACGTGGTTAAATGCATCCAGCCATTTCCTGGACAGAGATTTCCCCTTTATTTCCTTTATCGTCTCCCCCGATATTTCTCCTGCTGTGCTTCCTGCCTTCCCCCCAATGACGTCACCTATCACCTCACCGACCTTACCAGAAAGAGATTCTCCAATTCTCTCTCCTATCTCACCACCCAGTAGTCCCACGCCCAGTCCCGCTATTATGTCGAGATACAGAGTTTTTTGCGGCTTCAACAGGAACTTTCTGGTTCGGGCCACTTCATCATAGGTCACCACAATCGTGTTCTCTAATCGCTTCTTCTTGACCTTTCTCACTGCAGAAGTACGTATCTCGAAATGTTTTCTGCTCCTTCCTGCTGCTACTGAAATAAGATGAAACAATGTCCTAATTTCGACCCTGCCAACAAAGACAAAGCGTTTGTTGGTAAGGAAGGCATCACCTGTGTTAAAATGGCCAAAGATCTTGGATTCAGAAAATTTGGCATGCGATGAGAGTATCAGTTGCTCATCTGATTCAAGTAAAAGCTCAGCCATATGCTTTCCCTCACCATATGTTAAACTGTGGAGAATAAAAACATTTCCTTTCTTTATGTCAGAGCCGAGAATATGTGGCAAAGCTATCAACTAGAGTGTAGTAGTACTCTGGTATCTCAAAAGAACAGACATTCGCCACCAGTTCCCTAGAGTCCCTTGAGTTTCTCCATCACTTTCTCCTTTCCGTCCTGATCCTGGAGCAATCGCTTGAGCTCTTTCCACGTTGAGCTGCAGTCTTTATACTCCACACCCACCAGGGAATGAAGTGCCCTGTCAATATCCTTCTTGTTTTCCTTGGTGACTGTGACCCCTGCCCTTTGAAAGACATCCGACATATGCCTGAAGTAACACGACATAAACCGTTCTTGGGATTGCAGATTTAAATACATTTTGAGGAGCAATTGAATAGATTTTGTCCACCGTTCTCTTACCGTTACTGTGCAGCCTGAAATTGGGCTGAATAAGTGGTCTTCTCTAACCCGGTCAGCCAAAACCCTAATAGGCATCAGTGAAACCCACACCATGAAGAGAATATTCGTTTCCATTACTCTGATTACTCTCGTTATCACGCTTGGCTGTGAAGAACAGCAGCCCACAGGGCAGCCAGTGAACGTGACTTCCGGAAAGCTTGGAATATGGATAAATCCCAAAGAGGGCGACATGGACCATTACGATGAAGCCCTGGGCGTGGCTAGAGAGGCACAGGTTCAGCTTGCACATGTATACGTCCAATGGGGACTCGTAGAAAAGGCAAGAAACGAATATGACTGGAGGATACCCGACTACGTTCTGGGCAAGTTCGAAACGTATTGGTTTGAAGCGGTGGTGGTTATCCCCATCATTTTTACTACCAAGCTGGATGTCATGCCCTCAGACATTACGTTCACAGGATTTCAGGATCCAGAAATCGTCAGCAGGTTTGTCACGTTCACAGAACTTTTGCTGAAACGATATGGATCAACTGTGAAATACCTGATTATTGGAAATGAAGTAGACCTGTATTTATCGATGCACCCTGAGTACATCACTGATTTTAGGGCACTGGTGGAGGCTATGGCCAGAACAAGCGATGTCCCTGTAGGGACAGAACTTGCCATTCACTCAGTAATCAAGTCCAGGACCGAAGACATTGCCCGAGACATCATAGCTGGCGATATGATCTTCTATACCCTCTACCCCACTGGTGAAAACTTCTCTTTCAGCCGACGTGTGGAAGAGAAAGCCGGCTACTTTAATGCCATGTTTTCCCTAGCGGGGAACAGAAAAATAGCGGTGGTAGAAACTAGTTGGAGCTCCTCTCCCAGCCTGGAAAGCTCAGAAGAGACCCAAGCCCAGTACATCAAGGAACTCTTCCAGATTCTAACGCAGAACAGAGATAGAATTGAGTTTCTCATGTGGATTACCCTCTACGACTCAATCCCACAGACCTGCGAAGAAAGTGCACGATTCTTTGTTGAAGGAGTGGATGATGAGAAGCTCACGGACACTGTGACAATGGGGAGGTTTGCAGAGTTCATATGCCACCTTGGGTTGAGGAGAGCTGACGGGACTCCAAAACCTGCCTGGTATCAGTGGTTGGCCGAAGTGGAAACATACTACGCTTCCCACCGGTAGGACATATCTTCATACAGTAACCCTGGAAAGATCAATAGTTCAAACCCGCGTTTCCGACTCTACCTATCAAACAAAATCGAAAAGTATATATACTATTTCTACAGTAAATACATTGGAAATAGCAATAAGTGATATTCATGATGGAACTTGAAACCAGTGAGAAGCACATTAGAGTTTCAGACTTTCCACCCTTTGTCAGAGTGGCTCTGGATCAGAAAGCTCGGAGGAATATTTTCTCCAGAGCCATGAAGAGGGTAGGAGAAGTAAAGAGAACATATGAAAAGCCAGATAACTTTCCCGTTGAGTTATATGGAAAGAAAAAGGGAAAAATCATAAGACTACTTTCAGAAGGACCACAATCTGCCGCTCATCTGATTGAAGCCAGTGAATTGAGTCCCAGTGCAGTGTATCATTTTCTGGGAAACCTGAACCAACAGGGGATTCTAGAGAAGAGACAGCGCCAGTATTCTCTGAAAGAAGACGCTTTCAATGTTCTATCATTGAGCAATTTGGTTAAACTCGAAGAAGATCCCCGTTTGCGGCGAAAGTATGGCATTTCAGTCAAAGAACTGGAACTGGCATTCTATTTGTGGGACCGATTTGAAGAAGTGGCTCCCAAGGAGAGGGGCTATGCCCAGACGTACAACAGCACATACACCCTGGCAGATGCAGTGCACCGATGGAGAACAGGCCGGACAGATACGCCTATCTGGGCACTGAAAAAACTTATTGAGCTGGATGAATCTGATATATTGGATAACAGGAACAGTATCGTAAAATATCATCTTCCTCCTGGAATCCCAGTCAATCCAATGTTCCAGGGAGAATATAAGCTTCCTGTTGCAGTGGATTCAACGCTGGACAGGATCTTGATTCAACTCCTCCAGAAACTTTCAAAGAATCATCTTTACACATTCCCCAAGAAAAGAAAATGGCTGTTTGAGAACCTTCATGAAAAATTCGGTGAATTCGACGATTCTACGTCACGCCTTCCCTCAGCCATTACTGTGATTCTTAAATCGTATTACGGATTGCATCGTCTGAAGCGATCTTCAGCACGGATTCCCTCCAAAATTCCGGATAGATGGTCCACGTTAAGTCCTGTGGATCAAATGCAGGAGAAGTCCCAGCTTCTCCTGCATATAATTTCCTTATCAAGCAAATCAAATGGCGGATTTGAAATCACATCACGTTCAGAGTCATTCCTTCAGGACATTTCCAATCTTTCCTCCGATCTAGGACTGGGGATGCTCACAGTGCGAAAAAAGCACAAGAGACCCCATTTCAGGGCATACCTTTCTGAGAACAAGACAGTGACTCTGCGAAGGTATGCCTCATTATCCCAAGTGTACCCGGAGTTGGATTTGTGGATGAGGATTCCTCTCAACCAGATTGCCCAGAAAATATTGGGTACCGATGGAAGTGCTCACGCCATTGAACGAGTATGCAGCGAAGAGCTTGTGCGGTTCGTGGAATCCATCATCTATTCACTGCAGAGAAAAAAGAAGTCATACACCTATCCTGCACCAGACTACATGCAGTACAAGGAGGACATCTCACACCACTTCTGGGAGAACAAAGCCCTCCCCACACCCAAGAAAGTGGAAGAGCTCCTGGAAATGCGTCAAGCTGAAGAGGAGAATCTCCTGTACGCTTGAACTACTCGCTTGTTGGAATGAGATTGGACACGCTTCTGAAGGAGGGGTTGGTTCTGGCAAGCCGCTCTCTCACCAGAGGGAACAATTCCAGGTTGGAGTGTGGAAAATACATCGCATCCACGAACTCCTGCTGAAAGTCCTTCCGAGATGAAAGCTCCACATAGTTGACAGATTCAGAAATTACCCGGGCCTTCTTCCTTTCTTTCACTGAAAGTAAACACAGCTTGGCCCCCACCCCCGCTGCGTTCCCTATACCCTTGATCTTCTCTGTAGGGATGTCAAAGATCAATCCGATGTCCTTTGCTGCCTCCTTGGGAATGTAGTTACCAAAGGCACCTGCCAATGCGATTTCTTCAACATCCTTCACTGTCACTCCGTACGTCTTCAGCAGAATCCTCTGGGCTGCAAAAATCGCTCCCTTGGCCAACTGGATCTCTCTCAGGTCTTTCTGAGTAACTGCAATTGCACCATTGATCACGAACGAATCGTTTTTCATCCTGGAGGCAAACCTCTCACTTGTCTGGAGCTTCCCAGCCGCATTGATCAAACCATTTCTGAGCAGCTCTGCTGTTACACTGATCAACCCAGAGCCAGCAATTCCCTGGGGTGGCTCGTCATCAATCGTGTGGACTGTCACGTGGTCATTGATCTCCACCCGTTCGATAGCCCCGGGCGCTGCCCGCATCCCGTATCTGATATGGGTGCCTTCAAAAGCAGGGCCTGCAGCAGTAGAACAGGCCAAAACCCTGTCCTCCGTTCCCAGAACTACTTCACAGTTTGTTCCTATATCAATAAGGAGGCGCAAACGGTCATCAAGAGGATGCGCAATGATATCTGCCACGGTATCTGCTCCCACAAATCCCGCTATCATTGGGAGCACATACATTCGCTTTCCATACAGTGTGGAAGGAACAGACAGGGGTTCTTTCACCACAGGAATATAGGGGGAAACAGCCAGACTGCGGGGAGAAATACCCAGGAGCAGATGCTGCATGCAGGCATTTCCCGCCACTACCAGCTCATAGACTTCGCCTTTTCTTGTTCCAGCTGCATCTGCAAGTTCGGTGATAATGCCCATAAGGCAGTCTCGCAGTGATCTACGCAACCGGTCCAGATTCTCAGGATTCTGAGCAAAATTGATCCTGGAAATGACGTCATCCCCATAACTGATCTGTGGATTCATCCTGGCCTTGACAGCGCATTGTTCTCCTGAATTTAAATCCATGAGGTAACCCACCACAGTGGTCGTTCCGACATCAAAGGCCACTCCGAAACAACGATCACTGGTGTCACCTCTCTCGCATCCCACCAGTTCATCTCCCAGGAGAACCAGAGTGACCTCGAATTTGGAATCCCTCATGGCCACGGGTATTTGGTTCAGAGCTTCCAGGCTGACAGACCTCATATCGTACTCCATCGAGTCCCTCAGCCTCTCTACATCCGTCCTGTTGTCCTCCAGAGACGGTTCTGGGAGCTTGAGGAAGATCTTCTTGACATTGGGGGCTAATAGTATCTTTCTGGTGACCCCTTCCACCAGGATACGCTGCTTTCTGGCCAGCGATTCCTCGGGTATGTAGACAGTAAGGTTTTTGTCAACAATAGCCTGACATGCCAATCTGAACCCTCGTCTCAACTCATTCTGGGAGAAGAATTCCATTTCCTCTTCAGTGTATCCTTCGTAGCCAGATACCTGCACCTTACACTTGCCACACAACCCTTTTCCTCCACATTCAGCGCGCAGCTGGATCCCTGCGGCGTGTGCGGCCTCCAGTACTGTGTGCCCTGGTTCCACCAGAAGGCGTTTTGCTGAGGGTTGAAAGGTTACCTGAAGGCTGACCATGAAGGTACATGCTTGAGAACAGATAAAAAGCTTTGCTATCAAATGAAGGAGGTCTATTCTGTGATATGTCCAGCAGAGAGCGTACTTTACATATATCAAGGTTCAGAGGTACCTATCATCTTCATATACCCTGAGACCTCATACTCTACATATACCAAGGCCCCAAAGTGATATTCAGGTAGAATTTATGTCACATTATGCTTCTCATGGAGCAGAAGGAGCATACATTCCTGTTAACAGTATTCGGTGAGCGGTGGATAATTCTCAAGGAATGTCTCCCTGGGACGCAAGGGTGAGGACTCTGAATTCGGGAAGGTCCTGGGTTCTCTATCCACCTCACCCGGTCAACCACAGGTCTGGAGACTACTCCACGATGAGCTTCAAGCTGCAAAACCTTTAATAAAGAGCTGCAACAAGAGAGAACAAATGCTCGTGGGAATCGATGAATCTGGGAGAGGGCCTGTCATAGGCCCACTGGTGGTGTGTGCTGTGGCAGTATCACCTGGCACTGTTGAAGAGCTAGAAGCATTAGACCTCCATGATTCCAAGAAATATACGCGAAAGAAGAGGGAAGCACTTGAGCCACTCATTCTGCCCCTGGTGGACACTGAAATTGCTGAGATTTCTGCACATGAGATCGACGTCCAGAGGATGTGCAGGACCTTGAATGATATTGAAGCAGAGATGTTCGCCCAGGTGCTGACGAGGTTCTCTGATGCCCGCACCATCATTGTTGATGCCTGTGATGTAAATCCTCGACGATTTGGCGAGAAAGTGTGCCGCCATTCAGGAGTGCACAAAATCATCTCAGAACATAGAGCAGATGATACATATCCTGTTGTTTCTGCTGCTTCGATCCTTGCAAAAGTGCAGAGAGATAGAAGAATTGACGAGCTGAAAGACACGTATGGTGACTTCGGGTCTGGGTACTGTTCCGACACCAGGACTACAACATTCCTCAGAGAGTATCTTCACAGGGAGGGTACATTACCCCCCATTACTCGCTCTTCGTGGGACACAGCCAGAAGAATGCTGGAAGAGTACTCTCAGTGTACACTTGATGAGTTCTCCCACTGAAAAATGACTGAGATACACGTGGTAATTTCACTAGAACCTGAGAATTATTCCTTCTCCTTCACCTTCTTTATGGCATTCTCCAGAAGATCGTCTGTGTCTCGTTCCCCCTTGGTCAATGCTGAGAGGGGGTCCTGAGGGGGGATCATGTCCTTCAAAGCTTCTCTGATGTAATGGTCTCTTGCCTTTTTTCTGGAAGACATACTCTAATATTCGTTCAGAACTTTAAGAATGTTTTGATGCTGTGATTACTGTGATCTCGTCATTGGTGGACGTCTTCTTATACTCCCTGCTGGCAAAAGGGAAAAAAGAAGAATTGCAGACTGTGCCCAAATAGCAGGCGACCTTCAGAGCCAGCTGTCCATTGATGGCTTTTCTATCCTATCTTTTCAAGAATACCTCTGATATACCCTGGGGAATGATGCAGGGAAAAAATAGGCCAAGAGAGACACGACACCCCGATTCAGAGCTGTCCTGTCTCACCTCAAAATGAAAGAGTGGTTATTGTCTCTTGAAAACCTTCTTGTATGTCATCATCCCTGCAAAGGCCAATGCTGTCAGGAACACGGCCAGCGGAACAAAGTATCCCAGAAATATGATGATACCTCTGATAGCTCCCAGGAACCCTTCAATTGCCTGGTCCAAAGCTCTTCTCATTCCTGACTCATGAACGACTTCCTCTGGTTCTGCCATCTGGATATAGATTGCAGAATAGCGTATCTGGGTTTCCATGTAGTTGAGAGTCCCCTGCAGGCTCTCGATTTCCCCCCGTATCCTTTCAAGCTGGGTTTCCACCCTCAACACTTCTTCCACCGTGGTGGCCATGTCCAGGATTTCCAGGTACCGCTGTTCCTGGTGTTCCAGGTTGTCAAGGCGAGCTTTCAGATCGATGTACTGCTCTGTCACGTCTTCCAGTGTAAGATTCTCCTCTTTCAGATCCCCCACAGTCTCAATGTCTTTGACTGCTTCCTCAAACCGATCCTCTGGAACCCTGATGGCGACATGACCAACTTCTCTGTCACCATACTGCTGAACTGCTGAGTCAGCAACATACCCGCCATATGTTGCAGCTATCTCCTCAACAGCTTTGAGAGCCTGGGAGTAGGAATCAACCTCCAGAGAGAGAAATGCGGTCTTGATGAGCAGCGGCTCTGAAGGAACTGAATACTGCCCACCAGTGGAAGGAAGAGGCACAGCCTCAGATTCCTTGAACAACGATGGAAAACTGAAAAAATCTCTGGAGAAAGCAGCCTCGCGGGCAACGTATACCTCTTCAGGTGGACTTCCTGCATACCTATCTTCCTCAAGATACGAAGACTGACCAATCTGGACGACAGCCAGGAAGGCTGCCAGTACACAGCTGACAGCAATGACACCAATCAACAATGTCTTTTCTCTCATAATTCTACTGGATTCCTCCACTATTTATAGATTTCCCTATACTTCAACTTCTATTGAACTCATTCTTTAAGAAAAATAAGATTTGTGCGCTTATACTTCTCTTTTTTGACTACATTTCTGCTTTCAAGGTCTGAAATTATCTTTGAAATCTTTGATTTAGAAAATCCCGTATTTCTCACCAGGTCTTTCTGAACAATCCTCCCCCCTGCCTTTCGTATTTCCTCCAGGACTTTCTGTTCATCAGCAACAACGTACTCGGGCTGGGGCTTGCGCCTTCTCCCCAGGTAGAACCCCACGGCAAGTCCGGCAACCAGTGCCGCAGCAAGGTAGTACAGCAGGAATTCGTCAGAGTTGGGAGAACTCACAGGCTTATACCCCAGTAATACCATGAACTCTTCTCCTTCCGACAGAACGTCTCTTTTCCATTTCACCACTAGGGTTTCCCGATACGAATAGAAGGAGGTGGGTACAGGGTAAATGGGAGATACCACAGCCATTTCTGACGGAACGGTAATCTCAATCTGAAAATTCTTTACCGGAACAGAAAACTGGAATATGGGTGAGAATACCCACTTTCCCTCCTTCACGGGGCTGATATAGCCAGAGGTATCAAATTCAACGGTAAAGGTATAGGGTCTCGACCCTATGATGTCAAGGTAGCACAGCAGCAGATCATTCTTGATCTCATGGTTAACCCTACCCTGGCTGTCATATACCTGCAGGTTCTCCAATGGATACAGAAAACTGTATTCAAGAATCGGCAGTGAATCATAATTCTCCACAGTAATGGTAATCTCTTCATGGACCTTTCCCTCTGAAATATTGATGGTCACACTGTACTCAGTTATTTCATACGGGTAGTCCGTGGGTAAGGGCTGCAGCAACAGCATCACAGCAACCAATGCGCTGAGAACCATGCAGTCACATACTGTACCTGCTTTAAAAAAGGTTCGTATTCTTCAAGACAACAATCAGACGAACCTGGTCTTCTCTATGCGCACTTTGTCTGGAAAGACTGTAGGTTCAGGAACCAGAAAGGGAATCAAAAGTTCAAAATCAGGCTGTTCAATAATCACGTCCACACTTCTACTGAACTCAATAAACTCCTTCTTGAATCCCTTCTCTGCCTCTTCAAGGCACTGCTTCAATCGCTGTGTGAGGTTTGACGACGGGTTAAACAAGATTGAGAATCCAACCTCTTGGAACATAGCCCAGTCATTCTCATCATTTCCCACTGCCACACTTTCCTTCTTGGACGATTTCTGGGCCACAATCTTCCGCACGAGGTCTCCTTTCGACTGCAGGGTGATGAGTGTCTCTGAAACAAGGGATCCCGTGATCTTTCCCTCTCGGATTTCGAGAGTGTTCCCATAGCACTCTGTAATTCCCAACCTCTCGGCAAAAGCGGCCGCTATCTGCTGCACTCCATTGGTGATGAGAATTGGCTGATACTCTGCTCTCTTCAGCGCTTCAATGGTTCTTTCAGCTCCTTTCACTACAGGCAGAGTGTCTCCCACTTCCTTCAGTATTGATTCAGGTATATCGCAGAACAGGCTCACTCCTTTCCGAATTACCCATTCCAGTCCAATCTTCTTGTTTGTCGTCCCAGAAAATATCTTCTTGAGCTCAGCTTCTCTGCCCACCTTTTCTGCAAAGTGAAGAGCGTGTGCTGTGGGGGTGAGTACCCCATCCATATCAAAGAAAACAAGCTTCATGGTTACAACTCGACAACTACCAATGTCATGGATTCAGTGACACCGTCAATCCTCTCAATACGGTGAAGGATGATGTCTGTCAACTGGGTCAACCCTTCCACAGCCAAGTAGATCACCATGTCGTACGGGCCTGTAATGGCCTCAGCCTCTATCACTTCATCCAGTTCTCTAACTCTCTCCAGTGCCGTCTTCAACATGCCAATACGCACTGTCAGGAGGAGATACGCGTACAGCATACTCTTTCTTTCGTTAGGAGTTTATAAAGTCTTTGATTCGCCGCAAGTACTGGATTTTGTAGAAATGAAAGCAGTCTGCAGAACCACCACGACATCCCTGATGCACTCAGACCCGGATGAGCATGTCACTTCTGTTGAATTCGATTCTCGGTGGATAATTATAATGGGAGAGGGGCTCTGTGACGGGGAACTCATGGATTCCAAGAGTCTCATGGTGGAAAAGAGGATGTGATACAGGGAGTTGCTCTTCTTGACTGGAAGCACAAAGGTTTTTAACAGCTGATCGAAGTTTCTCTCATGATGGTGGAAAAAGATTTATGTATGTACTGTGGCTGTTGCGCCAGCGTCTGTCCATTCAGCGGTGTTATTGTTACAGATTATGATGTTCAGGTCACAGATACCTGTACAGACTGCAAGACCTGCGTCAGAGCTTGCCCCATGGGGGCGATCCAATGAGAGAATGTGATGTCCTTGTGGTGGGAGCAGGCCCGGCAGGAAGTATTGCAGCCCTAACTGCAGCCCCTCACTGCGACGTAGTGGTACTTGAGAAGAGAGCCCACATTGGGGTACCGAAGCAGTGTGCAGAAGGAACCAGTGAAGCGATTTTTGAGAAACTGGGCATACCACTGAGCCCCAAATGGGTATCCCGAAAGATCGAGTTTGCCCGGTTGATATCGCCTTCCAGAATCGCGGTTGATCTTAAAGATGAAAGAGTTAAACAACTCAAGTTTGGGTATGTTCTTGAAAGAAAGAAATTTGACAAAGCTCTTGCAGAGTTGGCGGCCAAGAAGGGAGCCGAGTTCTATCTGCGGACGCAGTATCAGGGACTGAAGCGAGAGGACAACCATGTTGTGATAAAAGCACGACAGTTTGATAAGGACCTGACCTTCAAAGCTCGGATTGTCATCGCTGCAGATGGGTTAATGTCACGGGTTGCTAAAGATTTCGGCATTGATTCCACCACCAAGTTGAGACATCTTGAGTCATGCTGCCAGTACGAGATGACAGGAATGGAACGAGAAAGCTGTATAGAACTGTATTTTGGAAATGAAATTGCTCCTAAAGGGTATGCATGGGTATTTCCCAAAGAGGGTGATGTGGCAAATGTGGGAATTGGCATTCTGCCCACCAAAGCCGAATACCCGGCAAAATACTATCTGGATAAATTCGTCAGCTGGTTGGGGCTTTCTGGAACGGTTGTAGAAGTAAATGCAGGGGGAGTTCCTGTGGGTGGTCCACTGGATCAGACCTATGACGATAACCTACTCATAGCAGGAGACGCGGCACATATGGCAAATCCCATCTCAGGAGGAGGTATTCATACTGCCATGCTGTCGGGGAAGTTTGCAGGTGAGACTGCAACAAGAGCCCTGGAGTCGCAGAGTACTGATAAGGAGACTCTCTCTGAATATGAAACACGGTGGAAAGCAGACTTCGGCAGAGAACTTGACCTGTCACTGAAGGGACGGTTCATCTTGGAGGAGTTCACTGATGAAGACTTTGACGCCACAGCGAAATGGATGAACGAGAAGGGGGTTGGTCAACTGGGTGCTCTGGACCTGGTAAAATTCGCTTTAAAGAGGCATCCCAAGTTTGCCATCAAGTTTGCGTCATTCCTTACTTCCTAATTTCTTCTTTCTCATGCCCAGCATCAGGACTACGAGCTAATTCCAGACAGCTAAGATGTGGTACTAGTGCTTCATGAAAATGCGATAGCTGCAACACATCGAGGACTTAAAAAGGAAGGTTCTGGTACTGCAAATGGCACATGGATACATGGAGCTAAACAATGTTACTGGGCGGAATATGCGATTATTGTGATGTGCACAAGAATGATCTCTGCAAGAATATGCTGCTATTGCCGCAGCTGCCTACACCAGGGTGTTGCAACTTCATAATCGCTTCCTGAGAACTGGAACACGCTGTGAGGAAGACCAAAACCTCATAAAGGGATACTGACCACAGGTGACCATGGATATCAAGACACTGCTCGAATTGACCCGTCCCATAAACGACATCATGTCCGGATTTGCTGTCTTCATTGCAGGAGCAATATCAGTGGGATGGCATATGCCACTCATGAGTCTGGCGGCTGCCTCCCTGGGTACTTTTTTTGCATCTGCAGGGGGAATGGTAATCAATGATTATTTTGACATTGACATAGACAGCGTCAATCGTCCTCATAGACCCATACCTAGCAACAGAATAACTCGTCGGGGAGCATTACAATTCTCGCTGTTCTTATTTATGGGAGCTGGAGTATGCGTGCTGTTCACCAATGTGTGGTGCATCGTGGTGGGGCTCCCTGCGCTATTCTTGATCATTCTGTATTCCTGGAAGTTGAAGAGACGGCTGTTTGTGGGAAATCTGGCAGTAGCCCTGCTTTCTGCCCTGGCCCTACTGTATGGGGGGATTGCCGCGGGTAATATCCAGCTGGTATCCATCCTGGCCCTGATTGCCTTCTTTGCCACTGTTTCCAGAGAACTGGCAAAAGACATTGAGGATATTAAGGGCGATCGAATAGGAGGATCTCAATCTGTGCCTGTCCTCCTTGGAGAGAATCTGAGTGCCCAGATTGCAGGTGGGTTTCTTGCCCTGGCCATTTGTACATCACTGCTCCCATATGTGCTTGGGATCTTCGGCAACCTGTATCTGGTGCTGATAGTACCCGTAAACCTGGTCATGGGGTTTGTTATGGTGCAGATGTTCCTGAAGAACATTGAGAGAATACCAGTGTGGCAGAAAATGCTCAAAGTAGGAATGTACGTTACTCTGGGAATCTTCCTGGCAGCACGATTCATTTGAGGGGTGGTACACTAAACTTGAGGGCCTTTTCATACATGTGAAAGGTTGCGGGTGTGTCTCCAATGTATTCCCCTTCCACGTGAATCGAAAGAGGCTGATGGGAGTGCAGTTCCACATGACGCCCCCTGAAAGCTCCCACTTTTGGATTGTTCAGATGCGTTCCGCGGTATAATGTAGGTAATTTCACCAGTGATTCAAGTCTGCTGAGATCTCCAATGACAATGATGTCGAATAACCCGTCATCTACTTCCGCATGTGGTGCGATATTCATGCCTGCTCCCACATATTTTCCGTTAGCTACATCCACAAACATGACCTTCTGATCAATGTGCACATCATCAACAGTCAGAGAAACGTCGATGCTCCGGTAATCTGCCAGATGCTTCAGAATTCCCATGACGTACGGGACAGTTCCCATTTTAGGTTTTGTGACCTGGCTAGTAGTCTTGGAAACCAACCCGTCGAATCCCATGCCCGCCACGCCAATGAAATACCTCTTTCCACCACTGAACGTCACGCATCCTGCATCCACGCTGCGAACCACATCCTGGGAGATGGAACGGGATGCAGCAATGCAATCAGACACCAGTCCTGCAGACTTCACAAAGTCGTTTCCTGTTCCTGTTGGAATGACTGAGAGTACAATATCCCTCCCCATGATACCATTGATAATCTCGTTTAGAGTGCCGTCTCCCCCCACTGAAGCAATAACATCAAAGCCATTGTTCTCTGCAGCAATAGCAGTAGCGTGACCCCTCTCTTCCGTGTGCTGCACTTCAAAATCGTACTCCATGTCACGAAATACGCTCTTTATGGCAGGCCAGTACTTACAGGTCCTTCCTGCCACCGGATTCACTATAGCGAGAATTCGCACTGTCCTCCCTCAGGTTACAGTTTTCTGATGAGAGGGTAGAACTTGATGTTTTTAAGACTTTCGGTAGTTGCTGATGAGATTGTATGAAAGGCAGAAGAAAAGCTGAAGTGAGAGTATCTATTGGTGAAAATATTGTGCAAGAACAGTACACCGCTCCTCAGGAGTATCGACTCAGCATTTCCTGACTCTTTCATCCCGATACGGAGGTTAAGGAAGATTGTCTGATTTTTTTGGACTCTCGCTTCGAGGAAATTGAGGAAAGTGGCAAATGAGTGCACTGTAGAGTATAGACGACTCCGCCATGCTGAATCTGCTTTCCCACCATAAGACTTATATACATCTTTCTAGAAATGTCTCATTACTATAGTGTCCGGCAACTCTTACAGCACCTGAATACATTAGTGGTGAGAAGTGTCCAGAACGTTGTGCAGGCAGGATGATGGAATGCAGCTCCCCAAACAAAAAAAACTCTACAGCGATCTTGAAACGAGATTCACAGATTTGGAATCTCTCATCAGAGAGCTGAAAAAAAGGAAGCTTACAGGAGTGCTAAAACTGACGTTCGATGCGTGTGAGGGAGTGAGCATCTTTGATGAAGGAAGAATTATTGACGGATACGAGATATATGGGGAAGAAATGCCTGTCAAGGATCGGAAAGGACATAATATTATGGAACGTTCCCAGATCGAACCAGGAAAGATCGACGTATATGAACTGCCACGGGAGATTCTTCAGATATTCATCATGACACTCAGAGAGCGGCCCACTCAGACTCTCCACACCATGTATGCAGATTTCAAGAAGCTGCTCAACTTCTATGTTCAGAGGAAACTCTATGGCACACTGGAAGTGAAAACATCTCAGGGGAAGGGATATGTCTTGCTGGACGCTGGAAAGCCTATTGATGTTTTTTTTGGCGATAGATGTGGCAGCGAAGCTCTGGATCAGCTGCTAGAATGTGTTGATAGGGAAGATGTAGAGATCAGCATCTACTCACGAGAGGGAGGTGTTCGATGAAGCATGAAGGATACCATGACATAGGCAGTCGGATGAAGTACAAAGAGTGGTGGGATTTCTATTTCTTTTCCCGGAGAGAGAACCTTGTCTTTTCCTTTATCATGCTGAAGTCCAAGATCAGGGACCATCTCAGCAGCTGCATATGGAATTTCAAGAAGGACGAGAGGATCGAACTGAGCTTTGATTCAGGAATAGAAGCTTCACAGGAAGACTACACAGATTTACACGCTGAAGGAAAATGGGGAACTGCATCAGTGAAGGGGAAATACGAAGAAGGAGGATGGGAACTCAGAATCAAGAATCCAGAATTCTCTGCGGATCTCTTCTACTCTCCAGATTGTCCTCAGAAGATCATTGAGCGGTTCTGGGATGATCAGTTCAAGTGTGAGTTGTTCCCCAAGGTTACGGTTACCGGGACGCTTGACGCCTTCGGGAGAACATATGAGATCAACACGTACGGGTGCAGGGAGCATACGTTCTGCGACTTTCCCCGCAATGTTGCATGGAACTGGGTGATTGTACTCCACGATGATTATTCCGTTGTGGTTTCCCAGGGAGACTATTCAGGATTTGATTACAAGTATGCCGTCATGTTCTGTGAGGGAAAGTGGGTTGATCTGGACGCAGACGTTGATTTTGTGGTGGATGAAGATCACCTTCTGAAAACCTGCAAGGTGACCTCTGCTGACATGAACCTGGATATTTACCCTATCAGGCACCGGTACGAACATAAAAAGATACTGCTTGGTCTTCTTGTGGACTCTCACTACTGGGAACTCCCCACACGAATTGCGGGAACTGTCACCTTCAAGGATAGGAAGGTGCCAGTAGAAACCTATGGAATCATGACTCGGTCTAGAATGAAGTGGTAGCTTCCACCCTGTGCTCGAGGTGTACCACATCACATTGACAATAGTTATAAACTCATTCTCCTATAGCAATTATGGAAGTAAAGGACGAGGACAAGAAACTCCATGATGACGGCATCTTAGACAGTCTCATGGGCTACAAGGAATGGTTCCACTTTCTGGGCACCTTTTTTGTTGATGAAACTCCGTTGTCATTTATGCTGGGCTTTCCCAGGAGTTTTACTGGGATGGGTGCTTTTGGATGGATTGCTTTTCAGAAGAACCAATACTCCCTGGTAGGAAACCCGGATCAAGACAAAGATGGATTCTTCGATCTTCAGAGAATCCCTGTTAAGTTCCAGACTACAACGTCCGGATACGAGCTCTGGTACGTGGCAGAACCACAACCGCGCAACATATACCATGGTATCATTGAGGGGAACTATCCTCACTATGCCCTGGAGATTGAAACACCTCAGGTAGACATCAAAATGACCATGGACATCGAGCTTGACCCGTGTTCAGTTACCACCAAAGAGGTTTTCAGCTGGATGCCTTTTGAAAAAAGAATCGCCAGCTGGTTTCATTCAGGGGATATCACAATGTCGTTGAAGGGCACCGTAAGGGGCGAAGATGTGACAACAAGCAGCAGAAAAAATCGAGGATGGTATGAACGCATGTGGTCCAAGATCCCTGTGTGCTGGCCTTCTGAATGGTTGTGGATCATGTCACACCCGGAGACGGGAGCAGTCCTTGACCTGTATATTGCCACATCTCTGGGAATTAGAGTGCGGCCCCTGGATGAGTGCTGGCTGTACATCAATGGAAAATTTCATCCTTTTCGTGAGTATACTGCCGAATTTCCCCGCACCCTGGAGACAGCTATCAGAGAAAAGAAGTATCCTGACATCATTGGGAAAGAAATCCACTGTGAGGGACGTGATGGAGACAATTCTTTTGACCTTACCGCCGAGATTACCGATTTCCGGCAATATGAATACAAAGATTACAGTGCACGGGTTAAATACGTCAATTTCTTCTTTGATACCACAGGTGAAGCAGTCATCGACGGAACTGCCACAACCCTGAACGGGAAAGGAGCTGCAGAGCGCGCTCCTATGCTGTACTGGTGGATTTAGAGAGGGGCATCAGTCTGCAGGGACCCTTACACACATGGGACGAGAAAGTGTGTCGTTCATGTCCCAGGCGACCTGCAGTATGCCCATTCGTTCTACGCCACGGGGCCCATCTAGATGAATTTCACCTGCTTCTCCGCAGTAGATACCCTGTCCCCTGTCATGGGCTTCACAGACGAGAATGGTGTGACCATCAGTGCTGGCCAGAGAATGCTTCCAGCCCAGGGGAGTCTCAGTAACCTCCACCGGCGAGGTGCACCTCATCGTAATGACAATCCGGGTGAGTGTGCTTCCCTCCTTCAGATTTGTCACCCGCCACCTGTATGTCGTATGCAGCCCAAAGAAGTCGGCCACGCGATCTGATACTTCAAAGGTCTCTCTCAGCCCAATTTCCCCAAAAGAGCGCCTGGCAGATTCTCGCAGAGATACCAGCTCAGACTGATGGACCACAATTCTGATCCTGTCCCTGGTGTACACCCCATGGTACCCTGGAGGACTCAACTTGACAGCCTCTGCGCCCCCTTCCTCATTCTGTATTCCAATGGGACCAGACGATATGGCATTGCAGAAAACGGGCCCTCTCTTGAGGGCATTCCCATCTCTCAGAATGACGTGAGGGCCTTCCACCTGGAATATGCCTGTCCTGTGAGCATGGCCCGTGAGTACGATGTCCACTCCCTTTTCAGGAATGGCTGTGTAGCCCATCCTCCCATAGAGGCTGCTTCCAAGGCACACCCTGATAAACTCATTCCGTTTCAACCGGAAGGTTCCATCCACCAGATCCTTCTGTGGCTCATAGTGATCTGTCAGCCCGCTGGTGTAGAAGATGTTGGTCTCAGGATTGGCAGCAACCTCCCGATCCCCTATCTCGGGGAAGGGGTTAAAGACTGAACAGTGCATTGCCACCACCGAGACTACCGGGTTCCTCTTCCTGTGATTGATAACTTTCTTCCGCCACAGGGTCAGAGTCTTCCATTGTCTTGGAGAGAGGGCCTTCTCTGCCCAGGGGTTGCCCTCCTCATGATCTTCTCCCAGGTTCCAATCAAGCATCAGAAAGGCCATGTTCCCGTAAAAGAACTGATAGTCAAGAAGAGGGTTGAGAACAAGAGCATACCATCGCACAGCGTAGGGAGCTTTTAAAATGTGATTCTTGGTGATGTTGAGTGCGTGAGGGTCTTCATGGAGACCATTCATCTCGGTGCGAGTCAGGTTGACGGTCGGCGCCATGTTGAAGAACTCGCGGATCCTCCTGGACAGGATCAAAGGATTGGGGGGATATGGATTAAGCCGGTAATCATGGTTACCCAGCACAGAAAAGAAGGGTTTCTCATAGGTCCTGTACAGTATCTGGTAAAAGAGAGCCCAGTTTCTGTCCAGGTGATAATCTCTTGACAGGTCGTTTTCCCCATCCGGGTTGTGATATCCTCTGTTGTAGTCGGTGATGTCTCCTGTGTGAATGATGATGTCCACATCCTTGTTCTGGGCTATCATGGTCAAAAGATGCTCAACCTGAGCATTGTAGTTTGAGAAATCACCTGGTTTTCCTTCCTCCAGACAGGATTGAGACCGCACATCATGGTAATTGGAATTCCACCTGTCTTCCAGCAGGTAGAGCCTGTTTGCCATGTGACTGTCTGACATGTGGGCAATGTTCAGGTAGTCAGACTTCCCGATGTAGAAGGGGTGGTACAGCTTCACAGAGTCATCCAGGAAGGAGTCGGGAGACTCCCGCCTGAGAATGTGGGCAACCTGTTCATCCGAGGAATGGGCCAACTGGTACAACCCCTTTGACACAGACAGCCTGATCCGTGCCCTCACCAGCCGGGTGAGCCCTTCTTTCTTGTATGCTGAGAGCACAAACTCTGATATGTGGCAATCTGATGGGACAAAATTTACCATTTCAATATCCTTTCTGTCAAGTGACTTTGATTTTCCTTTCTTCCATGGTGAATAGGACAGTTCACAGAGTTCGTCCTGATGAAATGATTTGGTCGTCAGAAGAAGAACATCCACTTCATCTCCCTTCTTGAAGAGACCGGGGCATGCGAGAGCCGGAGTAAGGACAACAAAGCTCATAATAAGGATTCACCTCTCAGAACGTTCAGGAGATCCACAACAGAATAAGAAGCACGGGTGATGCCCATGCTCTTCTTGACTGTATCAGTTCCCACAACATAGAGATCAGGGATAGGAGTTGTAATAGGGGGAAAGGGAACAGTGGTCCAGGCAGCCTTGTCTGGCTGCAGCACCTGGGTATGGATCATGTCGATAGAGATATCAGGAATCATCTCCTCAACGGCTTGTAAGGCCTTCTTTTCGATATTGTCCTCATAGGGGAAGGCAAATCCAAGAAGCTGATGTCCCTCAGGGGACAGACCCGGGTCATAGAGAGATGTTGGGACCACCCAGCAGGGAGGGTCTGTATCTACCCAGATCTCAGACCCTGCTCTTTCAATAACGGTGTCAGGTGTTCCCACCCACACAGCGAATGCTGTGGTTGTCTCCAGCTGCGACACTGTGGCCCTGTATTCAGGGGGCACGTCTGTGATCCTGGGGAGGTCCTTCACCATACCGGAATACACTACAAGATCATAAGGATATTCGTGTTCTTCAGTGGATACCACATGCTGGCCTACATCAATGTGGGTTGACTCCTCTCTGATAACTGTTCCCGTGAAGCTTTTCAGTACACAGTCGGTGAGAGATTGGATTCCCCCCACAGGATAGAACTGATCCTGCCTGGTGTTCTGTCCCAGCAGGCTCAGCGCTTTCTTCACCATGTTACCGTCACCATCTTTGTACTTCTGGGAATCCCAGAACCGTGAAATTGGGACCTCCTGGGGAGATACACCAGCCAGAAAGTGACACAGTGCAGCCACCAACCTTCCAGTACTGGGAGACAGATCATATCGATTGGTGAATTGTTCCACAGAGAGAGACTTGTCGGGGAGCAGAATGCCATCCACGATACATCGAATCAGAGTGATGCGCTCTCGTGGTGGGACGGTATCAAAAGTGAGGAAATCCTTGAGGGCCCATGGGAACCTGCCACGTGCTCCATTCATTCGCAGGGAATAGTCACCATGGGGGACAAATGTGGGTTCACAGGTGAAATATCTGTCCATCAAGGAGCGAAGAGGACCTGAGATGAGGCGAGTCAGAATATGGGGTCCTGTATCCACAATATACGTTCCTGAATCACCTTCCACGGGGTACGATCTCACCACATTACCTATTTCTCCTCTTTCCAGCACTGTAACCTTCTTTCCTTCTCTTTGAAGGGCAAGTCCCGTTAGAAGGCCGCTTATTCCTCCTCCAATGACAGTGACCCGGTTCACGTGAGTCTTGCTATCAAAAGACATATAAAAGGTTTGTGTGTTCACTGATACCCAGCCAGAGGAGAGAGTAATGTATTTAAATGACGGAAATGTAGAGGATCGGTGATAAGAATGGAACCTATTGTAACGCTCGTCGGGATCTTCGTGATCATTCTAGGCATAGCTGCTCTTTTTCTTCCAGCAATTGCCAGATTCATTAACTTTCCTGGAAATGAGAAGGTCAAATCTATTGGAGTGATTGTCGTAGGAGTTATCATGGTGCTCCTGGGATATTTCTATCTTTGATTCTTTCAGTTTCTTTTTTCAATATTGAGAGCCTTTCGAACCGCTTCTGCATGTATTTTTCCTGCTTCGTGAATGGAGCCCCTGGGACCTGACGATGATTGACAGTAGTACTGAGAGAGAAGTCCTGCTTTTTGGCACGCTTCTTCTGCAGGCACTCCCACCAGGTTCTTAGCAACAAAATCTGCATCCCCACATCGAGTATGGCACACGACAGTAACCTGAGTTATGACATCATCGTGGACGGTAATGGAGAAGGAAGGTGCTCCAAACTCCTGCCGGAACTCCTGGATGACTGAATTCTTTGAAGGGGGGATCACACAGCAGGGCTTCAGAACCCCCACCAGGAGAGAGTTAATCTCATGGTAGCCCGGAGGCAGGGGTGCTTTGCTGTACGGCATCAGCAGGACGCTCCTTTTTGACTTCAGAAGATCAATGACAGCCAGGTTGATATCAGGGTGAAGGGCATACGAGAGGACGAGATCACAGTCACAGAACACTGGTAGCTCTACAGCATCGTTCTCCATCAAAGGAGGAAGGTTCTCACTGATATCCCAGGTTTGGGCGAGTAGGTTCTTCTTCCCATGCGTCACGAGCGTCTCCTTCACCACTTTACCAAGGTTCCCCCTGGTAATCAGGCATACCCTGTTCATTACCGATATATTCAGCCATCACCTTAAATGACTTTCTGAAAAAATGGAAGAAAGCCGCATTGAAAATTCCGCCAACGATGCATTGCAAGTAAAATGTGTAAATCCTTAACAAACTCAAGCGAAAACTATATAAGGGGAAACATTTATGTAAGTCTGCCCAAGACAGTACCTCAGTCTCTCATCCGTATCGGGGTCGTGCCGGAAGGTGGAGGAAAGCCTTTATTACGACCCCCATTTCTTTTTTGTGATTGGTTTATAAGCGTGTGATCATGATGGTCAGCTACCTACAAGGGGACGTTCTTGTATGCCTCTGCAGTTATTCTTGTAAACTTCTTCTGTTGAATATCCAGAATAGAATCACTGCTCCTGCCAGCAAGACCAGCACCACAATGAGGGGGGACATGGGGTACGTATTTTGTTTTTCTTCAGTAGGTGTTCCTTGATTTTCTGCTGCTTCTTCTGCTTTCCCTTCTACCGGTTCTCGGCCCCCTTCAACTTCTCCTTCCTGAGCAAATCCAGTCAAAGGGACGAAGCGCACATCGCTGATGTGACTGGTAAACATCTCACCATTTCGCTTTTCAACAAGGGTAAGAGCCTGGTAGTAGAGTGGGTTGCCCAGAGGGAGGATCAGCCTGCCCCCCTCCTTGAGCTGGCTCACCAGAGGAGGAGGAATGTGGTCCACAGCAGCCGTGATTATCACAGCATCATATGGGCCGTTTTCTTCCCATCCAAAGTATCCATCTGCATTCCTGACACTGACATTACGATACCCCAGCTCACTCAGAACAGTTTCAGCTCTCTGGGCCAGCTCAGGGATGATTTCAATCGTGTACACGTGGTGGACGATTTCTGCAAGCACAGCGGCCTGGTACCCGGAACCCGTACCCACCTCCAGGACGGTCTCATCCCCTTTAAGCTGCAGAGAAGAGGTCATGAGAGCCACAATATAGGGCTGAGATATGGTCTGTCCATATCCGATAGGAAGTGGATAGTCGGCATACGCCTGACTTCGGAGATCTTCCGGCACAAACTGGTGACGGGGCACTGTTATCATGGCGCTGATCGTCCTGGAATCAGTGATTCCCCGAGAGAGGATCTGTCTCTCCACCATGTCATGTCTCTGCTCCGTATACCCATCTGCGGCCATCAATACTAAGAAAGTAAGTACGATCCCGAGAACGACTTTCATGTATAGATATAGGAAGAGACGTCTAAAAAGGATTTGGATAGTTGCCGGTGTGAGACCCTCTCCAGAACATGGATGGTGAAGGACATCGTACCAGTCATATCTCAAGGAGTGGAGATGACCACCTGTGGATGAGAAGGTAAAGAGCTCATGAGGTGTTTTCTCCTTCTGTCATCAACTGAGCCCTCCTAGGATTGCTTGATGGCCTCAACCACAGCATCTCCTACCTGTGAGCATCGAGCTTCTCCTCCCAGGTCGTACGTGAGTGGTTTTCCCCTTTGAAGAACAGAGCCCACAGCCTTCTCCACAGCCCCTGCAGCCTCTTTCGCCCTGTCATCAGACTTCTTCTCGCCCAAATAAGAGAGCATCATCTGAACTGAAAGAATACTGGCTATAGGGTTTGCTTTGTCTTGACCCGCATACTTGGGAGCAGAGCCATGAACAGGCTCAAACATGGCATGGCTGTCACCAATATTGGCAGAAGCAGCCATTCCCATTCCCCCCTGTAGTACTGATGCCAGATCTGTGGCAATGTCTCCCAGCATATTAGAAGTAACAGCGACATCATAAAATTCCGGGTTCCGAATAATCCACTGAGTGAAAGCGTCGATGTATGAATAATCCCTCTCTACAGGGTATGTAGGAGCGATCTCATCATAGACCTGTCTGAAGAGCTGACATCCATTCATGACATTGCTCTTGTCCACACAGGTCACCCGTCGCTTCCCATCTTTGGGCGCCCCTTTTCGGTTCATGCACAATTTAAATGCAAATCGGATAACTCTTTCACAGCCCTTTCTGGTGATAATCCTGGAATCCACCGCCAGCTCTGTTATTCCTCCTCTCTTCAAGAATCCCCTGGTAGGAGTGTAGCAGCCCTCAGTGTTCTCTCTGACAATAACAAAGTCAACACTCTCTGGCTTCCAGACCTGCCTGAACTCGTTGCAGATTCTGTGCCTGACACCCGGATAGAGTTTCGTGGGCCTCACATTCGCATACAGATCCAGCCCGAACCGAAGACCAAAAACAACTCCAGCTCCCGCCAGGTTTCCATCAGGAAGGGTTGCACCAGGCCATCCGATGGCTCCCAGTACAACGGCATCAGCCTTTTTACAATCTTCAAAGGCCTCATCAGCGCATTCTTTCCCCGTCTCAAGATAGTATTGACCGCCACAAGAATATGATTCACAGTGAAAAGAAATCCCATAATGATCAGAAACTGCTTCCAGAACCTTCCTTCCTTCACGGGTGACCTCACGGCCCACGCCATCTCCTGGCAAAAAAATGATGCGGTAACTCATGGTTAATATATGGGAGATGCCTTTTTAATGTATGCGGTCATGGCACCCTACCATCAGGATGTCTTTTCTCTTTTTCCCGCGGGCTGTGCTCTCCTCTGACAATCCATAACTCACTGTCCCTGCTGGCATTCCTGCTGACACACAGAGTTACTCAAAGAACCTGTTCAACCGATAGTCCACCTGCAGTATCTCCAATTCTCTCTCCAGCAGAGAGAGCTGTTTCTTGTCCAGAACAGCGGGATTCAGAGGGATGATCAACGTTGCCCTGCTAAGGATGATCCGGTCATTCAATGATTGCAGAAATTTCAGAGTGCTCTCAAACGAGTTCTGGAGGGCTATGTACTCTATTCCATCAAGCAGAATCACTGCTTTCTCATTCTGAGAGACAAATTCTTGAACGAAATATTCCAGCTTTTCCAGATCAGAGGGATCAATACTGCCTTCTGTCTTCTCACGGCTCAACCACAAAAAGATGTCTTTATCCATCTTGTATTTCTGACGGATTTTATCGGGGAACGTACGTGTAATTATCATTCCCTTGGAGGACTGCTTTTCTCTTATCTTCTCGTAGGCTTCGAATCCCTTTTTTGTATCCTTTGTTTTCAGAATATAGGAAGCACCAAGATCATCAGTAAATCGGAGCGGTTCTCTCCTCCTCATGTGTTTCGCTACCCAAAAGGCTGCGATTCCCGCTGCGATAGCTATAACTGCAAGACCTACATAGGTTTTCAAGTACCGTCACCTGTGATTCCCTATGATCCAGTGATATTTAAATGCTACCAATAGAGCTTTCTCTGTTGTGGTTTTCGCAGTGAGACGGGTGTTGACCGAGATTTCATTGTCACTATGCTTATCCTGCAGGAGAGAATCCAAGATAGAAGGGGTTTCCATCAGGTTTGACTGGGTGTAACCAAAACCTTTTTTATGAAGCGAAGTAAGTAAACCAAAAAGAGGTGAGAGCTATGAAAAAGTTGTACATTCAGGGTCTGAAAAACAAAATCGGACAGACGGTGGAGTTGACCGCCTGGGTGCACCGGAAGAGGACTCATGGTAGTCTGCTGTTTCTGGTACTCAGAGACTCCTCAGGAACAGTCCAGGCATCAATAAAGAAAGACCAGTGCGGGGAGGAACCCTTCAATAACGCCTGCGCCGTCACCCTTGAATCGATAGTTACCGTCAAGGGAGTGGTGGTGGAGGACAGGAGAGCTCCTGCTGGCATAGAGATTCGGGTGAGCAACTTCAATAGCTTGAGCCTCTCCGAGGAATTCCCCCTGCAAGAGGATACAGGGCTGGAAGTCCTCCTGGACCACAGACATCTGCACCTGAGGAGCATCAGACTGACCAACATCATGAAGGCGCGGCACTACCTTCTTCAATACCTGAGGGAATTTTTCATCAAAGACACGTTCTGGGAAGTCTATCCTCCCATTCTGACGGTTGCTGGGTGTGAAGGTGGTTCTACTTTGTTTAGTCTGGATTACTATGGGGATACGGTGTACCTGTCCCAGTCCGCTCAGCTGTACCTTGAGGCGTTGATTCTTTCCCTCGAGAAGGTGTATGCCTTTACCCCCTCATTCAGGGCAGAGAAATCGAGGACTCCAAAGCACGTGACAGAATACTGGCACCTGGAACAGGAAGCCTCGTTCTATGACAATGAGGACAACATGACGTTTCAGGAGAACATGATCAGCTACGTGTGCCAGAGAATGGCTGACCAGCACGGAGACCTTGTCAGGGAACTGGGGAGAGACCCCGACTACTTGAAGAATGTGAAACCACCCTTCTATCGTGTGACCTATGATGAAGCACTTGAGAGGCTGGCAGATGCCGGCATCGAGAAGGAGTGGGGAGATGACCTGGGAACTGAGGATGAATTCGCACTGACTGAGGAACTGGACAAGCCGCTGTTCGTGTGGAGATGGCCCAAGACTGCAAAGCCATTCTACATGAAGCTCGACCCCCAAAACGAGGAATACGTGCTGAACGATGATTTGCTGGCGCCAGAGGGTCACTCAGAGCTGATAGGAGGTTCTCAGAGAATACATGACTATGATGAACTGGTGCAGCGGATAGAAGAAGAGCATATGGACCCTGCGGCTTACCAGTGGTATATTGACCTGAGAAAATACGGGAGTGCTCCTCATTCGGGATTCGGGTTGGGGACAGAACGGCTGCTAAAGTGGATGCTCAACCTGGAACACATCAGAGATGTTATCCCCTTCCCCAGGACACCGCGGAGATACTACCCTTAATTTCCTTTTTTTCTTGAGGTGAAGTGACTCTTCCTGCTGCATCTTCTGAACCCAGTATTCCCGAGAAACCGGTTATAATCAGCATCAATTTGGAGTAGCGTGACCAGTCTCTCTGTATTCCTGACCACAAGAGAGAGCTTTGGGATTTCCTGCCATTCATTGCCTTCCAGGCAATCCTCCTTCCGGCAATCCTCCTTCATCCTCCTTCAGTCTGGATCTGGTTTCGTATCACCCATGCTTTTTCCTCCTTCAGTCTGGATCTGGCCTGGTATCCCCAAAAGGGCGCAACAGAAATCCAGACACCATGGACCTGGGTCCAACCATGTCCTCATCCAAAAGTAGTATCCCTCTGCCACCATCACTTCTTCTCAATGAAGTTTTTCTGATCATTGTTTTTTCCTCCTAAGCTCACGTTCTTCCAAATGGAAGATACATCATATGAATATCCTTAGAGGGACTATTTATATCTTTCAGTCTGAGTATAACTGGGAGGAATGTACGATGAAGAATTACTCTTTCAGACTTTTTCTTCCAGCAGCCAGCGCGCAAACCGCAGAAGATCCTTCTCAATTACATCAACTTGCAGTTCGTTCTTCTGCAGCCAGTGGGGCATCCGTTCCTTCTGCATTGTGTCAATGGCGCCCATGATTTCTCCCATGGTTCGCATATCACCGTTGTTCGGGTAAAGGTTTAAAAGCCTTTCTAATTACCCACATGTATGCTCTCACAGATCATTTTAACCCCCTGGGAAGCCAGGCGGCTGATTGCCAAGGCTGTGGTCCAGCTTCCCCCCGTAAAGCACGCATTACGCCAAGGTATCGTCTGCATTGCCAGAGGAACCACCACCTCATACATTGTGGAAGAGCTTTCAGGCCCAATCAAGAAGGAGGAGTATTGTATTGGGTGTATTGGCCCTGAAAGACTGTGTCTGGTTCCAGAAAAGAACAGACTACCAGAAATCGCATACATACATGGAACTCCTCAAGAAATTGCCTCAAAAGATATTGTCAAAGACATGGGATCAGGAGATGTCTTCATCAAAGGGGCAAATGCTGTTGACCCCGACTTTGAAGCGGGTATCCTGCTGGGAAGTGCTGTGGGCGGAACCATAGGAAGTGCTATTGGAGCACTATATGCCAAAGGAATTCATTTTGTCATCCCTGTAGGGCTGGAGAAACTGGTTCCTTTCTCAGTGCGGAAAGCCAAAACGTTCACTGGATTCACGCGAGTAGACTCCTCCATGGGGATGGCCGTGGGATTGTTCCCTGTGGTGGGCACTGTTGTGACAGAAATCCAGGCACTGGAGCAGATGGGTGTGACAGCGGTACCCATTGCAGCAGGTGGATGCAATGGAGCTGAAGGTGCTTCCATTCTGGCCATCCAGGGAGAAGAAGAACGCATGAAAAAGGTCCTGAAAATCATAGACAGCATAAAGGGTGAGCCCCCACTGAGAATGCCCACTGAAGACTGTCAGACCTGTGAACATTCCACCTGCCCCTGGAGAGGACGAGCCAGGTGATGAGATGTCTCTCCAGAAGTTCTTCAGTCCCAAAAGTGTTGCAGTGGTGGGTGCTTCCAGAACCTTCGGGAAGGCAGGAAATGTCATCCTTCTAAACTTGCTTAATCTCGGATATGAAGGGAGAATATACCCGGTAAACCCCAGGGCAGACACTATTTTTGAGTTGAAATGTTATCCCACTGTATCTTCCATTCCTGAGGTCGTGGATGTGGCAGTCATTGCCACACCATCCATTTTTGTGCCTGAAATCATGAGAGACATTCAAGCCAAGGGAGTGACCAACGTCGTCATTATTTCTTCAGGATTTTCCGAAGGGAGTGAGGAAGGAAAAAGCCTCCACCAGGAGGTTTTAGCCATAGCTCAGAAGGCACACATTCGCATCATAGGCCCCAACACCACGGGCATCACGTCAAGTGAGAGCAAATTCTGTACATCTTTTGTGCCCATCGAGGAGGTACCTCCCGGCAAGGTGGCTTTTGTTGCCCAGACAGGACTGTTCCTGGGGGTTCTGCTGGAGACCATACTATCAGAAGAACATTTCGGCATTTCCAAGGTGGTGGGCCTGGGGAATAAAATGGATGTGGAGGATTCTGAAGTCCTGGAGTACCTGGCCCAGGACGGGGAGACTGAAATCATGTGCTTCTACATTGAAGGACTGAAAAAGGCGCGGAAATTCTATGAAGTCGCCAAGAAAGTCACCCCGAAGAAGCCTGTCCTGGTGGTGAAGTCAGGGGTCACAGGAGAAGGATCGAAAGCAGCCGTTTCTCATACTGCTTCTCTATCAGGGAATGACCAGTTGTTCTCTGCCATGTGTCAGCAAGCTGGCATCATTCGGGCTTCTGACCTGGAAGAACTGGTGGAAGCTGCCAAAGCATTTGCATTCCAGCCCTTACCAAAGGGGAAGAGAACAGCGCTTGTCCACTATACCGGGGCGGGGTGTGTGATGGGAGCAGACAGTATTGTAAGGGAAGGGTTGGAAATGGCCAGTCTTTCAGAAGAGACTCTCGCTCCTCTCCGTAAGATAACACCTGAATGGCACACCCTCCGGAACCCAGTAGATTTATGGCCATCCATAGAGTCAGCTGGAGCAGACAAAGCGTTTTCCACCGTTGTCAAGTCACTCATTGAGGATGACGGTGTGGATGCTGTGGTACTTGCTGTGGGCTGCATGAGGGGATTTCCCCTTGAATGGCCCGAGATGCGGGAGTTTTATGGAAAAAAACCTGTGCTCATTGCAGTGGAAGGGGACAGGGAACTGGGATTTTCCGCACTTGAAAAGCTGGAAGCACAGAAATTTCCCTGTTTCAAGAGTGTTCAGAGGGCAATTCGTGCTCTGGGCCACATGGTAGCGTACAGGTCACATTTAAAGTAGACCCACCAGGTATGTCCAAGAAGACACGGTGCAGAATATACCTGGACAGCTTTATGGCGTGACTGGCTGTTCTGGCCACGGCTGTCCCCGTGTAGCGCACATCCAGGGATCGGGCATGCACACAGTCCCATAGTGCTGAAGCACTCTCGCTTTGCAGCCGCCTCTGCATTCCTGGACATGAGAACAGGTTCCGCAAGTCATGCTTTCTGTTGTACACTGCCTGAAAGGCTCGAAAATTGGACTGTTCATCCAAAGGTACTCCATTGATTCTTCTCTGAGGCTGCCTGCTGTATGCTCAGGACTGCTCAACACAGGACACAGCACCACATCCCCACTCGCAGTCACCGTCACCATGGACGTCCCCACCCCGCAGAAAGAGTAGGGTGATTCCGTATTCTGCATTTCTGACGCGAATGTGAGCTCTAAACGTTGAGGAGTTTTCTCCTCAAAGGTCCGACACTGTTGTGATACCTCTTCACCCATTTCCAGAGGCGGAATGAGATGTTCGTGCTCTGTGCCTCTCCCTGCCCCCATGAATCGATCGAAAATCATCTCGCGGACACCTAGATCCACCAGCATCTGGATGACGTTGGATAACTCTCCCACATTTTCTGTGTACACCACGGTATTGGAGCGGACCGGTATCCCATGGTTGACCAGCCGAGTGATACCTTCTACGGTCTTGTCAAAGGTATCCTTCCCCCTGATCTTCTGGTGGAGTTCTCTCGTACCGTCAAGACTTACCATGACTTTCTCAGGGTTCAAAGCCTCCAACTGGCACACCGTGTCCTCGGTCAGGAGGATACCATTGGTGAACAGGTTCACCCCAACAGTATTATCCACGATATATTCCAGAAGATCGAAGATGTCGCTCCGCAGGAGGGGTTCTCCCCCGGTGACAGCAATGCTCACCACACCCAGAGAAGCCAGTGAGTCTATTGCAGACATCCAGTCTGCTGTATCCAATTCTTCCCCATGTGATGTACCTGCTTTCTTGTAGCAGTGAATACAGGTCAGGTTACACTTATTGGTTACCTCAAGATATGCAATATCAATGGGCCACTCCATCTCACTGCTCTTCATGATGACGGGCACATGCACTGGCTGACTGGAACCGTCCAGAAAATGGAGGTCACGCAGGAAATCAATGGACTTTGAAGCCTTGTTCCTCACTCCTCTCTCAGGTTCGCTGTACAGCCCGCACAGTTCCTGTACAAGATCATCAGCTGTCCTTGTGCCGTCGCATAATACCAGTAACTCCTTTAAATCCTCATTTGCTTTCCCCTGAATTCTCCTCTTCAAATCCTTTACTAGATATTTCCCCCCTTTTTGCTTCTTGATGACAAGAGAGCCCGAACTCACCAAATACTCTTTTTCATCAGTCATATCCATCCTCCCAGCTTGCTGCAGCCAGCATTTGAGACCACGGGATAGCCTCATACGGATATGATACCACCTGTTCATCAAAGACCTTCCTGCAGAGGGCAAGAAACCCACGGTGCTGAGGACTGCCGAAATATTCCTGGACCACATCCATCAACGACTTCTCCCTGATGTTCCCCATGTACAGACGGGGGTTGAGACAGCTGTCAACAGGCACCACATTCCCGTCAGGCAGGATGATGAGCTCCCGGGGATCATTTTCAGCATGTCTGTGGCATTCTGAGCCAAAGCATGCATATGCATTACAGGGGTGTTCAGTCAGGACCTTCTTGCTGTGGATTCCCATGTATACGCTGGTACTGGCCAGGTACTGCCCGTACAGCCTCGTGGTGAATTCAGCCAGTTCATCAATTTCCTTTTCAGACAGACAGGAAGATGCAATTTCCCGGGCTCTTCCTCCCACGAAGAGGGGCTCCAGTTTCAGACTCTCTGCTCCCAGGTCAGAGGCTGTCTCGGCAATCCATTCTATATATGGAAAGCTCTTCTTCGTTACCGTAAACTGGAGGGCAAAAGGGACATCTTTCTTCCTGAGAGCTTCAATACCCCTCATAGCACTTTGAAATGCACCCTTCATCCCCCTGAAGGTATCATGGTACTCCTGAGGACCATCGACGCTGATGAGAACACACCTCACCAGGTCCCGCACTTTTTCTGCCAACTCCTCTGTGATGAGCGTCCCATTGGAAACGAAATCGGGTGAGAACCCTTCCTCAACTGCTACTTCCAGGATACGGGTAAGGTCTGGATGCAGGGTAGGTTCTCCTCCTGAAAATGCTATTCGGGTGGTGTTCAGCTTCTTCATGTCCCTGACTATGGACAAGACCTCTTCTGCAGTGAACTGGTGCACGGGGACGTTCTGAGCATTGATGAAGCAGTGCTGACACGAGAGGTTACACCAGTCAGTGATATGAAAGAGAAACGTCACTTCCTCTTCAAAAAACCTCAGGGCATGCTGGTGCACACCCTGAGAATCAATCGGGGTTGTCATGTACAATCCACCTTAGTATGCAGGCAGCGAAGGCTGCGGCACGATCTTGGTCGCAACAGACTGTATCTTCAGTGCCATGAATTCAGGCATAAATACGTCTTTCATGGTCTCACCTCGGTGAGGTATATTCTGAGAACTTATAAATGTTTTGTAGATTGAACATATGTCAGAGATATGAGTAAAAAAAACACCTTCTCCACATGTCATACGGTCCAGAATAAAAACTCATGAGCAGGGAACAAAGATCGACATACATGCCCAACCCTCAGAAAAAAAAGAAAGAAATGGACTGCTACCCTGATCACTGGAGAAGAACTCACGGCACAATAATCGAAGGAATAGGCCATTGCTTGATAATGATAGCCTGTTCGTTGTCTACCAAGAACTCGGGTTGGAACTTCTTCATTGAATCTCACCTCCCTCCTCTTTCTCACCCTGTCTTTATAAATGTTTCTGCTTCTAATATACTTTTCATATTCTTGCGTAAAAAAGGTATCATTCTGGACAGGTGTAAATAATAGACTGGAGAATGGGTCAAACACGGTACTTACTGTCAATAAAAAGAGAGGGCAGAATACAAAAGGTTTATAAACCTCGTGGCGAACATGTCTCCATGCCAAAGAGAAAACGTGCAGAAGGTGGTGCACTCCCTCCTACTGGTGCAGGACTGATTCGTTACTTTGACGAGGACACCAGAGGATTCAAACTGAAGCCTCTCCACATTATCATTGCAGCTGCGGCTGTCGTTGTCCTCGAGATTGTTCTGAGACTTGTGGGTGTGGACATTCTGGGGTTCTAGATCTGATTCCAGGCAAGGACTGGACTTCGTGCAGCTTTTACCTCATCCAGTCTTCCCACCGCCGTGTTGTGTGGAGCTTCTCTCACCATGTGTGGAGTGGTATAGCATTCATTCTTGATTTGTATCATAACTTCGATGAATCTGTCAAGCTCCTCTTTTGATTCTGATTCTGTGGGTTCAATCATCAATGCTTCGTGGACAATCAGAGGGAAATAAATGGTCGGTGCGTGAATTCCATAGTCCAGGAGCCGCCTTGCTATGTCCAGCGCCCTGCAGTCAGTCTCTCTCTTGATCTTCTCGCAGGACAGGACTATTTCATGCTTTCTCAGGGGCTGATACGGCATTTCGTAATGGTCCCTGAGGTTCTGGGCCAGGTAATTGGCATTTAACACGGCCACCTGGGAGGCTGTCCTGATATCTGAACCCATGATAACAGCATAGATATAGGCCTTGACTGCTACCTGGAAGTTCCCATAGAATCCATGGACTTTCCCGATGGTCATGGGGAGATCATTATCAAAATAGTAGTTCTCTCCGTTGTAGTCTACCAAGGGCACAGGAAGATAGTCCTTGAGCTTTTCACATACTCCCACCGGGCCTGATCCAGGTCCTCCCCCTCCGTGAGGAGTTGAAAATGTTTTGTGCAGGTTAAAATGGACAATGTCAAATCCCATGTCTCCAGGACGACAGATGCCCGCAATCGCATTGAGGTTTGCACCATCGTAGTATAGGAGCCCGCCTGCATCATGGACAGTGTCGGCAATCTGTATGATGTCCTTCTCAAAGATACCAAGAGTATTGGGGTTGGTGAGCATGAGCCCTGCAGTTCTTTCTGTGACCGCACTCTTGAGAGCTTCGAGGTCCACCGTACCCTGGTCATTGGAGGGAATTTCCACCACATCAAAGCCTGCCATATGGGCTGAGGCAGGGTTTGTCCCATGAGCAGAATCGGGAACCACCATTTCTGTCCGTCCTTTCTGGCACGCTTTTATGATGAGAGCACCCGTCAGCTCTCCTCCTGCTCCTGCTGCGGGCTGAAGGGTAACGGCAGCCGTTCCCGAAATGAGTTTGAGATACTCCTGCAGGTTGTACAGAACTTCAAGGCAGCCCTGGATGGTGGACTCATCCTGCAGAGGATGGAATCCTGAAAAGAGTGTGGACAATTCTTCTGTTATCTTGGGATTGTACTTCATGGTACAGGACCCCAGAGGGTAGGTACCTGTGTCCACCCCAAAATTCATTTCAGATAGCCTGGTATAGTGGCGCACAACATCCACTTCAGATAGTTCGGGAAGTGGCAGTTCCTCTCGTCGAAGAGACTGAGGTATGGAAACTGGCTCTCCAAGGGGCTCAGGGAGTGAGTACCCTGTCCTCCCGGCAACTGACTTTTCTTTCAGCAAGGGTTCACAAAACGTCGCCTGCCTATACATGGAATCCCTCCAGACCAGTTACCAGGGCATCAATATCAAGGGCTGTATGCATCTCTGTAACACAGTAGATCGCAGTAGTCTTGTCGGTCATGAAGCCTCCCTGGATGTTATGTCGCAGGAGGTGCTCATGCACTTTTGCATACTGGGGGTGGCGGACGGTGAATTCCTTGAAGTGGGGAGCGTCAAAGATCGGTGACTCGAACCCGGGAATCTCATTAATCTTCTGCATGGTGTAGCCGGCATTTCTCATACAGAGTTCAGCCACCTCTCTGAGGCCTTGTTTCCCCATGGTGGCCAGGTACATGGCGGCTGCCACTGCGCACAGAGCCTGGTTGGTACATATGTTGGAAGTAGCTTTTTCTCTCCTGATGTGCTGTTCCCGGGTCTGTAGCGTCATAACAAACCCTCTCTCACCTGATTCTGATTCTGTCATGCCAATGACCCGTCCCGGCATCTTCCGCAGCAATGCTTTCCTGCAGGCAAAAATCCCCAGCAACGGTCCTCCAAAGTTCTGGGGGAGTCCCAGCCCCTGTCCATCTCCAATAATGACATCGGCTGAGTGTTCCGGGCTGATACAGCCGAGACTGATGGGATCAACCCCTACGGTGAACAGAGCTGATGCATCGTGTGCTATTTCACCCACTGAACTCAAATTCTCATGCAGGAACCCATAAAAAGAGGGTTGCTCCACATAGACACCTCCCGCATGGGCTACCTTTTTCTTGAGGTCTTCCAGGTCAATATGTCCCCTCGTATCATGAGAAACCTTTACTACTTCCAAATCGGGGGCCAATGTGGTTAAAACCTTCTCTCTGAATGGTGATAGTAAATCAGATACCACAAATTTCTTTGAACCAGTACTCCTTTCACAGAGCAAGGCTGCTTCAGCCAGGGCTGTGGCCCAATCATAGTTAGATGAATTGCACACATCCATGCCAGTGAGGTCACAGATCAGGCTCTGGTATTCAAAGAGGGCCTGCAGCATCCCCTGGGATATTTCTGGCTGGTATGGTGTATACGCAGTGTAAAACTCACTTCTGGAAAGCAATTCCTTGATATGAGAAGGTATATAATGATTGTAGCAGCCTGACCCCAGGAATGAGAGCATGGTCTTATTCTTCTTAACTGTGGCTTCAATTCTCCGTGAGACCTCCAGATCAGACAGAGGAGGATGAAGTGGGATCTCTCTCTTGAGATGATGGGGAATATCCTTGAAGAGATCCTCCATGGTCATGTTCATCTGTTTGAGCATCAGTTCCTGTTCAGATACATTTGGGATATATCGCATGGAGTCACCGGTGACCAGTGTTGAAGTGAGATTATAAAGGTTTTCATTTGAAAAGCTGAAAAGGTGAAGGTTTTCAGTTGGAATGTGACTTGGTTTAGAAGGTGATTCTCCTCTATCTTTTTCAGAATATACTCCCATGGCACCTATACCTTCCAGATTTCAACCCTTTTGATGTATTGCCTCTCATCAGAGCACCTCCTGAAGCCAATCGAATAAAACCTTTATATGCATGGACACACTGTACCATATATGGCACGTAGTGATAAAGGAAGCGAAAAGGAAGAAAAAGACCAGGAGAAATCTGAGAAAGGAGAAGGAAAATTTCAAAAAGACCCGTTGGGAGGAGTCTTCTTCGGACTGATACTGCTTACTGTTGGTGTTGTCTACATTCTACGATCGCAACTTCCCCACCCTGAATTGTGGTGGGCCTGGGTCCTCCTGGGTATCGGCATTGTATCCCTGCTGGACGCCGGTGTCCGGTATTCACGACCGGAATGGAGGAGACCTGTTTTCGGCAAAGTGATGCTTGGTGTCATACTGATCACCATTGGAGGAAGTATTGTCTACGATCTGGAATTCTCGTGGGCCCTTTTCCTGATTGCGATTGGAGCTGTCATGTTGATATATTACCTTGGAAAAGCTACAAGGAAAACCCCATGAACCGGTCCCACCAGTACTTCACTACATTGAAGTTCTTTTCCCTGGCAATGCAGGCGATTCCCCCATCACCAAAGCTCTTCACAACATCCCCGATATAATATCGGGGAAATAAACTGGAAGATACGATAAGCCTTCCCCTTTCCCCTTTTTTCATTTCGTATAACATTTTTATTCTTTTTCCTGTTTGGACTTCAAAAAAGTAATAATCATAATTGGGAAAGCAGTACGGCCTCTCATCCAGCTGCTGGGCATAGAACCCTTCTGTTGCCCCATAGATATCGCGGAGAGCCTTATATCTGTACATTCCGCGCAGGGCAGGGTTATACCTGGCGTGTACGTTAGGGAGGCTGCTGGATATTAAGAGGAGGTCCTTCCACTTGTCTTTGGGGTATACTCCGAACTTCTTCTTGGTCACCTTCCCGAAGAGTAACATCAGTTGGGCAATCCCTATCATGGCAGTGACGTTAAGTGATTCTGCCTTTTCACAGATGTAGTTAAGTCGCTCCCTGCTCTCTGCTTCAACCCGTTGAGTCCCGAACTGGTTGATCTCTTCCACCGGGTACACCAGGTTCAGCCCCATCTTCTGAGATATATGTTTGGAGTATACACCTGAGGAGTATCCATAGACCTGTTCAGTATCCCCAAATGACTCCGTGCCTGCAACTGACGGATAGATGAACAACAGGATGTGGCCCTCAAATAATGAGATATCTCCTGTCTTGTACACATAATTCATGAGACACCGGGGGCCCAGGACAAACCGCTCCTCAATTTCTGTCTCTGTATAGGGAATGATCTTGGAGGGTCCTGTGGTGCCCCTGGTGATGCCCCAATCGATGGGTTTATCTGTGAGTAAAGCCTGCCAGGAGCCCTTTTTCACCTTCTGGAGCCAGGGAGCAAACTGAGAGAACGTGGCCACAGGGAACGTCTTCTGGTATTCCTCTATGGTGTTGATATCCTGTGCCCCAAATGTCTTCCCATATTCTGTTTTCCGGTACTTCCCGATAAGAGTTTGGAACACCCTGTCCTGGGCTTCCTCTGGATGTTCAAGTGCTGAATACCACGGGCTCACAAAGAACTCCAGGAAGTTGCTGCTCATGACATGGTCAGCCCACCAGCATAAATAAGGTTATGGGGCTGAAGGGCCACCAGCCCGTCATCCTACTTGATTTTCCTGATGAGAGAGCTTCCATCTGGCAGTTCCTCAGCCAGAAATGCCTCTGGCAGAGCTTCTTTAATCTCATCAAGGTGGGTGATTACCACAATCTGGGCAAAGTGGTTTCGAAGCTCAGCAATGGCCGCAAGCAGCATCCTTCGTCTCTCAACATCAAAGCTGCCAAAACATTCATCCAGGAATAAGCTCTGGATGCGGGCAAAACTCCTCAGGGAGGATAAGGACACCAGAACCTGTGAAATGCCAATTCGCAAGCACAAGTTAATCAAATCCTTTTCCCCACCGGAAAACCGAGATATGGGGTAGTACTCCCCATCATAGTACACGGTAACTGAGTAGTCCTTCCCCAGGTCAATATAGGGGTATTTCCCCTCAGTAATCTCTCTCAGCAGAGAGGAAGCTTCGTTCCTGATTCTTGGCCTCAGCCGGGACTGTATCTGCACCGGTATCTGTCTGAATGACTCCTGCAATACGCCGTAGGTCACAATCATTGACTCAAGGTCTTTCTGGTTTTTCTTCAGATCCTTCACTTCCTCTTTCACGCGGTGCAGTCTCTGTATCTCTTTTTCCCTTTCCTGGTATACAGTCTTCTTTTCTGTATACTGTCTGGATACGTCCAGCTCTTTCTCCACAAAGCGATCCTTCCTGTCCTTTGCTGCCTTGAACTTATCTGGAATGGCCACCATCCTTTCAATGCTGGTCTTTATCTCTTTTGCCTCACGCATCTTTCTATCCAGGAGAGCCTCTGCTTCTGCCATGATCCGTGATATGTCATCTTTTCTGGAAATTCGTTCTGTCAGTTTGATGATCTCCCGCTCCACTGCAGACATGTCTTCCACGTTCTTCTTAGTTGTCTCATAGGTGACAGGGTCAAAGTGAAGGCGGTCTATCTCCTCTCTCAGGTTCTGGATCTGGATCTTTCCTTTTTCCAGATCGAACAACTTCTTCCTGGTTTCTTCAGTTTCCTCCTGGACGTCCTTTTTCCTTCTCTTGATCGTCTCAAGGTTGACTTCAGCCTTCATGTACTGCTGCTCATCTTTTCTCAATGCTGCAAGGTTATCTTCCTTCTTCTTCAACTCCTGTATCCTGGACTCCAGTTCCCTTCTCATTTCAAGAAGGTGTCTCTCCCGTGTGAGACACTTCTCCAGAATCTTTTCATGAGCCAGAATCTCAGAACGGCAGCGGGTGATCAGCTGCTCCATATGGGCCTTTTCCAGGGGTCTCTTGCACTTGGGGCAGGGTGCGCCCACTCCCAGTGATTCCACATCTTCAAGTTCAAGGGTAAGATCAGCAATCTTTGCCTGGTATGTTTTTTTCTCTGCTAGGAGCTCAGCCTCCTTGTCCTTCATCTTGTCCAGTTTGCCTGCTTCCTCTTCTCTTTTCTGGGGGATATCACTCAACGCACTCATTTTCTCCCTTAGAGACTCAAGTGCTACCCTTATACCTTTCAATTCTTCTTCCTGGGCTTCCAGGTTCAGAATCTCAGCGGTGCAGCCAGCCAGTCGATCTTCAAGGTGCTTCTGGGTTACTGTGATTTCAGTCTCCAGGTTCTCCTTCTCCTTCACTTTCCTATCATAGCCTGATTTGAGACGATCCAACCTTGAAAAGGACTCCTTCACCTTCAAGAACTCGTCATACTGCGGCTGCAATTCCTTTTTCCTCACATCTGCTTTTTCAATCTCTCCAAGGTCTTTCTTCCTTTCCTCGAGAGTCTGTCTGGCATTGGCACTATCTGTTTCCAGGATTTTCAGTCGGTACTGCTGTTCCTGGTAGTGTTGATACTCTTTCTCCAGCGATGAGTATTCCTGCTTCGCAGATTCAGACTCCTGTCGTGTCCCATCGTACTCCTGTTTCAGGTGCTCCACTGTCTTCTTCAGCTGTGCTAGGGCCTCCTCCAGTCCCGGCAGTTCACCCATGTCTTTTTCTTTCTCTTTCACAACCCGTGTAATAGCCTGCAGTTCATTCTCCTTCTCCTTTTTCCTGTTCTTGGCTACGTCTTCAAATTTCTCATAAACTTTCAGGTTGAATAACCGATTAATCAACTTCTTGCGTTCAGAAGCAATTTTCGAGGTGATCAAATCCAGTTCTTTCTGCCTGATGAATGAGGAGGAGACAAACCCCTTCACATTCAGCCCGATATCCTGCTCAACCCGGGCCACCACTTCCGTGGACTTTCTCGCCTGCAATTTCCCATCAATCCACAGTCGGGACTTGATCCCACGCTTTGCATTGAGGTACCGGGTTACCTTGTACACATGAGAACCCAGCAAAAACTCCACTTCCACTCCCATTTCTTCCTCTCCATCCCTGATGAGATCCTTCTGCTTGACGCCTTCCTTCCCTTCCATGCTCTGCGCCACTCCGTACAGCCCCCAGGTCACGGCCTCAAGGAGAGAGGATTTGCCTGCCCCGTTATTCCCAAATATGCCAATTAAAGAATTGTCTAGATCTATTTTGGCCTTCTTGTACTTCTTGAAGTTTACCAGGTGTACAGACTTCAAAATCATCCCAAAATCTCCTTAATAATGGTAAGTCCTTCTGACAGGGCTTCTTCCTTTTGTGCTGCCTCCAGATACCGTTTCAACTCTTCCTGGGGTGTATACATTACGTCTTCATCTTTGATCTCTTCAACCTCTTCAGCTAGGGTGGAGTCCTTCAGGGAAAAATGCAATGCGTCCTGTGCCTTTTCTCTGATAAGAGTAAAATTGGTGTCCTTCCTGGTCACAGGATCAAGTTCTCCTTTTAGTATCAATCGAACGATTTTGTCCTGAATGTTCGTCAGCAACGACTGAGATTCTTCTGTAATTTCAAATCCCGTTTTCCCTGTGCAGGTGTACTCAAAGTCTATCATATCTCTGCTGGGGATGGCAACAAAATCATAGTCATCATCATATACTACAAATCCCTTTTTCTCATCTTTTTCATTAAAATCGTATCGCTCAAGAGAACCTGAATACACCATGTTGGAGAGGGCCTGATGTCTGTGGACGTGCCCGAGAGCACAGTATGCATAGGGGGGCACCAACCCTGCCTTGACTGTATCATCCACGTACTCCATGAATCGCTCAGAACCCCAGACTGCCCCCTCTACTACTGCATGAAGCATCAGCACGTTTATTCGCCCCTCCCGGGGAGGTGGAATGTACTGGACTGGATCTCGGGTAAAGGGGACACCCGCTATGGTGTAGGGCCCCACATCCTTCTGGAAGGGTTCCAGCCTGATATGGATGAAAGGAATATCCAGATACAGAGAGAGCGGGTTCCTGACGCCCTTTGAACGAGGTGTCTCATGGTTTCCTGGAATCAAGAAGGTGGTAATCGTGTGAGCTGACAGCCGCTTCAGCTGATCCTGAGCAAACTTGCGAATGAAATTGGTGGGATTTACCCTGTCAAAAAGATCGCCAGAAAACACAAAGGCGTCGGGTCGAATTTCCAGAACGTGTGTGACCACCTGCTCGAAGGCACTGCAAAAGTCCATCATCCTCACATTGAGGCCCGTTTCTGTGTCAATCCTCTGGTACCTGGTGACTCCCAGATGAGCGTCAGCAGCATGCACAATCATGAATTGGTTGTTCTTTGAAACGTTATAAAGGTTCCGACAAATGCATGATTCCCTTCAAAGTGGGATACCTAACCCGAGAAGGAGCGCATGATCGGTTTGGATATATGATCTCTCATTTCTGAATTATCCACCGTAAATCGAATGCCCATTGAGTTGAACTTCGGTGGATGTACAGCACGTCGTGGCAGAAAATGCAGGGGTTTCCAGCAGCAGAGTATCCTCAGCGTCAGGTAGTATGCTTTGGATCAATACACTGCTTTTCCTTCTTCTTTCCCAGAATAATCAAGGGAGCACCACACTCACACTTCTCGTTCAGAAAGGTGACATTCCCTCTCTGGGGCAGAGGATATGATCGTGTGCACGCAGGATATCCTGAACATCCCACAAACCGCTTTCCTGTCTTCTTGGAGTAGATCAGTTTCAAGTCCTTGCCACATGCTGGACAGATACCCACAATTTCCTGATTATTTGCATGACTTTCACAACTCGGGTTGAGACAGTACGTTCTCCCGCTGATTTTCACCAAGGGCGCCCCACACTCACACACTTCCTCAGTTGGAGCTACCTTCCCCTTCTGAGGCAGGGGATACGAATGAGTGCAGTTGGGGTATCCCGAACACCCCACAAACCGCTTCCTGGTCTTCTTTGAGCGGATAATCCTCAGTTTCTCTCCACACAGAGGGCACGTCCCCACGACATTCTCTCGATCCAGGGTCTCCTTCAATCCCTCATAGATAATCTTTCCAATTTCTGCTTCTTTTTCTTTGAATTTTTCAAAGATTCCCGTCAACTCCTTCTGCGCCTCTGTGATGACAGCGTCTTTCTCCTTCTTTCCCTCATAGATTTCATCCATCTCTTTTTCAAAGTGCCTGGTCAGCCGTACCGAGACGATCTGGGGACAATCCTTGGTCAGAGCCTCCACCGTCTTCTCCCCGAGAGGTGTAACTTCTATCTGCTTCTCCGTGATGTACCCCCGTTCATACAGGATATCAATGATCTGAGCTCGGGTAGCCTTGGTGCCTATCCCCAGCTTCTCCATCATTTTCACTGCTGAAGCAGGGTTGTATCTGGGGGGAGGTTTTGTCTCCTTGCTCAATACCTGGGGTGTCACCTCAACCTCTTCACCCTTCTCCAGGTGAGGAAGCGGTTCTTCCACAATCTTGGCATAGTCTCTGTAGTACCGCAGCCACCCATCCTTCACCGTGATATTTCCCTGAGTAAGGAACGGGTGCTCCCCTACCGTAATCTCCACTTTTGTTGACTGGTAGACAGAAGGGTCAGCAAACCCTGCAAAGAATCGCTTCACAATCAGATCGTACACCTTGTGCATGGGAGCAGTCAGTTTCTTGGGCTGGTCTCCCGTGGGGTGAATGGCAGGATGTGCAGGGTCATCCTTCCGTCCCTGCGCTGAAACCAATGCAGTCTGCATGATCTCTGAGGCGAAGGTGGCATACTGAGGACTCCCCGACAATCCTTTCAATATCCGCTTGAAATCCAGTTTGGCAGGGAGCTTCTGAGATGCTGTCCGGGGGTAAGAGATTGCTCCCATTTCATAGAGCCCCTGGGCCAGCTTCTGAGTGGTCTGGGGTGTATATCTGAAATTCTTCCAGCATTCAGACTGCAGCAATCCTAAATCCATGGGAATGGGTGGATTCCTGGTTTTCTTCTTCTGATCCAGATCAGTGACAACTCCCGTGGCGCCTAAACACTCCTGGTAGATTCTCTGAGCCTCTTCCTCTGTCGTGAGCCTCTGGGGGTACTTTGCCTGTACCGGTATCCCGTCCTTCTGGAATTCGATGATCACTTCCCAGTAGGGTTCCGAGATAAAACCAGCAATTTCCCGCTCCCTTTTTTCCAGGAACACCAGGGTTGGAGTCTGCACTCTCCCTGCTGACAACAGCTTGAACTGTCCCACTGCAGTCTTTAGAGAACTGGACAGAGCCTTGGATACATTCATGCCCCATATCCAGTCCAGTTCGTGGCGGGCCAGTCCAGCGTCTATCATGGCAAATCCAGGGGGCTCAAGGCTGTCAAATGCACTGGCCAGCTCAGTGGTGGTGAGCGTGGAATACCGCATTCTCCTGGACTGAGAAATATCTGCCTTACAGGCAAATCGAAGAGCATTATACCCGATAACAGATCCTTCCACATCATAATCACACGCATTAACAAATTCATCTGCGTCCTTTGCCAGAAACTGAAGGTTCTTCACATAGCTCTTGGCATAGGCCACGTCAGTGGGGACCCATTCAACATCGAAAACTGGATAGTCTCTAAAAGGAACGGCACTTTTCAAATGGTACAAATGGCCAACTGCAGGTGCTACCACAATATCTCCCACCACGTAGTACGGAGCATTGTTCTTCTTCTTTTTCTCTGGTTTTCCCAGGGCGCTGGCAATTTTCAAGGCAACCTTGGGTTTCTCTGCCACTATCAGGATCATCACCTCCAAAGGAATAGGCCCTACTTATAAAGGTTTGGAACGGTAGGAAGAACCCTGCAGGATACGGGAAAGATAACTCTTTTAAGGAATGCTGAAAAAAAAAGAATGGTGACTGCTATGGACATGATCAGAAAGGTATTCTGTGGAGAAGATGTCTCATGTGTAGAAGAATGGGCCAAGTCCAGGCACCTCTCACAGGAACTTATTTCCCACATCTATCAGACTCTCGTGGAGCCCAGGAACGCCCATCAACACATTGAAGCCCTGTACACGCTGTTTGAAAAAGAGGAAGATGAGGACACCAAGAATAAGATTCGCATGGCACTGATCCGCGTACAATTATTCTCTCAGTACCATATGTTTGAGAAATCTGAATTTCGTGATGCTGGAGATATTGCAACCTCTCTGGAGAGAATGTTATTTGGATACAATCTGCTGGAGGGGAAGAAACCCAAGAAAGAAGAAGAGTCTTCAGAGATGTAGGAGGCTGCTGGTGGATTGCACGGGAAGGAGCTGCCCTCTGTAACCCAGTGATTAATGCTGTTTCAACCACGGAATTCCACAAACAACCTTTATAAAGGAGTGGGTCCTAGCTAACAGGCTATGATTCTGCTCATGATCCTGGACGGCTGGGGAATCTCAGAAAAGGTGGAAGGCAATGCCATACGACAGGCCAGAACGCCAGCGTATTGTGCCCTTCTTTCGAGGTATCCTCACACAGAGCTGGGGGCATCAGGAGAAGATGTCGGTCTCCCGGAAGGTCAAATGGGAAATTCTGAAGTGGGTCACATGAACCTGGGAGCAGGAAGAATTGTCTACCAGGATTATACCAGGATCAACAGATCCATCAGGGACGGAAGTTTCTTCAAAAAAGAACCTCTGATAAGAGCTGTCAAGAGGACGAAGGACAGAAAGTCCACACTCCATCTGATGGGGCTCGTGTCGGATGGTGGAGTCCACAGCTCCATGGACCACCTGGTTGCTTTGTTGAAGCTGGCAGCCAGCCACAAGGTGAATACCGTGGTTCATCCCTTTCTGGATGGGAGAGATGTCCTGCCCAAGAGTGCCCTCACGTATATCCAGCAGTTGAAAGAGAACATGGACGAACTGCATACAGGCAGTATCGGCACTGTCATGGGCAGGTACTACGCCATGGACCGCGACAACAGATGGAGGAGAACCCAGAGAGCATATGAAGCTTTGACGGGGGTTACGGGGCTGAGGTGTGGCACTGCAGAAGACGCGATTAAGGAGTCCTATACCAAGGGAGAGACTGACGAGTTTGTACAGCCCACCATCATAGGAGAAACCATCAATGACGGAGATTCCCTTATCTTCTTCAATTTCCGTCCTGACAGGGCCCGTCAGCTGACCAGGGCATTTGTGGATGATCCTTTCCCTCATTTTGAGAGAAAGAAACTGGACGTATTGTTCGTGTGCATGACAGAATATGAAGATGATATTTCTGCCCCTGTCGTATTTCGTCCCCTCTCCCTCAAGAATACCCTGGGGGAGGTATTGAGCACTCATCATTTGAGGCAGCTGCGCATTGCAGAAACGGAAAAGTATTATCACGTCACGTATTTCTTTAATGGAGGAAGAGAAGAGCCATTTGACGGAGAAGACCGTGTCTTGATTCCCTCACCAAAGGTAGCTACCTATGACATGCAGCCCGAAATGTCAGCCCACCGTGTGACAGCAAGAGTTGTCGGAGAAATTGAGTCTGGAAAATACGATGTTATTATCCTGAATTTCGCCAACCCGGATATGGTGGCCCATACGGGGGATCTTGCTGCAGGGATTGCCGCCATCGAGACGGTGGATACCTGCATGGGACAGATTGTTGACGCGTGTAAGGTGAACTCCACAGGCAACGTCGTGATAGTAACAGGCGACCACGGGAATGCAGAGCAGATGGTTGAGGAAACCTCAATGGAACCCTTTACTGCTCACACACCAAATTCTGTTCCCTTTATCATCACACAGCAGTGTCACGTGCGTTCAGGAATTCTTGCAGATGTAGCACCCACCATTCTTGACCTTCTGGGCATTGAGAAGCCGCGAGAAATGGATGGGGAAACATTAATAAAGACGTCTTAGAAGATGAGTGCATGGCCAAGACGAAGAAAAGGAAACCGTTGGAAAAGAAGCCAGCCACCAACATGTTCCTGGGAGGCGGGCTGAATTTCCTGATTCTGGGAGGGTTTATTGCTATCACGTACTACACCCTGTACACTCTGATTATGGTGGAAGCATCCCCGAAAGACGTGTCGTACACACTCATTCTGCAGGTCCTCAAGGCAGTTGGCATTCTCCTGCTTCTCTTCGGTGTGGTTGTTCTGTCATACGCCTTTTTGAAAGAAAGGGGGGAACTGAAAGAGTATGGAGGTGCCCTTCTGGTGTCTGGAGGGGTCGTGTCCATTCCGGCTGTGGTAGTCTCTTCGTACTATTTCGTGACTGCGCTGGAAGGACAGACCATGACCCCGCAGTCATTTCTGAGCTTGAACCTGCCCACTCTTTTGACTGATTTCAGTAAAGTGTATGTATTTGTGGCCATCCTGTTCCTGGGTATCTTTTTCTGGGAACGCAGGAGGCAGAGATCCTGGGCTGCAGTATGCTGTACAGCTGGGGCTGCGATCTGGAGTGCTGCGCTTGTGGTAGCCTTTTATAATACCTATGACATGTACAAGACGTTCATGGAGATGTACAGTACCAGCAGGGACCTGATTATTTCTCAGTTTGTGGTTCCAGATCTCCTGAACAATGCATCCCGGCTGCTGACAGTGGTGGGACTGTTGCTGCTTGGAGCAAGCTATCTCCAAAGACATAACCTGCAGAGATGGGCAGGCAGGTTCTGGACTTTTGGAGGAGCAGTAGGAGTTTTTCATTGGTTCCTGCGACTGAGCCTGGACTCCAAGATGATACGAAACGAGATGACAGGAGTACGGCAGTCCATCATGGAGCTGACCCCGTACACCACCACGTTCAAGGACATGTCTCTGAACATTGAGACGATGAAGGAGTTCTATGCGAAGGTGATGATTCCTACCTATCTGGAGGAATTCATGCTGATCGCTGTGTTTGCAGCTATTACAGCTATCGGAGTCTACCTGTGGACCAGGAGACGCTGAGATTCCTGTGGTGAGTTCTTAGGCGGACTCCTGACACGGTACGTAAGGTCAGATAGAAATCCCGGCAGCTGGGAGAAGTAACTACTGTTGGGGAACTTTCAGGAATTCCACTGCCAGAAACAGTCCTGCACCCCCCAGGACTGTCAGAGCACCCACAGGATATATCATCCCTAAAGGAACGAACCCAAATGCGAAGGATCCCACTGTTATCCCCAGATCGAAGGAAGCAGTAAACCAGGCTAGACCGCGTGCCCTGGCTTCATCGTGAACTCTTTCCACCAGCAGTGCAGTCAGCGAGGGATAGACACTGCTGAACCCCACTCCATACAGGACCCCTGACACCACCAACATCCAGAGACTTCTGGACTCTGACAACAGACCCAACGCCACAGAAAGCACTATCATCCCTGGCAGGATGACCTTACGGTGGCCAACCCTGTCAGAAACTTTTCCCAGGGGCAGCCGTACTGCCACAGAGGCCAGAGCATATCCTGTATAGTAAAGGCCGAAATCTGGTATTTCTCCCGCAAAAAAGGGAAGAAATGCCACAATAGCTCCAAATGTAATGGTACACAGCATGATGGTCGCAGAAGGAAGATACGTACCTTCCAACGATCCACTCTGGACTTCTCTTGGGTGATCCAATGTCTCTTTCACAGTCAGGCACAGCCCAAAAGAAATCCCCGAAAGTCCAACAGTGAGAAGGAACATCTCACGAAAGGAGGAGTGATCCAGAACCCACGTGCCTGCTGCCGGAGCTCCTGACAAAGCAATCATGGCTGCCATTCCAAAGGCTCCAAAAGCTTCTCCCCTGCGGCCTGTGGGGGACATGTCAGCTATCATGGCTATTGAAGCTGTTGTGAAGGCAGCAATTCCTGTACCGTGTAAGATTCTCACCAGAATCAACCCAGTCACACTTGACGCTGGTCCGTACAGGGCTGATGATAGCAGGAACAGGAAGGCACCCACCTGCAGCATGAGTTTTCTCCCTTTCCTGTCAGTAATTTTCCCAAAATAGGGACGAAACAGGACTGCAGACAGGGTGAGAATACCGATGATGATTCCTGCTTCTTTCTGGGTTCCTCCGATATGCTGCACATACAGGGGGAGCGTGGGAAGCAGCACGTAAAAACTCGAGAAACAGAGCGATATGGAGACTAACAGGGCCAGAAAGCTCCTGGTGTAGAGAGACATTGCCTCTCCTTCGAAACGGGGTATTAAACTGTTTCGGTTGGAAATGACACCTATCTCAAGAGGACAAGACCTCCTCTCCACATCACACACGAGGGTCAGTATATCTGGGGCTCCTCTGAAGCAATGACAAACATGTTATCACCCTCTTCCAGGATATAATCATATCCAGGATTAACCCGTATGTCAATTGTCGAGTTCCCATCCCCATTCAGTGTTTTCCTTTCAACAGCTGTCAGGATGACGCCTTCTTCTTCTATGAGCCTCTTCAAGGCCTGTGGAAACGGTTCACCCACGAATCTCTTGGGTACTCGAATCTTGTAGAACTCATGTCCATAGTTATGCGTGACAAGCTCAGAAAACAGACGGGACAACCCATGTTTCAACGAAGAGTGTACCATCAGGTTCTGGCTGAGACGGCCCAGGCACACAATCTCATCGACACCTGCATGCTTGAGGTGCTTCTCGTTTTCGGCGTTCTGGAGTTCCACGCAGGTATATACGTTCCGATTCAGTGATTCCACAGCCAGGGCAGTCAGAATCACCTTTGCATCTGGATCGTCCGATTTTTTGTCCAGAGAGATTATTGCTGTGTTGGCAGTCATGATGCCTGCTCTCTTGAGATCTGTATCTCGGGTGGGATCTCCTTTCACGAATTGAACATCTTCTCTTTCCAAAGGATTCTTGTCCAGGTTTGCCAGGACGACAATCTTACGTCTCGTTTTTATATCCTCACTGGTGAGCTCTTCCAAAACCTTGGGAGTGCCGGCCGTCCAGCCACATACAAGGATATGATCTTTGACCTTTACCTGTTTCATGATCTTACCTCCAGACATCCTTCTCTCCACCAGATGGGCAGCGAACCCAGCAAAAAAGAATCCCAGAAGTACAAAGCCTTCCACAACCAGCAATGTTCCAACGACCCGCCCCACAGCCGTCTCGGGAATGATTTCAAATCCGCTGGATAAGAAGATAATTATCCACCAGAAGGCTTCCGCCGGAGAATCGAGAACCTCATTGCTTCCTCTTTCAGAGAAATACAGGACAATACTTTCCACTAGAAAAAGAAATACGAATCCAGCCGCATACTTGTACCGTTCCTTCATTTGCCCATCCTCCTTCTGTATCCTCGTCAATGTATGCGTCAGTCTTTATAAGACTTTCCATTTTACCAGGAGGGTGCCCTGAAAGAGAGCAGAAAGATAACCTTTTAAACCATTGTGGAAACCAGTACCATGAGTGTTTCAGTGACCCCCGAACGCTGTTCTGGGTGTGGATTCTGCTCCATTGCGTGTCCTCAGGGAGTGTTTGAGATGAAAGAGGGAAGATCCCATGTCGTCCGTGAGGAAGAATGTCTGGAGTGCCACTTATGTGAAGTGAGCTGTGAGAATGAAGCAATCACGGTGAAGGATTCAGGGTGAGAGAGCCGGTGCAGGCTACAGCGTGAGCTGCTCATTATCATGCGAGAAAATGTGGACACCTTCAATTTGTTTCAGCCGGTCCAGGGAATTGAGAGCGTCTACTGGATTGAACAGGATGCCAACGATATTTCTCTTTTCCAGGTTTTCTCTGAGAGGTGCAGTATCTCCACAGTAAATATAGTCACATGCCCCGTGTACCACCACTGACTGATGTCCCGGGGTATGTCCGGGAGTCACGATAATGTCTACATCTTCTGAAAAAGTGTAATCCCCCTTGAGTGTGATGAAGTCCAGTCCCTCCAGGAACTCTTCGATGTAAGCTCCTCTTTGGAACCTGTGGGGGTTATGTGCATACTGCAATTCCTGTTCCTGGACATAGGTCTTTGCGTTTGAGAACAGTCGATTGTTCCCTGCATGATCCATGTGCAAATGTGTGTTAATCACAGCGGTAACCTCTTCAGGAGCAATACCTCGTTGCGCCAGGCTGGACGTGAGCGTCTGTTCTCTTTCAATTGTGTAGAACTTCTGGTAGGATTCAGGGAGGTCTCCCATACCGCTGTCCACCAGGACAACCTCATCTTCCGTCTTGATCAGTAATGGCTTCAGTGCTGCCTTGTACAGGTTCCCGTAGTATGACGCTTTCCCGTAAACGAGAAACCCCATATCCAGGAAAAAGAAGCCATCTGACAGCAGAGCGACTTCAACCATGGAATCACCATTCAATGCCCTTCCGGGCTTTCAGACCTTTCATGTATGGGTGCTTGATATCAAGAACTTCAGTCACATAATCGGCAATCTTCACAATATCAGGGGGGCAACTTCTTCCGGTGAGAACCAATTCCACAGGTTCAAGTTTCTCCTTAATCAACGTGATGACACGGTCACGAGAAACGAGCCTGAAATCCATGGCGACATTGATTTCATCCAGGATAACCATGTCATACTGCCCCGCGGAGATGACGGCTTCAGCATGTTCAAGTCCTTCCTGTGCCAGTCTGATATCCTCGGGATCTGGGTTCTCCTTAGATACGAAATCTGGTCTCCCCACCTGCTTGATTTCGAAATTAGGTATCAATTTTGCTGTTTCGAGTTCCCCGTAGTTTATCCTGCCCTTCATGAACTGGATCATATACACCTTCAATCCATGGCCTGCAGCCCTCATGGCCAGTCCCAGGGCTGCTGTGGTTTTTCCTTTCCCATTTCCAGTGTAGACATGGACCAATCCCTTTTCCATGAGCTTCCTCTTCCATACTGAATAAAAGGTTTTCCGTGGTGACGAAGCAGGATCAGAGGAGACTCTCATCAACCATAGAAGTCCTCCCGAGGTGAACACTTATAAATTCCTGAGGAAAGACAGCATCATGAGAAAACAAGTTGTATGGCTGGCAAACATTGACTCGTCCCGGAGCCGGTCAGAGGGGAGAAAAATCTCTACAGGACTGGCGGTGAAGGATCCGACCCTCTCTGAGATGCAGAAGGCAGCAGAACATCTCAATATGAAGCCCGACGTAGAGGAGACCCAGTATCCCAAAGACCAGGGACAGGAGGCGCGAACCCCAGGAAGAATCCTCCTGGAAAAACAGCATGCAAAGCACAAGACCCTCAAATTACTCTGTGATGAAATTCGTCGAATCCGCCAGGCCAAGGAGTAGTGGCACAATCAGTGCGCGAGCCGAGATGGTGGTGGCTCTGGATATGGGGGCTGTGACCGTCTCCACATGAACAACACGACGATAATGAAGGAAGTGGCTATGACGATGGCTGCCAGAATAGCACGATTTCTCTCCGACGACTTTCGTTCATCACTCTGTTCCTTTTGATATTCCTGGATACCTGCCAGAAGATCGTCGCATGCGTCTACTTTTTCAGGTATCTCAAGCGTTTCGAACAGTGATCGGGCCTCTCTCGTCTTCTCTATGGCCTGCGCGAATTTTCTCTGGTCCACCAGGGTCTGTGCTTCCTCCAGGAGAAGGTTGGCCTGTCTCACCATGGCCAGGGTATCCCCACATTCGGCGAGCAGTCCCAGACATTCCTCAGTTTTCCCCGTGTTCTCAATGGCCTCGAAGACACTCACTGCTTCCTCAAGCAGCATTGCTGCTGTCTCGCAATCAGAAGATTCGAGATAGATCTTTGCCTCCTGTAAGAGAAGATCTGCTTCCAGGCCCCGGTTTGCCTTGACGATGAGGACAGAAATCGCCCGTGCCTTGCCGTACTCCTCAACCAGCATGGCAATGTCACGGGTTCCTTCCAGAACCTGCAAAGCGTCCTGATAGCTCCCTTCCTGAATGAGGGCTTCTGCCTGGCTGATGCGCTCTGATATCATGGTCTTCTTGGTTTTTTGAGACAGCCACCCCACTGCGTTGAGGGCCAGCCGCTTGTTGTCCAGGTAGTCAAGAGGATTCCTGGTCCAGGGGGCACCCGCAGCAGATAACCCTCTAAATAAACTCGTATCTCCAATTGCCACTACTCTTCCCTCACCTGACTCACAGTACGCCAGGAGGACGAGATCTTTCCCTTTTTTTTCCAGACTAGGTTCATACGAGCCTCCCCCATACCCGTACAGTTCAGAAAGTCTATCTCCATAGGTCTGCTCTCCGCCCCATGCAAGAGGACGGGCTCTCCGAGACACCTCGAGAGAACACCCGGATACCAGAAAAATCCTCCTGACATTACTGGTCACAGGATGCGCAGCAAAATTCTGGATAATGGGGATTTCTGGATATGCTTTGTCAAGACTGAGGTTACTTTCCGGATCAATCACCACATCTCTCTGGAATTCTATTCCATACACGGAGGTGAGCGTATTGAGGTCTTCTACATTCTCTGACGTCATGACTCCACTTTCTCCCATGACGAAAAGTCCCCCTCCATTCTCCACAAAGAGCCGGATAGCATTGAATTCTTCTTCTGTAAGAGAAACTGTCGGAACAGCTAATATCAAAATATCATATGGATCAAGATACAGAATACTCTGAGTAAATTCAACATCATAATAGTTAATTTCAAGTTCTCTGGCCAGCTCTCCGAGAATAAGACTGATATCCAGAGAACTGTGTCCGATATCAATGAGGATTTTTCCCTGGATTTCCTCTTGCTGGACCTGGGCTGCAAAGACAGCTAGAACAATAATAAAGATGTGCACCTTCATGTTAACCCTCACGCCTGTAGGCACCTGAAATTATTTAAAGGTTTCCGTGAGGAAGAGAAGAACTTGGAAGATAATTCTTCTCAAAATCCCTTTCGATTCGAAGCCAGTATTCATGTTTTCCTGTAATGACATGGATTGACTGGCTCTTTTTCCAATTGGTCGAGCATCTTATTGAAGCTGGAGTATTTGTCCAGGGCGGGGTCGTCGACAGCAATCCAATATGAAAGAGCGTGGATGACTCAGGAGTTTGATATTCTTCCTGTCACATGGCACCAAAGCCGAGATTCAAAACGGTATATTTAAATAGATTCAATCAATCGAAAAACAATGAGATCTGGTGGAGCGCAATGGATTCCTATGTGGGGTGAACACAAATTCCTCCTGAAGAAATACACATTTCTGGGAATCGTTCCGACCTCACTGGGAATTTTCACCTATTGGAAATGCAGATATCTTTCTCCTTATCAGACAGACATCTCTGCTTTCTTATCCCTTCTCTTACCCTTTTTTGTCATTTTCTTTTTCTCTTACGGTGTCAAAAGAAAACTTGGTTACTTAGATCATGACTATCTATATCTCGTCAGCGCCGCACCGTTTTTGCTGGCCATCATTGATCTCCTATGGACAGGACAGCAGGGAGAGAGAAGCTCTGTTCTCTTGTATATTTTCTCCAGGTTTGCGCCTGCAATGCATGTTGAGAGTATCAGGTATCTTCTGAGCGCGATTTCTCAGAGCCTGGCCGCATTATTCGGAATTGTGTTTTCTCTGACTTTTGTGTGTGCACAACTGTACATTCAGCTGTACGAACCCACCTACACTGGGCACATGTTCAGGAGGCCATCCACCATTTTGCTTGTAGCAGTTTATGTTTTTTTCATTCTGTACAATCTACTTCTCTTGAAGAAGATATCTACTGATACTGGATATAGCAATTTCCAATTGTATTCTCCTCAATTTGAGAGATATATTGTCATAAGCTTTTTCGGAACACTCTTATGCTCCACCTTGTTGATTCCCTACCTCATATCAATCAATGCAGAGTTGAATCCTAGAATCGTGACAAAAACTATACTCAGCGAAGCAAAAGATGGGAGTGACAATGTCAAGAAGAAAGCAGTCGAAAGAATAACACTGAACATGAAATATTGGTATCTGAAGAGAAAAAATCTGTTTGCTTCTGCCAAAGTGAGTCTAGATTGCTTCTTAATTGACATAAGGGAAAAAGTAAGAAAGGAAACTCTTGAAGAGATAAAGACTAGGATAGAATCTTTTGACGACATAATAGATGAAGATCCCGAGCTTGTATCTTTGCTGGTAGAGGAGTATTCAGAATTCATAAGAGGATCAACAGAGAGAAATGACAAAGCTAAGATTCTGAGAGGCCTTGATTTCTGCAAATGTTATATGTTAAAACTCAGATCAGAGAAATTCACAAAACCCAGCATAAGCAACTGGAAACTCATTGCGGGCAGCCTCGATCAGCTTCTTCATATAGGATCTGCTGATCTTCCACCTGAGCAAGCAAGGGCTATGGGACCTTCAAATCCATTTACTGTAGAAGATGCCCAACTAAAAACAGAAACGAGTAATGAGAATCTCTTTGATGTTTGCCTGGTTACAACTCTGGAAAGACTTGGAATCCTTTATTGGAAACTCAAGGAATTCGGAAATGCAGAACAATGCTACTTGGAAGCTGTCCGTGTATACAGTAACTTGAGGAGAGGGAATCTTGGCATAGCGAGAATGTGGGGCCATCTTGGAAATCTCTATAGCAGTCAGATTAATACCGATATTGCAGAAGAATCCTGTTCTAGGATTGAGAAATTCGAAGAATACTATCTTAAAGCTGAGGAGTATTATATCAGAGCCGAAAGAATCTGCAACAAATTCGTTAAATATAGTCCTGAAGTAAAACTACTTCTTGCGGGGATACGCTATGATCTGGGAAACCTGTACTGCAAATGGAAGAAGCTCAAGGAGGGAGAGAACTGCTTGGTAGGAGCCTTGGATATCTATAGATCAGTCGAAGAAGATCCTAGCATTAGATCTGACAAATTCATTACATTGTATAAACTAGGAAACCTTTACTGGAACAACAAAGAGTATGAAAAAGCAGTAGAATGCCATAAAGAAGCTTTGGAAACCATCACGGCAGAGGGCGATTTGGACACAGAACTCGATCTATTCGAGATCCACAGTAATCTCGCACTTTATTACGAAGAGTCATCACATCATTCTGAAGCGATAGATCACTATGTCAAGGCTCTTGAAATCTCTAAGAGACTAGTCAAGAGAGATCGCAAGACTTATGAACCATATCTAGCCACAACACTCAATGACCTTGGAAAAGCATACCGTAGATCTGAGAAGTTCAAAGAGGCGAGAGAATGCTATGGAAGGGCTTTCGGAATTCGAAAGAAACTGGCCAAGAAGAGGCCTGAATTTGAATCAGATGCTGCCACAACACTTATATCTCTGGGAGGTCTTCACAGCGACCTGAGAGAATACAGGAAAGCAGAGAAATGTTTCAAAGGAGCATTGAAGATCTACAAGAACCTACTCACTGAGGACAGCAGGTTTAAAATAGATGTAGCCCTGGCATTCTACAATTTGGGTCTCGTCTACAGGGATGAAAGGAACAACATTGAAGCAGAAGAGTACTTTGTTCACGCACTGAATGTGCTAGCAGAACTTGATCAAAAAGTTCATAGAATTAGCTCAATTACTACGAAAACACTTATTGAGCTTGGAAAACTCTCTCTATATTCTGGAAATCTAGAGAAAGCCAAAAAATATTCTGATAGAGCTTCGAAATCTTATCACACATCAGACAACGAAGTGAAGTCTCCTTCCGAAGACTGTTCTTGATTCAAAGATGTTATTCTTCTTTTCATCCTTATATAACTTTCTCACTGTATTGATGACAATAGATTATTAAAAAGAGGGAAAGGTATAATTAAATTCCAAAAAAAAGATTCTAATAAAGAAAAAAGAAAAGAATAGAGAGATGCCATTTCTATCCCAAAATAGGTCAGCGCTCCACAGATCCGTCATCTCGAGAGAAAAAACAGGTCATAGATAATGCCACTTGCGCCTCTTCTGCTGGGGGATAAAATACTCCAACTGACGCACTCTTCGAGAGTCACCTACATTGATGAGTCTTGAATTACGCTCAACGAATCCATTCTCATACAAGTCCAACAAATAACCGCTAACCGTACTCTCAGCTCTGCCGATCCGTTCAGCGATCTCCCCAACAGAGTATGGTTCATTTTCCTCTTCTAGCATCTTGAGAATCTGTCTCCGAACTCCAGAGGGAGTACCTACGCCTGCCTTTTTCATCTCCTCAATACGCTGAGAGAGCTTTTCAATCGATTCCCTTAGCTCTCTAATCTGCTCCTCTACGCTCGTCATAGACTCAACGCCTTTCAATTGTTTTCAATCTTCGAATACTAGTATTCTTAATAATATCACTCTAGGTTATATATAAGCTTTTCTATCCTAATAATCTTAGTATTATTAAGTGTGCATTCTTAAAGAGATCATGGGTAGTATAAAAGCTTTTCGGTCATACTGCTGCATTGTACACAAATCCTACAAATCCTTAATTTGAATCATACGAAGAATTTTGGCATTATGCTATAATTTCCACCATTTCAGAACACGGATGGTGAATTCCCAACCTCATATTATTTAGTTCCTGCACCGCACGTACGGTCACATCTTGAAGAAGAAATCTGATTTTTGCTTCCTTAATAACGCATTACTTATTATGGCTCTATATGCTCACAATTGTTATCTCGGTTAACATAAGAAATCTTCTTGAATGCTCAGCTTTTCCTGTGTTTGTACTTTGCTTTTCATTCTTCTGTATTCAGTCTACTCACTCACACACCATAATCTGTGAGACGTCTTCCGGTACGCATAGAGGCATCTTTCCTGTCTTCGGTATTAGTTCCGACACCTTTTTTTCTTCTTGTGCAGTTACATTCATTTCCTACATTATGTGCTGCGTTCACCAAAGCTCTCCTAATCTTTGTTCCATTCGGTTTTTGTCGTTATCTCAAATATAGGAATTCTATTCTATCTCACGCTGCTTCATTTTCCACGGGAATGAATCTCCTGTGTCGATGGTGCCATTCTTAAAAATACTAGTATTTTGCCTAACAATAGATTTATAAGGCAGTAAGAAGAAAAAAATGTTATAGGGAGGAGATGTCCTGATGGATAATATGGAAATTGAGGTCTCAGATCGGATAAACACATTCCTTCTACTTTCCTTCAAGAAAAGAAAGCTAAGTCTCGAGATTCATCTAGAAAAAACGAAAACAGGCATTTTTGAAGGAATCAAAGAGTGGAGAAAAACCTATAGGGAAGAACTTGAGATTCTGCAGAGACTGAATCCAGAAGATAGAGAAGAAAAGATGATCATAGAAGAACTGTGCAGCCGGAAACTCTTTTTCCAATTCGAAGACGCGGAAAGAGAAGAGAATTCATACAATGATTTTTCACACATTCTCCTCGGAAGACACGATTTTGTTTACCTGCTGGAAAGTCCGAACCTTGTTGAAACGAGCTCGATTCTTCACAATATCAACAAGAAGCTGGAAGAACAAGGTTTGATCGAGGAAAGCGAAAACATTTCAGGCATTCCTATGGACTTCACTTTCGACTGTGAAGGAAAATGCAGGTATTTCATTGGCGAGAATAATGCCTGGTTCAGGGGAGAAGGACATTCCTTTCGGAGGATTAAGATGTATAAAAGCTTTATTTATGCCATATTCTGCATCGAATTCAAGAAGGGGGCGAAGGAAGAAGGTCAGTTTGTCAATCTGCCTGAATTCCTTTTGAAGTTGGAAATCCTTCGTGATGAACTAAGGAGACACGCTATCGGAATGTTCCTAGGATTTGGCCTTCACGATCTTATCCTAATATTGGGAAGTGAGAAAATCTCCGACATTGTTTCAATTGTGCTGAGATTCAGGGAAATCTATCTTCTTAACAGGGAATCAAGCACCATTAGAGACACATCCACAATTTTCTGTTTGCCTGAGGAAGAACCTAAGAATTCGGAGTCAAGTGAAGACATCGAATATTCTACTCTGGTCAGTATTGTAACGGGTAGTGACAATCTCACATATCAGGAGATAAGAAGCAATGACGTGATTAGGAGTTGTGTCCAGAATGGAGAAATCAGATTTTTCGAGAGACAAGGATACTATGATCTCATAATGTCATTCAGACCAAAATCCCACTACTCAGCGAGGCATGTGACCGAAGAGTTATTCAAAATCGACAGTGTCCTCAAGACCTCTACGATAGTGAAGATGGAAAAGGAAGAGGGTAGAAAACACCCACAAGACTGAAAGGAAAAGAGGCGACTTGCAATGAGAGATAAGAACGAACTGGGAAGAAAAATCTTCGAGAAAAGAAGGCGCCTAGTAAAAGACCTGGCCAAGGCTCATCTGAGATCGATTCATGCCTTCAGAAGAAATTGGAATTCCAAGTACGAGAATTTTCTTCTTCCAAAGGCAGAAACCGTTTTTGATTATCTGACAAGAGAGACTGAAGGAACTAAGTCAATGCAATATTCTGGTGCTGACGAATGGTTCAAGATTCACGAGGATGAGGAAAGGTTGGAAAGGACAGTCCAGGCAATCCTCACCATTCTCAATTGGATATACTGGCAGAGACTTGAAGGCCATGAAGTAACCGATGTTTCAGCAGCAAGAGAATGTTCTTTTGAAGACATTGGAGGGATTCAACAGCTTTTCATCGCTTCTGACGCTCTGATCGGAGATTACAAGTCGAGTTTTTCCTTTAAGATTCCCTATGACATCTTCAGTGTTTTCGGCCTCCATCATTCTATGCAGGCCACCTTTCCTTTTTTCGTTTCTGCCCCGCGATATGCAAAGTACGGGTTTTTTCCATGCTGGGTTCTCTTTTCGCATGAAGTAGCCCACATCGCAGTAGGATGGATACAAAAGAACTATGGCAGATGGTTGACGATTGAAAGAGATCTGGTGACGTTGTCTGAGAATAATACCATAAGGAATTCTGGAGAGCTCGAAGAATTTCTTGGCGAAGTCAGTAAGTTAAAAAAACAGAAAAGAAAAATACGAAAAGAGATCAACGAAACGGAAGAAGCAAAGGTAGACCAGATTACGGAGCTAGAAGAGAAACTTGAAGAAATGGAAAGCCTTGTGAGGGAAATGAAGAAGAAATCAACATTTTTTGGCGAACAATATAAAGAATATCTCGATAGTAAGATAGAAGATAGAGGAAAGCTAATCTTTGAAGAAATCAAATCCTGGTCAGACAAGATCTTCAATGAGATGAGATCATTCTTGATATCTAACTCGATTGAACTCAAACGCTTTGAAGAATTGCTGGGCAGATTGAAAACAATAGATGGATGCGGAGAAATTGAGGAGTTTGATCGCTGGTCAGACTTCGTTTCATCATGTGGAGAAATACTCCGTGAATTGGATGATATTGTTGAAGAAAATGATCTCAAGGAACAGATTGAAGCCACTAGCCTGAACTCCAGAATAGACGATCTGGATGCTTATTTGCTGAACTATGTTGAAGTCTATAAACCTATAATGGAATTTGCTAGAAACTTCATTGATTCAGATGATGCGTCTTTGAATAATAAAATCGAAGATTTTTTCGGGAAATGGAAAAATATCTGTCTAAGAGCCGATGAACTAACTGAATTGATGACAAGACTTACAAGTGGACATACAGGCCGGAGAATCTCATATGGACGCTTCCAGAATTTTTCCGAACAGCTAATTTGTGATATTATTGCAACTCTCCTTTCAGGTGAGTACTACATATACTCATTTTGTTTCTTTAATTTCTTTCCAACCCTCCTTACGTCCAAGAAAGGAATCGTTGGACAAATTGCCCGGACACCCATGGTCCTTAGACTTTTTGTTTGCCTAGAGACTCTTGGACACACAGTGCCCGAATTGAGGGAACCATTAGATTCACTCTCGGAAAAATATCTGTATTCAAGGAGAAGAGATGAAACAGTTGCCAAAGAGGGCAATGAAAACTGTAACCCAACTGAATTTGGTGTAGTTGAAATTCTTGAACAATTGTCCATAGAATGTAGGAAAAGAGACAGGAGAACTGAACCAGAAGTCCATCAGAATCAGAAGAACATGATCGAAGAGCTCTTGAAGGAAGTCTTAGATGAAGAAAAGCTGGTTGGAGAATTTTTCACTAGAAATAAGAGGAAAATGGACACAAAGAGTGAGATGGGTGACCTACTAGACCGTTTCAACTACATGGACAGTCTCTTGCAGGAGGATCTCAGAGTGCTTCTGAGACGAGGGTCGCCAGCGCTAGAGAAACTTGAAGGTCGGGGGATCGAAAAGAACTCCCTTCATGAATTGATAGATCTAATTAGAGATAATCTAATTAATGCTGAAGGGTGTTTCTACAATCCAAAGAAGGATTTTGAAGAAATCAGGAAGATGGAAAGTCTTTCAGACAGACTCAGGAAAGGGATCATAATTCTAGATTCTGAACAGAAATCGAGGTACATTATCTCTGCATTTTGCTATCTTTATTTCAAGGAAAGATTGGTTGGAGGAACGCCGAAGCACGACTTCATCAAGGCCTTCAATTCCACCGTGCTCTCAATCGCGTGGTCAAAACAAGCATTGGAACGATTTTCGCACGAAAAGAGTTCAGCGCCTGGCAGCAATCCAGGGGAAGTTCATTGACATGTATTCCCATCCCTTCTTCTCCACCACAAGAACCTCACCACTCTTGTAGAATCGTATGTATCCTTTTCTTCTCAAATACTGGAGTGAGCCTCTGTACTCGGGGACTCTTGACACTGCAGTGAGAGGTGCGTATTTTTCATGATGTGCCTTGATCCATTTGGCAAGTCTAGGCAATACCATTTCCAAAGCGTAGGATTCACTTTTCTCCAGTTTTATTAACTTCATCACAATAATTAAGATTATTAAGATATTTAAGCTTTTTCGTTTTACTAGTTTGTAAATAAGATACGGACAACTGCAATCTCCTTTCCTGTGTTAAAATCATCAAAGGAAGCAGAATTTCTATCGCTCAGATGATACATTCTCCATGCTAGAGAAGGCTGTCTTCCCAACGGTACGTCTCACCTGCAAGGTTAAAGAATACGCACAAACTTGTAGATCATGATATCTGTATATCAGGTGGTGGAAAAGTGCATCTGAGGTGTTTTCCTAATAGATGCTTCTTAGCATACCAGATAGGTCCTTGGTAATAATAAATGAAACAAACTTGAAGAATGATATCCTTTTGCTTCATCTCTTTTTTCTCATACAGAGACAATCATCCCAGAATATCTCTCATCGATGGATTCTTACGACAGCATCCTAGGTTGGATTGCCCTTTTCTTAACGGAACGGGTTATCTCATTATGTGGATCACAGAGGCTCTTTAAGAAGGTTTTTAAATGTTCGTCCTTTACTACGCTCATGAAAAGAGTAATCCTGCTTCTGTTAGTACTCTCGGTTGGATGTGTTGGGCAGAAAAAGAGCTACAACATGGACGAGAGTCGCGACATTGCGCGAGAATTCGTGCTCACCAGTCCCACCTACAAGTTCGACGGAAACGGACTCGAACTTGTCGATACGGTGACTCTGGAGTGTGACTCCTGCTGGCAGTTCACCTTCACGTTCACATCAAGTCATGGTGGATATGGCGATAGAACAGGGGAGATAATAACTCAGGTCATCACCCCGCACGTGGCCGCAGTGACAGTCGAGAATGGGAAGGTGACAAGAGCTGTGCTTGATGAGAGTTGGGACATGATCTCCCAGACACTGCTGGGAGAATGATGATGCCTCACTGACGAATCACCTAGATTTTTAAGGGGCTCTTTACATACTGTCCCATGCAGTGGAAACGCATCGCAGCTATCGTTGCCCTCACGACAGACGAGTTGATGTTCACCTTCTTGTTTTTTGTAGTGCTGCCCTTATTCAACGTGAGACTGCCGCTTTCAGTCTATGGTGGTGTCATTGGTTTCCTGATTGGCAAGGATCTCATCGTCGTGAGACTCATTTGGAACGTTGTTGTAAAACCCCCTGAAACGGGGAGTGAAGCACTGCTGCGAAAAGTTGGGGTCGCTGTCACTGATATTGATGCCCATTCTTCAGGTACAGTTCAGATTGAGAATGAACTGTGGAACGCAGAGTCAGTTCATCCTGTCAGGAAAGGGGATAGGGTGAAAATCCTCTCTCTAGAGGGTCTCTCTCTCCAGGTAGAACCAGTGGCTGATCAAGAATAGCACCAAGGTTCATCCACTGACACGTGACCTGGAAAAGGATTTTAAGAACAGGTTCCAGGGTAGAGCATGGCCAGCTTCATGTTGGATTTGGATGGAGTTTTACGAAGAGGAACCCATGTTATTGCAGGAGCTCCAGAACTCCTTGAGGTACTGAATGACTATGTGGTGGTCACCAACAATTCCACGAGGACGTCTCAAATGTACGCAGAAGAACTCCAGGCCTTGGGACTGCGCATACCTCCTGAGAAAATTCTCACATCTGCTAGAGCAACAGCATTATTCCTGAAGGAGAACAGAGACTACCAGACAGCGTGGGTGGTGGGAGAAAAGGGGTTACTGCATGAAATCCAGGGCATTGGGTACACTGTTACTCCCGGTTGCCAGTGTGTCGTTGTGGGCTGGGACAGAACTCTCACCTATCAGAAGCTGGAGACCGCCTGTCTGGCCATCAGAAGGGGTGCAGAATTCATTGGAACCAACCCAGACCTGACCTACCCATCAGAAAAGGGTATCATCCCCGGTTGTGGGTCAATTCTGGCTTTCCTTCAGGCCTGCACTGATAGAACTCCTTTGGTGATTGGAAAACCTAACACTCTCATTATGGAATTGGCGCTGAAAATGTTGAAAGACAAGGATGCCTACGTCATTGGGGACAGGTTGGACACTGATGTACAGGCAGGTATCAATGCAAACCTGAAAACTATTCTGGTATTAACAGGAGTGGAAACTGAAGAAAGTGTTAGTTCCTCCAAAATCAAGCCAGATCTCATATTTGAAACTCTTGATGATGTGAAAAGGTTCGTCTGTCAGTTCTGAAAAGTCTGCCAATCCTCGACCTGGTCTATCCTCACATTCTCTTCCTTCCTTTCTTCTCCTTTCTTCACAAAGCATTTCGTTGACAGTTCACATACCAGGACGTTTCCAGAGCTTTTCTCAAGACACTCCTCAAACGAAACCTTGATGTGAGAATACGTGTGAATTGAAACGTCACTGCACCAGAACACCCATGCATTCAGGGTGTTGCACAAGATAGCCGATAAAGAGTCCAAGAATGCCCAGCGATGCATATGGTCCTGCATGCGCTTCGTCGTGCCTAGCAGCCAGCAACAATCCCGCAAGCCCGAAGGCTGAAGCGAACACCGCTCCCACTTCCAAGGAATGGGTGAAGGCTGATACAGCCAGCATACAGGGAAAAGCGATATCAGCACACCCAACGAGAGAGGGTCCATCTTTGGTGGTTGCTCTGAATATAAGGATGCTCTTCTCTTGAGACATGCCTTTTGCTATTTTCTCCATGTAATCACTCTGCCGTGATGATAGTATTGACGACAGCATGTCCAACAGAATGAGGAATGCAAAGAGTGCAACTACGTGGATAACTTCAAAGTACGACCCCAGGACAGCAGCAGAACCTACAGCAAATATTCCGGTGCTCACGAGGTGAAACTGACTGACCCTATATTGGAGGATTACTGCCACACTGGAGAGTACTACAATTACGTACCAGGTCTGACCCAGGAGGAGCAGGATAAGTGCGACTCCTGCCCACAAGAGTCCATATTCCCCAAATGAATGGAACATGCGGCTCAGCCCAAACCGTATCAAGAGCAATAACATGATGATTACCACCACAATGAGGCACCCGACAACGACAAGCATGTTTACCTGCCCAATTCCACCTAGTGCTTCGTCTACTGTGCCAAGAAGATCAAATCTCCTTCCCAGTATTATAGCAGTTACCTACACCAGCAAATAGAGTAAGACAAGAAATACCCTGAAGTCCATGTGCCACTTTTCTTTGGTCTTCATACTATCACTCCTTCCCCTTCAAAGAAAGAGCCAGGTTCGCCCAGGCATCATCTCGTTTCTCCTTGTCATCAATGCGTGAAGCAATCAGGTTAGCCAGAAATGACTGACTTGTGGATACCAACTTTGCATGAAACTCGGTGAGGCTCTTGCTCGTCTCAGCAAACATACCTAAGTATACACGGGCCACATAATTGGTCAAAATACTACCGATGGAACCCAGTACTCCAATGAGTGCTTTTTCTACCCATGTTGCCGATTCTGACCAGTACATCAGAAGGTACAGGGCTGCACCAATTATCCCCACCCCAAGAAAAACACACAGTACTCCCACAGCGAATATCCAGTAATTCTGGCTCAGATTCAGATCATAATACCTTCTCAACTGAATTTGGTTAATTCTCAGCAATTTTTCAGCCCTGTTTTCTTCAGGTGTGGGAATCAAATCGAGAAGGTCAATCTCAAAAGCGAGGTCCTGTATCTCCTCCTGTATGGATTTCAGTTTTGTCCTTCCTACAGAGACCGCTGAGATAAGCGCTACCGTGCCAAAAGTGAGCAAGACCACGTAATCCGCTGGAGAAAAAGGTGGTCGTATGTCAAAGAAGACATCAGTAATAAAACAGGCAAATCCCAACGATATGAAAATAAGGCCAACGACGAGAACCAGACAGTAAACGCGCTGGATAGTCCTTAATCGGTTCGACCGCTCTTTCTTTTCCTTGGTGAAGGTTTCTTCCAGATCTTCATTCTTACTTCTTCCAGTATCCATGTCATGCCTCCCTTACGAGTTTGATCCACTCATTGTGTCAGGCGCTGAGCACCTGACCAAGATGAATCTGATCCCTATTCTTTCTGTCATTCATATGTCTTGGGTCTGTGTTGATTAATGCAAACCGAATCGTAGATATCTGGGTTCCGGGTATCTCTCTTGGTATTATCGGGTGAATAGCCCAAAATAAGACCTTGAGTCTCCTATCAGTCTCATTCTGCTTTTCATTTCACTTTGAGATGTGACAAGAGTAGTCAGCACTCTAATGAAGGAATGGCAGCTCGAATATCTGAAGAACTGGATTGATTGCCTCCCTGTCTAGCTGATCAGCAGCCCAGCACTCCACGGATTCGGAGTAGGGTGATAGACACGATCGATCATTCGAAGAGATCGGACTTCTCTTGTCTTCATGTCGAAGCTCGATGTTCTTATGGCAGCTAAACCAGAAGTACAGCCAAAATTCCAGTGAGGAAAATCCCATCAAATGTGCCAGCACCACCAATTGAGGCAGTGGGCGCGCCCAGACTCTTTATCTTGTTCAAATTCAGAAGATCAGCCCCGATCAAGACTCCCAGAACGCCAGAAGTATAAGCAATAACAGTCCGGATTCCCCCTGGGAAAACGAGAGACAGTCCAACAGCAACCAGAGCAGAAGTCAGTGGAGCCACAAAGAGCGGCATGCCAATCCCCATGCCTGGTATGGGTTGAGCAAACCTGTGACAGACTACAACACAGATTGCAGTCCCCACAGCCACTGAAGGAATGGTGCGGGGAAACTGGAGCAGCAAGTACACAGATATTACCACTGGTAAGACAGCTCCTCCAACATTTGCCGCAATAGTAGTCGTAACAGTCCTGTGCTCCAAAACGGGGCGGGGAAAAAACCAGCCAAACCCTTTCAAGGGTTCATATCTCAGGACTTCACCTTCGGTCTTCACGTCCTTGATGGGGATATTGATAAAACTCCCAAGCAGGGAACCAAATAGCAGGAAGAAAGCCAGAGACGGGGGTAGGCCCAGTTTCGCAAAACTGACATCAATGAGGTTAATAATCAGCAACATCACCAGCAGAGGTATCAGCATAAACAGGAGAAATAACAAGGGACTACCTGCGGGTGACTGCACAAATCTATCCATGGGCGAAAGAAATCTCATCCCTTATAAAAGTTGTGGGGAAAGGGAAGGGAGGATGAGGGAAGAAAAGGGTGTCCCACTTCATATAGCCCTCAACCGGGGAGTGGAGGATAGAATCCATGGGAAAGGGCCGATACGCTTTTATCTTCATGCACCGAGTAGATTGCATGAAAATCGTTGATCTGAGAAGTGATACCATCACACTACCTACTGCAGAAATGATGGAAGCTATTCAGAAAGCAGAACTCGGAGATGATGTTTTCGGAGAAGATCCCACCATCAACAAGCTCGAGAAAATGGCAGCCTCAAAGATAGGGAAGGAGAAAGCATTATTTGTAACCAGCGGGACCCAGGGAAATGTGGTGTCTTGCCTGACCCATACCCAGCGTGGAGATGAGGTAATCATGGAGGCCCAATCTCATGTCTTCCTCTATGAAGTTGGAGCCATGGCTGCCCTGGGAGGGTTGATGGCCCATCCTGTTCCAGGGCACAATGGCGTCTTGAGCCCAGATGATGTTGAAAAAGCTATCAGAGGGGATAATATCCACTTTCCAAAGACTCAATTACTTTGTGTAGAAAATACCCACAATAATGCAGGAGGGATTGCAGTCACACCTCAGGAAATTAAGGCACTGGCAGACGTGGTAAAACCACACAATATCAGGATGCATCTGGATGGAGCCAGAGTGTTCAATGCAGCTCTTGCCCTGAATACTGATGTCAAGAATCTGACGAAAGAGGTTGATTCTGTGATGTTCTGTCTTTCAAAAGGGCTATCAGCACCTGTGGGTTCCCTGGTGTGCGGCACCCAGGATTTCGTTGAAAAAGCGCGAAAAGTGCGTAAAATGCTTGGAGGAGGCATGAGACAGGCTGGAATTCTGGCAGCGTGCGGCGTTGTGGCACTGGAAACCATGGTGGATCGATTGAGAGATGACCATGTCAATGCCCGGACCCTGGCAGAGGGACTGGCAGACATGAAAGGGATTTCTATTGATATGGAGAAGGTTCAGACCAATATCATTGTGGTTGATGTATCAGGATTGGGTGGGTCTCAAAAGGTTGTCAGTGAACTGGAGAAGAAAGGGGTCAGGTGCCTGCCCCGGGATGAGACACACATCAGGATGGTCACGCACCGCATGATCAGTGCAGAGGATATTGAAGTGGCACTGGAACGGATCCGGGAAGTTGTCCCGTGAAGATCCTTCACACAGGAGAAGCCCCGCCCCTCTGGGGCCTTACTCACAGGCTGCAAAATCACAGGGAATGGTCTTTGTATCCGGGCAGGTACGAAGTAATCCGGAAACGGGAAAAAAGGTTGAAGATGGAATAGAAAAGGAACCTGAACAGGTATTGAAGAACGTGGAAGCCATTCTCAGGGGAGCAGGACGTCCTTGAGAATGTGGGTAGCATGACAGTACATCTAAGAGAGATTAACGACTTTTAGGCCATGAATGAGGGTTACAGCCAGTTCTTTTCTCAGCATAGCCCAGCCAGGGCCTGTGTGGAAGCTACCGCAGTAGAGGACGTACGTGTGGAAATTGACCGCATAGCGGGTGATTAGAACATACAGAACGCTGGAACTCAGTCACACGGTCAGCAAGGACACGCTCAAGGCAAGTTCCCGGTTATACTACAAGACGTCCAGCGGGGAAATATCGGCATCTTCGCCCTCAAGCAGGGCCTTCATCTCATTATAGTCATCCATGCTGATTTCTCCTTTGGCCAGCCGACTTTTCAACACCTCAAGGTCTGGAGTCCTCGCTTCGGGTTCTCCTTTAGATCTCAGAGATTCACTGGAGAGTTTTTCAGGCCGGGATGACTCTGTGGGAGCGGATTTCCTCATCCCTCTCAGCAATCCAAAGGAGACAGCCAGTGATACTCCCGCGATGGGCGAGAAGAGTGCCACGAGCCACACTTTTGATGCAACGTGTATCTCATACTCATCAGATAGATTCCCCCACCCCGGCTGGGCCAGAAATGGAGGCTGGGAGATGATGTCCTGGATGTATCTCATAGCAAAAAAACCGCATACCGCCAGCAATATTACCGCAACTACCAGTATAAGTATTTTCTTGAGTTTTGATGTCTCACTTTTTTTCAAAAGACCCATTCCAGTCCATAAACTGGTTACAAGGAGCATGCCAGCTACCAACAGCGCCACTGAGACCAGAAGCAATCTGGGATAGACGTACGATTCCACTTCAAGCCCAAATTCACTGTTCAGTCTCAGAAAATACCAGACTACAGCATACTTTATGATGGCGATTTCCTGCACCACTTTTACACCACAGATGCCAGCTACCACCAGTGATACTGTCATAAAGATTTTATCTGTTCTGATACTACTTTTCATATCCCTCACGCAATAGGAAACCATATAAATGTTTCTAAAGATAAAGCCGGAACCAGGAGGTCGCTCAACATCCAGTCCTGCTTCTACGTCTGATGACCTTCTACCACATGACCACCGGTCTCATACCTTTCGGCAACCTTGATGACAGGTGTGACCTTCTGGTTATCCCCAGGTTCTGGCTCTTTTATCCAAAAATCATCTGCCCCTGGTGGGACAAAACCTATTTAAGCTGTAGTCACCCATACATTCTCATGTTTGAGATGGAAAATCCCCCTGATTACTCACGATTCCACCTGAAGGCAAATCCTTTCACAATCCTCTCCAGTGAGGGCATACAAAACATTGAAGAAATCCATGTTTCTCAAAGTGCAGATTCACGGATTGCAGAAGCGATTGCCAATGTGGAAAAGGGGGCCTCCATTGCTATTGTGCTGGTGGGAGATCTAGGAACGGGAAAGACACAGCGACTCAGGGGCATCAGCCACCTCATTGAAGATCAGGGGGGAATGGCAGTCTACCTGAAGGTGGACAGTTCAGACATTATTCGCACCACGGTGGACATCTTCGACTTCTTCTTACCTGAAGGGCAACCCGGATTCTTGAGCAGGCTCAGGAGAGGAAAGGACATCTATGTTCTGAACAAGGACAACTACGATTCATCTGAACTGGGTACCTCTCTCAGGGAAAACATGAGTATGTACGGGCTGTCTGCCCTGCTTCTGGATGAAATGGAAAACATCATGATTGCCACAGAAAAAGAATTGATCCTGTTCTTTGAAATGCTGCGACAGTTCATCTCTGCCATGCCTCCAGGTTGCCTGTTCATGGTAGCCTGTACTCCTGAGGGATTCAATAGAATGCAGGAGCTGTTCCCTGCCTTTGTGGTGAGGTTCCACTACCAGTTGCGTTCTGAAGGACTTTCAGAAGAAGAAGCGGTAGAACTGGCCAGGAAACGACTGGAAAAGGAACGAGAACCAGGAAGGGAGGCTCTGAATCCCGTCTACCCCTTTGATGAGAGTGCCATATTACTGGCAAATGACATGGCCAAGGGAAACCCCAGGATCGTTCTGAGGATTCTCCAGATCGTTCTGACTTCTGCTGCCTGTGATGAACTGGTTGACTTGATTGACGACCGTTACCTGAGTTCTGTTATCAGAACACCCACGTCAGTGGATGAATACATATCCAGAGTACCCAAGGACCTGAGAGACGTCATGAGCTTGATAGCAAAACACTACAGTGGAGGTCCTGTTTCCTACATACAGCTGGCCAAAGACACCAAGGCACCCCCAACACAGGTCTATCTGAAGCTTGAAGAACTGGTATCCATGGGGCTCTTGGAGGAGCGAAAAGGGAAATATGAAGTGGTAGAGAGAGTCAGGATACTCCTCCAGGAAGAGCCTCAAGAAAAGAAGAGCTAATGCCTCCTCAGGAGAACGACCACCGCAAGTGCAGCAACAGCAACGCCCAGGATAATAACTCCCCAGGGAAAGGATTTTGCCACTATGGTTACTGTTCTCTGCTGTTTTTCCAGAAAGAAGGTCATAGACCTGGTTTCATCCTGGACGATGACGACTTCCTGGGTTTCTGAGGAATACCCTGCACTGGAAGCCTCCACTGAATATGTACCAGGATAGAGCGAAACCTCAGTCTCCCCTTCGACAGAAAGGGACATACTCCCTTCCTGCCCCGTTATGTCAACCCTGGCAACAAGTGGGACACCTGAATCTGAATTGACGTGCACCTGGAGACTCCCTTCTGCCCTCATCAGGGTAACCTGTTCAGAGACCATTCCCCCTCGCTCTGAGGGTGCTACCGATATCTCCTTCTCAATAGTGATATAGCTTTCTTTTTCCACTGTCAGCAGGTACTCTCCCTTGACAACCTGGTGGAATACCACAGTCCCTGTGGAATCAGTCTCGCCCTCAACCAGGCTATCGCCTGCCTCCAGGATCACATGCACCTTCTCCATGGGCCTTCCCCTTTCATCCCTCACTGAAACCTCTACATCAGTAATGACTCCCGCAGTCCGTACCACCAGAACCTGTTCCGTGTCAGACCACAAGAAGAATTTCTGATCCTCATAGTCGGAAACAATGCAGTAAACAGAACGATCCACTGAAACCTCAAAGGAGAACCTCCCCTCTGCATCAGTCAGTACAGGCCCCAGAAATTCATGCGTTTGTGAATCGTACACGCGGAGAGCAATAAACAGGGCAGGGGTATCTGATGTGTCAAAGTACACAATCCCTGAGATTGTGGACATGACTGCAGAATACAGGACATACCGCAACGACAGATCTCCAGTCACAGCCACAGCATCAATTACTGGCAGATATCCGTCTTTTCGGATTTCCAGCATGCACGCACCTGACGGTGTATTTGAAGGATCAGGTATCTCTTTGAAGGTAGCCATCCCCTGTGCGTCAGTAGCAGCATACCGCGCGCAGAAATAGATGTCAGCACCCTCTAGAGGGTTCTGCTGGGAATCCACCACCGTGAATACCACCGTGCTCCGTGAAGCCAGAATGAGCAGGAAAACAATAACCCATCTCATCATTATAGTTAGGAATTTCTGCTTAAATACATTTTTGGTTCAGAACTCTCGTAAACTTCACCGGTCACTCCACGATAATCGTCAGATCACACCTTCTTCCTTTGAAAAGCTCCCAGAAATCCTGATCCTGTTCCCGTAATATGCAGCAAATGCAGCACATTATGCTTTTTATCCTTTTAAAAATCTTTCGATGTTAGAGGAAACATTTATATAGGTATTTCACCAGGTGAGGGTGATGAATGAAGTAGAGGAGATAAAAGCGCTGCTGTATATGGACAAAACTCCCCAGGAGATCATCACCCTGGGTTACCCGAAAGATCTGGTGCTGCAGATATTTGAGCGCGAGTTCGTTAACAGACTTGAGGAATCTGGTCTGGATTTGTGGGAACCCAATTGATGGAGCGATATGACGTATTCCCGCTGTGACTCTGTTCCATGGGCATTTTCTCGGATTTTCATTATATTTTTGAGATTTTTGAGTTCTGATATTATACATTTCTCCAGGAAAATCCCGTTATCGCGTTATCAGGAATTCGATTTACGGTGGATAATTCAGAATTGGAGTTCTAACCCTACGGGTGTTGGTCTCTGAATCTTCATCACTATGCACACACTTCATTTAATTATCCACCGAGTTTTGAACACATGAATACCAGAATGTATAAAAGCGTAGTGAGCAATAGGTGGGAGATCGTCATGGGTAAGAAGTTTCCCAAGATTGTAAAGGTTGCCAAGAAACAGCTCCCCTGGATAGAGCATCTGATTACTGAAGACACGGCCCGGGACCTGCTGCCTGAGTCTGGTGGACTGCTGGACACCATGTATGTGAAATCCAGGTCAGAGAGTCTCTGCATCCAGTGTAAGGGGGGGAAGATGCTGTGTGGCAAGACTATGTGCCCTCTGGTGGTGCGGATTAAATCGTATGTGAGCACCGGTTCAGGACTGGGAATGAACATTGATGGGGCTTCACCTCCCAGCATATTCGTGGGAAGAATGGGATATCCCCATGTGTTTGTAGGGCCCATGGTTCCTCCCATTCACGAGGACACGTCACTGTTTGATATGCCTGAACAGTGGATGCCTCTGGACATTCAGCAGATAGTGGGCTTGAGAATGCAGCTCATCAGAGGGAAGCAGAGAGTGAAGGTAGACAGTCTTAGAGGAAAGATCATTGATTCCATCCAAGAGCTGGCACTGTCCCAGGCACCTGCTGAGGTGGAGATGCAGTTATTGAAGAAACCCAGGGCGGGGATACTGCTGGATGATGAGGTGCAGCCCATGGGACCGTCTGCTCCTTTAAGGGATGTCTGGGTGGGACCAGGAAGCAGCAACAAGAAGATGGAAAAGGCGTTTTATGACACTGACCTGAAGGCTGCGAATGCTGTATCCATGCTGTATAAGGAGGGTACTCCCCTGTCCAGGGTACAGAGGGGATTGAGTGCAGGGTTATTCGGCGTCGAGGACAACAGGAAACTCGTTCCCACCAGGTGGAGTATTACCGCCGTGGACAGTATGCTTTCAAAGGAATTGATGGAAAAGGTGAAGCAGTTGCCTGCCATCAACGAGTATCTGTTGTATGAGGAGGTCCATCTGGATAACAGGTTCCTGGTGATGATGTTGCCTGATGCCTGGAGTTACGAGTTGATAGAAGCGTGGTACCCGGGGACTATCTGGAACCCGAATTCACAGAACATACTGATGTTTGGAGATGCAGAACCCTTTAAAGGAAGGACAACCTATGCCAAAATTGGTGGGTGTTACTATGCAGCTCGGCTGGCAGTCAATGAGCTGTTGTTGAAAGAGGGAAGGCAGGCCAGGGTTATTATCTTTCGGGAAGCTCACCCGGGTTACATCATGCCTGTGGGAGTGTGGAATGTGAGAGAAAGTGTACGTACTGCCTTGAAAAGGCCTCCCACGAGATATGATACTCTTGATGAGTTGCTGCACGTTGTCAGGCAGAAGCTGGCCATTCCTTTGAATATCTGGAAAGAGAATTCCAGGATGCTCAAGGATTCACTGCAACAGAGGAAGATCACTGATTACTTCTGATTAGAAGAAAAAACTAGTTTGCTGCTCACAATTTCTTCCTGCTAATCTGATGGGTACTGACTCACGATTCCATCCAGCATTTCTTCAGGTATGGAGTACCACGCCTCTTCGTGAAACTCTCGATATTGAACTGGTTTATCATCCATTGAGTACATGCTGGATGACGTTCTAGGCAAGGACAGCACGGGAACATTTCTCAATGCCGAACCTACAACCTCCTGCCACACTCCGGGCAGAATTTCATGCCCTTCTCAACAGAACTACCACATTGTGGGCATCGTGGCTGCATAATCTGGCCCAGCAGACTCCCCAGCACACCAGTATCCTTCCTAGAACGTGAGTCTGATCCCATCAATCTCTGGAACAGCATTCCTGCCACATCATCCAGAATTTGATCATCCCCATCCTGATCAATGAGGGCAGCAATTCCTTTCTGCCCCACCCCACCGGTATCTCGTTTTTGTGACAGAGCTCCCAGAATCAAGGGCGCCAGCATGACAATGATCTTCATTGCTGTGCCTTTGTCAATGTTGAATCTGCTTGACATGGCATCGGCTGCCTGCACGCCTGAATCTCCAAGGAGCCCTCCCAGTCGCGGATCAGGCTTTCTTATTCCAGCTTTGGCCTGAAACTCCTGGCCTACATGATCCAGAACACTAGCACGTCCATATTTATTAAGGATATGGTTGACCCTGTCAGCCCGAGCTTGTTCATCACTACCGCCGTGTTGTTCCATCTGCCGTTTCAACCCCCCCAGAATCATGGGCGCTACCACGGGAATCATTTCAAGCGCAGTCTCCTGCTTGATGCCCAGTGTTGAGGAAAGCTGTTTGCTCACATCTCCTCCATACTGTTTCAGGAATTCCTCAAGAAAATCTGCCATTGTATTCCTCCTTTCTTATCCTGGAACTAGAATGCACCCTTTCCGGGTTTCACTTTCCCTTCGCTGCTGGACGATCTGTGTTGCTGAGACTCTCTCTTTCTCATCTGTTCTTCCAGGCTTTTCACAGTACTCTTCAGTTCATTTATTTCCCTTCGTAGTTCATCTATTTCCGTTTTCAGCTCTTTCTTCAGCTCTTTGCCCACTTTCTTCATCCATTCTGCCTCAATATCCTTTGCTTCTGCTCGCATTTCTCTTCTTTCTTCTCTCATGTGATCTCCTCCTCACAGTTCACGGTTTTTCAATCGGTGGCTCTCACAACCTACATGACTTCTTCCACTCGAGCTTTGGGTGCATTCTCCTTTATGCTCTCGATGCCATTCAGACACGCTGCTTTTGATGTATACCCTTCGCTCGTGGCTATGGTCTTTCCGTTCGGTGCAACCAGTCTAAACCTGAATTCACCTTTTGAGTCCTTAAAGATCTCAAATTTTGGTCCTGCCATTATATCACCCTTTTTCATATGTCTCAAAACAATATATACTTTTCCTACGTACTAGACTGACTCAGAACGTCCAATACCTGCCCTCATCGTCGGCTCAATCTGAAAAGCTCTTTGCATTTCTTTTCGTAGACTTCTTCAGCCTCGACCTCGCTGCTAGACCAAGATTCCCTCTGATACCTGCTGGTCTCTCTCTTGCACAGCAGAACCACAAATCTTAAGAGCCTGTTTTCATAGGACGCTCCATGTATGACGGGAGACAGATACCAGAAAGTGCAGCTCATTCATTCGACAATTCACTTTCCCAAAAGGTGACATCATGAATCACGTACTCGCCATTCTGAACCCTCTCACAGCAGGGGAAGCATTCAGAAGACTAGCTCCTGAGGAATCATGGAAGAAACCCCTTATCATTGTACTCGTAGCAGGATTACTTTCTGCAGCAGGCATAGCCCTGGTGTATGACAAAACAGAAAGTCTCAGATCAGCATACCTGGTGAAGGAAATGGATGTGACCATACGGGACGAAGTGTGGTCAGTCATGACGGTGACCAAATTCGCAACATCTCTGCTGCTGGTAGTTCTGGGATGGGGAACGAAATCCGTTGCCTTTTACAGCATGGGAAGACTGTTCAAGGGGACCCCTGGGTCTATCTCCTCCACTGTACGACTCATGGGGTACACGTATCTCCCCCTCATTATCAAAGGGCTCGTGGATGTGTACAGGGGGGTAACATATGAATTGCCTTCGTATGAGGAATATGTGAGCAGCCTGAGGACTCCTGATGTGTTGGAAACCTTCTCTGATCCCTTCAGTGTTTTTCTCCTGTGGGCAATCGTGCTCATGATTCTTGCTGTAAGACAACAATACAACCTTGGCAACGTGAAAGCGATTCTGGCAGTTCTTATCCCCTACGGAATCTACTGGATCATAATGCTGTAGGTCCCGTGGGATCAGGATCACGCGCGCATATGTGAACGATAATCAAAGGCTCTACAGCTCAAGCGTGGGCAAGAGAACCCACAATATAGAGTATTGCCAGACAAGCCACCAGGAGAATCACGATCTTCTCCTGCAGGGGGAAGTATTCGTACGAGCGGGGAGTCTCCATATTATACATATCATAGTGGCCAGCCAGAGCAAAGGGATAGCCCATGAATAGAATTACCGCAAGCCCAAAAGAATGCTCTGCAAGGACCAATCCTCCCACGGTGAGAACCGGAAAGACAAAAACCCCGCCTGCCAGAGTGACCATTGAAGTCAAGTTTAACAGGTCTGCTGGAGGCAACCATGTTACGTAATCACGTTCTCCTACGTCCACTTCGCGGGAAATCCGCCAGGTAAAAGAGGCAATCTGAAATCCCATGAGTATTCCAGCAACACCCCAGATGTCCATCAAGTTCAGGTCCAACACCATCACCTCACTACGAGAGTGGGGCCGCCGAGATTTGAACTCGGGTGTCAGGCTCCCGAAGCCTGGAGGATGGACCAAGCTACCCTACGGCCCCATATCCATTCATTTCATGACAGAACAAATATAAAGGTATGCATAACCACCATAGGGAATATCTACCGTGAAGAATCCTTCCATATGACATCAAAAGTCAGCAAGGGTCTTCTGTCTTGAATCTTTCTTGTCAGGTTCCTGGATTCTCTCTTCTTTCTCTGATTTCTCCATTCTTCTGCTGGTAGCAGTCTCCAGGACCTTTAGAATCTTCTCCCCCTTTCTGAATACATACAATATTTCATCTTCATCCAGCTCAAAGAAGCGGCACAGTCCTGCTGCTTTTTCAGTCTGCTTCTCCAGCGCCTGCATCATGATAACATATTCTCCAGCCTCTGAAGAGGAGCAGTGGCATTTCTCACTGATTTTCTTGCGGATCTCGTCCCTCATGGCTCGGTCCTTTTTTGATCTGGCCAGAGCCGTAAAGTAGGACGGACTTCTGAATCTCTGGAAATGATACCGTGACAGGCGGGCCACAGAGACCCCTGAGGTCATTAAATCTGATGCATATCCCCAGAGTTTATAGTACTGATTCCTGAATGCCCGCCCCAGAAACATGTCTGCCCTAGACAAGTAGTAGTACGCCCTGGCTGCGTCCTGGGGTTCGTACACCAGGGGCATGTTCTCTGCCACCCAGAGGAGAACTTCCCGGGGTTCCTTATCCATCCCAAAGAATTCCTTTCTCACATCAGCTGACTGCAACCTGAACACACTGGACAGAGCCTGGAATATGGAAGTCTGGGTATCTCTGGGGTTATAATACTTCTCGCTGGTTAGAGATTCCAGATCATTGAGGGCAGCCCTCAAATCTCCGTTCACATTGCTGGAAATCTCCTGCAGCCTCTCATCAGAAACATCAAGACCTTCTTCAAGTGCAACCCTTCTCAACACTTTCAAAATGGACGCGGGGAGTAATGTTCTGAACTCGATCATCTTGGATTTGTTTCTGATCCCCGGGGGGATTTCCCAGTATTCATTGGCTATCAATATAATGGGGTTCCGGGTCTTGTCAATGATGCGGGACAGAGCCTGGTTCCCCCCCTTGTCTTCTCTGCCGTAGATGTTATCTGCTTCATCCAGCAGAATGATCTTCTTTCTGCCGTCCAGTGTACAGGTGGTGGCTGCATTCCCCACGATCCTGTCTATGACATCCTTGTTCCTCTGGTCTGAAGCATTGAGCTCAATCAAATCGGCACGGAACTCTCTTGCCATGGAAATAACTGCAGACGTTTTCCCCACACCTGCCCTGCCGTACAGGACAGCGACTTTTTTCTGTTCAGGCCATGTGTTGAACCATGAGATCAGTTCTTTCAAGGCACTGGGCTGGCCTGCAATCTCTGCAAATTTCTGAGGACGGTACTTCTCAGTATACATTTGTACAGGATACGTTCAACAGAATAAAAAGGTTCGGTTGAGAGGTTGAGGTGACACCACAGCAACGATTATGATATGGCGTTCCTTTCAGGGGGGAACGTCTCATACTCTCTGGTATCCACCACCTCTTTTAGGTTCTGGACAACCCGCCAGATCTCATGATACGTGGTATACAGGGGGATGGGGGCCACGCGGATAACATCAGGAGGGCGAAAATCAGGAATAACGCCCCTGACCTTTAAGGCTTCGCAGATCCTCATGGCTTCCTCATGTTCTAAAGCGACGTGACCTCCCCTCCTGGCGGGCTCACGAGGTGTGCCGATTCTCACCGTTGAGGGACCATCAGCCAGAATCTCATCCACCAGATACATGAGATAGGATGTCATCATGAGAGACTTTCTGCGGATGTTCTCGATCCCCGCTTGAAGGATGATGTCGAGAGCACCCTCCAGAGGAGCTGAAGACAGAATAGATGGTGATGAGATCTGCCACCCTCCTGCAGACTGTGCGTGTTCGAACTCCAGGTTCATGTCAAATTGCTTTTCCTTCACATATCCGAACCAGCCTGCAAGAGCAGGTTCCTTCTGAAGATGAGCTTTATTCACATACAGAAAAGCTGTGCTTCCCGGTCCTCCATTCATGTACTTGTAACTGCACCAGAAGGCGAAGTCCACGCCCCACTCGTCAAAATAGTGGGGAACTACACCCACTGAGTGAGAACAGTCAAATCCAATGGGAATCCCCCTCTTGTGGGCCTCCTCTGTGAGGTACTTGATATCCAGGAGCTGTCCACTGCGGTACAGAACACTGGGAAGACACACCAGGGCCACGTCATCTGTCATCATTCCCACAATCGTCTGTTCATCAAGATACCGCCCATCGTCACTGGGGGCCAGAACCAGGTCACGTTCAGGATCGTGCCCTTTTAGCCGTATCTGGCTTCGTAGTGCGTAGATATCAGTGGGAAAATTGAGTTCGTCTGCCAGAATCGTGGTTCTCCCGTGGTGGGGCTGGTAAAATGTACTCACCAGTGCATGCAGGTTGATTGTAGTAGTCCCGGTGGCCACCACTTCCTCTGGGAGAGCTCCCACCAACCCACGTGCCTTGGCACCCAGGGACTCAGCATAGTAGAACCAGGGAGGATTACCCTCCAGCCACCCTCCAATTCCCAGGGTCTTCCACTCATCCAGGACTCTCTGAACACCTTGTCGAGCATTTCTGGACTGAAGCCCCAGGGAATTGCCATCCATGTAGATCTTTGACTCCGGGATGAAGAAGTGATCTCGAAATGACAGGGGGTCATCTCTGTCCAGAGTTCTTGCAAACTCTTCGTCTGTCCTGAACTGGTATTCGATTTCTTCTCTCACCTCGTGTGATTTGACGGTTGGTTAATAAGGTTGTTGGTCCGGGTCTGGGTCGGGAGGTTCACATGTGGACTGGACAGGTACAACAACCAGCATCCCCATTCAGAGCTAGACCCTGGAGGCTGATCTCCCCACAACGTCCCGAATCCCTTCAGAAATCAGGAAAGAGCCCAGTACCATGTATGCGATGGCCAGCCCTGGAGGTAGAATCGTCCACCAGGTCATGGTCCTCTTGGTAGCCACAAAGGTGAAGGAAAGCATCTGACCCCAGGTCAAGACGTGAACATTCCCCAGCCCCAAGAAATTGACAGTAGCTTCAAGTGAAAGGGCAAAAGCCACCCCAATCGTCATATAGAGAAAGGTCAAGTGTTGCACGTTGGGCAGTATGTGCCTGAAGATAATCCGGGCAGGACCTGCTCCACTGACCTGGGCTGCTTCGATGAAGGTTCTGGTCTTCAAACTCTTTACCTCAGCCCGGATAGCCCTGGCTGCTGTTGGCCACAAGCAGATGGACACTCCCAAAATCAAGGCGAGGTTGATTTCTGTGGGTCCCCAGGAGTGGACAATCAAAGCCACAAACGGGATGCTGGGAAATAGGAGAAGGGTTACACTGACCCGCTGCAAAATGGTATCGACAATTCCTCCGTAGTACCCTGCAATCAATCCCACCAGAGTGCCCAGAAGACCAATAGCCCCGGCTGATGGGAATGAGATCAGCACAGCGTTCCGGAACCCCCATATGATCTGACTGAATACATCTCTCCCCAGCACATCAGTCCCCAGGGGAAATTCCCAGGTGGGGGAATGGTTGACAAATGCGGGATCCTCCACAAGGTAGCGGATTGGGTCATGCAGAACGAGGTATGGAGATAGGACAGCTATTACCACTGCTGCAATGAGCATTATGACCCCTATCATTCCTTTCTTAGTGTGCAGAAATCGCCTGAGCAAGCCCACCCGATCATACTCAATCCTCACAGGCCTCCCATCGATGATGGTAAACCTGGGTGCCAGCTCCCGGTAAACAGGAGGGCTGGCAGCCCTGGAGTGCGCGTCAAAAAAGGGAACCTCCATATCCAAGTCGTTAGCAGACCAGAAGGGTTTCCGTATGGTGCGGGGCAGCACGCGGTTCACCTTGTACGTGTGAGGCATTCCCCGTACCATGCGAAAGAGGGTTGTTTCTCCCTTGCAGGAGGGGCAATCCTTGTTGTGGTACAAGTACGTCCTGATACAGTCAGTATGAAACACTGCACTGCAGTACCCACAGTGCCTCGAATCTCCTTCGTCAACAATTTCCGTGCCACACAACCTGCATCTCATTAACTCACCCTGGGATCTAGATAGGCACACACCACATCTGCCACAAGGAGCAATGACAGCAAGGTGAGAGTCAGGAGAAAGATGGAACAGGACACAACAGGACTGTCAAGATACTTCAATGCTTCAAAGAGAGCCAGTCCGATACCGGGCCATGAAAACACGTATTCAATGATAATCCCACCACTGACGATCAGCGCCAGGTTTACTGCAGCGTCATTCAGCAGGGGAAGCAGAGCACACCGGGCAATGTGCTTTGAGTATACATCGTTCTCACTCAGCCCCTTGGCCCGGGCTGTGGTCACGAAGGGTTCATCAGCCAGGGTAGCCATCTGTTCTCTGATGAGGAGCAGAGGTCTGGCCAGTCCCACCATCACCAGGATTGCCAGAGGCAGGACCATGGAGGGAAGCAGTGTTCCCATGTTCCCGATGAAGTCCATGTCACCCAGGCTGCGTACGTGACCGTCCATGAAAGAGACGGCTATACTCACAGGAGGCAGGACCTCGTATCTGAACACAAGCCACGTTTTGAAGATGATGGCAAGCACAAAGACAGGAAGCGCATACAGTGCAATGGAGATTCCAGCAATCACGTTCTCTACGGATTTGTTCTTCCGGGCCAGCACCCTGATGCCAACGACGGTACCCAGTACGTACGTGAGAATCGTGCTTGTCCCAAAGAGAAGGAGTGTATACGGAAGCAGCGGAAGAAGGAGATCCACAGCCGTGTACTCCTGGTCTTCATACAACGTGTAGTTGAACGTGAACACGTTCTTCATGTAGAGGATGTACCTCTCATACAGTGGTCTTGTCAGGCCCCATGCCTCGCGTATCTGGTCCTGCACTTCCTTGGAGGCAAGGCCATACCGCCTTAGGACAGGGTCGCCGCCAGGTACTGAATTCATCAGAATGAATACAATGGTCATAATGAGGAATATGGTAATCAGGCTCCCTGCTGCTTTCTTTCCGGCAAAAACCAGAAGTCTTGACCAGCTCATTCAGGTATATTGCCCACAGTTCCTATATAAAGCTTGTTATGACAGCTGATAATAGCTACTTAGCCGTTATAGTACGAAGAGACCACATATGTGATACTGTAAGATACAGAGGGATATTAAATGTTGTGTCCTCTGCAGGAGGCACCTGCTCATCTGCCTGTCGGTGGGAATGCATTCTTCTCCTCTCTGCGGTAGAATGTGTAGAAGACATGAAGCTTCACCGCAATTACCCCACAAAGTGTTAAAACCTCTGGGCTCAGGGAATACCTATGGAGCAGTACAACCTGCAGGGACTGTCATGCGCAGACTGTGCATACGACCTGGAAAAAGAACTTTCTCAGATGGATTCAGTGAACGCAGTCCATATCAACGTCGCCACAGGCATATTGTCCATAGACTGCCAAGATTTTGATGAGGTCACACGAAAAATCAGGGAAATAGCTCCTGAGGTCACCATCACCAGATCACAGGAGGGATCAGATCTCCGCAGGAATCGTACTCTCATCCTGATGTCTCTTGTTCTTTTTGTGTGCGGCCTGCTCTTCAGAGAAAGGCTCCATCAGACTCCCTATTCGTGGGCTGAATACGCTGTATTTCTGACTGCCTACGTCCTGGTGGGAAGGACTGTACTCAGGAACGCTGTCCTGAATTCAGTGAAGGGCCGCGTATTTGACGAGAACTTCTTGATGACCGTTGCCACGGTGGGAGCGATCCTGATCCATCAACTCCCTGAAGCTGCAGGGGTCATGCTCTTCTTCTCGGTAGGAGAGCATTTCGAGGATCTTTCTGTCAATAGATCCCGGAAATCTGTCAGAGCACTTCTGAGCCTTCGTCCTGATTCTGCTACCCTCAAGAATGGTGATACGACACAGCAGGTTGATCCCCGTGAGGTTCATGTTGGAGATATGATTATGGTGGCTCCTGGCGAGAGAGTCCCCCTGGACGGTGTCATACTTGAAGGACACTCCACGATGGATACCTCCGCATTGACAGGAGAGAGTATTCCCCGGGAGGTCAAGGGAGGAGACACTGTGCTGGCAGGAATGATAAACAAGACGGGTGCCATCACGGTACGAGTCCTGAAGCCCTTTGGAGAATCATCCATGTCCCGTATCCTGGACCTGGTGGAACACGCTGCAGCTCGCAAGGCAGAACCTGAGAAGTTCATTACACGGTTTGCCAGAGTGTACACTCCTGCCGTGGTGGGTGCAGCACTGTGTGTGGCAGTGGTCCCTCCCGTAGTACTGGGCGTTTCGTTTCACGACTGGACCTACAGGGCTCTGGTTCTCCTGGTTATTTCCTGTCCCTGTGCCCTGGTCATCTCTATACCGCTGGGCTATTTCGGAGGCATTGGAAAGGCTTCCCGGGACGGCATACTCATAAAGGGAGCAAATTTCCTTGATGCTCTTACCGAAGTACAGGTGGTCGTTTTTGACAAGACAGGCACTCTGACCGAGGGGACTTTCACTGTTTCCCAGGTGGTCCCCGCTAACGGATTCACTGAGGAAGAAGTCCTGAGACATGCGGCATTGACAGAACAGTATTCTTCCCACCCCATTGCCCGGTCAATTGTGGAGGGGTACCCGTACGACACAGGAGAGACGGTAACAGCCTACCAGGAAGTTCCTGCCCGCGGTGTCAAGGCTGTGGTGAGTGGGAATACCGTATTTGTGGGTAATGACAGACAGCTCCATGAGGAGATGATATCCCACGATACCTGTCATGTGGAGGGGACAGTGGCGCACGTCACAGTAAATGGGGTATATGCAGGGTATATACTCATCAGTGACGAAATACGAGAAGATGCGCACGAGACGGTCGAAACCCTCAGGAAGATGGGTATCACAACTATCATGCTCACGGGGGACAGCAATGATGCAGCTGAATGTGTTGCACAAACCCTGGGAATCCTGAAGTTCTATAGTGAACTCTTACCTGAAGAAAAAGTTGAGAAACTAGAAGAGATGAAGAAGAGTCTTCCACACGGGAAAAAGAACATTGCCTTTGTTGGAGACGGCATAAATGATGCTCCAGTGATTGCCCGGGCTGATATCGGCATTGCCATGGGAGCTCTTGGAAGTGACGCAGCAGTGGAGACTGCAGACATGGTGATCATGACCGATTCTCTCCACAAGGTGGCAGAAGCAATCTCCATTGCCAGAAAGACCAGCGGAATCGTGTGGCAGAATATTGTACTGGTCCTGGGAGTCAAGGGCGTGTTTATTCTCATGGGTATACTGGGTATAGCCACCATGTGGGAAGCAGTATTTGCCGATGTCGGAGTGGCCCTCATGGCTGTGTTCAATGCTGCCCGGGTCCTCAGGATATGACCCCTGTAAGATGAGAGCACATATGCCGGCATCCAGCCCCTCTGATGAACCATCTCAACCCCTTGTACAGGCAATAATAGCCATTCTATCATATTGTAAACTACTTTACAATGCAAAGCTTTATAAAGTGTAGACTACATTACACAGTAAGGTGACAGAACATGACACCAGAAATGAACCTCAAGGAAATGGAGAGAAAGGCATGGACTGCCTATTTTGATGACGGCATCCTGGACATTACTGTAGGACTCTTTGTACTTGCCTTCGGAATCGGCATGACGACACAGTATGCTACAGTAGCAGCTTTTGCCTGGATGGCTGTTTTCTTCTTTGGAGCTGCTAAGAAATCCATAACGTTGCCACGGGTTGGCCTGGTGAAATTCAGCCCGGAAAGAGAAGAGAGAATGAAGAAGGAGATATCATTCTTTGTCATTTTCTTCTCTATGACTGCCCTCATAGGGCTGGCATTCTTCCTGACACTCACCACTGACCTCCCACAAACCATCAGGACGCTTGTGGGAGAAATGGCACTGGTGGGCTATGAACTGATCATTGCTGTGGGAATCCTCCTGGTTGGATACTGGAAGCAGATAAAACGGTTCTACCTGTATGGGGGGTTCTTCCTGATCGTCATAGTGGCGGGATTACTCATAGATCTTCCCGAGGCCAATCCGTTGACCATCATGATGTACGAGTTCACTGGAACAGGAGTATTGATCCTTCTCGGGGGATTCGTTGTCCTTGCCCGCTTCTTCAGGAGATATCCACGACAAGAGGGCGGAGGATATGTCAGCAGATGACGGAGATGACCTGCGGCACATCTCGGGAATCGACAAACTCATCCATGAACCCGCCAGGCTCGCCATCATGGCACAGCTCTACATTGTCCAGAGTGCAGACTTCCTTTTCCTTCTTCCCCAGACGAGACTGACCACGGGAAACCTATCGAGGCACATCAGCAAACTGGAAGAGGCAGGATATGTCAGAGTGGAGAAGGAATTCGTCAACAGGAAGCCCCATACCATCGTGCAACTGACAGAAGCAGGTAGAGCAGTCTTCAGGGAGTACATAGAAACCATGAAGCACATCATGAACGGACTGTCTGAAGGCAAGTCATAGGCTCTTTTTCTTTTCTTCTCTGATATGGAGACGCACCATGCTATCGACAGGACAGAAAGGTAGCTCTGTGGCCTAGGATAGTCCTCTTCCACCCATAGGGTGTTTCATTGCGGCCTTGTTTCTTCAATTTGTGTTGAGACCAGCAGGCTCATGACTGCAAAGATTGAGGCAGCCATGAAAGCATTTTTCGGGCCTATGGCGTCTGCCAGATTCCCCCCCACAAGTCCTCCCATAAAATTGCCGAGTCCAATAGATGAATTCAGAATCCCTACCCCTCTTCCTCGTTCTTTCTCTGAAGTTAGATCTGATACAGCAGAGGTAGAAGCAATAATGAAGAGGGCGTAGAATGGAAGAATCCACAGGATGATCTTCACCACCACATTCTCAACCAGACCAATGCCCATCCACATGACAATGTACAGAAGTGGTGTGGCCAGCAACAGGGGGCGACGCCCAACCCTGTCACAAGCCCGCCCGGCTGCATCTGCCACCAGCAGAAAGGTCAGGCTGGTCAGTGAACTGACATACCCGATAATCTCTCTGGATACCCCAATGTTGCTCAGGTGCACATTAAAAATGGAGGAGGGAATGGTTCCTCCTGTCATCAGAATCACAGCATATAAACACAAGATGAGTATCTTCCTGTGTTCTCCGAACACCAAGATCTGTCTGAACCCTTTTGTATCCTTTTCCCTTGGTAAATCCTTGACGAAAAAGAAGATACCACAGAACAGTAATGATAGAATACCAATACTTCCAAAGAATACATCAAATCCCAAGTTGGCAGCGTGGCCAGAGAGAACACCTCCAATAGTCCATCCGATACCGGTAGCCACATTGTATTGCCCTAAAGCTCTCCCCTTTGAAGAGGGAAAATACTCTGTAATCATGGCAGGTATCAATATGTATGAGGAATAGAAAAAGGTCTGTACACATCTTAGAACCAGCAATCCGGAAATTCCCACGTAGGGAAACACAAAATACATGGCAGAGGCCACCACGTTCGAGGTAATAATGATTGATTTTCTAGTTCCCAGCCGGTCTGATACGGTACCCCACCCAAAGTTCATGGCTACCATGATCACAGCAGGCAGGGAGAAGATGTATCCTGCATAGGCAAACTTCCCGCTGATCTCATACGCATATATGGGAAGGAGGGGGAATAACATTCCCTGGGTTATGCTGAGCACCAGAGATGAGATGAGGACTTTGAAATAATTATCCATGAAACTATGTTCTAAATCGCCTTAAAAGAGTATCTCAACTGCACGGTGTCACAAGCGGGAAGATATCCATGCAGCAACCCCAGCAGACTAGAGGACCTCCCGGGGGTCAATCCTGTGGGGCATTTCAAACTGAATCCCTTCATCTGTCTTGTAGTAAAGAAGTCCTGTTCTGATGGTCGTGTGGGGAATGACCTTGAAGTTGAAGGTCGTCCTTTCCATCTTGATGAACCGCATCCTGGTAACCAGCTCTGTTCCCCGTTCCAGTTCCACGAATCGGATGACACCGTCTGCCAGATCAGAAATGGTAGCCACCGTCCTGGCGTCATGCACGCCGTCCACCAGCAGCAGGAAGTACACACCTCCATAGATCTGTACGCAGTAGTGCATGTTCTCCAGAAACTTGAGAATCTGGGCTACTTCATTTGTCCTCAAGAGATACGACAGGTTGTCCAGCACTCCTCGTACTTCTCCGTTCATCACCTTCATCTTGTCTTTGACGAATATTTCCAGCCTCTTTAAGGTATCTATCCTCCAAAAAGGGTCATTCTCAAAGTCAATCTTACCTGCAGGAACCAGGTTATGCTCTACGGCGAATTCCTTGAGACGAGCACTGTAATCATCGACAAAGGTGAGCCGTCCGGATGAGTAGTAATCCTCCACTCGACCGTCGATCCGTTTCATGGCCTGGAGAATTTCCTTTGCCGTCCTCTTCAGTGTGAAGTACACACCATTCGAGCCATTTGACAGGCCATAGCACATGAACTGCTGGGCAAACTCCTCGAACCCACAGCCAGGGAATCCTTGAATCACAATAAGTGAACCATCAGGGAATCCTCCCCCCAGAAGATTGTCTAGAATGCGAATGCCAGCCGGAAGGAGCTTCATACTGCCCATAGAGGGCTGCAACCTTATAAGCTTTGCTCTGCTGATTTCGTCTTTGTACAACAGGGGAAAGAGACTGGATGTCCTGCTGGATTAGAAAGAGTTATAAGCATGGCATTCATGATGTAGTATTCCTGAACCATGGTGGCAGAACCGAGAGCAGGTGGATACCATGCAACATAATAACAGTACTCCAGAATCCCCAAAAGGGATGAGCCATGTGCGATACCTCATGGTGGCCTGGATTCTCTTCTTCATACTAGTAGCTCTTATGACGATCATGTTCGTAGGTCTCATTGGAGGTCCGTCAATGGTGAGGAGCCTTCTTCTGGTATCTGTCATTTTTGTGATCGTCATACCTGTGGCCTGGCTGGCTGAAAGGCTCCTGGTACAGAAAGTGGATCAGACTGGAGACCACATCATAATCGGGAGGGATGCCATTCCCTGGTCCAAGGTCGACCGGATTGCTTTGAAGAAAAGTGAAATGGAAAATACCTATCTTGTCCTCTATTTCAGGGATGGGACATTGCCGAAAAGCTTTGATACAATGTTCTTTGATGGCCAGAAATATTCCATAGACCTGCTGAAAGAAAAAGCCGGAGAAAAGGGCCTTGGGTTTACGATTGAGGAAGGTATTGCCATTGAAGAAGTCATTCCTTCACGGGTACCCTTCCCCAAATCGACCCCGCTCCTGCACGAGATGAAAGTGCAACATGAACGACAGAAGAAGATTCGGGACGAGAACCTCACGAGGGAGGGGGAGAAGAAAGAGGGGGAACCGCTCATACAGATACCCTCCTGGATGAAACACCCCTGGATAAAACCTCTGATAATGGCAGGGCTAGCAGGTTCTTTCTTCGTGGGATTCTCTCTCATGTTCGGCTTTCGGTTTTCAGCCGCTCTTTTCATGGTGGTCCTGGTGCACGAACTGGGGCATCTCATAGCAATGAAACTGTTTCACTTGAAAACGCAGGGGATATTCTTCATACCTTTTCTAGGGGCAGGTACTGCATCTAAGGAACCGTTCCCCTCACCGGAAGTTGAAGCTGTGGTGGCATTGGCAGGACCAGTACTGGGACTTTCTTGGAATATCGGTGAACACTTCTTGGATTCGTCTTTTGCTCTTAAGCTCGGGTCGTACGGCGTATCTATAGCTCTGGCATTCTCTTTAGTTCTCTTTCTGGAATGGGCAGTAGTCATTAATTTGGCGCTGAACCTCCTAAACCTCTTGCCTGTTCTTCCTTTAGATGGTGGCAGGATTGTACGAGTTGCTCTGCTGAGAGGAAGAAAGAGTCTGATCCCCGTAGGTATCATAACCGTTGGAAGTGGTGTAGCGCTGATGGTTCTTTTCAAAAACGCAATTCTTCTTTTCATAGTCTTGCTGGGAGGATCTTCTCTGTGGCTGAACTACAGGAGGATCCAGACAAGAGAGGTTAGCCCTCCAGCAAAATGGAAGAGTGCCGTGATCCTGGGAGCCTGGATAGGTGTCATACTGTTGTGCTGGTATACTGTCCCTGACTCATGCAGGGCGTTGCTGTCATCGATATTTGAGGAAGAATTCTTCCTGTAGAATCCCCAATGCCCAGGCCTTCCATCGGGCAAATCATTGTTCCATTTCAGTGAGCAGTCATGTCAGGAATCGTCGAACGTGTCTGAAATTCTTTATTATTGCGTGACCACGAGACAATTGAACCTCCATTCTTTCTGCAGTCAGCATCCTGGATTCTCTCTTGACCGGCACAATGAAGAATCAGGTTTCAGGTTTGCAGAAAAACAGCAAACCCAAAATATAAAAAGATGTGAGCACGTGTTTCTCCTAAGGAACGTCATGCGATATATGTTGAACAATCTGGAAGGGATATGACTAGTTCCAGGTGCACATCAGAAGTATACAGGCTAGGTGAAGATAAAACGCAACTTCTTGTCGATCAGAGGAGAACATTCCAGAGGAGTTCAACATCGAGCATTTTTAGGACAAAAAGGAGGTGTATGAAATGAGTTGGATGAAACATACAGGCTGCACATATCACAATCAGGATACGGGATACTACTGCGGTGCTGCGACTGACATGATGGTTCTGGCAGAGATTGGTGTTCCATACTCCCAACTTGATCAGAATGATCTGTACAGCTCAAATAACAGCCATAACCAACAGCCAGGCTGGTACAGTGACCCATTCGGCATTAAATGGACACTGAACAATCGAAAGCCACCAGGTTCCTTCTATTTCGTTGTCTATAAACCCACGAGTTATGAAGAAGGGACACGAAAGATTATTGACACAATATACCGGTACAATGTCTCTCCCATCGCATTGGTGTATGGGTGCATGCACTGGATTACCGTGCCAGGTGTTCAAACAGATGTTGAGCCTGTGCCGGGAAATAACTACACGCTAGAAGGATTCTGGATTCACAACCCTGTGTATCATTCGCCTGTTCCGCCTCCTCCCCACAATGCTTCAGATGGTTGTGGAACGGGAGGGTCTTTGGGAACTGCAAATGAATTCGTAACCCAAACCTACTGGGAGGGGAACCTCTTCACGGGATGTAACTATGACGATCCCAATGGAAATCTTCAGTACATCAGCATCTGTGACCCAGAACCCCCAAAGGTTGCTCAACCGCTGCCCGAGAGTGTGGAATTCAAAGGGGCACCGGATAGGCTTCTCGATTCAGAACGGGTGGCAAGCTTCGCCACAGCAGGCATAGAACGGTACAAGCTGGACAAAGATGAACGTGTTGCCTCAATACTCAGAAGGGACAAGATAGGTCAGCCCCACCTTGTCCTCCGTCTTGATCAGCCGAATACCTATTATTACATTCTTCCCTGGGCAACCAGAGAAGGTGCAACCTCTCTTACAGCACAGATAGATGCACGTTCAGGCGTATTCAACAGCATTCAGCTGCGAGAGAATCCGCAGAGCAGGGAGTTTTTGCCAAAGAAAGAGGCTATTGCACGTGTTGAGAGGAAGCGGTTCACTATGCTTAAAAGGCGCAGAACGATTGTGTTTTACCCAGGGGTTACAGAACCTGTGCCCACGCTGGTATGGCGGCCCTGCTGGGAATCGTGGTCCCCGCATCTGCCTTTCTACCAGTTCACCCTGGGGAAGGACACGGTCTATGTCCGAGTGGACGGCGAGGTCTTTACACAGCTCACCACACGGGGACGTGGAACCTAGGCACATGAGGAATGTAAAGAATGAATGCTTCACACAATATCCGCGGGACACGCATTGATGCAGTGGAGGCAGTAGATGCTGCCAGGCGTGGCATCCTTGACTACAGCCTGGACAGAGACCCCAGTGTCAAATCTGCTCTAAAGAGTGGACATCCTGAGACTCCACTGCTAGTGGAACGGCTCGACAGGCCGGGAGATGCCTACTACCTGGTCCCGTGGAGAATAAAGGAGGGCGTTGTCTTCATTGTGGAAGTCGATGCAGCCACTGGTGCCATGCTGGCTTCATCAACCTTCCCGAATCCAATACCCTCACCTTTTCTTTTACCTGAGGAGGCAGCACACTATGCTGCCCGGGAGTTTCCCCAGTATACACTGGGGAAGCCACGACTTGTCTGGAAACCCTGTCGTGAAAGCACCAGCTCCATGCGCCCATTCTACCAGATCCCCTGTGACCATGGGTTCTTATATGTGGATATGGAGGGTTCAACACTGCTGGAGCTCACTCCACTTGGATTGGGAGGAACACATTGACGTGGGTAATTGCCAACTTAGTCCTTCGCTGTGTTCTGTGATGTATGAAATTGTTCCTTCTTGGGTAGCGTGATTTCCAGGACGCCATTCTTGTAGGTTGTCCTTGCCTCATCTGGTTGTACCGGAGCAGGAAGCGGAATCACCCTGTAGAACCTCAGGGATCTCCTTCCATATGCCATGAACCCTTCTTTTTCCTCTTTCATTTCGTCCTTTACCTGAGCTTTCGTCTCCACGCTGTCGTCTCTGACCTTTACATCAATGTCGTCTCTCTCTATCCCTGGAAATTCTGCTGTCACGATGACATTCATGTCAGTCTCCCGTAGATCTACAAGAGGCTCTCTCGTTCCCACTTTCTGATTCTCTCCCTGTTGCTGTTCTTGTTCTTGTAATGCTGTACTCGGTCCTAATTGGTACTGTGAATGTGAAAAGAATGTGGTGAATATCCTATCCATTTCTTCTTCCATTCTCCGCACTTCATCTATAATGTTCCAGTCCATAATATCATCTCTATTAACTTTACTTAATGTTAAGTTAACTTTAAGTATATAAATCTTTCGGTGGCATTAGGAAGCATTCTACGGGATTTCACTTCGTAATTTGTGCAATCAGTACATCTCCTTCATTTGAAAAATCAGCAAGGTACATGAGGAGATCACATGGGGAAACGTTATATACTCTGAATACAACGCGAGTTCATGGATTCTGGAGGAGTCTAATGGTGTCGGTATATTTCGGAATAGCGATGGTTCTCATGCTGATGATACTGCCATCTCAGGATTCTCCCGAGGTTCCCATAGTCGTAGACCAGCACAGCCAGGTAAACCCTGCACTTTACGGCACTGTTGTAGTCTGGGAAGATAATAGAAATGGGAATCCAGACATCTACGGGTATGATCTTTCAACAGGGGAGGAATTTCAGGTTACCGCAGATGAAAGCCGCCAGGAGAATCCAGCCATCTATGACCGAATAATAGTCTGGGAAGATAATAGAAATGGGAATTCGGATATCTACGGGTATGATCTTTCAACAGGTGAGGAATTTCAGGTTACCACCAACGATAAGCATCAGACTGCTCCTGAAATTCATGAAAACATCGTAGTCTGGCAGGATAATAGAAATGGCAATTCAGACATCTATGGGTGCAACCTTTTAACAGGGGAGGAATTCCAGATTACTTCAAATGAGAGTAGTCAGCATTTTCCTGCAGTCTATGGGGAAATAGTGGTATGGGAAGACTGCAGGAATGGAAACAAGGATATATATGGGTACAACATGATTACACACGAGGAATTCCAGATGACTGATGAATATAGAGATGAGCGGCTTCCTGTCATTTGTCAAGATGTGGTAATCTGGAATAGTTATCCCGAGGTTCATCCCGGAGGTGAATGTATGAGGCCAGACTTTGTGATGGGAAAGGATCTTCTTGTTTTTTCAACTGATCCTTCAGATCACGGTATTTATGGGTACAACCTGTCCACAGGCAACACTTTCAGGGTTATTAAGAATGGAGTGAGTAGTGCTCCTGCGCTTTCTGTGAGGTTGGTTGTATGGACAGATATGAGGGATATCGATGACCTGTATTCGCCCACTGTTGATAGTGATGTTTATGGGTATGACCTTTTTTCTCGGAGAGAGATTCAAATAACAACGGATTCAGACAGGCAAGCATACCCTGCAGTGTGCGATACAACTGTGGTATGGGTTGATTACCAGAATGGTAACCCAGATATTTATGGGCGCATTCTGACGGATCTACCGGAATCATACGCTTTTTCTCTTCTGGGTGTTCTTGCTGTAGTCTTGGTTGTTATGGGCATTCTGGTCATCATTTTTGGACTACGAAAGGCAACAGAATACCAATCTCTTCAAGAAAGAAGGAACTGACATGAAAGATCCGCCTGGCAGATTGCCATCTGTCTGGAGGTCCTATCATGACTACTTCTGCACGCAGGTATTCATCTGACTTATAAGCAATGTACTAATTCGGAGTATAGATTGGAGGAGTTGCACTGATAATCGGAGGGATAGAATTGACTCGGAGACATAATGAGAACATGGTTGATCGTAGTCTGGAAAAATGAATTCATGTATACATTGGGTTCATGGTCTTCACTAGTGATATTCATTTAATCCTTCATGTGGGGAAGGAACTTTATGCCCTATAAAGCAGCAACTGCTCCGATTTTGGGGATGATCGTTTTCCGATTGTGGTATGGGAGATCGTCTTGATTATGCGAAGGTGTGCAATGAAGTGGGATAGATTTAAATAGGAAGAAAGTGCATAAAATGTGAAGCCGAGGTGGCCCAGTCTGGTACGGCGCAGGCCTGCTAAGTCTGTGGGCGCAAGCCCTCCAGGGTTCAAATCCCTGCCTCGGCGCCAGACACCTTGTCCAAATCCTAAGCCAAACCCTTATAAAGGAGAGGGTAGAAGAGGGTGTATGAGACAGGATGAGTTGCAAAGACGGGTTGATAGTAGCTATGAGAAATATGGGTGGACAGATGAGCAGAGAGCAGTTTTTGACAAGTTCATTGATGAGAGGTACGCCAGCACTAGGAAGCCAGAGAACACGCTCCGTTCCTACCTTGACCTTTTGAACCAGGTTGTTCTGAAGATAAAGAAGCCTTTCTCAGAGATCACGTATGATGATCTTATACCGTTGTTGAGGGACTGGCAGGAACGATATGGGAAGAGTACAATGCACGGCAGAAAGTGCAAGTTGAAAGCTTTTCTAGAGGATATGTGTCACCGGTGACAATTCATGACTTACTGACTGATGATGAGATTATA
>JACVGT010000004.1 GCA_018992685.1 Theionarchaea archaeon
GTCTGACGAACACGGGTAGGAGATGGTACGGCCTCATGGGCTCTGTGATCTTTCTGAATTAAGGGTCAGTACGGTACCCTACACAGCGTGGAGAAACGAACCAGGCTCACTGACCCTATGCTGAATTCTTCAACTGTATTCCAGAAAATACTTCGATGAGAGATTCAGTCAACCGACTTACTCTGTGCCATATCCTCCACCCCCTGGAGTTTGTATCTTGATAATGTGGTGCAGAGATTTCGCCAGTGAACCCAGACAGATTGCTGCTTTAAAGCAACCAAATCTTCTTATGAATTGACAACAATAGAAATGGAGAACACGGCCGAATAAACCGTGCAGTAGGGGATGAATGTCTATAGCGAGGACATATGCCATTGCTGCATGAGGTGGCACGAATGGTTACAAAATCAAAGGTTGAAACCCTGGCCGCTATCCTGAAGGATCTGGAAGCTACTACTCCCGATATTGAGGCATCTGCTGTCGTATCAGTAGATGGGTTGATGATAGCTTCTGCATTACCTCGAGATGTTGAAGAAGACAGAGTAGCTGCGATGTCGGCTGCGATGCTATCTCTGGGAGAGAGGACAGCAAAGGAACTGGCAAGGGGTGGACTATCAGAAGTGTATGTCAAAGGAACGAATGGATACGTCGTCCTCATGGCTTCAGGTGAAAGTGCAGTCCTGACTGCATTGGTCAGAGAGGATGCAAAATTGGGTCTGGTCTTTCTGGATATGAAGAGGAAAGCAGAAGAAGTAGCCAGGCTGGTGTAGCAGACAGGAGAAGGTGAATCACTATGTGTGAACAGATCAAAATTGCCAATGGTGTCATGAAAGCTTCGCTTGAAGGAATCCAGGATATAGTGGGGGAGAATGGGTTGAAATCGATTTTGAACTATGGGCACCTGGAAAAATACACGAGTACGCTCCCGCCTCAAAATGATGAGCTTGAGATTCCTTTAGAGGACCTTCAGGGCTTGTACTCGTCTCTCAGAGAGCTTTTTGGTGATAAGGGTGCAGATGGGATTCGGCTACGTGTGGGAAAGGAGAACGCACGGAGAGCTCTTGAAAATCGTCCCTTCATGGCCAAATCAATCAAGATGGCCACTCGCCTTATTCCAGAAAACAAGAAGATAGGTCTGGCCCTCCAGAAGTTTTCAGAGGATTTCCAAAAAAACGTCCCCTCCAGATCAGGCGCTGTGAAGGTTGAACTGCGCGAAGAGGATGATTGCTTTCTGCTGATCAATGGCGCCAATTTTGAAAGCGAAGACGTCAGCTCTAATACGCCCGTGTGCAAGATCACTTTAGGAATACTTCAGTATGTGGTGGAATGGATTTCTGGCAATCCACATGAAGTAAAAGAGATTGAATGCAGGGCAGCTGGTGGTTCTGCTGACGTTTTCAGGATCTCAAAGGCTCACTGAGAGAGAAAAGAACTATTCAATGGACGTTGTGTGGAGGGATTCCTCCACTTCACCTCCTGTAGAGGATAGGTAGTGGAAAGGACCTCCTGCATGCACATGTTACTGCAGAAATGGTAGGGATAAAAGGTACGATAGGACCTTACAGAGGTCTCTTGGATTACTGCTGCCCTGAGAGGGACTACATGTGACTCTCTACAGAGATACAGACAGCGACCTTCAGAGTCATATGCCCATGGACAGCAACCTTAAATAGTAACTACCTCTAATAGAGTCATCATATCTTGTGAGGTACAGATCATGATAATGAGACTGAGCAGAGAATTCACCTTCGATGCTGCCCACAGCCTACCGGACTATCCTGGCAAGTGTGCACACGTCCATGGCCACACCTACACTCTCATCGTCACAGTAGAAGGAGAACTGGATCAGTCTGGCATGGTTATTGATTTTTTCAAGATACGAGAAATCGTTGAGGATGTGCTGGCTCCCCTGGATCATCATTATCTCAATGACTTCTATCAGCAACCAACAGTAGAAATGGTCGCCCGTGACCTTTCAGAAAAGATCGAGAAAGCCCTTCAGAACACCAGTGTGAGTCTTTACAGTGTCAAGTTGTATGAAGGAACAAAATCTGCGGTTGAGGTTTTTGTATGAGCCTGGAAGTATCAGAAATATTCTTCTCTCTCAACGGAGAAGGACTCCTGATGGGAGTACCTACCCTCTTTGTTAGGTTATCCGGGTGCAATCTCCGGTGCACTTGGTGTGACACAACATATGCCTGGGATCCAGGCCGGTCCCTGTCTGTTGACCAGATAAAGAACCAGGTTCTGGAAAAGGACAATGGACACTGCCAGTGGGCATTACTCACCGGAGGAGAACCCTTGATTCAGGATGTCCGTCCTCTCGTTGATGCCCTGAAGCCCCACTACAAGATAGCCATTGAGACCAATGGTTCTCTGTACCGGGAGGTTCTGCACGACATGGATTTCATCAGTGCAGACATAAAGCCACCTAGCAGTGGAAACCCCACGACAGAGTATGGAACCCTCACCAAAATCATTGATGCTATCACCGAAAGAAGTGGCCAGCTCAAGGCAATCATTGCCAGCAGGGAGGATTATGCCTTCATCCGTGCCCTCACCCGAGAATGTGATATTACTGTCCCATTGGTGCTCCAGCCTTGCTGGGGCTCTGTGACCTATGACTTCTTGTGTAATCTTTACCTTGAATCTCCACTGCCTGTAGAGTCAATTCGTATTCTTACCCAGCTTCACAAAATAGGCAATATCAAATAAGTGATTCCATGAAAGATACTCAAGATTTGCTCCCTGAGCATCCCATAACTCTTGAAAAGGTAGGGATTGTCAACCTGAAGACTCTCATAAGAATCGATCGCCACGGTCGGGAATTCAGACACATTCCCACCATTACTATCCACGTAGATTTAGATGAGCAGAGGAAAGGCATCCACATGAGCCGGCTCATCGAGAGTGTGACAGAACTGCTGGAAGAAGAAGTGGCAGAAAAACACCGCTCTCTGGAAGAAATTGGGAAAGATATCCTTGAAAAACTGAAATTAAAACACAAGTTTCAGAAATCAGGAATAACTATCGATTCTGAACTTCCTATTTACCAGAAGACTCCTGCCAGCAAGAAGGATACCATAGAAATCCATGGTATCACCGTTGAGGTCTTGCATGATGGAGATGCATGGTCAAAGATACTGACTGTATCCGTCACTGGCAATACGGCATGTCCTCATGCCCTGTCCATGAACTCTGGGAAGACTCACATACAGAGAGCGCGGGGGATTTTACGTGTTGAAACGGACTTTGGCAGTGAGATACCTTTGGAAGACATGGTGGAAGTGGTGGAGAAGTCCTTTTCCTCGAGAGTGTACACACTTCTCAAGAGTGATGATGAATCATTTGTTGTATCCAGGATGTATGAGAATCCCCTTTTTGTTGAGGATGTGTGTAGAAATATGCTGGCTTTATCCAGGGATCGGTTTCTCGGCTGCACGATTCATGCCACCTGCATCAGTCATGAGAGTATTCACCGGCATGACGTGTACGCAGAGGGCAGGGTGGTCACGTGAATCATAGGACAGCTGTGGTCCTCCTCAGTGGAGGGATGGATTCTGCAGTGTGTGCATCTATCGCTCAGAACGAGGGGTTTACACTCTATGTGCTGCATGTGGGGTATGGACAGAGAACCAGCAAAAAAGAGAGAGAATGCGCAGAAGAACTGGCATCCTTCTATGACGCTCTGGACTTTAGGGTGATTCCACTGGATTTCTTGAAGGAGATCGGGGAAAGCGGGCTCACAGATGAGAGCATCACCCTCCCCGTGGAGGAGACAGAAGGAATACCTCCCAGCTATGTCCCTTTCAGAAATTCTATTATCTTGTCACTGGCTACCGCATGGGCAGAAGTCGTGGGGGCGGAAGCCATATTCTACGGAGCGAATTTCATTGATTTTTCAGGCTATCCTGATTGCAGACCACAGTATTTTGAAGCATTTCAGAAGTTGATTGAAGCAGGCACCAAAGATGACACTGTCATTGTGCTGAGGACTCCCCTGGCTTCTCTGAGCAAGGCTGACATTGTAAAGAAAGGGCTTGAATTGGGTACACCTTTCGAATCTACCTGGAGCTGTTACACAGAAAATGAGAAAGCGTGTGGAGTGTGCGATTCGTGTCGGCTGCGATTAAAGGGATTCCGTGAGAACGGTGTCACAGATCCCATCTCATACAGGTAACTGGAGCGGCTGAAAGGTGACAAAAAAATTAACGTACTGGACTGCCATCATGAGATTTCTACGAGTATTTCTCCCCTTTCTACACTGCTGCCTGCTGAAACATGAACTTTCTCGACTGTTCCTTCCTTGGGTGCCCTCAATTCATTTTCCATTTTCATGGCTTCCAGAACGCACACTACATCTCCTTCTTTGATTGACTCTCCTTCCTTTACTGCTACAGAAACAATCTTTCCCGGCATCATTGCTGAAATAGCTCCTTGGGCAGCTTTTGTCTTCTTTTCTGGCTGCTTCTTCTCCTCTTCCAGCCTGAAGGAATGAGGAATTCCATTGATGACCACCTGCTCTTTCTGCATGTCCACTGTGTAGGGTATTCCGTCAACATCAATGGAGTTCTCTTTCTCCTGCACTGTATGTTCTTTTCCATTGACTCTTACGCTACTCCCTTCTATTTCTACTGAGTAGCGAACATCATCCATGACCACGTGGAACTTCACCAAGGAGACCACCCACCTCTTGGTCTGAAAGCCATTTTCCAGGGAGATGCATACGTGGGACTTTCAATGCGCTCAGGCTTCTTTTTCATGGCCAGTATATATGCCAGAGCGGCTACGGCATCTTCCAAGCCTCCCCCCTTGGCTCTCCATTCGAAATACTCCTTGGCAACCTGAGGAAATAATGCATAGGACAGGACATCTTCCTCTGATCTGGCCAGATCACCAATTTCCTCTCTTGCCTTTTCAAACCCAGGCTCAAGCAGATCCGCGGGACGACACGTAATGGGTTCTTCTTCTCCAATGACGAGCCGTTTGACTGTCTTGTCAATCTGTCCCGGGGGCCGACCATAGAACCCCTTGACGTACTGCTTGACTTCATTGGGAATCATTTTGTACCTCTCACCCAGAACCACATTCAGTGTGGCCTGAGTACCCACGATCTGACTGGAAGGAGTGACCAGCGGAGGGTATCCCAGTTCCTTTCTTACTCTGGGAACTTCCTGTATTACGTCCTCAAATCGGTCCTCCGCATTCTGCTCTCTGAGCTGGGACACTAGGTTTGACAACATCCCTCCAGGAATCTGGTAGGTGAGAACTCTTATGTCAACACCATGGAGCCCGCTTTCGAATGCACTGTATCTTTTACGAATATCAGCAAAATACAGTGCAATGTCAGCCAAAGTCCTCAGGTCAAGTCCTGTCTTCCTTGGAGATTCATCCAGTGAGGCTACCAGGCTCTCAGTGGGAGGCTGGGAAGTTTGGGACGCCAGAGAGGATATCGCAGTATCAATCACATCTACGCCAGCTTCTGCAGCTTTCAGACAGGCGCTGGAGGCCATTCCTGAGGTAGCATGAGTATGAAACTGTACAGGCACTGACAGAGCAGCTTTCAACTCGGTCACCAACTCATATGCTTGATATGGCGATATGAGCCCACTCATGTCTTTTATGCACACAGAATCTGCCCCCATTTCTTCCAGTTTCACTCCCTTTTTCACAAAACCATCAATAGAGTCCAGAGGACTTAACGTATAACAAAAGGAAGCCTGGACGTGGCCTCCCTCACGGTTCACTATTTTCATGGCGAATTCCATGTTCCTGAAATCATTCAAAGCATCAAAGATGCGGAATATGTCTATACCATTTTCCTTGGCCCTGATAATGAACTTCTCCACAATGTCGTCAGGATAGTGCTTGTATCCAACGATATTCTGTCCCCTCAAAAGCATCTGCAGGGGAGTCTTTGGAAGTGCTTCTCTCAATTGTCGGAGTCTTTCCCATGGGTCTTCTTTCAAGTACCTCAGACAGCTATCAAAGGTGGCACCCCCCCAGACTTCTAGCGAATGATACCCGACAGTATCTAGCTTCTCAGCTATCGGCAACATATCCTCTGTTCGCATTCTGGTAGCCAGTAAGGACTGATGAGCGTCACGCAAGCAGGTTTCTGTTATTTTGACTGGTTGGGTCATACGCTTTGTGGAATGTCCCTACCCTTAAATATATTGGCGTCAATCCAGAAAGAAGATTGGATTGTGCGTACTGCACTACCCACATGAATCAAAAGTAGTCAAGACATGGGTTATGCCTTTTACCGGCAACTCCTGCCCACACTGACCGACACAAAGAATAGGTATTCATCTCTTGAGACTGCGGTGGTATTGTGAAAGAAATTGCTTTGGCACCAGGCTCAGTACCAGCGTTGTGACCGCACTCTTTTTACGAAACCTTCACTACGTACCTTCATTGAAACAAGACTTGGAAAGAGATGCTCAGAAAAGATCCTCGGATCAGAGAGAAAGCATTTAAGGGAACCGTAACACTGGTGGTTGAGGATTAGCATGATACTCGACGACTTGCATAAAGGGATTGTGGCCCAGCTGGAGAAGAGAGCTGACCCTGTGGCGGCATCCAGAAATACTGAGAGAGCTGAGCGATTCAATATCAATCACAAATACTATGGACTCACTGGAGACGTACTGAGAGATCTCATCGCGCAGCATGAGGGTCAATTCAGCAGATTGGAATTGACAGAACGATTTCATCTGGTACAGATGTTGTACAGTTCTGGGATGGCTGAACAGGTTGCCTTTGGAGATACCATCTTGGTCAACAGTCTGAATGAGATAGAGCCCTCGCACTTTGAGTACCTAGACGAGATTACGGATTGCCTTAGCAATTGGGGAGATACTGACTGGTTTGCCAGCCGGATTACCCAACCACTTCTTCTGAAATTCCCTAGAGAGACTCTATCATTTCTGAGGAGCCTCAACGATTCTGGCAACATGTGGAAACGAAGGCTGAGTGTTGTCACGTTCACAAGAAAGATTGGGGAGAGCGGAGAATTCACTGAAGAAGCGCTGGGACTATGCAATAATCTGATCTGGAACACAGAGGATCTGGTTCGAAAAGGAGTCGGCTGGGCACTGAAGGATACAATGCGGGGGGACAAGAACAGAGTCCTGGGCTATGTGAGATCTTTGAGGGAAAAAGGTGTCTCTTCTGTGATCACGTTATATGCAATACGAGACCTGAAGGGTGAAGAACGAAAAGAGATTCTAGCTGTAAAACAGAAAAAGGTTTAAGAGACGAATTCAGAAAAGAATCCTGCAAGGAACAGTTAGCGAAATGAACAGGTGTATAACAACAAATACTCAAGAACCATCACACTTGAAAGTCTTCTCGATTCAAGGAAACAGCCCTCTTAGGTTAGGACTGCCCCCCGTTCTTGGCGATGGCAAACCTGCAGGAAGGGTGACCCTGTGCCATACACTCCACTTCCTTGACTTCATGTTCTTTCCCTGTAATCCATGTCATCATACTGGTCCAGAACCCCACCGGCGGCCAGCAGATACAATTGTCAGAATGTAGATTACCACAGTAAAAGCAATCCTGTATCTCCACATAGAAATTGTTCTCATCCTCTGTCATGAGATGTGGCACACTGTACAGGTTCTCAGATTCCTTGAGTACCCGTTTCAAGATGAACCTTGTCTTCCCTTCTTCACCCATAAAGGTCGTAACCAACCCCGCAAGTCCAAATAATGTGGGCTTGGTTCTGAGCGCATACTCGAACGTCAACTTCCCGCAGCGCAGTAACAGGGGTTTGGCAGCCTTTTCCCCAAATAATTCAATGATTAGTTCAATACCTTTCTTAAACTTGCTCATTTCAAGAGAGGGTGAATCGTCATCGGGGAGTTCATTCTCAATATACTCTTCAAGGTCAGCGCGTTTTAGAAACACGTGAAGTCCGTTTTCACCAATATGTTCTTCCACACTTTTGAACACGATGCGAGCCAGCGAAGATGGTATTCTATGTTCCTCCACATACTCACCGGTCTCTTGAGAATGTACATGTATATAAACTTTATTGACTCTAGACTGTACATTTTTTCTTTTTTTAATGAAATCTTTGGGAATGGAGCAGCACTTTCAATTTGGCAGCTTCAATTGCCACTACCTGTGCATTCTACCTGGAATACCCACATAATGTTAGAGTTTAAACAATAGTTGTGGAGAGATTTCCCCTTCCCGGACACGTATCAGTCAGAGCTGAGAAAATCATGTCACGTAGTCTTTGGTGTTCTTTAAAAAAATCACTATCACACGATTTATCACGACGCGCTATCTGCCGCATATTCACTCGAATCACGAAAACTCCTCAAACCATTCCAGCAAAAAAAGGCAGGGGTGCTCCCTTCAGAACTCAAATCAGGTGGAGAGAACATACCAGACGAACCACATGATTTGGATTTTCCTTAGGTAGGAGGCATAAGGAACACCCCTAGTTATAACTCACCTATATCCTTATAAGCTTTTCTGACTAATCATTAACTTTAACTAACATGTATAACCGAAAGCTTTATATAGTATTGATTATCAATAATGATTAGATGGGATTTCCCCTTCCGCCATATTCTTTCCTCCTATGAGTCTGCTTTTAGCACAAAACACGATCCGGGGTAATCCCATTAATACCTTTTGAGGTAGGAGAGAAATGCGGGGTCGAGTAAGGAGGCATAAGGGATCACCCAAACGGGAAGGAGGGATCTTCCCTCCTCTTCCCCAGAATAGGTGCTTTTTTCTAAGGTGAAGGAGAGATTCTCTTGAAGTATTCAGTATAGATTTTTTCTGCTTTCTTGACCTGGTCAATATTCACGTATTCGTTCTTCTGGTGGGCCATTTCCTGTTCTCCAGGGCCGAAAATGACAACGGGGGCAGGAGGTGAGAATTTGATGGCCTCAGTGGCGAAGTAGCAGGTGCATGCTCCTGAAGCCAGTTCTAGAAGGATTTGAATCTCTTTTCTGGCACTATCAATAGAGATGGGAGGAAGATCGTACTTCACTGTTAAAGGCAACTCTGTCAGGATTTCCATGTTCTGGATTACATCCTCTTTTTTCATGGTAGGGGGGTACCTGACATCGAATTGGACCGTGCAGGTGTCTGCAGTGACGTTAATTTGTGAGCCACCTTCTATCAATCCGACATTGATGGTCATTCCTTCTTTTTGTGTGTAGGGAGTAACGGAATTGAGGTGCTTCACCATGGAAAGTATAGCGTTATCACCTATCCAGGGCATACTCCCATGGGAGGGTTTTCCTTTGACTGTACCTTCGAGCCAGAGAACTCCCTTTTCTCCCGTTCCTACCTTAAGGCCTGTGGGCTCACCCACCAGAACAATGGGAGCTTTTCTTAGAGCGTCTGTTCTGGCCAGGTCTTCAGCTCCTTTCATTCCTATTTCTTCGTCTGTTGTAAAGGCTATACTGAAAGGGACATCATCTCTGAGTGTTTCAGCAGTTGCAATCATGGCGGCGCATCCTGATTTCATGTCAGTGCTTCCTCTGCCGTAAAGGTTACCATTGATGATCTGCCCCTGTTCATAGTCCCACTCGCCCATAACGACCGTATCCAGATGACCAGAGAAAACAGGGCCTCCAGCACCGAATTCAGCCAGAATTGCCGGTTTCTGTTCTGGACCGCATTGTGTGATGTGAGCACCAAGATCAGTGAGCATATCTGTGACATGAGAAATGATAGGTCTCCCGTCAGTGTGGCTTTCAATAGCGATGAGCTCCTTGAGTACATTAACGACATCCATAGGGCATACACTGATCTATAGAATATATGTCTTTTTCCATCTACCCAAGGGGAAGGTCCACCTGATGACCACACTCTCTCTGAAGAGTCTGAATAGGATTAATGCTCGATCTTGTCATGGAGCAGCTTCTCGAATGCTGCAGCATCCTCGGGTGAAAAGGCTTTCTGGGATATGACAGTGAATGTTATAGCCGAGAAAGAGAGGAGATAGTAGCCTGAAACAACTCTGGAAGCGATAACGCCGTTCCACTTCATTTTGCTCAGGCCACGTTCTGTCTCCATGGAAATGTCACCATCATCGAAAGTGTACGAAGTAGGAAGAAAGAACGAAGAATTCTTGGAAGTATAGGCAAGATACACGGCACTCACAACGACAGTGAGTGTATGGAACAGCATCAGGCTCCAGATAACAAGAAGAAGGCACAAAGGGGCATCTGTGACACGGAAGAGGTACGTTGCTATCACTAACATAGTCAGGGCGAAAGGAGTCCCCCAGGACTTGAAGGCTAGGATCAGGTTGATTTTCATATATGCTGGTTTTGTCAATACGCTTTTTACTGTAATAGGCAGATCATGAGATGTCCGAATTTGATCCATGCCTTTGTTCGTACGTACCTCTCTTAAGGCTATGTCTTATTTCCTCGATATGGCAGCATATGTGGACATAATTTCAGGGCATGGGAAGAAGATGTACTCAGGGATTTCTGAGAGCGGTGGAAGAATATCTATTAGAAGAAAACGGAAATGTCAAGAATTCTTATATTTGAGCAGCAATACTCTTTATAATAACAAATAGGCAATGGGAGACAGATCAGGTGCCAGCCCTGGGTGCAACCTTTTAAAAGGGCACTTGATATTACTCCCCATGCTGGATGAACTGCGCAGCTTCAGCAGAAATGCTGCACTGTTTCTCGTTTCAGTAAGCATATCTTCTGTAGGTACAGGTATATTCTACCTGGTATTCAATATCTATGTTACTGAAGGCCTCCATTATTCAGAATACTTTCTGGGGGTGCTCTTATCTGCCAGTTCTATCTCTGCAGCAGTGTTCTCGCTTCCCGGGGGCATCCTGGGAGACAGGGTTGGAAGGAAACGCTGCATAATCTTAGGGACAGCTATTGTGGCACTGTCCATGGGCGGATTAATTCGGTTCACCTCACAGACTGTTCTGGTGGCAATGAATGCCCTCCTGGGATTTGGAAGCACTCTGAACTATGTGTCATTTGCTCCTTTCATGATGGAAAATGCGACCCAGAAGGGACGAGTGCATTTATTCAGTGTCCAGGCTGCCCTGAACATATTGGGGTATACCCTGGGTGCATATCTGGGCGGGACGTTCCCTTCCCTGCTCAACGGTGACCAGACAGGTGCTCTAAGGACTACCCTTTTGATAGGGATGCTCCTGTGTTGCACAGCAGTCTTTCCGCTCCTGATGTTACAGGAGGAGAGGAAGAGAACCATGTTTTCCACGAGAATTGTGGTCAGCCGGGCCTTGTTGAAGCGATTCCTCATAACTAATGTACTCATCGGGTTTGGCGCAGGGCTCATCGTTCCTTTCTTCAACATCTTCTTCAGGGTGAGAATGCAGGCTAGCATGGAGGTAATTGGACTCATTTTTGCCATTGGCAATGTCACTATGGGCATAGCCACATTTGTCGCCGCTCCTCTGGCATCAAGGTGGGGAAAGGTTCGTTCAATCGTTTTGACAGAGCTGGGGTCACTGCCTTTCCTGTTGATGATTGCATATTCTCCCCGGCTCGAACTGGTCACCGTGGGATTCATTGCCCGAGGGGCTCTTATGAACATGGGAAATCCTATCAGTTCTGCTTTCTTAATGGAGAATATGAAGGAGGAAGAGAGAGCGACTGCCAATGGGATTGTCATGGCTGGATGGAACGGGTCCTGGGCTGTTTCGAACGTTGCAGCAGGCAACCTCATGAGTCGGGGTATGTACGAACTGCCTTTTCTGATAACCAGTGCGCTGTACACCATTTCCAGTGTATTGTACTATGTGTTCTTCAGATCACTTGAAAAAACTCACTAGGCAGGCCTCCTGCAGATCTCGAGGCAGATTCCATGGGTGAATTTTTCGATCCCCATTGTGATTCATAGGTGGGTCTGCAAAAATATTGGATGGCTTAGAGTACTTCAATAATGGATATGCAAGATGATCACGCGGTCAGAAAGTAGCATGGTGAGAGCAAAGGTTATAAGATTGGAATCCAACACAATGGTAACAGAGGTGAACTAAATGAAGACTCTGATTGGTATGATCCTGGGCGTACTCATTATTGGGAATATATGGTTCTATCCTCTTGTGGCCACTGGAGAAAGATTTGAGGACAGCTATTATGTATGGAACTTCGATATTGATCAATCCGGAATGGTTCACGTGGAAGTGGAATTTCACATTTTTGCAGTCCCTTTCAGGATGACGACATGGGAACTAAGCTACGATAGAAAATGGGGAGACAAAATGACAAATATCGAGGCACAAGAAAAGACTGGTGAGGATATAAAGGTAGAAATGAAGCAATACAGTGAGACAGTTCAGTATTCTTACCGATTCAGACCGAAAAGCGCAGGTGAAGACATAGAATTCACTGTCGAATATGATCTGGAAGACGGTCTCATCGAGATTGTGGACGAGGTTTCATATTTTGAGTTCTGGTGGACATCTGGAGAAAATTTCATGCACTTTCTTACCGATGTCTATCTGCCTGCTGGCAGTGAAGTGCTGTTCATCAGTGAGCTGGAGCCCCAAGAGGTAAGCGGGAGGACCAAACCCATAGTTCACTTTGAGGGGAAGACAAAAGGCATGGGAGTACGAAATGGGATTGGAGTAGCGTTCTCTGAAGTGGGTAAATCGAATTTGGAGGAAGGTGATGGGGCCTACAATGCCGAAGAGTATGTAGAAGCCAGGTCGTATTATGAGGAAGCCCTGGCCTTTTATGAGGGTATAAATCCTTTTTATGGTATGGGGAGCGATGAGTACTTTGGAGAGTTATCAGAAGAGTTTGATGTACTGATACAGCCCACGTACATGGGATTTTCCTCTGTGTCTGCCTACACACAGGTCTTGGAAAACCTCAGGGATAAGATAGAAATGTGCCAGGAAAAGGCGGAAGAGAAAACAAGAGAGGCAGATACGCTGTTTTCTGAAGGCAAGGCCTTGTTTGAAGAAAAGAAGTATGAGGGAGCCCTGGAGACCTTTCAGAAAGCCCAGGAATTATATCGTTCTCAGGGGGAGAGCGAGAAGGCGGAATTATGTCAGCAATACAGTGACATGTGTTCTGGATTTATTGAGGAGCAAAGGAAGAGGGAGGAGGCCAACAGGCTACTTGGGGAAGGGATTGCCTACTCTGAGCAGGGAGATTGTGGATTGGCCGTGGAGAAGTTAGAACAGGCTTTGTCTCTGTATGAGGAATTAGGTGATGAGGAGAAAGCGCAGGAATGTACGGACAGAATACAATCTTGTGAAGGCCAGGAAGAGGAGGAATCTGAAGACGGTGGATTCTGCTTGGGGAGTACGTTCATTCTGCTTGGGTTAGGACTACTCATGTTCAGTAAGAAGCGGACACAGGGCAGATCTGCTCACGACTAGAGAGGAACCTTCATACTGGCACGCAGATGGGCTTTTTTCTGCCCCGTGCTTTCCGAACACCTCGATAGGGCATTGATACTCTGCACCAAGAGAGTGACAGGACAGGAAAACAGGCGCCTAACGGTTTCGGGAGTTCTACAGAATTCTCTTGCATTTTTGAGATTAGCTACGAGTTGCCTCTTTATGGCTCGGTTTCGCCAATCGCACGGATCCTTCTGATTTTTGCACATGGAAGCTGCAAGAAATCAAATGGATCTACATGAGGGGAGTTCGTCCTATTTCTTCTTGTGCACCTCTCTTTCTTGGAAATGGCTCGAATGTGGAGTTTGGCCTGATATATATGCAGGTTTGGACTGTGAGGAGTCTGATTTCTCAAGAAGAATGAAATGACTGTAAACTGTGCACCCATGGATAGTGGAATTGCTTTCCCTTCGTTGAAAAATCATCCAGACAGAGAATCGTGCAATACCACAAGAAAAAGATTAGCAAACATTTATAAATACTGGAACGATACAGATGGTGCTACTCAGAGATATTCCATCGATGAGGAAATACTGAATTGGCATAAACCACCAAGGAGGTGTTGTACATGAGAATGGAATCGTTGAATGAACCAAACCTTTTGGGAATTGAATCAGTGGACACGCCCGGATGGGATGGCATAGCTGTGGAAGACATTTCTTCGCCCTCGGCAACACCCGTTATGGTAAATCCAACGGGAAAATGTGGGGGCTGTGCGTGCGGATGCTTCGTTGTCAATTGCATGGGCCTTTCCGCATGCTGAGGCGACTCCAGGATTTCTGCAACACTGCCGATAGGAGGGCTAAAAAGTGCACCAATCGCGACTTAACACACTCGTGAAGGTAGGTGCGGACGAGTATCTACTTTTTAATCAAGTGACGGGAAATCTTGCCCTTGTCGACAAGGAAGTTGTTGACTTCCTTGAAATCCCGGACAATGAGGGCAATCCCGTTTCTTTTCTTTTGAAAGAGAAGGGGTTTCTCATTGAAGATGACATCGTTGAGGATGCAGACTACTTGTGTTCTGTTCCCAAGGAGAAAGGGGAATCTCTCTTGAGGCATATCATCGTTGTCACGTATCAATGCAATCTGAGATGCTCGTACTGCTACCAGGATGATGTGCTTTCCACACATCCTGCTGGATGGGAAACACGGGTATTGACAAGGCACCTGGTAGACGACCTGTACGACGCGATACTCTCTGCAGAGAACATCCTGTCGCACACAGGAAGCCACATTGTACTGTATGGTGGTGAGCCTTTTCTATTTCAAAACAGAGAAATTGTGGAATACATATTGAAGAAAGGAAAGGACCTTGGTTACACATTTAGAGCGATAACCAACGGAACACAGGTGGAAGCATTTGTTGACATGTTCAGAGAATATGATGTACATTCTCTTTCCATAACACTGGATGGTCCGAAAGATATTCATGATTCTCGTCGATCAAAAGCGAATGGTAAAGGTACATTTGATGATATTATAGCCAACATTGAGATTTTGCTGAAAAATGATATTCATACTAGAATTCGAACCAATATCGATGAACAGAACCTGAAACACCTGCCACAGCTCTTGAGATTCTTTGAAGAAAGAGAATGGGATGATAATCCATATATTGACCTCTTGTTCGCCTTTACCAGGCAGAGGAATCAAAAAGAGGTGCAGAATATTCCACAGAGTTTTTCTGAATTCCTTGCACTTCTCGAGCGTATGGATGTTGGCAAAGACCCGTGGCTGCGAGATGTGATCCTGGATCTCCTCTCAGGAACCACGCTGGCGAAGGCTATCCTTGGAAGATCACAACCATCTAAATCCACCTCCTGGCAGTGTCCAGCAGTTGGACATGACCTGGCATATGATCCATATGGAAACATCTACGTGTGCCAACAAGTTCTTGGAAATGAGGTTCACAGTGTGGGACGGTATTCTCCCACATTTGAGTTGACCAAGAACTTTGGACAGTGGCAAGACAGGACTCTTGTTAATTTACCACGGTGTCTGGAATGTGAATATGCATCACTCTGTGGTGGTGGATGTCCTATTTCGGCATTCAACACGTCCGGGACAATAATGGAGCCCTCACAGTCCCAGTGCAAGAGTGTGGAAGCCTACGTACATGAAGTCATTCCGCAACTTTACAGGATGGTTAAGAGAGGGTTCTTCCATGAGTAAGATGAGACCTAGCTTCTACAATGTGTCTGTCAAAGTTGATGAAGACGAGTATTTATTGATGAACCCTCTCTCAGGTTCAGTAGATGTTGTTGATAAGGACGTCATAGATTTCCTAGAATCTTTCAAAGACACTTTTCAGCGTGCAGAAGCCAAGCAAGACGTCACTCAAACCTTGAGAGCGAGGAACTACCTGACTCAGAACGATAAGGAAGAAGAAATTGAAATGATGTCCAGGAAGTGCAGAAATCTCAACCGCATCAAAAGACTCTATTCTCATCATTTCACTGTAACGTATGACTGCAATATGAGATGTGCCTATTGTTTTGAGAATCCAGTAAGACCCAGAGAAAGAACGTGCAGCAGGATACTCAGCAATAAGCAAGTGGACAAGATTTTCGACATCATTGTGAAGCTCGATTCTGATATTGAGAGGGATACTGGTGGAATCCTCTGTTTGTGGGGAGGAGAACCCTTCATGCCTGAGACAGAGGACATAGTCAGATACATCTTCAGGAAGGGAGCAGAATTGGGATACAAGTTTGGCTACATCAACACGAATGGGCTGGCACTCACGGAGTTTGTTGAACTGCTGGAGGAATACAAGGTTCCTCTCATCAAAGTGACGCTTGATGGTCCCCCTGACATCCATGACAGGAGAAGAAAAACAGTTGATGGCTCCGGGACCTTTGACAGAATCGTTAAAGGCATAGAAGCTCTGAGCACAACAGGGGTGAAGGTAGGTCTAAGGACCAATATTGATTCCACAAATCTAGACCATCTTCCAGCTCTCCTGGATTTTTACGAGTCTCAGGGATGGCACAAAGACTCACATTTCTCATTTGCCCTAATGCCCACATATAGTGCATGGTGGGGAGATAGAGAGCTGAGCTGGAGGGAATGCATCCAGAAAGTTGAGGCCATGACAGAAAACCATCCGCTGATGAGTATTTTTGAGACAAAATGGGAAACCAGAATTTTTGGATACCCCCGACCTTATGTGAAGGATATCGTCTTTGGGGGGGAGTGTATTCTACCCAATTCCCACTATTGTAACGGATTCATGGTGAATATGTTATATGATCCATACGGGGACATCTATACCTGTCTGAAACTTTCTGGTGAGCCCGAACATAAAGTAGGAGTGTACATGCCTGAGTTTCAACTGAACAAGAACTACAGGTTGTGGCAGGAACGATCAGTTTTCAACATTCCAAAATGCAGGAACTGCAGCTATTCGCCACTGTGCCGGGGCGGAAGTGCGTATCGGGCTTATTTGAAGACAGGAGACCTCACGGAACCCCACTGTGATACATTCAAGGACTTTCTTGAAGTCTTTGTGCCCCAGCTCTACAGACAATTCAAAGAGAGACGTTCTCAAGGATCCCAGGGGGGTAAAGATGAAACCTAGCTTCTACAATGTGTCAATGAGGGTTGATGAAGACAAGTACTTGTTGATGAATCCTCTTTTCGGGTCCCTGGACGAGGTCGACAAGGAAGTAATCGAGTTCTTGGATTCATGGGAGGAAACTAGGGACATATATGATTCAAGAATAATGGAGCATCTGATAAAGAGGGGATATCTGACAGAAAGGTCCGATGATGAAGAGATGGCCCTAATGCAGAAGAAGTGCTGTGAGATCCATGAACGCTACAGGCATTGTAAGCATGCCATAATTGTGACCTACGACTGCAACATGAATTGCGCATATTGTTTTGAGAGTGGAGCGTGGAGTAGAGGACTAGCCTGGAGAAAGAAAGTCATCTCCAAGGAGCAGGTGATGAGAATTTTTGATTTAATTGGTGAGCTGAATTCAGAATTCCCCCACATCCGGGAAGAAAAAGTGTCACTTTATGGAGGAGAACCCTTGATGGCTGGGAACATGGGGATCATTGAATTCATTTTAGAAAAGGGAACAGAAGCAGGATATAGATTTGATGTAAACACCAACGGGCTTGACCTTAAGGAATTTGCGCCTCTTTTGGTGCATTATGGGCTTTCTCCCGTAAGGACTACCATAGATGGCCCCCCTGAAATCCATGACAAGAGGAGAACTAATGGGAAAAAAGGGACTTTTCATGATATTGTTGAGGGAATTGAAGCGATTCAAGATAGTAAGATTGAGATTGGGATCAGAGTGAATGTTGACTTGGATACTATAAAATATCTGCCCGAGCTCGCTCATTTTATCCAGGAGAAAGGATGGTTTGATCATCCTCGTATGCGTTTCGCTCTGTGCGCAATTGTTGGCTGTGTCGGGAAGGACATTGCTGTACCATCGCTTAGCCGCATTATCAAGGAAGTCATTCACCTGTCTCAGGAGCACCCTCTTGTCCGCCGCTTTAGAGCAGACTGGGAAGGAACTGTGAGGGGCGTTCCAGAACCCAACCTCATTCGTGTCATGATGAACGGTGTTCCCCTGGTCCCTCGTTCTGTGTACTGTGAGGCCCATATTGGCCTGATGGGTTACGACCCGCATGGAGACGTTTACTCTTGCCCCCGATTTGTTGGACACCCTGAGCAAAAGATTGGCACATATATACCTCTGCTGAAGTTTACCGAGAACTATGAACGCTGGCAAAACAGATCGATTTTCACAATGCCAAAATGTACAGCGTGCAACAATTCTCCACTCTGTGGAGGTGGCTGTGCGCACAAGGCATTTCTGGAAACAGGTGACATAACAAATCCTTCGTGTAAAGCTTTTAACGCATTTACTAAACATTGTTTGCCATATGTGTACAAGAGATGGAAGGGACGGCAGCCAACTAATAGTGTTTGAAGACGTATTGAGAGTGATGATCATGAACGAAACCCACATGTACATAAGGTGGAGTGAAGATTCCATCTGGGACGAACGTGATGGCAGGGTACTCATCTGTCGCTTACCAGAACTTGATTTTGCGGCTGATTTAAGGATAGGAAAGAATCTCATATGGCTCAATCGTGAAGGATCTCGTGTGTGGAACCTTTGTGATGGGACCCGTACTCTGGAGGGAATAATCTCCCTGCTTCTTGATGCTCATACTGTGGAACACGCTGTTCTGGAAAAGGATGTCACAGACCTTGTTCACACCCTGTACCACAGAGGTCTTATCGAATTCAGAGAAGAAAAAGCATCCCCTCCTCACATGCAGTCCATAGACCGAGGACCTCTGGCGTGGAGCGAAAGCGTTGTGTGGAATGACATGGATGAGGAGGTTGGAATCCTGAACTGCAAAGACGGTAGCATGATTGTCTTGGGGTCTTCAGAACGTGAACTGTGGAGAATGTGTGATGGAACTCGCACCGCGAAGGATATTATCGCTGGAATAAAAAGTGAGAAAAACCTGGCGGAAAACTACGCAATGCTGCTGGCAAGAATCCTCCACAAGCTGGGATTTTTGGTTATTGGACCGAGCGGCGAAGGTATGCAGGAAGCGAGTAGCAAATGGAGAAAAACGAAGACGGGGAAATACGCTTCGGAACAGGATGCTTCTTCTAGTCATAATCACTTTCTGGTGCAGTATCACATTACGGGGAAATGCAATTTGGGATGCCGCCACTGTTACGAAGATGAAAGAATAAAAAAAGAGATTTCCACACGAGATACGATAGCAGTAATTGACAAGTGTTTCGAGACCTTGAATGCTTGGGGATATGTGGTTCATCTCATTCTCAGTGGGGGGGAACCGCTACTCAGGAATGACTTTTGGGAGATTATGGATCATGCACAGTCTTGTTACAGCCGCAGGTACCCCAACACAGTGTCTCTCATGAGCAATGGCACATTACTGGATGAAAGAATAGCGGCGCGGTTATCTGACTACACCGCTTTTGGAGGAGTTCAGATCAGTCTGGATGGAACAAAAAAAGAAACACACGACAAAATCCGAGGAGAGGGGAGCTTCCAGAAAGCATTGAGAGCTCTAGCCTATTTGAGAGAGAAAAAGATTGTAACCTCGATTCACTTTGTCGTCCATAGGAAGAACTATGAAGATGCATTTGAGATAGCAGATTTGGCCAGACACTTAAACGTCAACCTCTGTGTTACGAGACTCGTCCCCTGCGGCAGAGGAAAAGAGATGGAATCCTTCATGTTAACACCACAAGAAGTGTTCGCGTTGTTCAGAAAGTTGAGCCACGACGAAGACGTTTTATCTGAAGCACGAGCTCGGCACGAGACCTCAACCTCTATTTCACGGTTTCGATGCGACTGGCCAGTCACCTATGCGGGACATGACCGAAAGACTGATGAGCTCCGTTATCCATTTACGAAAAACGGTGGGAAGTGCCAGATTGGGAGAGGGCTTCTCACCATTATGCAGGATGGAACAGTCTATCCCTGCAGAAGATTGCCCGTTCCTGTTGGAAATCTGCTGGAAGAGAAGTTCCCCGAAATCTGGAATAATGTTTTTTTCTGGAAAATGAGAAGAAAGAATCGTTATATGAAAGGAAAATGTGCAGAATGTGAATTCAACTGTGATGCGAGCCTTGATTTCTCATGCAGTGGAGGAGCTTCGTGTATTTCACATGGATTTTATGGTGACCCTTTCCACCCTGATCCTGGATGCCTGTACAACCCGGAGAAAGGCTCATTTGAATAGCACGTACCGCTTGATACATCCATACAGATCAAGGAGTGGGCAGAACTGGCTGCTCCCTGATATAAGAGACCCGGGCAGTTAACCTGAACAGATGTGCATGACAAGAACGCCTCCCTCTACCTGGGCCTGACGCATTTTCAGGTCATCATTTCATCTTTCCGGCTTTGGCAGGTCTGATTCTCACAGTATGCAAGCTCTTTCTCATAGACTATATCCTCTCTCAAGGTCTCAAACCCTAGTGAGCCATAGAGATCGAGCGCTTGAGGATTCTCTGCATCGACATTAAGGTGTATGGTTGCTATACCTTCCTGCGAAAGCCACTTCACGGCATGGGATATCAGAGCTCTGCCAATACCTTTTCCGCGGTACAATTTAGTGACACCGAGTAAGCGCACCATTCCTGTCTTCGTGTTATTTTCTCCATTTCTTGGAGGCTGTACACCGTACGCACAAAAACCAATAGTCTTGAAACCATCTTTGGCAAAAGTGACTCTAGCTGATCCTGTGCTGGTATCCCTGGATCTGGCGAGTTGCTGTACTGTCATGGGGGAGAAATTGTAGTGCTCCGAAAAGGCGTCGTTGTAGGTCTCCACAAAGATCGTTAGCTCCTCATCAGTGACTTCCTGGATCATTTTATGTTCCAAGTAAATGCTATCCGGGGGCCGATAGACATGTGGTTCCCCGTTCTTCTTCCATATCATCATGTATCCATGTCGAACATCTTTGAAGCCAAACTCTCGGGCGAGATCATGTCTCCACCCCTTTGTGCCCATGCAGTACTGCTGAACAGTGTGTACTCTTTTTGAGACGAGATATTCCAGCGAAAGCAGCATCATGTGCTGCTCTATTCCTTTGCCTCTATGCTCTGGGACTACTTCCACACCTGCCCACGCATTGTTCAGTCCCATGTCTATGTGGGATTCATGGACATCTCCTCCCCCATATCCCACTGCTTTGTTGTCTATTTCAGCCAGCCAATGGCTCTCTGGATCGTAATCTGTTTCTTCCAGGACGTGAAGGCAGAACTCCTGGGCAGTGACCTGCCTCTGCCGTGGGAAGTCCGCATTGGAGCGATTCAGAATATCGACAATAGCTGCTGCGTCGGCTTTGGTAGGATGTCGATACTCGATGTATGACATGCATTGCAGAGAATAACACAGGTAATAAGCATTTCGGTGGGGCTGTGTAGCTCTTTTTGCCAGAAATCTTTATAAGCACAGCACGTAAGGGAAGTGAGGATTCTCAATGATGCTGCACTGTACACCGCCGTATTTATGGTATGTTCCGAATCCAGCAATAGGTTATCTAAAAGGATTTCTTGAAGCAAAAGGTATACAAGTAAGAAATATCTATTGGAATCTGATCCTATATCCAGAAATTATGAAGTATGAAGAAAGAAGGAGGAATCCATTTACAGAGTTTAATGAATATAGTATGAGGAGAAACCTCAGGTCAGTGTCCCTGGAACTCGACTTCTATGAGATGGCTTCCTTGTATATCTGTAAACACTTGCTCACTCAGGTCAAAGGATGTCCTAAAGAAACACCGCTTGATAGGTTCTTTTCGTCAATTGCTTCCAAGGACGAGATCACTCAGTTAGTAAGGTCAGTCAGGGAGAGGATTGACAGTTATATTCTGGAGAACAATCTCAATGAGGCACATATTGCGGGATTCACCATGAAGTCTGATCAGTGGATGATGAGTTCATACATATTCTCCCGATTGAAAGAGATGAACCCAGACACTATCATTGTCATCGGAGGGCTTGCCAATGAATCCCGGGCACGAGCATTCATGCAGGTTTTCAGCGATGTTGATTTTGCCATATGGGGAGAAGGTGAATATCCCCTGGTCCAGCTGATCACAACACTGGAAGAGGGTACAGCCCTGGAAAAGGTTCCACAGCTAATCTACAGAGACGGTGCAACCATCCAGTCTTCTGGAAAGAAAGCTGAATGTGTTGACCTGGATTCGCATCCTTTTGCGGATCATTCAGATTACTTCGATGCACTGAAAGCTCTCTCCCAGATCACAAGGATTCAGTGCACTGTTTCCATTCCCATTTGGGGAAGCAGGTCCTGTCCGTGGAACAAGTGCAGGTTCTGTGTCCTGAGCGAGGAGTACTCTTATCGTGCTAGGTCTCCGGAAAATATTGTGGAAGAGGTACGGTTCCAGGTTGAAAAACACGATGTCAGTGCATTCTATTTTCTGGATAATGAACTTCCTGGAAACAAGAGAAGATTCAGGACTCTCTTGAAACTTCTGGTGGCACTGTCAGCAGATCAGACTTCTCATTATGCCTTCTGTGGTGAGGTATCTCCCGTTTTTATAGATCCTGAAACAGCACACTGCCTGCATGATGCGTCATTTAGCTCAGTTCAGATAGGGTTCGAGGCTGTGGCAGATTCTCTCCTGGAAAAAGTAGAAAAACGACATCGGTTTGCCCATAACATTCAAGCTCTGAAGCTTGGCCGCCAGCATAACCTGAATCTTATTAGTCTCAATGTCTTGAGGGGAATTCCCACCGAGTCACCTGAAGATGTTCTAGAAAGCTGCGAAAATCTCGATTTTCTGAGATTTCTTCTTACTACGTATCCACTTATTCCCATTTCGCTTCTCTTATGTAAAGGGTCTACCTTCTATGAGGAAATGTCGAAGGCCGAAAGAGAAGCCTGGAAATTGAATCGAAGCTACTTGGAAATTGCTTCAACAGGTCTTATTCCTCAGTCTGAGAGGTTCGAGTTCTTCGGCTTTTTCAGAGAATCCCATCATGAGCTATGGAACGATTTCGAAAAGAAAATGGAATCTTATATAAAAGAGAACCGTTCTTATACATGGACTGAATATGAGAATTGCTCTCTTGTCGAGGAGAAAGGCCCTGAATTTCACAGATACGTTCTAGATCGAGATGAAACTGATATACTCGTTTTCTGTGATCTGATCAAGCCATTTAATAGGCTGGAAGAGGAATTTGACTATTTGGGTAAGACCCGTCTGATTGAGATATTAAGTCGGTTGAAAGAGGCTGGGCTGCTGTACTATGACAAAGATATGCATACTATCATCTCTATACTTGAGACCTACAGAAGGGAGACTGTTTCTTCGAATTCATCCCCAGATAGTTATGATACATGAGGGCTTGTCCACACCCAACAGAATGCAGTACTTTCTTTTGTCCCATATGCTGGATTTGCTGAGTGTAAGGACAGAATACAATCTTGTGAAAGCCAGGAAGAGGAGGAATCTGAAGAAGGCGGATTCTGCTTAGGGAGTTTTCTCATTCTGCTTGGGTTAGGATTACTCATGTTCAGAAGAAGGGGGTGACATCGAGATCTCCTTGAGTTACACAGGGATTTCTCCTTTCAGTGAGGAGACGCATCTAGCTGGAGAGACACGTCATTCAGGAAAGGGATGGCGGATTTGGTTCTCGTGAAGAGAACTGCGTACTTATGATATATTCTTGTGCATAGGTTTATAAAGCAGTAATTTCTGTTGATATATGGACGACAATGGATCAGGGTTGGAAGGAACTAGCGAAGCAGGCGAATTCGAGTTCTTAGAGGGCATACCTGCAGGTGCCTATGAGGTCGATAAGGAAGGGAATTTCTTGTACTGCAATCAGGAGGCAGCCCACCTGCTTGGATATGATTCTGCAGAAGAGTTATCACAAAAGAATATCTATGATCTCTATTTTGATAGAAATGACCGAGAACGGGTATTAGAAAGGACGAGAACCCTTGGAGGTCGGATGAAAAGTTACATCCGGTGGAAGCGGAAGAACGGATCTGAAGTGGTGGTCAATGATTTTGCTGAGTTTGTCTGCAACAAAAGGGGTGAAGAATCCGGAATTCGTGGCATCTTCGTCGAGGCCACATATGAGCGGTTGTTTGATGATCTTAATGCAGGAATATACCGGGTGGGCCCCGATAACAAGACTATCGAGCTGGTCAACAAGGCAGTTGCCAGAATCTTTGGATTCAACTCGCCCGAAGAAATGAGAGGATATGACATCTCAAAACTCTACAGATATCCAAAGGATTATCGGGAATTCATGGAGTATCTTGAGAAAAATCAGAAAGTAGAGAATTATCCCCTGGAGATGAAAAGAACAGACGGAGAGCCTGTCATTATATCAGTGAGTTGTCACGTACTGCAAAATAAACAGGGAGAGATCGTTGGAAGAGAAGGTACATTTACGGATGTCACAGAGCAGCAGAGATATAGAGAATTGCTGGAAATACCATTGGGAGTCTACGAGGCCAAAATAAAGGATGGCAAGCCGATTATCATCTTCTGTAACGAGAAATTCATTGAGATGTTTGGCTATTCGTCGGAAAAGGAGTTGATTGGCAGGAATATTCATGAACTGTATGCTAACGAAAAGGACGTTGAACAGTTCGAAAAAGCTTTGAAGGAAGCTGACGAAGAGAACAAGCCTCTCGACTATTTACTGAAGGTAAAAAGGAAAGCAAGTCAAAAGGAAGGGGGAGAAAGAGAGGAATTTTGGATCAAGATATATTGCTATCCAAGAGAAGATGAAGAAGGAAATATTATTGGCAGAATAGGAACTGCCATGGATGTTACCGATAGAATGGAACTGGAGAGGATTATCGAAACAAGAAAGGACATACAGAGGTTCATTCACGGATTCATTGCGCCAATGATGAGCATTCATGCCACAAGCCAGGTTGTGGCCAGGGAAGTTGAACGTGGAATTGGCATCAGATATGGTCTTGAAGACATGGTGAGACTTCAACGGAAAAAACGTAACACGATGCATCTTTTTGATGAGATGAGGACTACATCTGAGGCTCTGGCAGAAAAAATTGGAAACCTCATTACACTGGGTCGACTTGAACCGGCATTTGATGAAAGACACATCCATGAATTGACGAACATAAAGAACAGTGTGGAAAGAGAAATCACAGACATTGTGCGAAGGATCATTGAAGTGAGAAAACTACACAAGGATACTTACAGCAAATTGAACGACGTTCTTGCATTCATCAGAACTGAAAGAAGAATTGAAAATAGCAGAGAACTTTCAGATCTAATCAAGTTGTGTTTCATTGATCTCGACGAATTAGATAGTACCTACTTACTGTATTTAACGCAGAGCATCCTGAATAAATCCAAAATTGCCTATCATGACGTAGAAGGGCTTCGTCAGCTTATGATGAGGGTTGGGGACGAACACATCGAACAGCTCTTCGAATTCCAGCCTACAAACCTCTTAGATATGGTTGAAGATACAATTGATATGTATCGGATTGATGCATCCCTTAAAGGCATTTTAATTCGTTCTCCCCGAGGGAAGATACCAGAGGTCGACGTTTCTCGGAGTCACCTGGAAAGAATGCTCTCGTATGTCATCCAGAATGCAGTAAAATACTCTTTCAAGAGGGATGGCTATATTCATGTTGATTTCAGGGTGGGAGGGGATTCTGTCCAAATCGATGTAGAAGATTATGGAGTTGGTATTCTTCACGAAGAAATCGAATCCGGCAAAATCTTCGAATACGGATATAGGGGAAAATTCTCCCGTGATCGTAACAGGACCGGATCAGGCATTGGACTTTCTGAAGCCAAGAGGATTTCTGAGGCCCACGGTGGACATATCAAAGTAGAAAGCGCGCCTGTGGGCGATCATGGAGAGGTCATAACTCACAACACACCTCATAAGACGACAATTTCCATATTTCTGCCGATAAGGCAAGAAAAGGGTGATTTGAATGGTTAGAATCCTGTGGATTGAGGATGAAGGAAATACTGATCTGATTCAGTATAAGCAGCCCCTGGTAGAGAAGGGACATGTAATAGATGTTGCTGAGACAGCCAAGGAAGCTTTCGACACAATGGATTGTATGAAATACGATCTCTACATTGTCGATCTGCTTCTGCCCCAGGAGGATGCGTTCGAAGAACACATTGAGCTCCCTGGTGTGGAAATATTGAAGAAGATGATCCATCATTACAGGATAGACGCCAGCAAGATCGTTGTCTTCACCGTGGTCAATGATGAGGAGGTGCACAGGGACATTCGGCAGCTCGGTATCGGCCGAATTATCGTAAAGAGGTTGCAGGACATTGATTTTCTGAAAGTGGAAATCGACAAGATGATCGGAGGAGAGGGGTAATGTGGTAGTCAAGAGGTGGAATGCAACAATCTTTTTCTTCATTGTTCTTACCATAGGCCTTGTTATTGTGACAATGTTCAAGTGGGACGGGAGAATCCCGTACCAGACTGATTTGATACTCATCGGGTTTATTGGATCGCTCGCCACTATATCGGCTCTCATTTTCACGATTCCTCTCTTTTTCAGAAGTTCACGAGAAGGAACCATCTACCCCGGGACAGACGAAAACCTGGTTATTTGTTACTTGTTGATGTTCATACTGGGCATTTTTTCAAGTCTTCTTACGCTCTTCATTGAAAAGAATACGGGGGTTTTTGTAGGTTTTTTGGGCAGGGACTTTGAGCTAGGATTATTCTTTTTCAAGTTGAGTGTGGTCATCTTTTTGATCTGTCTTGTCTGGCTAGTTCCCTACCTTTTCATATTCCTCAGGAGAGATTCGTTGAAAGTGATAGCTCATCTCAGGAATTCCATTCTTGACAAGGTGAGTCATGTCTCCCAGAGGGATGCGAGAAGGACAGAAGAGGCCATAAAGAAAGAGATTAACCGGTTAGAAAGGGTCATACTGCAGGTACTGAGCAGTCACAACTACATAGCACTGGACTATGGTATTTCGAGTCTCATGGACATAACGGGCACGATCATCGGGAAACCCAGAAAGCGTAGTAGATTCATGAGGATTCTTGAAAAAGCTTTGAGAGAGTCTCCCGCAAACAATACAGTCGGGAATACCCTTCTAAAAGAGATCATGAGATCATTTCGTGATGTGAGCATTGCTTGTATTGAATGCAGGTCTGATGAGTATTCGCGGCGAATTGGAAAGTACATGAAGGAAGTCATTATGGACGGACTGAGAACGAGACAGAATCTTGAATATCCAAACCTCGTATTGAATATTGAACGACTGGGAGCTCAAGCTGCGAGGAACAACCTTGAAGAGACCACAGATGAAATCCTCAACAGTCTCGGTCAAATAGGTGATCAGAGCATTACAGTCGATTTGCTTCGTTCTCCAATTAAGGCTGTTCTTAAGGGTCTTCAAGAGATCGCAATCGTGTGTACAGAGGAGAAAATGGTCTGTCAATGTGCTACAGCGAGAACCCGGATTCTGGGAATTGCGCGACGAGGGGGCGCACCCATACAAGAGGAAGCATTGAGACGGTTCTGGGTGGTGACTGCCTTCATGTACAGGAATATTCCGGAAATTACAGAAGCCAGCTACGGGCTGGAGACTATGTTGGGAAGAGAATTTGGCAGTCTGTTTTTTGAACAGCTTAACGAGTCACTCGAAATGCTTCATAGGGAAAGCGAATGGGTAAGAAAACGAATAGTCAGGGTGTTCATGAACTCAGCAGAATTCTCCACGATTCGTGCAGAGTAGCTGAAGGAATCTGAATCGTGTGTGGGGTGCTGCACTGAATTGTGTGATTACAACACCTACGTGGTCGGTTGATGAAAACCTGGACTACTCTCTTCTGCTCAGGCCCTCCCCGTGATGATCTCTATCGTTGTCCAAACATTTTTATAGACATCAGAACTGGGAAAACCATGGACATAGAATATACATATCAGTGGAAGGAGGACTGCATGTCCCTTTTCAATCATCTCATCACTTCTGCTGAAGAGAAATTCGAGTTTGCTGAATGGTGGAGACTACGAAAGGAGTCGTTGGTGAATGGGGACATCGGGATAATAATGGCCAGCAGGGAGGGGACTCCAGCAGGATTCATAACATATCTTGTTCAAGATGGTATTGGGAAACTTGAGGCGTGTCATGTTCTTGACGTACCTGAAAGGCAGGACATAGCTGTGGGGCTCCTTGAGCGAGGGATTGGACTCTTGAGGAAGCGAGACGATCTTATGGGTATTTCAGGTGAATTGTATTACATTGCAGGATCAATAGATCCCCTTGCTGAATACCTGAGAAAAGAAGGCGCCACTGTGTATATTCGCGTTGGCATGATCAGAGCACTTGATGATACGATACCTGTGCATGTGCTGCCCAAAGGGTACTCGCTACGAGAGTGGACATTCAATGACATACCTGAAGTAGCAGCGTTTTTTTGCCAGGCATTTGAGGATAGCATCGATCTGGTCTTCTGGGAGCACTTTGACCACTTGGAAAAGGCTATCACTTATATTGAGAACGTTGCCAGCAGCACTGTATGGTCTCATGTACCCTTGACGAACGCGAGCATCTCCTATAATGGTCAGATGTGCGCAGCAACATTGTGCGGTGTACCTGAGAAGAACAAAGGAGCAATCTACCTGGGTGTAATCCGTGAACACAGAAGAAAAAGATTAGGCAGCTTCTTGCTGGCGCAAGCACTCACAGCATTTAAGAATGCTTCTTTCAAGACAGTTGGCCTTGAAGTGACCCATCGCAATACGGCAGCATACCAGTTTTTCAGAAACCACGGGTTCAGAGACAGTCATCGTCTTATCGGCTACACGTTTTTTTCACGATAGGTTCTATTTCACATCACTTTGTCTTAAATCCTGCAGAGAAATAGGAAGCATCTACGGTTGTGGACTAAAGGGCATGTGGGGGTTCTACTGACCCAGACGTTCTCTTCATTCCGCAATGCAAGAATTGGAACAGGTGGCTTTAGGAACATATCCCCGAACAGGATGATGTACTTTTCTTTTAATTTATATAGGTAGTGGGATATTTAAAGACTTTTTTCATATGCATTCTCACCTGAAATTACGACCCACTCTTGAGAATGATTTTAGAAGATGAACTGGATTCATTCAAAGGATATCTTGACCGAATTGTTCCAAATTTCTCTTAGATAGTGTGAAAGCTCAGTATTCTGTCAGTATGAGCAATTAGAATACTTGCATGTGAAACCAGTTTTCTTTTGAATTAGAAATAATAAACATAAATATCTAAAAAGACATTAATTCATCAAAAGAGGGAAAAGCTTATAAATACTTAGGGTAATTCTAACAACGGAATCTAGGTCAGATTCTGTAGCACAAAATCAACGGAGGTGAAACCAATGTATGCAAAACCCATGCTGGAAGAGATTACTGTTAGGATTACAGCTGACAAGTGGCTCATTAGTCTGCCTGCTTTACCCTACTAAGCCAACCAACGCTGTATTTCTTTACTTTCTATTTTTTTTATTTCCAATTAAAGAAATCTCTCTTAATCAGAATTCCTTGGATACTGGACGAGCCAGATGAATGTACAGATGGCAGAAGAAAGTGGTGCAATGAACAAAGGTGGACTTAGTTTTGCGGACTGGGATGTCACCCCGCACTGTAACCTCAATTGCAGACACTGCTATGCAACATCTCTGTACAGAGGAAACCAGACAGAGCTGTCCACAGAGGAAATGATGTGCATTCTGGAGAATCTCTGTCGTCTGCCTGTTGCAAATATTGGGATGTTTGGAGGAGAACCTCTGCTCCGAAAAGACCTTGTACAGATAGTGCAGCAATGTGCCCATAAGAATTCGAATCCATATATCATAACCAATGGACTCCTTCTCACTCAGGACCGATTGGAATCGTTAATAGAAGCAGGACTCAAAGGCGTTGCAGTGAGTATTGACGGGGCCTCCGAAGAGACCTATTCATATATTCGTCGGGGAAGTGACTTTGGCGTGGTGACTCGGAATGTGTCAGTCATCAACACATATTCTCTTGAATCACTCGTGATGGACGTGGTCGTTTCAAAGATCAATGCCCACGAGATTGCAGCACTCATTGGGATGGCCAAGAACTTGGGGTTCACCCGGGTTATACTGGAAATGCTATCTTATCAGGGAAATGCAGCTACAATGGAACGCAGTGTTATCCTTTCTCCTCTGGAATTCATTCATCTCGCCGAGACTGTCGTTGAAACCCTTATTCAGCTTGACATGAGTTGTGAATTCGTTACCATGTTGTTCGCCATGCCCCCCTTGATTGACTACTTGAATGATAAGTATGATACTCATCTGCCAAGAGAGCCAAAGAAATGCGCCGCTACAATTTCAACTATATTCATCCGCGCTGACGGGACTGCTTATCCCTGCAAAGGTGCAATCCCGGACATGACTCTCAAGGATCACGATGTATATGTCAGTCACGGCAGCAGTCTCCTCGAGAACAGTATTATCGAAATCCTGGGCTCTGAGGATTTTGAGCGATTGTTTTATATGCAATCTCCAAATATGATAGCAGAATATCTCCCGAAATGCAGTGATTGTGATTTCTTCCCCAAAATATGCGTACCATGTCCGATTGCTGCCATGGACCCAGGGAAGGAATTTGCAGAGATCTGCGAGGACTATCCTGTAGGGAGGATTTGTGAAGAGATAAGGTGTATGAGGTGAAAAGAAATGGAAGATACAGCTAGACCAAAAAAGGTTCCACACGTCCGGCCGCGTGAACAGGGGGACGATCTGGCCCTCTTTAATGTGATGACTGCCCAGTACTTTGTGGTCAACGAAGTTGGACGTGAGATCTGGAACCTCTGTACAGGCGAGCTTACTGTCAAAGAGATTGCGCAGGAAATTCACACCAGAATAGAGGGTGCTCCTTCATTTGAAGAAGTCCTGACTGACGCCAAGGAACTGATTGAGGATTTGAAGAACAACAATCTGGTGACAGTCTAACCAAAGAAGGAGGAGATCTGAATGACAGACATTACCCTCGTAAATGCAGTGATCGGTGCAAGCAGAGGGCAGCTGGGCATTGGCCTGCTGTATATAGTTGCATCTCTGGAAGAAGCAGGGTATTCCGTGGAGTTCACGGACTACCAAAATGAGGATGTGAAGAGAAAAGCAGATCCAAAGGTGCTTGCGCAGTTTATGAAATCTTCTGCATCAGTTATCGGTATTAGTGTTTTCTGCAATGCACTGCCCTCCGTGATAAAGGCTGTGAACCTCCTGAAAGAGAGACAGGACGTAACAGTTATCCTCGGGGGACCTGCTGCCTCTGTGAGTACAGAACGAATCCTTGAACTCTCTGAGGTTGACATCGCAGTCATTGGTGAAGGCGAAAGGGCTATTGTGGAGATCATGGAGGCTCTGGATACGGGCAGGTCCCTCGATTCAGTAAGGGGCATCTGCTACAGAGACAACGGCCACGTTGTAACCACACCGGAGCGAGAACGAATTGCCGATCTGGATTCCGTCCCCTTTCCGGCTTATCACCACATCGATTTTGGAGAATACAGGAGGGAGGCGAATCTGATAACCGCCAGGGGATGCCCCTTCCGGTGTACCTTCTGTGTCAAATCTATTTGGAAAAGCAGGAAAACATTTCGTTCTATTGAGAATGTTATAGAGGAATTACTGCAAATCGAAGGGAGTATTGACAGGATCAATTTATCTGATGACACCTTCGTTCTTGAAAGGGAGAGAGTACAGGAATTCTGCGAACACCTCAAGAAAGAAGGCATTGACAAGGACTGGTCTTGCACGGGCAGAGTCGGCATGTTGCCGGATTCGCTCATGGAATCCATGCACCGCGCGGGATGCGATACCATGTTTCTAGGAATAGAATCAGGGTCGAGCTCTATCCTCAAGAAGATAAAAAAGGATTTTACCCCGGAAGAGGCAAGGAGAGATATTGCGCGGGCGAGACAGCACTTCGACAGGATTTACACGTCCTACATGTGGGGATTTCCTGAAGAGTCTCTGGATGATTTCTATGATACCATGATGTTTCAGATGGAAGATGTCCAGATTCCAGGAGTCCAGCCAGTCATGACCCTCGTGACGCCATTTCAGTCCACGACACTGTACAGTGAATATTCCCACACCATCAAATTCATGACAGACAACACATATAATGGGTCCACATTACCACCACCTGAAAGGCTGAGAGGCTATCCTGAACTAGAGGATCTGGTAAGGAAGAATCCAGATGTGTTCAGCTCATTCTATTATTACGAGAATGAAGGATTTGAGGAAAAATGCACACTAGTTGACAAGATAAGGGAAAGAGAGAAGAGTGAGGGATCTGCATGAGCGATATACTGATTGTAAACTCGGGATTTGGTGAATATAGACCGGGTCTTCCCATAGGCCCCTTGGAGATAGTCTCTGTTCTGGAAGAGAATGGATTCTCGGTGGATTTCAAAGACTATCAACTTCATGACCCCACACACCACCCGGACCCGGATGAATTCTACTCCTTCATGAATCCCACATCAGACATTGTGGGTATCAGCGTCATCTGCAATGCACTGCCAACAGTCCTGGGTGCTGTGGAAAAGCTGAAAGAAGAGCATCCGGATACGCTGGTGATTTTGGGAGGACCTGCTGCCACCGATGTGGGAGGAAGGATCTTGGAGTGCTATCCTGTTGATGTCATCGTCATGGGAGAAGGCGAATACACGACGGTGGAATTGGTGGAAGCCCTGCAAGAGGGGACTCCGCTGGATCAGATCAAGGGCATCGTCTACAGGGAGGATGGCCGAGTCATAATCAACCCGCTGCGGGAAAGAATCAAGAACCTGGATTCCCTACCGTTCCCTGCGTATCATCATGTCAACTTTGCTGACTATCAGAAGCTGGCCTGCATTATGAGTGCACGTGGATGCCCTTACGATTGTGGGTTCTGCAGTGCGCATTCCATCTGGCAGCGTCACATGGAGTACAGATCAGTGGAAAACATAGTTGAGGAAGTCCTGCAGGTGGCGGACGATTCCATCATGCTCGGATTCCTCGATGACACGTTTGTCATACAGAAAAAACGCGCTATGGATATTATAGATGCAATCCGCGCTGAAGGTGTGGACCTCCCCTATACATGCAATGGAAAAATAACGTTAATGGATGATGAACTCCTGATGAAACTCTCTGAAACAGGATGTTTCCAGCTCTTCTATGGTGTCGAGTCCGGATCCAATAGAGTCCTTCAGATGCTGCATAAAGGACACACGATAGAACAGGCACGAGAGGTTATACGAAAGACCGTGACCTACAACTTTGAACGGGTACGTACCTCGTACATCTGGGGGTTTCCCTTTGCGACCCTTGAGGAGTTTTATGACACACTGATGTCCATGGGAGAGGACATTCGCCTCAAGAAGGCAGTTACCCAGATGTCACTTCTCTCTCCATTGCCGAGTTCGCCAATTTTCCAGGGGCACAGCCACCTCCTGAACTTTGACGCCACAATTCAGTCCAGAGCCGGTGGTCTCCCGATCAAACAGTCGTTAAAGAACTATCCTCGTGTCATTGAAATGATCAAGGAACATCCGCATGTTTTTTCGAGTTTCTATTATTATGATCATCCAGAATTCAGAAAGAAACTGGAGACAATTTCCAAGATAGACTGGAAGATCTGGGAAGTTGAGAGTGAGGAGGAACTCCTTAAAAAGAAACAGAATCCTGAGGCAAGAGGGGGATCAGAGGAATGAGATACTCAGCAGAAAAGTATCCCCTCCAGGTCCGGATAATGACGCTCGTGGCCTCCGTTCTTTCTCATCCCATCTGTGGTAAGGTAACAGGAGTGCTTCTGATGGCTATCCCTCTCAGCGTCATACTCTTTCAAATTGCATCCTCTTTCTCAATACCCCGCATGTCCACTGTGTTGCTGGTGATACCCCTGACCTACGGTGGTCTTTTTCTGGCGGCATTCCTCCATGAGATGGGACATGTTGCTGTCCTGCGATCTCTGGGGTGCAGGACAAGAACACAGGTCCTGTACAACTACCACAATCCCCTGCTCCTCTTCAACATGCGTACAGAAATGACAGAAGATCATCCCATACATTCCTCCACAATCTTTCTACTGAAACGAGGACTTTCAGGTATCTCGGTGAATATTTTGCTGAATGTAGTGTTTCTTGCACTGTCTATTCACTACCATAATGTATTCTTTGGTTATCTTGCGTTTCTTCAGGGATTTGGCTCTCAAGGGGCTACGTCTCTGTCTCCCACCACAGGAGATTCAGACGTACGCACACTGGTCACTGCAATCGAAGTCCGTGATGAACTGACCGCCACTTTAGAGGAGAAGGATGATCTTGTTTTGGATATTAAGGTAGGGATATTTCTTAGAAACGTGATCGAGACTACCTACTGGATTCTGGTTGAAGGATTGGACATTTCACATGCAGAACACAAGAATTTTTTGGCATTTGACGTACCGGGTGGCATTATGTTCTTACTGCGCTGTCTTGAGCAGGATTCTCTCACTCTTACTATACATGGAACCTCTTCAAGGGACATAACCATATATACGAGGGGAGGCAGAATTCTCTCAATTCCTGCCAGTTCAAAGGAGGTGTAGTTGTGACTACTAAAGTAGAAAATCCAAACCAAAAAGGAACAGAAGAGAAGAAGAAATCCACGATCCTCAGGGACAAGAATTTCTTATTGCTATGGGCTGGGCAAGGAGTATCTCAGGCAGGAGATTGGATTTATCTCCTTGCTATGGTTTCTTTTGTTATTGCCCTGACAGGCTCCGCTGCAGTAACGGGGACCGTCTTGATGGTGATGGTGATCCCACAGATTTTCTTGGGTCCGATAGCAGGAAGCTATGCTGATAGGTGGAGCCGCAAGAAACTCATTGTGTGGATGGATGCAGTGAGAGGAGTGGTTACCCTGTATCTTGGATGGCTCGTGGTGAATGATAGCTTGACACTTCCTGTTCTCTACGTGGGGACAGCTATCATGTCAGTGGCTCAAGTTTTCTTCAACCCTGCATTGAGGGCATCTATTCCAACTATTGTTCCCGAAGACGAATTGAATCGTGCAAACAGCCTGATAGGAATGACATCGAAGATTTCTGGCGTCATAGGACCCGCAGTTGGTGGTGTTCTGGTGATAACCCTGGGCATTCCTTTGGCTTTCATTATCAACGGGCTATCGTTTTTGTTCTCTGCTTTTTCAGAGTCTTTCATCACAATACCCCTGGTCAGACGCGAAGGCCCGGAAAAGCATATCCTGGCGGACATGAGGGAAGGGTTCCAATTCATCAAAGAAAAAAAGGCCATTCTGGGTATTATCATAATCCTGGGAGCAATGACGTTCTTTGCAGCACCCCTGGTGATCGTTTTCAAGATTCTATCTCAGACCTACTATCACATGGGTGATATAGGATACGGATTTCTGATTAGCGCAGATTCCCTGGGTATTCTGGTGTCAACGTTCATCCTTGCTGTCAAACCGACGATAGAAAACAAATCCAGAGTTCTCATCTTGTTCCCCATTGTGGCTGGGTTGACGTTGCTGGGAATTGGCACAGTGATAAACTTCTACTTTGCCGTGGCTCTCATGGCTATTCAGGGAATTATCAGCGGATTTGGTGAGATCGTCATAATCACTCTTCTTCAAACGCTGACTCCGAATGAAAAACGTGGCAAGGTGTTTGGCGTCTATGTTACGATGACCATGGCACTGGTTCCCATATCCTATGCTATCCTGGGTGCTCTCATTGACATGACATCTGTCCTCACCATGCTACTCATCTCGGGGAGTGCGCTCATTATTGGAGGAATTTGTATCTCCTTCGTCCCGGGTATCAGAGAACTTTAGGAGAAATCTTTCGACTTCATTTTTCCTCTTTTTTACTTCGTGGAGATTATGAGCGTGCACAGCAGGGCTTTGTGAGAAGACGTGGGCTGCCACCTGGTATCCATCAACCTGCTGCTGGATTCAAGCAAGGAATCGGAAAATCAGGATTCTTGGGCTCTTAACATATTCTGCTCCATGTTCTTGAACAGTTCCAGTTTCTGTTGGAGCAAATCGTGAGAAAAGTAGTAGAAGGATGGGAAGAGTTCAGGATATTTCTTGACCAGTGCAACCACTTCGGAGTATTGAAGGAGTTTTTCCCTGCCCAGCAGAAATCCGAGCCGATGGGCAATTTCAGGGTCATTGGGAAATTTGATGTGGGCCTTGTATTCCATGTAGATGGTGGACTTTGGCAAGGGGGAAAGCAAAGCGAGCCGAGGTTTCACATGAGGCATGTTGGCTTGTTGAAAGACGGCCATCAGTGTGTCGTAGAAATCTTCAAGCGTCTCAAAGGGGTATCCCCAGATATACGATGTCTCCACATCTGTGTAGTGCGTCGTCTTCTCTATGACTCTTGAAGCTTCCTCAATTGTGAATTTTTTGTTGACCTTTTTCAAAACATTATTGGAGCCAGATTCTATTCCATACAATATCTCCCTGCACCCATTCTTGCCCATGACTTCCAGCAATTCCGGAGTCATCAAATTAATTCTTCCGTAACAGGTCCATGGAATGTCTATACGTTCTTCATGAAGCTGTTCTGCAAAGTGAACAACTCGTTTCGGGTCAATCACGAAGGTATCATCATAGATGAACATGTTCTTGACTTTCTTTTCTTTCAGGATCTGGAGTTCTCCAATGACATTTCCCACACTTCTTTGAGTTATCTCTCTTTCCCACACAGAATGAGCGCTGCAAAAAGTACACCGATAGGGACATCCGCGGATCGTCATCACCCCACCAACATAGTCGTAATCTCTGAATTCGATTTTGTCATATGCTGGGAACGGCAGGGAGTCAAGGTCTTGGATGCGCCTCCTCCGTGGAGTAAGGATAGTGTGATCATGCTCTCTATATGCAATGCCATCGATTTTCTCAAGGCTCCTGCCTGTGTCAAGGGCCTGCATTACGTCCAGTATTGTCTCCTCTCCTTCACCCACGACAACAATGTCTACAGGAAAGTGCTCCAGTATCTCTACAGGAATATCTGTAGGACCAGGTCCTCCCAGGATGATGATCTTATCTGGATGTTCGTTCTTCAGTTGCGCGACTGCTCCAAGCGTGGTAGGCAAGTCACTGCTAATGGCACTTATTCCTACGATTCTTTCAGGGACCTCTATGAACCCATGGAACGTGTCAAAACCGAGTTTCTTCTGGGCTTGGTACGTCTGGTAGTCCTTGAATCGAACACTGTATCCATTAGCCTCAAGGACAGCAGTAATGAGCAGGGGGCCCACGGGAATGGCACCCTGACTGTGCTCGACCTGTGACGCATTGATGATGCTTATGTCACTCATAATGTTCTCCTCCGTCTTTGTTATTCGGGTAGCTGTGAGGGGAGCCTGAACAAGGTAAATCCTCTCTCTGTGGTATTTTGCTGTAAGCCTTTTAAGTTTTTGCTCACGTACTATTCCCATCAAGAATATGGAAATAGTCAACTGAGTCCTTCAGGAAATCTTAATGTATGTTACATGAAGAGCGACTTTGGTTACAGAGTGAAACAGAACGAAAGAAGGTATGATGGTAGGATTTCTTTCTCTACAATCTCAGCAATTCTAATATCTTCCAGTTGAAACTATTAGAAAGTGATCCTTTGTCCAGAACAGGAAGAAAATACACTGTGGGAAAAGAAATCTGAGGATTCTCTATCCCCTTAGGAAAAATCAAGCTGTGAAAATGTACATAATGCATCAAAAAGAACGCAGCATCCGCCCCACAGTTCTGGAGCAATATTCGTGGACTCTTCTCAAGGGTAAAACGGTGGAAAACCTTATATATAGAAGGGAGTATCTTGAGTAAGAACTTACATCATAAATATGCAAGTTCTTATATAAAAAGTTAAGGAGGTGAAAATAATGAGGATAAGTCGAAAGGTTTTATTTCTAGCCACGCTACTCTTACTGCTTTTTTCCTTCGCTGCAGCTGGCCAAGGATCCCGGAAAATAACTCTTCATGTACAGACAATGGGATACAAGGGAAGAGATCTTCTGGTAGTACAGGCTGAAATCACGGGGGAAGACCACGACTCATTCTTGGTGACCATCAGCAGAGACACCTTGTGCAAGATAGAAAAGGAGATCAACATTGAGAGATTGCCTGTTGTGAGAGTCAGTGAAACCACAGTGAAGGTTCCCAAGGATTACCTTGTTGAGATCAGCCCATCTGAATTTGTGGCTACGGTCCCCAATGATGTGGCCAGAATCAGGTGGAACCTCAGAGACAGAATGATCAACACAAGCCCTGATGAAAAACTGCGTGTCATTGTCATGTTCAAAAATGGAAAGAATGTTTCGTTGCTCAGGAAATATGGTACTATTGTCTATGAATTTGCCAGTGGATTGGGAGCTACCGTCGATATCCCTGCTTCTCGCGTCAATTTGCTCTCTGAAGACCGTGCAGTGCTTTTCCTGGAAGATGATTTTGACGTACAGGTCATGTTGTCACAGAGCGTACCCTTGATTAATGCAGACGATGTATGGAACATGGGTTATGATGGCTCAGGTGTCAAGATCTGCCTCATCGATACGGGCATTGATCCTAACCATTGTGATTTTCCCAGTGGAAAAATCATAGCCTGGAGAGATGTTGTGAACTCCAGCACGACCCCCTACGATGACCATGGTCACGGTACACATGTTGCGTCCATTGCTGCGGGAGAGACCTCGCCAAAGGGTGTGGCGCCTGGGGCTTCTCTCATGTGCTTCAAGGCAGTGAATTCCAGCGGATCATCTACTGCAACCCAGGTCATTCAAGGTGTTGACTGGGGCGTGTACAATGGAGCTGATATCGAGAGCCTTTCCATTGCCACGTCCACAGGCTGCAATGATGGGACCAGTTCGATGTCTCAGGAGTGCAACTGGGCCGTTGACCAAGGTGTCGTGCTGGTGGTGGCTGTTGGAAACGGCGGAAACGTGTGTACTATCGGTATACCTGGAGATGCGGAAAAGGTTATTACAGTGAGTGCCTGTGACAATTCTAAGAATCTGGCATCTTTCTGTTCAAGAGGGCCAACCTGTGATGACAGGGCTAAACCAGATGTCGTGGCACCCGGAGTATCTGTGTATGCTGCTGATGCTGGAACGTCCTGCAGTAACGTTGCCATGTCTGGAACGTCCATGTCGACGCCTCATGTTTCAGGGATTGTTGCTCTCATGCTTGATGCACGACCTGGCTTGACCCCTCTGCAGGTCAAGAACGTACTGGGATTCACTGCAACAGACATGGGAACTGAAGGAAAGGATCTCAGCTGGGGCTGGGGTATCGTTGATGCATACAATGCTGTGAATCAGGCGCTTTACAACCCGAATGTAACTCCTCCAGCCCGTACTGAATGGTGTGCTGGCTGCTGCGGGTGTCTAGGAACGGTGTTGATCGTATTCATGGTTCTCGTGGGAAGTGCAGTCACACTACGTTAGAACTCTATTCTTTCTTTTTTTTGATTGGGCTATTTTTTCTTTCTTCTAGCACAGATGGTCATGTAAGAAAGAATGGGAAAGGAGAAATCGCCAATCCCAAGAGATTACTGACAGGAAGATCATATTGTGCCAAAAAAATAAAAAAATGAGATTAGAGAGCTTTCTCAACAATCTCCACAATGTCTGCCATCTTCATCCTGGAGTTGATGGATTTGATGGCAGTGTCAATGTTCTGGTAGCAAAATGGACAGGCAGAAACCAGGGTGTCTACTCCGGTGGATTCGGCCTCCTTTACTCGTTCGGCTGCCGACTCCGTGGCCCAGTCTAGGAATGCTGTCCTCACACCACCACCAGCACCACAGCACCAGGAATCAACGCCGTGTCTCTTCATTTCCACCAGTTCTACGCCGGGGATTGCCTTCAACACATTGCGGGGCGCATCTACTACTTCATTGTGTTTTCCTAGGTGACAGGGGTCATGGTAAGTTACCCGTAGGTTAACCTCTTTGGTAAATTCCAGACTGCCTTCCTTGATCAACCGATCCAGATACTGGACGGTGTGCAAGACTTCTGGCTTCAACTCCGAAATTTCAGGGTAGTCCTGGGAAATGGTCTTGAAGCATCCCGCACATGAGGTGACAATGGTACTCACTCCCAGATCATTGAAGGATTTAATGTTATCCTGTGCCAATGCCAGGCCAAAGTCACGTTCACCCATCCTCAACAGCGTAGATCCACAGCAGCGTTCATCCTTTCCCAGAATGCCGAATTTGGTCCCCGCTTTGCTGAAGATTCTTGATGTGTTCTCTGCCAGTATTTTGAGATTGGGATCATATGAGGCGGTACACCCCACATAGTACAGGACATCCCCGCCTTTCTTGATGTCAGGCACTTCCACATCGAGTTTCTTCGCCCATCGGGCGCGTCCAGATCTGGGCTGCTGCCAGGGGTTATCATAATTCTTGATTGAGGTAACCAGTGGCTTGTGAGCGGGGAGACTTCCCAACCCTTTCTCCACCAATCGGGCTCGCATGGCTTCATAGATATCCACAGTGGGTATGTCATTTTCACACTGCACCTTGCAGTTCCCGCAACAGGAGCACTTGTACAGAATATCTGCCAGCTCTTGATCAGGTTCCAGGTTCCCATCCAGGTATGCCCTGATAATTTGCATTCTTCCTGAGCCGTAGAAGGCTTCCCACTCAAACTTCTTACCGGCAGGGCATCCTTCTGGGAATCCCTTCTCCGGTTCGTCCGTCCAGGTTGACTGGCAGAACTTACAGTGGATGCAGGTGTACACGAAGGGGGCGAAATCTTCAATTTGCTTCATGGGTATCCCTCCAGGAAATTCATGTCGAGACTCCCCGGGTGCATGATACCGTTGGGATCAAGCAGTTTCTTGAACCGCACCAGCATGTTGTAATATTCGGGTGCCCTCTCATACATCATGGGGGCGTGAACAAATTTTCTGGGGCGGTAATTCAGCCATCCTTTGTCCAGGAATATCTCAGAGGTAGCCTTGTCAAACTCGTTCACCGCCTTCACTGATTCCGGGTCCTGAGCGCTGTAGCAGACAATGGGCATGCCAATGCAGTCTCTGCCATTCTTGATAGATGCCACCCAGTAGATGGGGTCGAACCCATATGCGGGCATCTCTTTCTCGCATATCTGACAGAATTCAGCTGTGTCTTTCCAGGGCAGGTACCAGGTGATGAACAGGAATCCTCCGCCCTTTTCACCTGTCCTCTCATAGGACGCATAGGGGATGGCAATCTTATTGGGTTTCTTCAGCCGGGTTGCCTTTGCTTTGGGATGGATGGGCAGTATCTCAGCTTTGGCTCCCTTGGCCTGCCATTCTTCTACAATTGCCTTTATAGTCTGTTTCTGTTCTTGCAGTTCTGCTTCGGTTTTTGCCCAGATTTCAAAGTTCATCATGTAATTGGGAACGTAGTACTTTTTCTGTCTCCAGGCGTTGATGTCCAGCAACCCCTGTTTTTCAAGTTCTTCTCTCTGTCTGACACCAGGTACCAGCCACCAGGGACCGCCCTGAACCATGACACCGATTTCCTGTTTCAATATGTCAAGTGAGATGTCCTGCAGTTCCTGAGCTGTTTCGAATCCTAGGAGTTCCAGATCAATATACGACATGTGGGGAACAATCTGCGTGGCCAGTTTGGTTATGACCCCCATAGTTCCCTGGGCGCCCAGGAATAGCCCTGTCATGTCAGGCCCGATGCCCCACCGGTAGAAAGGCTTGGCCCCGGGAAGGGCCCACGACCCTGTCTTCAGGACCTCTCCTGTGGGCAAAACAACCTCTAGCCCAAGACACAAATCTGCCTGTGGTCCATACTTGCTGGTGACAACAGAGAATCCTCTGTCCAGCGTATTTCCTACCACACTTCCTTCAGAAGGGGCTCCATCAGGTATGGGAGGTACCCACTCAGGATACTTCTCTCTGAAGTATCCCCAGATCTGGCCATTGGTGACACCGGGCTCCACCACCATGTATCGGGAGTCAGTGTCCACCTCGATGATCTTATTCATTCTGGACAGATCAAGCAATATCCCCCCAGGAACAGTGGGGGTTGCGGTACCGCCGCTGAGCCCTTTTGACTGGGGAGTTACGGGTATCTTATGTTCATTAGCATATTTGAGGATTTCTTGAATTTCTTCTACAGACTGCGGTCGAACAACGACATCTGCGGTCTCAGAATCAATATCCATAATAGATTTTGCAATATAACTGATTCTAATAGGTTTTGAAGTGGTCACAAAGTTCTCTCCTACCAAGGTTTTCAGTACATTGACGTGCTTTTCCTCTATCATAAATC
>JACVGT010000005.1 GCA_018992685.1 Theionarchaea archaeon
CGTCTTTTGCACAGCCATACACAGATCACGGAATGGTTGTTGGAGTGCAGGTCGGAGGAGACATACAATTCAGTTCAAGGTGGAATCCTTGCAGCCCTGGTGACTGTGTTTCTCGTGGATCACCAAAAGTCCTCAGCTCGAGATAACTTTTTTAATCCATATTCTCACATGAGGTTCATGATTCTATCATTAGAAGGTAGGACTCCTCACATAGATGAAACAGCCTTCATAGCGAAAAATGCAACAGTGGTGGGAGATGTGATCGTTGGAGCTCATTCCAGTATTTGGCCGGGAGCCGTTTTGCGGGGTGATCTCTCTTCCATCACCATTGGAAAATATAGCAGTATACAGGATAACTGCGTTATTCATGTCGAAGGAACATTCGATCCGGAGGATGCTGGAGTTCCAACAGTTATCGGCAACTACTGTACCATAGGACACGGAGCAGTACTCCATGGGTGTCGCATTCAGGATAGAGCTTTGGTGGGCGCCATGGCAGTCATCTTCAATAATGCGACGGTAGGAGAAGGTTCTATCATAGGAATGGGGTCCGTGATTCCTGATGACAAGGAAATTGCAGCCCGAAAGGTCGTCGTGGGAATTCCTGGCCGGGCGGTACGAGATGTCACAGAGGAAGAATGGAAGAGATCAAAAGCTCATGCGCTCCTGTACGCTGAGCTTGCTGAGAAGTACCAGCGCATTCTCTGATACCTCTGTTCCAGTCTGCTGAGCGACCTATCTACAGATGCTGCTGAAGGGAGAAGTCATTTCTTGAACTTCTTCTTTCCTTTATTATTCAGAATGTCCGGAAACGATGGAATCTTGTGAGATTCGTGAAAACGATTATAAACCCTCCAACCTGATCACTTCCCTCGCAGAGAAATAAGAAGTGATCTTCCTATCATTGCAATATCGGCAAACGGTTTGGCGAGATCCGTCAAAAAAAAGATAGCGGATTTTGATAAGTTGTAGAATTTACGAATGGAGCGAAAGATTTATATAGGAGTTCGCACATTTCACAATTATAAGTTCACTTGAGGTGAAACCTATGAAGAGAGCAATCATTTTAGTCATGGTAGGTCTTGCACTGTCGCTGATTCCAGTCTATGCTGGAGTTCCCATAGTGCAGATACAAGCACCCAGGCAGGTTACCGCAGGAGATGAGATCACACTGAAGATCATGATCACCCACGAAGCAAATGACAGTGACCATCACATAAATTATGTGTGGCTTTACCAGAATGACAGGATAGTCAAGGAATGGGTATGGACAGTGAGCGATTTCATCACGGAAGATCAGTTTACGCTGGAATACACCACTGTCCTGAACGAAGACACAGTATTCATTGCTAAGGCTCATTGTACCCTGCACGGAGACAAGAAGATCACGTTCAAAATTGAAGCAGCGCCCTACGTCGAGATACCCAAGGCGATCGTTGTGGCTAATGACATCGACTTCAGCAGAGCAAGTTCTCTGGTGGGGTTCCTGGAGGACAACGGATTCGAGGTTATCAGGGTCACAGCCTCGAATTTTGAAGAATATAAGTCGGAAGAGCTCATAATTATCCTGGGAGGTGCCGATGCTCTTGACGGAATCGGAGCGATTGTGAGATCTGTCCTTGACGAGAGAGAACAGGAACTAACACGGCTAGGAATACGTTACTTCACTGAAATTGATGTGTGGGCTCCCAATCAGAGAGTTTTCATCTTTTCCGGAAGGGACAGAGATGAAACCAGGGAAGCACATACACAGCACAGAGGCAAGATCTTAGAATAAGTTTTCATTTTTTTCATTTTTTGATATTTCTTTATTCTTCTCGTGTTCTTTTTTGCAGACTGGGGTCAAATAGAAATTCCAGTCAAAGAGTCTCTCAGTTATCAGGTACAGAAGCAGTACCTGGCACAGGACCCATGCTGGTTGTGATATTCCTAAAATGTGTACAGTACTTCCTTCTATTTAGAACAGCTGTTCAGTTGAAACCTTTATATAGAACCTATATATGTAGACTTGATATATATGTTGTCATTCCACGAGAACCTCATATTGATGATGCTGGCCCCCCGAGAGATGTACGGGTATGAAATAATGAAAAGTCTGGGGGAACTCACCACAGGCATTTATGAGCCTAAATCAGGTACCTTGTACCCAGCATTGAAACGACTGGAAAAGAAAGGGTTCATCTCCAGTGAAATTAAGGACGTAGAAGGCAACAGAATCAAATATTATAGGATCACGGAAAAAGGAAAAGGAAGGCTGGAGCGATTATGGACCATGATTTCCAGGATTGAGGATTTCAGATCAAAGATAAAAGTTTAGGTGCTAACATGAAGAAAGTTTTCGCACTTTGGGTGACCTTCGTCTTTCTGACAAGTTTCGTTTCTGCCGAATCACCCTTCAAGATAATAGCCACGGTGCCTCCTTTTGTGAGACCTGGCGATGAGAATGTCACAATCCAAGTAACGGTAACGCTGGAGAGTGGGGAATATGATGATGTCGAGGTGGAGCTGATTCTGCCCAGATTCTTCTCTGCGTCCAAACAGGGCTCAGATACCTTTCACCTGGGTGATATGAGTACCACTGACATCTTGAAGCCCCCCATTGGGGCTTGTGTGTTCCAGGTTGATGTTTCTCCTGATGCAGTGTATGGAGATTATGTCGTCCAAACCTATATCAGGACCAAGAGCGGCTCGTTTCTGGATAGTTTCACCATTCATGTGGTGGGACAAACTCTCATTGAAATAACTCAGGTGGTTTCATCTGAGGAACCTGTGGAACCTGGCCACGATTTTCAGATAGACATTACTGTGAAGAATGTGGGTTCCAACGCGGTAAAGTGGATAAAGGTCATACTGGTTCCCAATCCGGGAATTCAGGGGGACATGTCCGTTCAATCGGCAAGTCAGCTCTCTCAGATGACCACGTCACAGGAAACCACGGTGATCATCCCCATTTCTTCTGACCTGGAACGGGTATTCAAGGAGATATTGCCTGGAAGGAGTGTGACAGCCTCCTATGCTCTCTCGGTGGGAGCTGATGCAGAATCCAGAAATTATGCTATGACAGTCTCTCTGGTCTATCAGGATGAGACAGGGATGGTAAGTACAGAGACTCGCACCATTGGCATAAAAATCCAGGGAAAACCCCGCCTGGAACTCCAGGGAATCGAGGTGGATCCCCCAGTCCCGTACCAGGGAGAAGAAGCTGTCATTTCAATTACTCTGGAAAACAATGGGACTGGAGATGCCAGATCGGTCAGAGTTGACCTCAACTCCGTGCTCGGAAAATATACCAGCTTCATTGGCACGATGAAGAGGAATGAGAATAATGCCGCCGTCTTCAAGATATTGATTCCAGAGGACCAGGAGAAATTCCCTGAAAACATCATGAACAATCTACTGAACAGAACCCAGACACATACCTACGATCTAACCATACAGGTGTACTACGAAGACGCAGACGGGAATCCAAAGGGATTTGCTGAAGGCTGGGACTTGATGACACGAGCAAAATACGAGAAGACCATTTTCTATGTCCTGGGAGGAGCAGTGCTTCTACTCATTATCGCGGTGTGGAGATTGCAGAGCAGACGGCAGCTGAAAGCGCTTGAAGAGGAGTAGACCAGCAACAAAATCAAGAAAGGGATACTATGGATATGCTGGAGATTGTGGTTAATAATGTCATGAGACGGAAAGCGCGAACCATCTTGACACTGTTGGGGATTTCCCTCGGGGTGGCTGCAATTGTCACCCTGGTTTCACTGTCTGTGGGACTCAAATCCAACGCGATGGACATTATGGGAAAGGTGGCAGGAGACATTACTGTCATGGAAGAAGGTCAGATGTTCACCATGAGCAACCTTACTGAAGATGTTATGGGTCAGATTCAAAATATCAGCGGGGTTCAGATGGTGGCTCCCACTGTGATGCTTATGGACATGAGCAGAGGGTTCAATACTGTAGGAACAGATGCCAGGGGTGTGGACCCGGGCCTTGAAGAACGCTTTTCCTCCAGTTCCTGGGATATCATAGAGGGTCGTCCAATACGGAGTTCTGACTCATCCAATACCATGGCAGGCGTCGTTCTGGCAGATCAGCTTGATCTCAGAGTGGGTGAGACGATAGAATACATGGGGGAGGAATTCAGAGTTGTGGGCATTATCTCCTTTGGGAATACCCTCCTGGATCAGGCGTATTACATCAATATTGACACTGCACGGAGAATTGCGAACAGGCCTTCAGACTACATCAACATGATAAGAGTCAAAGTGTCAACCCCAGGAACAGAAGAAGAGGTTGCCAAGAGAATTAATTTGACTGTTCCGGGTGTGGAAGCCCGATCGTCAGAAGTAATGTCTGAACAGGTTGGGGATTTCTTGGATATTATTGGAAAAGTCACCTGGGCCATTTCTGCTCTGGCTGCCATTGTGGGCGGGGTGGGGATTGCCAACACAATGTTGATGTCTGTTATCGAGAGAACCAAAGAGATCGGACTGTTGAAAGCAGTGGGCTGGTCCAATGCCGATGTTATGAAAACGGTCCTTTTAGAAGGACTGATTCTTGGGTTCCTTGGCGGAATTATTGGAGTGGGGCTGGGATATGGGGCCCTAGTGGTGGTGAGGAATGAGGTTCCTGGATTTGCAGGTGAGATTACTGTCCTCCTGATTGCTGAAGCTATGATTTTTGCCATATCTCTGGGTGTCGTTGGCGGTCTCTACCCCGCTTACAGAGCAGCGAATCTGAATCCAGTGGTTGCACTCAAGACGGAGTGATTCCATGATCGAGGCAATTAACCTGAAGAAATACTATAAGATGGGGCCCGTTGTGGTGAAAGCCCTCAATGGGGTCAACATGAGAGTGGAGAATGGCGAATTCGTATCTATCATGGGGCCATCAGGGTCTGGGAAATCAACATTATTGAATTTGCTGGGAGCTCTGGATAAGCCTTCTTCAGGCACGGTCTTCTTTGATGGGATTGACCTATCACGTGTGGATGAAGCAGTACTGTACAGGTTGAGGAGGAAGAAGGTCGGGTTTGTGTTTCAGTCCTTCAATTTGATCCCTACCCTGAGTGCGATTGAGAATGTTCTGATTCCATTAGTTCCCACAGGCACTCCAAAGATGAGGGGATACAGAAAAGCCAAGGAACTGCTTGAGACTGTGGGGCTGGAAAAGAGAATGCTGCACAAACCTTCAGAGATGTCAGGAGGAGAGCAACAACGGGTTGCTATGGCCAGAGCACTGGTTAATGATCCGTCCATAATTCTGGCTGATGAACCCACAGGGAATGTCGATTCGCGGACGGGCAAAGAGATCATGAGCCTGCTCAGTGATTTGAACCAGCGTATGGGGACAACCTTGATTGTGGTGACACATGATCCTGAAATTGGGAAGGCAACTCAGAGGACCATCCAGTTGAAAGATGGGAAGATCGTGGATTGACTAGGCTGTGGACAGATCAATTCGGTACATGTCCATATCTGGAGCATATGACTTTACTGTCGTCAGATTCATGATGTGTACATTCTGTCCTAAATTCTGGCTGAGCGAATGTATTCTCTGACATTCTTTTTCAATATCTGATGTAATACAGTAGTAATGGATGATTCTTCCGTGAGAGAGGGCTTTTGGCAGGAATTCAAAAGCATTTTGGGGCAGATTCATGATGACTCGATCTGCACATTCAAGGTGGGTTATCTCTTCTCCAGCATCACCCAGAATAGGGATTATTCTGTTTGCCTTGTTTAAGACAATATTGTCTTTTAGAAGCTCGATGGCCCTGGCATTGATGTCAATTGCATATATTATTTTGGGTTGCGAATGCTTGGCAATCATGATAGAAAAAGGACCAACTCCGCAGAACATGTCAATGACCACCTCTCCTGGGCTGACCTTCTGGGCAATTCTCCGCCTTTCTGTGGACAAGCGTGGATTGAAGTAGACGTGTTCAATATCCACCTTGAATAGAATTCCGTATTCCTTGTGGATTGTCACGGTTTTTTCTTCCCCCAGAAGATGTTCAAAGGTCCGCGTACGCAGAGGCCCTGAGATTCTGGAGGTCTTTCCCACAACGGTGTGAACTGAGCTGCGGCTCAACAAGATTGAAGCAATCTCCATCTTTTTGTCTTCCAGCTCTTCTGGTATGTCTACGACAGCAATGTCCCCGATAATGTCAAAGCTCTTCAACCCAAATCGACCGAGGGATTCAGGAGCGGATGGACTCTCTTGAAAATCCATCTCCACCATGTCGTATCCAGGAACTTCTCTTTTCACTGGAAAGTATAAGAATCCCTCATCTCTCTCAATCTTGTAGCCTTTTACAAGGATGTTTTCTTCCACGAGGGACTTTCGAATTGATTCACCTTCACGCTTGGGCACTTTAAGTCCTCTCATTGGCATGCTGTAGCATCCGGGCTTTAATAAGGTTCCTCTCCTCGCCAAGTTCAAAGCCCCTTTTCTCAGGCTCTCCTTTCAGGCAAGAATCAGGCTCCCTTTTGATCACCTGCATCCCTTTGGAGAACAATCCACAGAGTGAGGGAGACCACGTCGCCGATGCCAACCTTCTCAGGGACTTCTTCTATTTGAGGGAAATGCGTCAACAAGAACTCAACGAATGGTGCTAGCTGTGTTGTTCCAAATAGTGTTGGCAGCTCATACCCACCTAACAAGACAGATCAGTGATTCTTTTTGCGTCATCATTAGATTCTTATTTGGTGCTTTCCTCATGAGCTCATGAAAGCCATACTCGTTCTTCTTGAAGGCACCATATGTGACACACGTCCCAGGCATCATCTTGGCATTGGAACACCTGAGTTCTACCAGCGTGAGGAGATGCTGAAAGATCCTGCAGTGCCTGGAAGTGTTCAGTGTTTACAGGAGCTCTCGCAGTCCTATGCCATGGTCTATTTAGGAGCAAGGCCGGCGTCCACCCTTCAGTATACCGAAGAATGGTTGAAGAACATGGGATTCCCGGAAGGACCTGTCTATCTAGGTGAAACTCATGAAGAAAGACGAATTCTGGTACGAGATTTGAAAGAGAAGTTCACGTTCATTGCTGGCATTGGTGATCGATGGGACGATAACGAGTACCACACAGAGATTGGATGCCTGAGTATTATCCTGGAAGAATTTAGGGGAAACTGGGCAGCAGTTCCAGAACGCATTACCACCTATGAACGTAATGAGAGGATCAAGAACAATGAGATTCACCTCAAGGGAAAAGTTGAAGGCCTTTCCAGGACACTTCCTCTTCTTCACTCCAAGTATGGGGATGAGATGTGGGAGACGTACTTTGACGGGATTTTTGAGATGTTTGAGAATTCTCGAGAAACACGAAGGAAAGAAGATCTGGAATCTCTGGCAGAAAACGGATTCAATCCCGCTGATTTAAGAGACGTTGCCAAATGGTATGACAAGCTCAACAAAGACTGGAGAAGTAATCCCATTTATGGTCTGCAGGAACCAGAAATAGAAGCTACCGAGTCCCGCTGCACAATAAGAGTGAGCCGTTGCAGGCATGCTGAACTCTGGAAAGAGTGTGGGCACCCTGAGATTGGGTACCAGATCCACTGTCGTCCTGACAGGACATGGTTGGACCGCCCTGCATGGAATCCAAAGGTACGGTTTGAACAGCCAAAGACCTTGATGCAGGGTGATGATTCCTGTTTGTTCATTCTATATCTCCCAGAGGAGGAATAGGATATCCTCGATGGAATTTCCAGGATTCTACCTGTACGGGAGTCACGCACTTGATACAGCTCTGAACGTGATCTGAAAGGGTTCTCTTACTTCCAGATGAGAATTCTATCTGAATACAGTCTGTGGTCTCGTGATGTGAGGTGTGTTCACTTTACGAATCGTCGTAGCACGTTCTTGAATAACTTCAGATTCACGCCGGACTTCCTCTCTATAGCCAGCAACACCTCTATATCCTCTCTGTCAAAACTTCGAGTCAGCAGCAACAGCCCAAGAAACCCTCCGAGGAACCCAATCCCAAATAGCAGCAGCAGACCAAAACTCATCTCCATCTGAGAACCGATGCCATACAAAACCACAAGCAGCAACCCACTAATCCCTAGAGGCTTCGCATATGACAGCGTGAAAGGGTGTATCCCGGACATCCTGTACAACTTTATAGAACCCATCACATTTGCCAAAATAACAGAACACAAGAATGCAAGAGCAGCACCTGCAGTCCCGAAGGGAGGAATCAGCACATAGTTCAGAATCACATTGGACCCAGCACCCATCAAACTCATCACCATCACAAATCTCGTATTCCCCATGACTGTTAGCGTCAGCCCATTTAGTCCCGTTATCGTATGTGCCATGAAAGCACATGACAGGATCTGAAGTGGGAGAGCTGCCTCACCGTACGATACTCCAAAAAAGAACTGGAGTACAGTCACTGGAAACACAAAAAATATGGAAAACAGAGGAACAGCCAGTGAAAATCCCCATCTCGTCACGATCTGATACGTTCTTTTCATTTCCTTTGTTAGTCCCATCGAGAACAACTCAGACATAATAGGGACAAAAATCAACGTAGAAGAACTGAGAGCAAGAGGAATCAGCCTGGCCAGCGGCAATGCCGCATTGTACACAGCAACTACATCAGATGTCTTAAAGGAGCCTAGCATGATGGTATCAGTCCACTGCATGACCATGTTCAGGACAGTAACAGAGAGTAAGGGGAGCGAGAACCCCAGTAATTCCCTCTTGAATCCAGGAGGGCGTTCTCCAAGATCTTCGAAAAGAGAAGATCTCGCAAGATAGAGGACAATACCCAAACATGCCAGGACAGCTGCTGCCACATACGCATAGACAATGCCGAGGAGTCCTCCTTCCAGGACAACACTGACTGTCAGGAACAGAATGAACAGCCCCTGCCTGACACCTACTTCAAAGTAGATGTTCGGTTCTACTCGTCCGAATCCTCTGAATACTGCAGCCACCATTGTTATTATCACCATGAAAGGGAGGGAAACTGAGAACCATCTCAAGACTGCAGAGAATTCAGGCATGTGAAACAGGTGAGAAGCGATACTATTTGAGAGAAAGAATACTACAATGAACCATACGACACTGGAGAGTATGACCATTTGAAAAGCAGAGCACATGATGCCTTTGATTTTCCTGTCTGTCTCACTGGTTGATTTGCCCCTGTAGTATGCAATAAACCGGGTAGATCCTTCCTGCAACCCCATCAGAGAAACGGTAATGAGAATGATCAAGAGGACCAGCCCAAGAGAGTACATCCCATACTCAGATTGAGTCGTATTCCTGATAACGACCAGTTTGGCAACAAACCCCAAAGGCATACTGATTAGAGTACCAACGAGAACAATACTGCTGCCCTTCACGATTCTCTTGAGGGTTTGGTCCACTATTTCAGACATGATGGTATCACGAACCTGAAAGGACTTAAATGGTTTGTTGTACAGCACATTCAGGATACAGGATGTTGTAGGAAATGCCACCCTTCACGTCAGAACCGATTCTCCCATCTCACAATTCACAGAACTATCCTTCTTCCTTCTCTCCCCGCATGGGTTCTCATTGTGGTATCTTGTGCTCTGACTGAGTCAGTCAGAACCTGGCAAAAGTTTCCACCACCATTCATTATCTCTGTACCAGAAGATAGTCTCTTCAAGAGCTTCTTCAAAGTCGTGGTGTGGATTCCATCCCAGCGACCCCATCTTCTCAATGTTCAAAGCGTATCTAAAATCATGTCCCTTCCTGTCTTCCACGAAGTGTATCAAAGACGATGGTCTATCGAGAGTCTCTAAGATTTTGTACGTGATTTCCAGATTGGTCTTTTCGTTTCCCCCACCAATGTTGTATACTTCACCCGGGGAACCCCTGTGAACGACCGTATCTATTCCGGTACAGTTATCAAGAACGTAAATCCAGTCTCTCACATTCTCCCCTGTACCATACAGTGTCAGTGGCTTCCCCTGCAATGCCCTTACTGTGAACTTGGGAATCAACTTCTCAGGATGCTGGTAAGGACCAAAATTATTGCTTGACCTGGTGATCAACACGGGCAGCCCATACGTTACGTAGTAAGAATGCGCCAGCAGATCTGCAGAAGCCTTGGAAGCAGAATAAGGAGAATTCGGCTTCAAAGGGTCATCTTCACGGAACTCACCCTCTCGAAGTGATCCGTACACTTCATCAGTAGAAATCTGGACAAGGGTGACATCATGCTGCCGTGCAGCCTCCAGCAGTGTGAACGTGCCCACAACATCAGTATGAATAAAAGGTTCTGGACCAGTAATACTCCGGTCAACATGACTTTCTGCGGCAAAATTAATAATAATATCACAGGAAGGGACAAGTTCCTTTACGGTATCTTTCTTGCAGATATCTCCTCTTACAAAGGTATACCGGGGATTGTCCTCGATATCTCGCAGGTTATCCAGATTCCCTGCATACGTCAACTTATCCAGGTTCACAATATGGTATTCCGGGTATTTTCCCAGTATGTGCCTAATGAAATTGCTCCCGATGAATCCGCAGCCTCCAGTCACCAAAATGTCCACATGATCACCCGTGCTTCTTTCCCGGGGATAAGATCCAGTCGTACGGAATCTCTTCTGTATCGGGCGGTAACCGGTACTCGTCCGGGTTCTCATAGTTATACGGCAATGTTGGCACACTCAAAAAATATGCAGGTTCATTGCCAAGAGCTTTAAATCCATGGTACACGAAAGGGGGAACTTTTATCAACACAGGATTCCTATCGCCAACGAAAAGCTCCATTATCTCTTTGAATGTGGATGAATCCTCTCTGCCATCATATAAAGCTACTTTCATCATTCCCTTTATGCAGGTAAAATTGTCTGTCTGTTTTTTGTGGCAGTGCCATGCTTTGACCACGCCGGGATAGGCGGCAGTCAGATACACCTGCCCGAATTTCTCAAAAAGAGGATCATCACACCTCAAAATCTCCATAAGCCATCCTCTCTCATCTGGAATTACTCTCAAATCCTTGATCTCAACACCATGTATCGTGACATCACCAGAGCGAATTACCTGGTAATCCTTAAATATCTTGTGACCTCCACCTTCATCCTGTTACCTTCATCCTGTGACATCGCGAACTACACTGGTATCTCCTTATGGAAGAGGTCAAAGAGGTTCAGACAGTCGGCAACCTTCCTGGCTGAAAAGCAGTCAACCAAAGCCTGAATCACCGAAACCTTTATATAGTTGCGAATGTGGAATCTCCACATATGTAGATGGTCTACTTATATAGACTCAAAGGCTACATAGATGGCCTACATAGTAGATGTGATATTATGATTCTAGACAAGATAGCAGAAGGGTCTGAAAAAAGGCCCAAACTGGTACTGGCCGTAATAATTGTGCTGACCATAGCACTGGGAATGGGAATGCTCAGAATCGAAAAAGAAACTGATATCATGGCATTCCTGCCAGAAGAAAAGGAATCTGTGGAAGTGACCACGGAATATGTGGACGAATTTGGTGGGCACAATTATGAGACAATCCTGGTCAAGGGTGCTGTTGTAACGCCTGAGGCAGTTCAGGAGATTACCGCCCTGGAAAACGAAATCAGGGAAATACCTGGATTTGCCCTCAGTGTTGAGTCGTATGTCGATTTCTTGAGGGCTCAGAATGTACCCGACACTATGATACCGGCAGCTGTCCAGGCTCCTGGAGCTAAAGAGGCTCTGAGCAGCCTGGTGACTCCAGACGGAACAGCCGCATTGATCCAGGTCCGGGTAAATCCAGACTTTGAAGGAGACATCCAGCCATATCTGGATATCCTCTCTCACGAACGTACCCTCACAGTCACGTATACCGGCACTCTCACCCAGGCGCATGATATGCTGGGGACTATTGACAAGGACAATTTTATTTTGCTCCCACTGGCAGGGCTCCTGGTCATTCTGGTGCTCTTTCTCACCTACAGGAGGCTCTCGGATGTAGTCCTTCCCTTTGTTGTCATCGGCATCTCTGTGGTGTGGGTGCTGGGCATCATGGGGTATGCAGGTATTGCATTCTCTAACATTTTCGTGGCTATTGCCCCTCTCATTTTCGGGGTGGCAGTGGCTTACTCAGTACACATGCTGACCAGGTACTATGAAGAGAGAAGAAACGGTCTTGCAGCTGGCAAAGCAGTAGTCACCAGCATACAAACGGTGGGAATGGCCATCCTGTTGACTGCAGTGACCACAGCCTTTGGATTTGGCTCTTTTGGCATATCAGAACTTCCTCCATTGAGGAATTTCGGGCTGATCCTTGTGATGGGAATTCTGTTCAATTTCCTACTGGTTGTGACGTTGATGCCCTCTTTGCTGGTGTTGAGAGACAGTAAGAAACAGCAAGAACCCGGAAGAGTATCCCGAGTCAACAATTTCTTGGACAGGATTTCTCTGGCTGCCTTGAAGAAGAGAAAGATCGTGCTGGCCGTGGCAGGCGTCAGTGCTCTGGCATGTCTGATGTTATTGCCGGGCATTTCAACATCCATCAGCTATGAAGATATGCTGCCAGATGAATCGCCAACCATATCTGCACAGAAAGAAGTTACAGAGCTCTTTGGAGGAGGCGGGGAACCCATTATTGTGCTGGTGGAGGGAAACCTCATTGAGGAATACCAGACAGTGGCGCAGATGGAGAATGAGATCAGGTCTATTGACCTAGCAACAGAGCAGGGTACCTTAATGGTATCCCAGGTGATGAGCTTTGCAGATGTACTGTATCAGACCCAGGGTGATCTCCAATCAGCCCTCGCTAATGTACAAAGTGCAGCCCTGGTGAGCCAGACACTGGTCCTGAACCAAACCAGCCCCTCCTTCATGAAAAAGGGTGTAATCCTTGTATTAGTTCATGCACGAACGGATCAGGAAGCTCATGAAATCACTGAAGAAATCAGGGACATCTGCGCAGGGTATCCTTCACTGAATGCAAGAGTGGGTGGAGGCCCAGCCTTGATGGCAGACATATTGCAGGGCATGCAGTCCACTCAAATCAGAACTACAGCACTGGCCCTAATCCTCTCTCTGTTGGCAGTTTCCATCTTATTCAAGTCTGTCAAACTGGGCGCTTTCACCATGATCCCCGTGGGACTAACCATTGCCTGGGAATTCGGTGTCCTGACCATTGCAGGATGGAGCCTGGATTTATTCACCATCATGGTGTCTGCTCTGATAATTGGGATTGGCATTGACTTCTCGATTCATGTAACACACCGATGCAGAGAGGAATTTCAAAAGAGCAGAAACGCAGATAAAGCGTTGGATGAAACCGTGTTGCACGTGGGTAAGGCTCTTACCTCAGCCACCGCCACTACTGCAGGTGCATTTCTAGTTCTGGCATTCTCTTCCATGCCCATCATCACGCGGTTCGGACTTCTTGTGGCTGCAGTTATATTCCTGTCCTTCCTGGCAGCCCTGTTTGTCCTTCCTTCAGTCTTGGTATTCTATTTCAGCAAGAGATCATAAGCTAGTCTTCTTCCTTTCTTATTCTTTCCTTTTTCTTTTTTTTCACCTTTTCTCCCTTTGTTTTTTTCTTCTTTTCTTTTTCTAAATGGGAATCTTTCTTCTTGCAAGGGACGTACAGACAGCAGCTTCTGCAGCAGTTACGGAGAACCTCGAATAGTTCACCTCGCAGCGCACAGAGCTTATATAACCTTTCATAATACTATATCATGACTACCATTTTGTTTACCCGGCACTATGACATGCTCCACGACTACCACATAAAAAAGATTCATGCTGTTTCTGACGATATCACTGTTCTCATAGATGAAGACGTGGAAAAGGTGATACCTGATGTAGATATCTTGATTGCGGGAAAATTCGACAAAACACTTCTTGAAAAGGCAGGAAACCTTAAATGGATCCACGCACTGGCTGCTGGCGTGGATAGACTACTCTTTCCTGAATTCATCCAGTCAGACATTCTTCTGACCAATTCATCAGGCGTCCATTCCATCCCTATTTCGGAACACGTTTTGGGGATGATGCTCATGTTTTCTCGAGCCCTCGATCAGTCCCTCAGGAGTCAGATGCGTAGCCAGTGGGAGAGACCCCAGCCCACAGAACTCCACGGAAAGACAGTGGGCATAGTGGGATTTGGTTCTATCGGTGAACAGGTGGGTGCAGTCTGCAAGTGCATGGGAACCAGAGTCATTGCTCTCAAGAATACGACCAACTACGAGACAGAATTTGCAGATCTCATTCTTCCGCCTGAGAGTCTGGGCACCTTACTATCACAGTCAGATTTTGTAGTTCTAACCCTCCCCTTGACTGAAAAAACGCGGCACCTGATTACCAGAGAACACCTTCGCCTCATGAAACCTACAGCGTACCTCATCAATGTCTCACGAGGGGAAATCGTTTCAGAGGCTGACCTCATTGACGCACTGACAGACCATTGGATCAAAGGCGCAGGGTTAGATGTCTTTGAAGAAGAGCCCCTTTCTGAAAACAGTCCTCTGTGGAAGATGGATTCAGTGATCATCACTCCTCACTATGCGGGCTCTACTCCCTCCTATTTTGACAGGGCAATTGACATCTTCTGTGAAAATCTACACAGGTTCCTGATTGGAGCGACTCTCATGAACGTCGTTGACAAAAAAAGAGGGTATTAGCCTATAGATTCATTCCCCGCTCCTTCAATATCCTTCCAACTACTCCATCAATCTCACTGAAGGCCAACCCATACTTCCGGGAAACGTGCTCTCCCCACCCATAGGTATCGTAGGTTTCACTGTCATGTTCAACAGGGATCTTTGCCTGAAGCTTCAGGTAGTACCCTTCCCGAATGAGCCCTGCGTCCATGACGGTGAGAGCTTCTCCAACCTCTTCATCAGTCATGTCATGATACGTATTGTAGTTGAGTATGCATTCCAGGGGTATTCTGGGTCGAACTGGTGGGTCCTGATCAGGGTACCCAAGAACCATCCCCACGACAGGAATGACCCGCTGGGGCAGTTCGAATATCGTTGCAAGTTCCTCTACCCACAGGGCCCCGCCCAGAAAACAGGTACCAAGCCCCACAGACTCAGCAGCTGTCACCACATTTTGAGCCATGTATGCCATGTCCTGAACTCCTAAAATGAGTAACGCAATTTCCTCCATCCTGTTTTTTCTTCCCTTTGCGGCGATGAATTTCTCAAGTTTTCTGAAATCTACACAAAATAACATGAAGACTGGTGCCCTTCCTGCCATCTCGAAGTGTTCAGCGATTTCTCTCCTTTTTTCCTCATCAGTGCACACAATGACTGTGTACATTTGCCCTGTAAAGGGAGCCTGCTGGCCAGCCCTCACAAGGGTCTCAATAAGAGATTCAGGAACCTTCTCATCAGTGAACCTCCTGATGGATCTATGGTGCAAGAGAGTGTCAATGACGGTGTTCATGCTGGTACTATTGAACATGAGTTAAAAACATTCCCCACCCTCACTGAAAAGATCAGGAACCTCCCTTAACTGTACTGCTCTACACTGATCTCAGCTTCCTGTACGAGTCCATCTGAATTGTTATCATGCCACCTGACCATCAGCATATGATACCCTGAGTAGGTCTGCCAGGTCACAGGATCTCCAATCAGCATGCACCCTGCATACGTTCCCCACCAGCCATACCCCCAAACCAGCATGACATTCCTCCCGTTGCTCTGGCCCAGGTGTACGATGCACGTGTCCTCTGCAGGGTGATTGCTCAGGTTCAAGAAGATGGAGTACCCATCTGCAAAAATCTCAAATGAGATACCTGGATTGTAATTATAGGTTATACCAAACACCGCGTCAAATTCAGTGGCTACCGGGTTGACTGCAGGACCCCCCACGATGATCAGGTTACCAGTGTCATGTTCCATCTGGGTCAAGATGAGATCAGTCCTTCCTTCTGGATTCTGAGTGACACCACTATATGCCAGCCCATAGGAGATCTTTGATGACCCCATGACATCGGTGCAGTAGGCCTGGTCTCCTGCCACCATGAAGGTATATGAAGAGAAAAGTGAAGAGATCTGGTTGAAGGTTGCTCCCTGAGATGTCACCATCTGGAGTGAACCAGTAATAAGAAGAATCAAAGCGAAGACCGCCTTCTTGTTCATACTATTATTCTGCAATACCACTATTTAAAATTTCGCATGAAGTCACGCGGTGAGACGTCCCCGAATATCTGCAGCATTCCCAGGCACTTCTCAGAACGTAAGAGTGAGTACGTGTCTGATGTGATCATTCATCTCGACAGCACAGTACTGTCATCATAACAGAATACTTCCTCCGAAAGGAGATAGTGTTGTTATGACCAACCCGAGCCATGCTGCCTGGAGAACTGCATTGGGAACTGCTGACCCAGTCAATTTCTCCATGAACACACTAAAGGACGTCAGGACCAGGAAAATCGGTACCATGAGAATCAGTACCATGGCAAAGAAGTAGTTACCCAGTATCACACAGATGGTCATGATCACCGTGAAAAACCAGGAATAGATCAAGAGGAAATTCGAAAGTGCAGTGAAAGCGAGCTTGAAATGACGATTTTCAATTTTCACACGGCTGAGAACAGGAAGGGAACACTTCTGGATGAACAGCGAGTAGAACAGGAATACCCAGAACAAAATGACAGTGTACAATCCCGCGTATGGGATTCTGGGATGAGAAGGAACCATTCCGAGAAACTGTGAACCAATCAGGAGACAGTATCCTACAAGAAACAGAAAGGTCACTGCTCCAGAGAATATCCAGATGTTGAGCCCTCGGGACAGATTCTCCCTGATCGTATCGAGAAGAGAACGGTGTTGCCTTCTGTAGAGGACCCAGGAATAGAAGAGTAAATTCACTCCCAACCCTCCTGTCAGCATGGTGAGCATTGCAGTAAAAGGAAGAGGAGTCAAGATCAGAGGTGCAAACAGAACAATGGTAGGAAAAAGGAATAGGGTAATAATGTAGTAGAACGCAATGAACCGGGGAAGCGACATGGGAAGAGACACAGCAGGAACAGGCTTCAGGTACAAACAGTGGGCGAGAATGTAACAGAATGATACCAGGAGCCCCAAAAACCCTGTGATTCCCAGAACCAGGTACAGGACTCTCTGGTGGAACAGGGAGGTGGGTTCATACGGATCTCCAAATGCCTGGGAAATCCAGGACGTGGCAGTGAAAACGAAATCTGAATTCCAGGGAGTAGTCAGGTGATCTGCCATTTCCACAACGTCCAGACTTCGGGCTGTCCCATCACGCAGGTTACCATACACGTTCCCGAATTCAATATCCTCAGGAGGGATTCCTGTCAAAGCCGACATGGGCAGTCTTGCCTCTTCAGGTGAAAAGGCTTCATCATGCCTGGCAATTAGAATCAGTACATTTTTCGGAGTTTCAAGACTGCACAGAGTCTCATCAGGAGCAGTTCCAACTCCTACCCATGCTCTGACTGCAGGGGTTTCTACCGCATACTGGAAGGTAGGAAATCCGCCCATTGAGTATCCCAGGAGAGCGATTTTACTCATGTCTGCAGATGATCTGACGGAAACATCACTGAGAACAGCTTCAAGGTCCCGGATGAGTCCTTCTCTGGTGAGTTCCCCTGTGCTCTGCCCGTGGCCCCTCCAATCCACGTTAGCCACAATGTATCCCTGGGATGCCAGTTCTAAAGCAAAATTGGTCATCATCTCTTTATTAACCATGATGCCGTGCCCAATGAAGACCACAGGATACAGTCCTGAACTGTCAGGCTTAGTTGGCCTCGGCTGATACAGTTGGTAGCAGATTGTGACACCATCTGATGTCTGGGTGGAGAAGGTGGAACATGAAGCCGGGGGAGTATGTAATCCAATAACACCTACGGTAAAGAACACGGTAGCTACAATTGCAATCGCCGCTCTCCTGGATTTCTGATCCATTCTAAGTCCCCCGCAACAAAGCAAAAAGAGAAAGTGGAAAGTAAGTCTAGCCAGGGTAAAGATGGATCTGATAGAAGAATTTATCCTGTTCCGAATATGCATTTCCATCTTCTATTCGCACGGTGAAGTCAACTTCCCACGTCTCTTCCTGTCCGCTCCATTGTTTGACAATAACGGTAAAGATAACAGATTCCCTTTCGCCGGGCTTCAAATCTCTTATCTCAAAGTAATCTTCCTCCATTACGATGTCACCGGGAAGCAAGAAGTCTTTCAGAATGACCTTTTCAAGTGCAGAATCGCCACTGTTGGTCAGGAACAGAGTGTACTGAATAGTAACATCATTTGTTGCGGCATCTTGTGAAGTAATTTCCAGTGCTGCTTCAACTTGCAAAGTGTCGGCAGGCATGGGTGGAATACCTGGCAGAGGTGAACCACCATCCTGGCCCACGCAGGCGCACATTGAGACCAGGATTGCAGCAAGTAATAACATCCTCCTTTCTTTCATGGAGGTTGTTAGATCCACCGGTCTTATAAAGGTATCCATTGGAAAATGGCAAAGCATTCATAATAATATACTTCTTCTGAGCTTTGAAAGTCTATCCCTGCCACGCATGTACTCAACCTGGAAAATATATCCGGCAGTGAAGGGTATTTTCTCCTCCATAGGCACCCAATTTTACCCAAGGATAGTAACCCTAACCAGTGAGTATCTGACGACGTGCTCAGAAAAGCTTTCTATGGAAGGATTGCTTTCTAGTCTGCGACTTCAAATATCGCCTGTAACATTGAAGCTGAGATCGGATTGCGGAGAGGCAGCCCTATCAATGTCTTGGAGAGATTCCTGGAGACTGGAATATCTGAAGCATGGCGCGGTGCATAGAATGATTTCGAAACAGGAAATCCAAACCTGGGAAGTGCAGGCTCAATACCGAGACGTCTCATGCGGGCACATATTCTGTTGCGCGAGTCCTCGTCTTCTGTCTTCACAAAAAACCACGTGTACACAGCATGTATTTCCTTCTTTTCTGAAGGAACAGAAACCGCATCCAGCCTGCTGAGAATGTCCATGTATGTGAGAGCAATTTTCCTACGGACTTCAAAAAGGCGTCCTCTAATCTGTTGTATCCCCAGGGCATACGAAAGAAGAGAAAGATCTCGAGTATCTTCAATCTCTATTCTGTAATCCATGTATTGGTGTTGTACCAAGTCTTCCTTGAGTGCACTTCCTATCAATCCATATAGCAGGGGATTCGCCAGCACAACTGCTCCCAGAGTTCTCACGAGACAAGGTGCAGAAGATCTTCCACCTCTACAGGAACTCTTTAACCTCATCATGTCATGTGACGAGTGAACTACTATCCCGCCCCCTTTCCCCATAGAAATACTCTTTCCGTATCCGAAACTGAACATCCCGATGTCCCCGAATGTGCCCACAGGGGTCCCCCGATATCTGGCACCAAATGCAGAAGCTGCATCTTCAACAAGGAACAAGTCATGGTCTTCACACAGGTCCTTCAGCCAGCCAATTTCTGAAGGATATCCAAAAACATGGTCTGTCAGGATGGCTCGAGTCTCTGAAGTAATGCGCTTGGCCACACTTTCTGGATCCAGCGTATACGTTCTGCTCTCCACATCTGCAGGCACCGGGCGTATTCCACATTCTGCCAGCACCATGGGGATGATATTTGTGGTGAATGCGGGAATGATCACTTCACTCCCCTTATCTATAGCTAAGATCTTGAGGCCAAGGTATAACGCTCGCCTCCCTGTAGCCACTGTCATGTATGAATCAGTATTCAAGAATTCTTTTACCTCAGTCTCGAAGAGATCCCTAACATGCCCTCGTTCTTTTCCCACCAAAGAAAGAGCATGAATGAGCTCCAGAGCAGTGTGGGGGGGTGCATGAGCTGGCAACAACCTCATGACAGCACCTCAGACCACGTTGTCGGGCATCCTATATAAGAGTTGCCATGTGGGCTCTGGGGGGAACTGTACTGATTCCTTTGGTAGTTCTCTCCAACGTGAATCTTTTGCTCTGAACTTCCAGCTGTTCATGTCAGAGCATTTCCAGATATGGTATCATCAGCGCAGCATCCTGGCTGAGGTAGGTGACTATCGTGCGAACTGTTCTGATCCCGCGAAGAGGAGTAACCTGCATTTTTCCTCTCAAAACCAATGAATGCACGGAGACTTTCCTGAGGAGCAGTGAAAGCAAATCACCACAGGCGATTTTAACATACAGGGGAGCAGGTCCTGTGTCCACAATCCCCTCGGGGAGCCTCACTCTCACGTTTTTCTGGTTCACCTGAAAGAGAACGGTACCGGTGACTGGAGCAGCCTTGGTGGAACAAGCCTTCTTGACAAAAAGAGAAAGCACCTCATCCACATTATACACCAGAATAAGGGTGGCAATAGCTCTGGACTCCAAGAACCCATGACCAGCCAGGTACTGTGAGAATTCACTGTGAGGAGGCGCTATCGTGTCCAGGAAGGCCGCGCCCTTCTCTTGTGCTATCTCCTCTGCTTTGGCCATGAGCACATCATATGAGTCTCTGGTTTGAGCCGCAATCTCGTAGATAGAAAGAGTTGGGACGGACGCCATGGATTTCACCCCTAAAATAATGTATCCGGAAAGATGTCCTTCCTCCTCTATTACCAGCACATGTTCTTGTTCCACATTGAGTTTTTTCATGAAGTGAAAATAGGTATCTGGAGTCCTCACACAGGACAGAGAATGTCCCTCAAATGCTGCGTGAAACAAAGATGGAAATTCTCGTATATCTTCTGGGCGGGCTTGTCTGACGATCATGTTACCACAGGAACCGTACCAGGTGCAGGATACGTATTACAGAGGAGATCCGTACGCGAAATGTAACCTGCCTCTTGAGAAGGGAATGGATCACATTCGTATGTGCATTGCTGGTGAGTGATGCCACGACGGCACCCAGGTTCCCTGCAACCTCAATATCTGAATCAGTGGTATCCTCTCCAAGAGAGAATTCTCCATTGGCTATCGTGATGGAGAAGGGTTCTTCAGATTCAGGACGTACTCTGATGACTAAGGAGATAGAATCAGGAACACCTGTCCTGTTCAGTTTTTCTACCGCAATAGCGATCATCTTTCTAACGTTCAGAATTTTCACATAGTTCCTCTGGTAAAAAAGGGGATGAAATCCCATCTTTCTGAGAAGTGAATAGGTAAACTCATTGGTTGATGCAAAGGTGATCACAGGGTATTCAAGACGTTCTGCCAGCTCCTGAATATAGCACATCATTGCAGAATATCTTGCTGATAGATTCTCTTCCGGGTATATAGCTCCCCCGCCACCTGCAATGGTGGGGAGAGCTCCCCCGAGAATCTGCTTTGATTGTGTCTCAAAGAATATTGTTCCAGTCACCATTTCTTTCTCTTCCAGAACCACCGTGTAGTCACACGGATTCAGTCCAGAATCACCCAGTTTCCAGCCCACGTGAGTCATTGAAGAAAACCTATGTCCTTTTTGTAGAATGTGTCGGACTTCTCCCATGTCTTCAGGTGTCGACACTCGGCACTTCATCGTGGAATCACCTCTTTCATTTAAAGAATCTTATCTGAGACTACTACATAACAGTTTAAAACTGTATCTATTGGTAGAGCAGCAAGTAGGCACCACAAATCAAGATACCCAGAAAGAGTGTCAGAGAAATGGCCATCCTTACCGTAACCAAAAAGCATTTAAGGGTAGCACAAATTCACAATTCGTGATACTATGACGATGTCCACAGAGTCGTACCTGGACCAGGCAAAAGCCTTTCACGGGCACCTCGGCCCATACCTGGTACTGGGATTGAAAATGGGTCTTCTGGCCACCACACTCCTGGAAAAGTCCCATTTTGAGCTTCAGGCTGAAATCCATACCGGAAGAGTACCTCCCCGTTCGTGTATCGTGGACGGTATCCAGCTTGCTACAGGCTGCACGATGGGAAAAGGGAATATCACCCTGGCTGAAGATGCAGAGGTGTATGGTGTCTTTTCCACAGATACAGCACATGTGAGACTGGATATGAAGGAAGAGGTTTTAACCAGTATTCATGATGTCCCCAGAGAAGAACTGGAACTCTTTGCCAGGACTTTATTTACCAGGAACGATGAGGAGCTATTCGATGTTTCCCATGGTTGAACTGAAGGACGTGTCCACAGTATATGAGGGAGAGAAATTCCCTTCCATAAGAAATATTACCCTTACAATACAGCAAGGCGAATTTGTCACGATTGTGGGTCCCAATGGCGCGGGAAAGACCACTCTCTTGGAGACAGTCAACGGGCTGCTCCCTTCTGATGGAAGTATTGCTGTGAATAACAAGAACCTGAAAACTGACGGTACATTGATTAGAAAAGGAATCGGCTATGTGCCCCAGGAGTTCGCCTGCGACTCGCTGACCCCTTTCATTGTGGAAGATGTCGTAATGATGGGTCGTTATGGAAAAATGGGATTACTGAGGTCTCCAACAAAGGAGGACTGGACTATTGTACAGGGGGTCATGTCTTTCCTTTCTGTTGACACGCTCAAACACACTCCCGTGGGGAAGCTCTCCGGAGGCCAACTCCAGAAGGTCATGATTGCCAGAGCTCTGGCCGTAGAACCTGAAGTTCTCCTTCTGGATGAACCCTTTAGCAACCTGGATATGAAATCTCGCTCTGAACTCACTGAAAAGCTCACTGCACTCAACAAGAAAGGACTGACCATTCTCATGGTTATTCATGATAGGGCTTCCATTCCTTCTGCCTGTAAGCGGATTATCACCCTGGAGCAGGGGGAAATCGTCTCTGACAAGAAGTTCAAGGTGATACAGTGAGTGACCTCTTAGTACTGGCAATTCTGGGAGCTGTCCTGACAGGAATTTCATGTTCGTTGGTGGGATCCTTTGTGGTGCGTATGAATCTGTCGTCATTAGGGTTTGCCATGTCTCATGCAGCATTTGCGGGAGCAGCCCTGGGTCTGGTGCTGTCGCTTGATCCTCTCGGGTTGGCCATCGTGTTCTCCATCGGGGTGGCTGTCCTCTTGGGCCCACTGGCAGAAAAGGCAAACCTGCCGACCAACGTCATTCTGGGTGTCATCTTCTCCTTGATGATCTCTCTGGGGTTGATATTCATTAACCTGATCCCCCAGACTGCCATGAGTTCTGTCGCTCTCTCCATTCTGTGGGGAAGTATCCTGGGAATGACAGTAACCAGCGTTCTGAGGCTTCTCGTACTGTCTGTGGCAATAGTCCTGGTGTACTGGCTGTTTTTCAAAGAATTCCAGGCCATCATGTTTTCCAGGAAGCTGGCAGAAGCATCAGGAATTAATACCAGACCATTTTACTACCTTATCTTATTCCTGACAGGAATTACCGTGGCCTTCTCATTAAAGCTGGTGGGAGGACTTCTGGTCTTTGCCCTGATGGTTAACCCTGCCTCATCTGCCTATCAGTTTTTCTACGACATGAAAAAAATAACCATTGTTTCTCCGCTCATTGGGATTCTATGCTGTGTCTCAGGGATAACGATCTCTTTTCTAGTTGATCTACCAGTTGGTTCCTCTATTGCAGTGGTTTCTTCAGCGATTTTTGCCGTCGCCGTAATTCTCTCACCCAAGAGGAAGCGAGGGTAGCAAGTTCACTCCACGGTTGTCATTCCGGGTTATCCAGGTGGTCCAGCACTGATTCTATCCAGCATCTCTTCCTTGCTTCCCCGCAGCCCAAAAATCCCTTCGAACCACCAAGTGGCGCCTGCCTTCTCATATTGTTGTAGAAGCTCAGTATCTTTCTCCCCGGGTCGTGAGACACCATCTATAGCCACATCAAATGACGTAGTATTCGTCCGATACGTATCAATGTACATGATTTCTTCTGCAAGCTTCTGGGGTGATCGTATGATTTCACATTTCTCATTGATAGTTCCTATAATCCAGCCATCCCAGTGAGCAGCTCTGCGCAGAGCAGCGTTGCTTTCACCTCCAACCCAGATGGGGATCTGGGGTTGTATTGGTGTTGGCACGGCAGTGACATCTCTGAGGGTGTAGTAGGTGCCCTCATGTGTAACAGGAGTCCCGGACCACAAGTTAATGAGGAGTTCTAGCCCTTCGTCAAGCATGGCACCCCGGACCCGTGGGTCACCTGGTCCACCAATTTGAGCAAACTCGTGATCGATTCCCAGCCCTGCGCCGAAAACAACTCTCCCTCTGCTGAGAATGTCCAGCGAAGTCAGCAACCGGGCCAGGACGGTAACATGATACCGGGGGAGGGGGGAGACTCCAGTTATGATCTTGAGCTCTTCAGTGGAAGCTGCTACAGCGGAAAGAATCACCCAAGGATCTCCTACACCGTAGGGAAACAGAATATGATCCCACACCCAGATTCCTTCCCATCCAGCTTCCTCTGCAGTGTGTGCAAACTCAATCATGACCTTGGGATCGCCAAACTGCCCGAAAGGGACGACCTCAATTCCGTATTGCATGGTCTATACTAGCAGCAGCCCTTATCAACCTTTTTCAGGGGTCCTTTGTTCACGTACTACGGTGCCAGGTTCATGGTCCTCTCTGCTCCTTCACTGGTTACAGACACGGAGCCCGGCCTGTTCGCAAAAAGCCAGGTGACCTGTTTCGAAGTAGTCCTAACCCATAACTATATAAACGCTGAAGGGTAGCACAAATCAACGAATCGTGTTACCAAGGTGGAACTATGAAGAGAATACTTGTAGTGATACTGATCAGTGCTCTCGCAGGAGGGCATCTGACTGCTGCTGAAGGGAAGCCAACTGTGGTATGTACCACGACAGCCCTTCAGGCTCTCGCTGAAACGGTAGGTGGAGACAGGATAGATGTCATCTCTCTAGTCCAGCCGGGAGTGTGTCCTTCTCATTTTGATATCAGGCCCTCACATATCTCTGAGGTAGAGCAGGCCTCTTTGATCTTGTACCATGGAGTTGAGCCCTGGCTGGAGGGACTGGTAGAGGCCGCCGGCAGTGAATCCCTCCTGACACTTGAAGTGACAGGCCCATGGAACACACCAGACATGGCTTCACAGAAGATAGAAATGATACGAGATGCTCTGGTACAGATCGATCCTGAGAATGCTTCAGACTATAATGAAAACGCACAGGACGCCACAGATGAGTTGCAAGCCCTAGCTGATTCCATAGAGAAAGAGGCTGCATCTCTGAATTCAGACACTGTGGCTGTGCTGTGTATGGAATGGCAGCAATTCATCGTGAAATGGATGGGGTTTTCCGTTGCAGGTACATATCCTCCTCCAGAGACCGTATCTGTGAAAGACATTGACCAGTTGATAGAAACGGGAGAAACAGCAGATGTCGTACTTGTTATTGACAATTTGCAGAGTGGAACTGATATTGGATCTCGAATTGCAGCAGAAATTGGGGCATATCATGTTATTCTCACCAATTTTCCCCGTGCTGTTCCCGAGACAGACACCATTGCCGACATGATCGAGTACAACGCACACCAACTGCTCACTGCTGTGCAACAGTATCAGCAAGAAAGAGAAACAATTTCTGCACTGGAAGACGAACTGGAAAAAGAGAAGTCTCAAGGGGATATTTACCAGATTTTGACATTTATATTGGCGGCTCTGTGCTGTATTGAAGGTCTGGTCCTCTATGTGAGAACTCGGTAGCGAGCCTCAGAATATTTCGTCTATCAATTGGATAATCTACTTTCTTTTTTTCATTCATAGAGAGAAAAGATTGCAGTGATAGGTAGTCCTGATCATTTCCCGTAGTGCAAAGACTCTCCCCTCTTCCTCTCGAACCCTCATGAATGCAGAGTCCGTGCAGTGACTTATACTGACAGAATACTTTCTTCAACGTATTTGTCTTGTTTTTTGTTTACATAAGAACATGTTACATATGTAAATAGCGCTATTTACTCGTGTAAATCCCCTTTCATTTGCAGACAGAAAGTTTTATATACAATAAGACACTAGTAGAACCGAGGTGACCAGATTGAGTTTTGTGGCCAAGTGTTTTGAAGATGTACACGAGATTCTCGGGATAAAAGTGGAACCGGGAACTGAACCTGCCGTTATCAAGGAACTGGAGACGTCTCCGCACGTTGCTGCAGTCTACAAGTCTCTCGGTGACTATGACATCATTGCGCTGCTGAGTGTTGAGGATTCCAGGGAGTTGACTGAATTTGTTGTTGAGAGAGTGAGAAAACTGAAAGGAGTGGTCGATACGAAGACCACGCTCATCAGAAAGTGAGGGAGAAATGTGTCGGTTCTGGCTTTGGTTGAGATTCGGACAGAGAATGTAACATCTGTAAAGGAAAGTCTGACTGAAATGGAGTATGTTCTGGCTATTTATGAACTACTGAGTAGGTTCAATCTAGCTCTGATTGTGGAATTGGAAAATGAACAGGCACTTTTTGAGTTTATGACATTGAAAGTGCGAACAATTCCAGGAGTCAAAGAAACTAAAACCAACATTATACAGAATGGCATAGTGATCTGACATGGCGCAGGAAATGAAACTGGGATTCAGGCATATCGAAAAGAAACTGAAGGAAAGGATGGCTTTTAATTTCTCCCAGTTGAAAGAGGACATTATTGAGACAGGTGTGTGCACCCAATGTGGAGCATGCGCAGCCTTCTGTGACAAGATTGCTATTACAGATGGACAGCCTGTCCTGGAGGGTTCGTGTGAGCGGTGTGGAGTATGTTATGCTCAGTGCCCCAGGACGATTATAACAGAAGAGGGGTTGGTGGGGAATTATATCGCTGCATATACCTGTAAGAGTAAGTACAGCACGATCAAAGGGCAGGATGGGGGCGTTGTCACCTCATTACTGTGTTACTGCATGAAGGAGAATTTAATTGATGCTGCAGTGGTCACCCAGAAGAATGAAACGGAGCACTGGAAGCCGAATCCTACCTTTGTCACCAAGATACCTGAAATCCGGAAGGCGTCAGGTTCCATTTATTGCCACAGTCTAACCATGCCGGCTCTGGTTGAAGCAGTGGAAGAAGGATATCATTCCATTGGGTTTGTGGGAACTCCCTGCAATATTGACGCAGTGTATAAGATGCAGAAGTCTCCATCCCGGCTGTTCAACTTAATGATAAAGGTCAATATTTTGCGATTTGGATTGTTTTGCATGGACAGTTTTACCTACGAAGGGCTGAGACACTTCATTGAGAGTCGGGGTGTCAACCTGGAGAAGATAACCAAAATGGAAATCAAGGTTGGGTATCTGCATGTGTACTATGACAATTCCATGACAAAATTCAGGGTTCGTGAACTGGATGAATATCGTTCGTCATCGTGCTATTTCTGTACAGATCTGACAGCTGAGAGTTCTGATCTGTCTTTTGGGGGAGTGGGATCACCTCCAGGTTATACAACAGTGATAACTCGATCAAATATTGGTGATGAGATTGTGAGGGAAGCGTGTGATGATGGATGGATTTCCATGGAAGAGATCGGGTTTGATGATTTTACCAAAGTGCTGAACCTTGCCAGGATAAAGAAGATACACATGTATACGGTGGCCCGCAGACGGGACTAGGCAGCGCACGATGAGGCAACTGAGCCAGCAGATGCTACCACCAGGAATCAGCACACTCTGGGAACTGGGTCTGCCACAGGCTTTTCTAGAATTCGTCTCCCTCCTACGCGGGTCTTTAGCAGCACTTTATCCCCTTTCATGACTTCACCAATGAGTGAAGCGTTTCTCCCGTACTCATGTCGCTTCAATGTTTCCACCACCCCTTCTGCATCCTCGGGAGCACAGGCAATGACGACTTTCCCCTCACATGCAATCTCGAAATAGTTCAGTCCTAACATTTCCGAGGCTGCTCTCACCTCGTGTCGCACTGGGATTGCTTCTTCATTGACTTGTATTCCTACTTTCGACTTCTCACTGAATTCATTCAGTGTCTTGGCCAATCCGCCCCTGGTGGGATCCTTCATGGCATGAATGTCATAGCAGAGAATTTCTGAAATCATGGTGTTCAGAGGTGCCACATCCGATTGCAGGGCTGTTTCAAAGCTAATCCCTTCCCTGTGTGACATAATAGCTATCCCGTGATCTCCTATGGTGCCTGAAACTATAATCCTGTCACCTACTGTAATGCCGGTATCAGTGATGACGTTTTCTGTGATTCCAATCCCTGCAGTGGTGATGATCACTGAGTCTCCTGCAACTTTTGTGTCTCCGCAGATAATGGATACTCCGGCCTCTTCACATACCTTATCCATGGAACGGAGGATTTCTTCTAGGTGAGACACGTCCATTCCTTCAGGAAGAACCATCGCATTTGATAGTGCCAGAGGGGTGGCCCCCATGACAGCGAGATCATTGATAGTCCCGCAGACTGCCAGTTTTCCAATGTCTCCACCCGGGAAGAAAATGGGATCAACAGTATGTGCATCTGTTGTAAAAACAAGAGTGGTACTGTCAAGGGGGATGGTACCTGAGTCATCGAGTTCATCCAGGCCCAATCCTGTCCTGCATCTTCTGTGAAGCAGGTTCTTGAGGACAGTGGTGTGGAGGAACCTGTCCATTTCTTCCCCCCCTGCGCCGTGCTCTTTCTTGATAATCATGAGGGAGTCTTTTTCTGACTATTTAAAAAGGTTGAAGGTTGTTGTGGAACAGGCTCTGTAGGACTCGTTGTACGAGAAATGAACAATGTCTTGCGGGCTCTCTACTTGCTTTGTAGCTATTTTTCGACCCTTTTCTGTGATTTCTTTCGCAGTTTGTTGGGCTATTTCTGAGGTCGAAGACAGTATTTCTATTCATCAGGGAAGTGGGAGAAGAACGGACTCCAACCTCTAGGTAGCATGAAGATCCCTTTTCGGATTACAAGGTCACATGACGCTTTGAACGTGTATTTCATGTTTGTTTATATCTTCAATGCAAAATCTTATAAGCTGAGGGGTGTAGATGCGTCATGAAGTGTGATGCTAGAAAAGTGGCTGGCGCTCTTCTCTTTTTCGGTGGGCTAGAATCCATAGTGCTCATGGTTGTTGCAGAGGCATTGTATCCGGGGTATAGTGTTGCTGAGAACTATATTAGTGATCTGGGAGTGGGAAGTACTGCCTTGATATTTAACACGTCCATGATTGTGCTGGGTGCAGTTGTTTTGGTTGGTGCTTATTTTCTTCATAAAGCTTTCAAGTTCACTGTATTTACTGTCTTTCTGGTGATAACTGGTGTGGGCGCTGCAGGCGTAGGGTTGTTCCCAGAGAACATGGGTCTCTTACACGGGATTTCTGCCCTTCTTACCTTCCTGTTTGGAGGGCTATCAGCTGTTCTGTCATACAGGCTGCAGAAGCCTCCACTTTCGTATTTCTCTCTTGTGCTGGGTGTAATCACGTTGGTGGCTCTTGTTTTCTTCATGGCTGAGATCTTCATTGGATTGGGTCCCGGAGGAATGGAACGGATGGTTGCCTACCCCGCCTTGTTATGGGGAACTGGCTTTGGAGGATTTCTGATGGGTTCTGCCGAATAATGATTTTTTTTCTTTTTTCTGTACCTTTTTGAGTGGTGACGTGTTGGTTTGAGGTGTGGAGGGGAATCCTGGATATTTCGCCTCAATGTTGTTAGTTCCTGTGAAAAGAACGAGATCTGTACATTCTGCTTCTGACGGCTGGAGTACGAAACCTTTATAAGCTTGAGAGGAGGGTGAATGAATGGGTACGGCGGTCACAGCGGAAGGGCCACACCCGTTCTCATTCCGAACACGGAAGTTAAGCCTTCCAGCGATTCGGGCTGTACTGCCATAGGTGGGAACCCCGAGACGCTGCCGGCCCTTTTTTTGCCCGGGTGGTGTAGACCGGACTATCATACGGGACTGTCACTCCCGTGACTCGGGTTCAAATCCCGGCCCGGGCGCATTCTCCGTGGCTTTGATGCTCTTCTCCCTTTTTATGGACTTTAATGTCATGAAGCCTTTGCAGAAGGCTTTGATCGCTTGCAGAAAGCTTTACAATCCAAAAAATGTTATGATATATGGTATTCTCATATTTTTCTACGGAGAAATAGAGGATGAAATCCACCCTGATTTTTTGATTAAGAGAAATCATATTGTTTTGACAAGATTAACTTGTTATATCCAGTGGTTGGTTGGTTATCAGCAGTGTCGTCCAGTCCCCGAACGTGTCGACCACATCAACTACCGAAGGAAAATGGCTCAGGGCAGGGAATGTCTTCGTTGGATCAGAGAAGCTACCAGATACGCGTACTCTCTGTAAATGGGAGTGGGTTTCATCCTCAAAGAGGGACCCAGAAGACAGCCCTGTTCCTGCATCTCGTGCAGATACTTGGAGACCGTGTTCCTAGAGTGTCGTGTGTTCCGAGCTATCTCATAGAGAGGTATCAGTGGGTCCTGGTACACCTGCTCATAAATGCGGTGGCACCGCTGCAGCCTATTCAGAAAGGATGTCTCACTCATCAATTCCACCCATTAGAGCCAAATTTATCAGAGTCTCCCTCCATGCCTTCCAGGAAGAATAGGATCCTCCTGTCCACCACACATCCTCTGGTGAAGAGGTAAGATATTTGTTGATGAATGCTCCAATATTTCAGCAATTTTTCTGGTGTGAAGATTCCGCTCATTTTATGACTTTCTTGTGGATCTTTCTTTCCGTCGTGAGGACGGGGGTGAGAAACTGGGCACGGAGTGGTGAAGGGAGGTTCACAGCCCAGTTCCTCGAGGTAGTTCAAGCGGAAGCCTTTCCACCTGGATCATGAGTTTGGTGGCGGTGATATCCTCTGTGTGAGCACCATACGAGGGATAGGAAGCGTGGTCTCAAAGGGAGCAATTCCGGGCTTCCATGAAGGATCGAACCCATTCTCTCAGTCCTTTCCGCTTCCACGTCACTGACTGTCATGATCACATGGTTGAGGCACTTGCTCTCCAGTTCATCGCGACAGTAGGTGCCAATCAAGAGAAAAGTAGGTTATTTCGTTCACTGATAAGAAGCTCTCCTCATTAGGTCGTGCGATCTATCGCCAGTATCCAATACATTCCGTACACAATAGATTAATATACTTTAAGGCCGAAAAAATGTGACAGTACCCTATAAAAGGAAAGAAATCAAGAGGTGTGGGAGATCTGGGAAACAAGTCTAAGGAGGTAAAATCCATGGAAATGGTAACTTGTTGCTGCTTTGGACCAGATCCCCACCTGTGACATCTAAATTCAGTGTTCTAGGAGCCAGAGCGATAACTATTCTCATACCAGTGTTTGCCGGCTCCCTCAAAGAGGAGAAAGATTCTCGAAATGAATCGCTCTTAGCTCGATTTCCTATACTTCACTATTTATTACACTAATATTTATGGTTTTCTATCAATTAAGTGCAAGAATCCCCATAAAAGAAGAGGAAAGAGATCTCATCCGGAAGGGCAACTTCTGGGGAGAACCCACGATGTTTTTTCTCCTAGTACTCTTTCGTGAATTTATCCACCGTAAATCGAACATGAGAATTCTTGGAGTACTCCTGACTAGTCAAGTTCCTTCCTCCAGTAGTATTCTTTTCTTGTTTGATTCTCCTTTCTTACGATTCCCCTCTTGACCAAGGCTTCCACCAGAAAGGGGTGCTGGATACCAGGAATGTCTTCAAGACGAGTTGTTACCCTTTCTATCGGCTTTTTGGGTGTCCTTTCGTGACAGATCAGAGAGGTTGATGCCCTTTGAAAACAACAGGTGGTGGGTAGTTCAGAGAAGAGATCAATGATGAAATCTTCGTAATCCATTTCAAAGATATGTTGGTAAGGATCACAGGCATTGATTGTCTCAGGAAAATAGGAGGTGGCAATGGTACAGTACATGGGGAGCCTTTCGAGGAACTCAATGCCATATCCACCCCTTATGTGATACTTCTTCTTTACGAGGGGCTCCAGGGGACATTTCCCCATGGATTGTACCATCAATGTCAAGGTTCATATCTGAGACCACCCAAACATTGCAGAGTCTTTCCAGGATCTTATGGTAGAGTACGTGATTGTCCTTGATGTATTCTCTGAACAGTCCGAGAGGATTGGAAGAATTAACCAGGTACACGTAGGTCTTGAAACTAGAGAATGACTTCTTCCTGATCTGGGGTCCCGCGATATATCCGTTTTCGACTGCCTCTCTTAGCCTTTCTCCAACACTTCTGAAGTCTATGAGCCACTTCCAATAGCTGCATCTAAGCTTTCTTGAGTAGTTAGAGGCTTGTATTCTCCGCTGATGGCCCCCGCTCCAGGTTCATATCTGTATTGTTCGAAGACATCAAGGATAGTTCTGCTTATATTCCCCGATTCAAACTTTCCATGCTCCGAGAGTCTCCTGATTATTGGGGTGCAATCTCCGATTTCTGAGCCTATCCAATGTCTATGGTTTAGCTCGGCCTGGATATAGGTGGACCCGCCACCGCCAAAAGGATCCAAGACTATGTCGTGGTGAGAAGTCGACATTAGAATTGCTCTTTCTGGTATGATTGGCTTGAGTTCATTTGCCGATCTCTTCTTGAACTTCCTGTGTCTTACTGGAGAAGTGTCGTCCCAGAAATCAGTAAGATTCAGTCCTTTTGGATTTAGCTTGTCTCTGTGCCCTCCATAATCTCTTATTTCACCACCACAATGACGGCAGGTTGGTATTGGGGTCCTTAGTTTGTTGAAAGTCTTGGGTTCACCCTTTGTGTAGTACAAAAGACCGTAATGTGCAGGATACAGCTTCTTGCCTCTGGGAAACGTATTCTTCATGCAAATGGCAATCCAGTGACGGAAGTCCAGGTACTGGTCCAAATAAGCACCGAATTGCACACACCACCTTGGAATATTATAAATGAACAAGCTTCCACCAAGTTTGAGAACTCTTATACACTCGTCCATCCAAGAGTATGCCCATTCCAGATACTCTTTGTCATTCATTGAATCATCAAATCTTTTCGTGTTGTAATTCTTCTTTAGATTGAAAGGTGGATCACAGAAAATCATGTCAATAGAAGAATTTCGAATAGTTGAAAGAAGATCCATACAGTCGCAGTTAAAAAGAACTCCCAGTCTCGAGACACATGCCGCACTCATGAAATCCTTCCCATTTGCACTCACTGAGATCATGCATGTTCCTTGTCCCTGACCTTTAAAAGCTTGATGCTTTGTCTCTCTACCAACTCTCCAAGATTGTGAGCGAATAAGAACGGAGCCACTATTCATTTACTCTTGTAGAGGTAAAACAGTAAAGTTCCCAATATCAACCATAATCTTTGTTATTCCCCTTGAATTCCTAATACAGCAGTGGAAATTTCCCTTCCTGTTTCTGTTAGGTCATATAGCCTACCTTTTCGAGCCTTTGGATTAAGACACTCTACAAGATCTTGATCTCTTAGCCCTTTCAAGACATTGCTTACATGACCGATTCCAATCCCACAGATCTGGGACAATTGCTTTGGTGTCAAGGGGCTGTCTTTCAAGGCTAGAATGATCTTTCTTCGATAGATGCTTGCTAGCACATAGCCAATGCTTTTCCAGTCTTCTTCGTCCATTAGGCCACAATAGTAATATCATATTAAATATATAAACACACTTTACACTCTTGAAGAGTGTCTGAATGGTAACTAACTTTTTATTTCTTTGTTTTTTTTCTATAGCTAGGGAGATTCTCTTGAAATATGTCAAGTTGAAAATACTGTTCTCATCAGACTCATTCATAGAATCAGAAGAATGGAAAATGATACATGGGCAACTGCAGAAAGCAATAGAATCGGTCAAGTGGCCTCCTGGATCTGACAAATTTCTACTATATCCTGAATCTGGGAAGAAGAGAGGGATGGGGAATGGAGTCAGACCAATCAAGAGAGCTTTTATTAGAACACTAGGCAATTTTGGGTGGAATGTTGAAGAGAAGATTCAAATAACTAATAACAAGAGATGGGGAAAAGTCGACGTTTCAAGGAAATTGGATAGCAAGTGGTTCGTGGTGGAATGGGAAACTGGTAATATCTCGTCTAGCCATCGGGCCCTTGAAAAAATGGCACTAGGAATGCTAACAAACGTATTTCTAGGAGGTATTCTTGTTGTGCCAACACGGGAAATGTACAATTATCTGACCGATAGAGTTGGCAACTTTGAAGAACTTGAACCTTATTTTCCCCTTTATATGAGTTTAAATTTCAAGGATGGTCTTTTTGGAATAATCGCGGTCGAACATGATGGATTAAGCGAAGATACCCCGAGAATACCAAAGGGAACAGATGGCAGAGCTCTGGTATGAATCAGGATGTTTCACTACCAAATCAATTCTATTCCTGCTTAGAATCTCATATATTGTCAGTATATGGATACCGGAGGTTTATATGGACTAAATATAAAATAAATCTTGGAAATTATACCCTTCAGCGTTGGAGATACAGTCTACTATCGTGTATTTAAGTGTGCGAGTTTGCTGTGCAATGCAGCCAATGACAGAGGGATAATGTTTTCACTGGGAAAGGTGGCACGAAAATGGAGATGAGAATGAAAACACTATTGGTCGCTTGTTTCTTCTATCTGATATGCTTCATTCAATGAGTAATTGTGTTTTTATCTCAATAATAGCACTCTTGTTACCAATATTCTATAAACTGGTTTCTGACGGCATTCGAATCTCTTCCACATTAAGATTCTATTTGTTGTTCTTACTCTACTAACGATATTCTCCAAAGTAGGGCAGAACTACTACAAGAAGCTGAATACCTATATGTGCATAATGATGGCTAAGAATACTGAAAGACTAAGATCATTTATCAAAAAGACAATTATAGGCATGACTGAGGCATTTTCGGATACCGATGATGATAAGAAGTGCATTAAAATCCATGAGGATGGTAAGTATGATGAAATTATCCATTCTACGAGCAATTTGCTTGATTACTCGGAAACGGTGTAGAGAATGAAAACTGCAATTGTTCTAATGGGGGGAAAAGGAGAAAGACTCAGGCCGATCACAGACAAAATACCTAAACCCTTGGTGGAGGTATGTGACAAGCCCATCTTATTTTGGGTACTAAAGTGGTTGGCTTTGAACAAGATTGAAAATTTGATAGCTGGAGTTTCATATAAGAAAGAGAAGTTAGAGAGATATCTAAATGAAGAATGTCTGCATGAAATGAATATCTGTATAAGCGAACACTTGGTAAGCGATGGAACAGCAACTGCTACTAGGAAAGCCATTGAAAACTGTGACGTGTTAGATGAAGATTTTCTTCTTGTTTATTGTGACACAATTACCAATATTCCGTTGAATGACCTCTATTTGTTCCATCTAAGAGAAAAAAAGATCATGAATATGGTTATTCTCCCTCTGAGATGTAATTTTGGCATTGTGAAGGTAAAGAATAGAAGAGTTTCGTCATTTATTGAGAAACCAGTGATTAGCTCAGTTCTAACTAATGCAGGTATATATGTTTTCAACAAGAAAATCATTCAGTTCTTAACAGATGGAAATCTTGAAAATTCCGTATTTCCTAATCTTGCAACCAAAGGAATGATTGCTGCATATAAGTACAACGGGTTCTGGAGAACCATAAATACTCAGAAAGATAAACTGATCTTTGAATCTGAGTTCGAAAATAAAGATCTCGAAGACTTGCTGACCTGAATTGGCCGCTGACTTTATGGCAAGTATATTCTTATTCATCTCTTCCCCATGATAAGTCTCTAGTTTTGATTCGGGACATAATAGTGTCTGCACTTACCAAATTGATCCAGTACTGTGATGCGATGGAAGATTATTATTCTTATGCAGCAGGTGGTGACACCGCTGGTGGCGGTATTTCTTATCTCCGACATGTCAAGAATCCGTGGGAATATGCAGCATAGGGTCTTGTTGCAGCAATATGCATTCTGGAAACTGCGAAGTATGACTCGTGGGGGAGACAATCTCACCAGTTTCCTCCTGGCTTGGCTGCAAAGATTTAAGATACCAAGTACAACATAATCAACATAAGTAGGTGAAAACGTGGTCAATGAAAGAAAACCCAGTAAGAAGGGGAATCTCGTCATAACAATCTATGCAGTCTTCCTGCTCCTACTGTACTTATATGTTTTCCTAGAAGGCCCTTGCCTGACCTGTGTGGGGACACTTTTCTTTGTAGGCTTCCAAGTTCCATTGATGATAGCTGCTTTCTTGTTCGGCAGCAGAGAGAGGAGGGACAGATGCATTTTTTACATTCTGGTCATAGCCTTTACGTGCTTCATGATCAGAATCATAGACAACGGCTGCATGATATTCGAGCGTAGCACCCTCTTTACTCATTTCTTTTCCCTCTTTTTCTTGGTGGTACTCTTGGCTTTCGTGATTTTATCTATTAAACACTGGAAATACATGCGCAGGGAGCCATTTGAGACATTCAGTAGTGAGGAGTACTTTAGAATTGGTCTTGACGCAATTCCATGGTCGAATATCAGAAAAATGTCGGTGAGAAAGAGCGAATTGGGAAATCCCTACGTTGTTGTCTATCTGAAGAATGACGAGCCCCCACGGAGCTTTGATATTGGATATTTTGGAGACAAGGAAACCTTTCTCAATCATCTCAAAGAAAAGGCAGCAAAAAAAGGATATGAGTATGTGGAAGAAGTCATGACTTGAGCAGTTCCCCCGAAATCGAAGGATAGAGAGCAATATGAAATCACTCATCTGTCTTCTTGACGCAATAGAAGATTCGACTTAGCAAAACGAACAGGTGATATTATTCATCCAGGCAAACAAATCACTTAGGAGGTAAGAAAAAGATGGAATCAGAGGAGGAGTTCAAAAGAAAAAAGAAGATCAGGACAGTGGTGGTAGGCACACTACTCCTAGTAGTCTATTCTGTGGTTTTCAACGTTTATATCGGCTTCTTCATGAGTTGCGGAGGAATACTTGTTTTCGCAGTCCTAATCATCGTTCTCTTCGTGTTCTTCCATTTTCTCTTCGAAGATTTCAGAAAGTCTGATGGAAAATATGTCTACTATCCTTGTTTACTCTATGCCATTCTCATGCTAATTTGGATGGTGTATAATACCCTGTCTCGTTGCGGCTGAGATAGGGTTTTTTCTTCGTTCATCTTCCTCTTTATCTCTGCCTTCTTGGCAATTCATGAGAACTTAGTTCAAACAAAGGGTACTTCAAAAACCTAAATGCCCACATAGATACATTTATATAAGCGCCTACGCTTAGGAGAGGTAGTACTATAAGAAATGCTGGATGTGTTTTAATCCAGGGAGTTAGAAGAAAAGGAGGATACGATGATGAGTAAATCCTTTAATGATATCTACAAGAATGTTCCTTCAGACCAGAAAGATCGATTACAAACATTTCGCTCAACTCATCCATACACAACCTTTGATAAGGCGGACGTCACCTGGGAATATATTTCATGTGGAAAAGGAGAGGAAACCCTGGTACTCCTTCCCGGTGGTATTCGTTTCGCTGAAACATGGTTTCAACTTATTGAAATCTTTGAAAATGAATATACGATCATATCACCCACATACCCACCTTTACCCACGATGGCAGACATAACAGAAGGGATTTCTTACATACTTACCTCAGAATCCACGAAGAAGGTTCACCTCCTTGGAACATCATTTGGAGGATGGGTTGCTCAATGTTTTGTACACGATTATCCTGACAAAGTCCAATCACTCATACTGTCACACACGTCAGGACCTTCAGGAATTTCTAAGAATCTCATCAAAATTGGGCAGGTTGTAACAGACTTATACCCCCTTCGGCTGCTACGGATCACCTTCAAACAGAGATTAATGAACCTCTTATCAATGCCGGATTCAGACCGTCAGTTCTGGGAAGCTTTTCTAACAGAAGTATCTTTTCGCATGACGAAAGACGATATTAAAGCTCAGCAGGCATGTACGGTTGACTTTGTGACAAATTATACAATCTCACAGGATGGTTCGGCCACGTGGCCTGGGCGAATTCTCATCATAGAATCTGATGATGACCCCGCATTTAAGGAACCCGTGCGAGAGAACCTAAAAAACCTCTATCCACAAGCACAGGTTCACACATTTCACAAGACTGGACACACTTCTGGATATACGAACCCACAGGAATATGCAGTGGTTATTAGGAACTTTCTGAATGAATTAGGCTGAACAGGTTATATGTGAACTTGTCAATCATTCTTCCTTCCAGCATCTCTCTTGCCGAATTCATTTGTATGAGGAATAGTCATCAGGAGATACTCCTTTTAAGAGGATCTACAGCATCCTCAACTCAACCATGCGAAAGACAGACCACGTCATTGAACCTTTGAATGAGTCCGTTTGATTTGTCATGTAACCTGCTGGGAGTTGTATATAGAGGGTACCGGCAAGATCAGAGGGGATAATCCCAAACCTTTTTATATTATTTTCTCTAGATTCTCTTCAAAGTTAGAGGAGGTGAATCCATGAAGAAAAAGATGCTATGTATACTTATCTTGGCAGTGATGCTAGGGCTGACTTTTCCTACAATTTCTTCCGAAAATGACAGTCTTTCAATAGAATACCAGTTTACTTCAGTGATACGGGAAGGTCAGGTTGTGGTAGAGAATACCATTCTTGAAGAAATACCTGGAGAACCGCTAGTGCCCTACCGAGTTGCCAGAATTCTGCTTCCCCAGGGTACAGACGTGAAGGATGTCACAGTCACCCAGGGTGAATCCATCATTCAGGAAGGATTTGAGATTCCATGGGGCCAACCCGCCTGTATCCTCAGTGGAAAACCTCAAAAAGTGGGACGAAACGAAGCGACCTACAGCTCCAATGAATGGTACCACAAGACCCTGTACGATGTCATCACAGTACAATCTTTCAGAGGGTTTCAAATCTTGTATGTACACTTCTACCCCCTACAATATCGGCCACAATCTGGCACTGTAAAATTCTATACCACACTGACAGTGCATGTACACCTGCAAGAGAGTTCACAGAACCCATTGTACAGGGGGCTGGAAGATGACAAGAAAGATGCTGCGTGCATGGTAGACAATCCTCAAGTATTGGAGACGTATGAGAGTGTCGTGCCCCTCATAGACACGAAAGAATACATCATCATCACAAACAGTACAATGGCCCCTATATTCCAGCAATTAGCTAACCACAAAACAAATCACCTCAACAGCGCAGGCGTTTATGACGTCCAATGGATATACTCGACCTACACAGGGTATGACAATGCAGAGAAAGTAAGGAACTTCATCAAAGATATGTATCAAACCCACAGTACAAGGTGGTGTTTGCTAGGTGGGGATGTTTCTGTTGTTCCTTACAGAGGGTTCCTCTGCATATGTTCTCCGAAGGTGGATTACGATCTGGAAGCCGACATGTACTTTGGATGCCTAGATGGTACCTTTGATGCAGACGGTGATCATGTCTACGGTGAACCCTGTGACAATGTCGACTGGTTGGAAGAGGTCTTTGTCGGTCGAGCTCCAGTAGAATCCACAGCTGAAGCTCAGATGTTCGTCAACAAGACCATCGCGTATGAGCAAAGTGACAAACCAAAGGTGTGCCAGTTTCATCAAGCACGACTCGAACCAGACAACTACCCGGATTCGAGACAGGTAGCATATGACTGTGAGTACTGGACGCCTTGGTACTACACGAAGAGAAGACTCTTTGAAGAATACGGCAACGTATCAAAAGACGACTGGAGAAATGCATGGGCTGGGAACCCACTGATAGTCCAGCACACCGGTCATGGACTCCCCACATTTTATCAGATCAACATGGTTGTTGGAGAGTCTGTAGCATGGACTACTGCAGATGTGCCCACCTTGAGTAATACGTTCAAACCAGTTCACATGTCAATGGCCTGTCTCAGTGGGGAGTTTTCCGTCAACGACTGTCTGGCTGAAGAATATGTCAAAGATGATTGTGGAGCTGTTGCGTGCATGATGAATTCTGGATATGGCTTTTATTCCTCAGTAGATGCATCTAAGTACAGTGGGGACTTCCTTGAGACTATGTTCAGGGGTCTATTCTCAGATCACAAACAGCACCTGGGTGAATTACTCAATCAGGCAAAAAGCTACTGGGTATCTGCTGCAGAGTCTAGTTCTGTGTACAGGTGGTGCTACTATGAGATTAACCTACTCGGTGACCCTGAGACACCTGCTATTTCAAGAAGCCTGGTGATATACCTCAGCGGTCCTCAGTATCCTCCCGAATATTCAAGCCCTACCTATACGGTTACTGTCGAAATGGGGAAAGGGAATTTCGATTACTACTGGTACATGAATGGAGGGCTGATCAAGTACACTCTCAATTCAAGCAACTGGACAGATTCATGTACTCTTGGAACGGTGTACAAGCAATTCACCATCAGTGTGTACGTGTATGATAGGGGAACTGGCTCGAGCGCCACTGCATCCATGATAGTATACCCTGGAGGAACGCCGCCTTGAAACATTGAAGTTTTCTCATTTCTTTTTTTTTACTTTTTAGTTCACTACATGGCTCATTATGCGGCTTGATTTTTCATCTATATTTTCATCGGATTTGATTCTGAGCTTCTCGATTGCAAAGAGAACACTAGCGCATATGACATTTTCGTACTTTCTATGGGAAAATGGTGGATGGAATTCGCTTTGATTTCCTAATTAAGAAGAATGATATTGACGCATATTACGCCTTTGAGGGGATAAATATATGCACGGGGTCCTCACCGTCCTATCTCTTCACAGGAAAACAAAGAGACGTCACAGGATTATACAATCTCAACCAACGACACTAAGACCCTGAAACAGGAAGATTTATAACAAGAGATCCGTACGCGTGGCTACCTGGTGATCTGCGCCCTTGTGATCATTTGGGGAACCAAATAAGGCGGTTGATGATTCCACAAAGATTCGATGGACATAGCTATGCAGAGAACAATTCACTTCGATGTTCAGATTCCACAGGCCTCTCTCACATCTGGAGTGCTGTTGTAATCAATGCAACAACTCAGCCATGAAGGATCTTTACCGCAGTTGCACCAGTTATTGTGATTGAAGGTGAAACCCATGAACATAGAAATGATTGATGTTGTGCAACATGCAAATGCAGCTGCGATGCTGGGATTCTGTGTTCTCTACCGCTTTTTCAACCCTTGTGGCCATGGCTGGGAAATTGCACTTGCCATATGGGCTTTCAGTCTCTTGTTCCTCTATTGCACGAACCTTATAACCTCTCCAAAATTCAAGAAGGACGTGATAACAGAGGCTAGGAAAACTACAATTCCCGTTGCCTGGTTTTTCATATTATTTCGGTGGGGGGTATTATGCGAGGACAATTTCTTGAAAATGGCGGCTGGTATACTCTTTGTTTTCGCTGCGTTGTATCTACTCCTGTACATCAGAAAGTGGAGTCGTGAATACAAATCCGAATGACATTGCAGCAGAGAATTGTCGAATAGGTGTCCGATTGCTTGACTGAGCTCCTGTGAACAGGGTCGATGGCCGGTCTCATAGAATGGCAACAGTACGGTAAGAGGCTCAACCATGATTCTTTAATAGTTCCGGTGCCAGTAAGACGATATTGCCAACTACCGTTCCGCTTTCCAGAAGTTCATTGGCTTTTGCTGCTTCGAGGATGGGGAACCTCCTCAAGATGATGGGGCTTATCTTACCCTCTTCAAGCAACTCAAAGAGTGTTGCCCAGTCTTCCAGAAAGGGACGTTTTCTGAACCGAAAGGCACCTGTACCATATAACTTGACCGATTTTCCATTCGGCAGCACATTGAGCAGGAAAACCTGTCCCAGAAGACGCATCAAACGTGAGAAACTCAAGGGATTACCATATGCCACCCAGGTGCCTCCATGCTTTAGCAGTGAAAATCCACGGGCGAGGTAGGTTCCTCCCATACCATCAAACACCGCATCCAGGCCATCCGGCTCTGCTTCCTTAATGACCTTGACAAAGTCTTGAGTGTAGTAGTCAATGGGTATCGCGTCCAGATCAGTCAATACACCGTGTTTGCTTTTAGACGCCAGCCCATAAACTGTGAGATTGGCCAATCTAGCAAGCTGCAGGAAAGCTGTTCCGACGCCACCGCTGGCGCCAATGACAAGCACCTTGTCTCCAGCTCTAACCTGTGCCTTGCGATGGAGTATCTGGTAAGCCACAAGATAATTCAGGATGATCGTGGCAACGTCTGCAGGATCTAGAGTGGAAGGAACAGGAATTAAATGGTCTTCATCAAGAAGAATATATTCAGCATAGCCTCCGGACACAGTCAAGGCGGCAACTCGATCACCCACAGCAGTTCGTGTAACGCGTTCTCCTACCGCATCCACGATACCCACAACGGCATACCCTGGCACAAACGGCGTCTTAGGAGCGAACGGAGTGTGACCATAGCGAGCTGAAACATCGGGACCACACACGGGTGCTGCAAGGATTCTGACTCTCACTTTACCTGCTGAAGGTGCGTGCAGGTCGTTCTCGATGACGTGGAGAACTTCTGGACCTCCCCTTTCAGTTACGATGACACATTTGTATTTCATGGGGTTCCCTTCTTTAGTGATTTCCTGACACACATTTTCTTCCATAAAAAGGTTCCTGCTTCAGGAAAGGCCTTCTTGGAATGCAGACACGATTCTGCTATCAGTCCTCTGTCAATGAAAGACGGATTAAACTGCACAGCAAAATCACACACATGTTCAATCCTCAAGTCCTAGGATCAGAAGTCCTGAGTAAAATGAAAAGAAAATTAACAAAAAAGAAAGAAAAATGGTTTAAAGCTGGTCAATCAGGTCTTGAGCTGCTTCTCTGGTGGCGTCTCTGTCAGCACCTGCGATGATCAGGATGTCACAGTCACCGTATGGGTCGGTGATGTACTCCCATTCACCTGGTGAGGTGGTCCAGTCAACAGCG
>JACVGT010000013.1 GCA_018992685.1 Theionarchaea archaeon
TCCAAAATAATGGCAAGATATATTCCCTTGTCATTGAGGATGAAGTCTGACGAACCAATAGTAGGAGGTAAAAAAGATGGAAAACAAACCAGCGAAGAGAGGCTTAAGCCTCTTCATATGCATCATACTGATCGGAAGCCTAGTTATACTTAGTCCACGAGAAGCCAATGCACAGCCGTACGCTATTGCCGGGTTGATTTATGCTGATGTTAATATGAACAGCATATATGATCCAGCAAACGGTGATTACGTCATTTCTGGTGAGCAATGGACGGATGGAGATGGAAATGACCGATTTGACTGGATTGACGCCAATGCCAATGGACTGATGGACGCTGGAGAAGTCAGTGAAGCATTCGTTGATGATGGTCTGGACGCTGCTGGAGGTACTCGTGATCTCGGGGAAGGAGATACTGTATTTGAGGGCCCCGAGGTATGGCTGGATCAGCCAAATGCACCTACATCGCCCACCTGCACCGCAAATGAGACTGCAGGGTATGCTGGTGCCTTACCTGCTGCAGTGGCAGCTGGCTGGACTCACAACTTATCCAATTACATGATCAGGAATCTGCAGCCTGGTTATCACTATGTCACTGTCAGATGCCCTGGCTTTTACACTCAGACCAAGAATGTCCATGTGCTTGGCAATGTGCCTGTCAACTTCGGGTTGATTCCCTTTGATTCTGTTGCCGGACGAATTGTAAAGACTGATGGAACAGGGATCTGCGGAATGTGGGTAACTGCTACTGCTCAGTCTGCCCCCTACAGCAATCAGACACCTGCCTTCAATTTGAACATGCTGTCTGATGCGGTGGGTAACTACGTACTGCAGGGGTTGCCCCCAGGACAGTACAGGATTGACGTGAACAAGGCAGAGTACATTCCACAACAGAAGCTCAATATCACTGTGGATGGACAGACATATCCCAATACGCCATTCATGGTCAATGCTCACACGACCACTGGAATCGATTTCATCAACATGAGCTACAACTACGGAAGTATCACGGGGATCGTAGCAGGTCCACCCAGCGTAGTTGTTGAGGTGCCTGGACTGGGACTATCTACCACTGCCGATGCGTCAGGGAGGTACACCATATCGAATATTCCGGCGGGCTGGTACTACGTGGTCTTCAGAGCTGAAGGCTGGTATACTGGCGTGGAATACGTTTGTGTGGCCCCTGGCCCTGCAGCTACCAACGTGAGAGGAGGAGTCCCGTATGTAATGACTTCCTGTCCCAGCTGTCCCACTACCACCATTGAAGGATCGATAACAGATGGAATCCAGGCTATTGAGAACGCCATTGTAGAAGTTCCTGGAATGGGCTGGATATTTCAAGGTGTAAACAATGCTGCCAACAGGAACGTCATCAGCGACAAGGCAGGGTATTATATCTACACAGACATCGGTCCAGGAAATCCTTCTCTGAGCTATGCTACCTGGGGAGGGTTCAGATATCAGTTCACACCTACGACAGGACGGTTCTTCGTTACTGTGCGCAATGAAGCAGGAGTGGTCTTTGATGAATGGGATGACCACCACAAAAGCACTGCTAGAGCTGTGGAAGTCGTAGCAGGCAGAGTGACCAGGGCTGACTTCAAGATGGAAGAAAACCCTGACTACAAATTCGGACGCGTTGTCGATACCAATGGAATTGGTGTGGAAGGTGCCAAAGTGTACATTCCCAACAGTCCATACACCACTGTAACAGACAGCAATGGATACTTCTTCTTGCTGCTGCCCGCAGAAACCTACTCTGAGGACTGCGAAATGTCCTGGCAAGTTAGGATAAGACCAGGCAGAAGAGCAGAAGAAACACTGCTGTGTGGGTTCAGAGACGTATTCCAGAGGTTGATTGCTGCGCCACTGCCTGTACCTGAAGCCTCAAATCCGCACAGGATGTACAAAGCCCGCTACCTCATCAAAGCTGAGAAATCCAATTACTTCGACGCCATGTTTATTCACATTTCCTCGCCTGGCCCAAAGGGAGTCAATCGACCACCTCTGGATGAACAAGGGATACCCCGAGCCCCGGTAGACGATTGCGAACAGTGTATGAATGGCATTGTCATGACCATCAAAGCAGGTATCCTTAAAGGTCAGATCAAGGATGCCACAGGTAGTTACCTGAATGATGGATTCCTTTTCGTATGCGGAAGAGATATCCCCATCAGAGCCAATGGATGGTTTGAAAGCCTAGAAATGCCTGTAGGCACATACACTGCTGTGGTCACTGATGCCACAAAGTTGCAGGTTCTCGGTGTGATAGAAGGTGTTCAGGTCAAATATGACCAGATAACCTACAAGAACGTGACGCTGCCCGCTACACCCCCAGGAAAGTTCATCTCAGGATTCGTTTACCACAACACTGTGAGAACAACTGTGGGACCTGACGCACCTGTTGATGGCACTGGTGCCTGGCAGGGATATATCATACCTGACCAGAATCTCTATTCCCCAGGGACAACGTTCCAGCCTGGAGAAGGAATATCAGGAGTAGCAGTGAAGACGACCTTTGGAGGCATCACCGCATACACTGACAGCTATGGGTTCTACATCATCAAGAACGTCATTCTACCCTCAGGGACATCCACGACCACTATTGTGGCTACGAAAGCCGACTATGTCACACTGGCCAACCCCTCAGTAGGTCCTTCAGACGGGCTAAACTTCGTCAATGGGTTTGCGGGAGATTCAGGAGCAACTGTTTTCCCCATGTCCAAGCGACGAGGTACACTGAACGGGAGAGTGGTTAATGACGATGGTCGAGATGTTTCTGGCGCAGTGGTCTCAGTGTGGATACCATGGGAACGGAAGGACGAAACCGACACCAATGGATTTTACATCTTCGAGAACCTGGAAATCGGCTCTTACTTGATGAAAATCTGTGGTGGAGGTGATTGTGGTATTGACTACTGGGTTACTTACAGTGTCAACGAGTTTGGCCAGGGAGAGCCAGTCGTCCTCAACAGCATCGTGACCAAGGATTTCACCTACAAGAAGAGAACAGGGAGAGTCCATGGATTCGTCACTGATGTAGGAGGAAGTGTACTGGAAGATGTGAAAGTCGAGCTCTCAGGAAAGTACACTACGCTGACAGACTGCAGAGGATACTACACCGTGCTCAATGTGCCGACGGGAACGCACACGGGAACTGCATACAAGGCAGGTTACCAGATGCGGAAGTACCATGATCAGAATGCCAGTATCGGCATTGGATGGTCGTGGTTCGGTGGTATTCCAGTACGAGCAGATTGGGCTGCAGTAGGTGCAGTACTACCTCCCATAGTACCCAACCCACCGGCAGGTAATTTCCCCCTGCTGGTAATGACTGGTACGCCCACAACAGGATGGATCAGTGGATATCTCACTCTGGAACTCACTGATGGATTCTGTGATGTCAACGTCAGAGTAAATCCAAGCGGCCAAGAAGCAGTAACGGACAGTGAAGGGTACTACCTCATTCTGAATGTACAGCCCTGGGATCAGTACTATCTGCACATGGAGATCACCAACTACCTGGTCGAAACACAGGGACCCATTGCAGTCAGCGCAGGAATAGAGACCAAGGTCATCACATCCCACCTGAAACGGTACTCCTGCAATGTATCTGGATACATTCGGGAAGGATCGACACCGGTTGCGGGTGTGCAGGTCAAACTGTCTGACATGCAGAGAACACAGCTCGAATCATCCCTGTATGGTAGACATCTGGGATACTATATTACCACCACCGATGGAGCCGGATACTACGAATTCAAGGATGTGCCCTGGTCAGATGCGCAGGTATCTGATCTCAACAAGACTTGGGCATGGAGTGTAGTAGCCCAGAAGACAGACTACTATGTTGGCGTCCTCAATGTTGTTGTGGTCTATCCAGACTGCAACGTAACAAATGCCAATATGGATTTGGTGTCCATGAATGGTGGTATCTCCGGTACTGTGACCTGGGACCCAAGCTGTGCTACTGAAGCAACAGTCACTGTGGCACAGGTTTTGGGTGGATCAGGAAGTGGAAGTGCCACTGTCAGCAACAGCGGCGACACCTACCTGATTAGTAATCTGCCCCCTGGCGCCTATGACGTGACTGCTACAGCAGGAAGCTGTGGCTTGGCAAATGCAGTCCCACCTCCGCCATATACCGGCGCATATGCTGTTCCTGTAAACTCTATCAAGACGGACATTGATTTCGCCTTCCAGAGTGCAGGAGCTCCTCAGCCGCCACCTGACCCACCTTCATTGGTAGCCCCAAGTAGTGGAGCCTCAGGTACCAGTTGTACTCCCACGCTGGACTGGAATGATTCCACAGGTGCAACTGCCTACACTGTGCAGCTCTCTGTGTCTTCAGGCTTCAGTTCCACCGTGGTCAACCAGACAGTCAGCTCATCACAGTACACTGTCCCCGCAACAACCTTGACCAGTTATACCACGTATTACTGGCGCGTCAATGCCAGCAACGTCAATGGTACCAGCGGATGGTCCTCTGTATGGCACTTCACGACTGGCGATTGTGGTGGAGCAACTGTACCCAACGCACCTACGCTGGTAGCGCCCAGTAATGGAGCCACCGATGTAAGCTGTGCACCCACCTTGGACTGGAACGACTCTGGAGGAGCTACATCATACACCGTGCAGATCTCCACCAGCAGTGCTTTCGGGTCTACATTGGTCAATGAGACAGTGTCGGTATCGACCTACACAGTCCCCAACGGAACACTTTCAGGCCAAACCACGTACTACTGGCGGGTCAGCGCATCCAACTCAGCAGGCACCAGTGGCTGGTCTTCAGTGTGGAACTTCACCACAGGTGACTGCGGCTATGTCTGCCCGGGTAATGTGTGCGGTCACACAGATCCCCCTGAATGTACTGTACGGGCATACTTAGCAGGACACCTGAAAGATTCTGCAGCACCGTACTTCTACGAGACCACCTCAGACACCAACGGCGACTTCTACTTCAACCTGCCCACCACGTCCTGGGATCCTTTGTATGAACAGGAAAGAGAACCTTCCCTGTACAACATTGTGGTCTCCAAAGATGGGTATGTCGTTCAGTTCAAGACAGTAGAAGTAAGCAGTCTTACCGTTACCTGGTACGACAATGCAGGCGGTGTTTCAGATGGCAACTTCACTCTTGGAAGCACGGGAACTGATATCTCAGGAACAGTCACTGATGGAACCTCCGGAATGCAGACTGTTGCAGTGAGAGCCTTTGACAAAGACTTCAAAGGAAGTCTTGTGAAAGTAGCTTCAGCCACAACAGATGCTTCAGGTGACTACACACTGACCTCATTACCCACGGGAAGAACATACATTGTCAGTGCAAGCAAGGCCAACTATACCATCAAGAGCAATAACGTCAGTGCAACGACGAGCTCCAACAACTACACACTGCAGCAGGCAGATGGATCTTCAGTGATCTCCTACACAATCAAACTGAGATTCAATCCGGCAGACACACTGTATGACAAAGGGTGGAACATGGTGTCCATACCACTTAATGTAGATGCGAACACGCCACTCGCTGTCCTCATGTATGAACATGATGACAAGTGGATGCAGATGACCAGGTTGAGACCTGGAACTGGATTCACACCACCTGGACACGCTTCAGGTGGAGCATGGCAGATCTACCCCAACTCTCCCTTTGCATCAGGGTCTGACAATGTGTTCACGCTGCACGAAACCACCTACAATGCTCAACCCTACAGGTACGGGTACTGGATCAAGGTAACAGGGAACTCAGCTGAAATAACATATGATTGGGTTGTCATTGGCACACCCAATACTCAGAAGACAATTCAACTGAGAGCTGGATGGAACCTTATCGGACTCGCAACACAGACCAACAATCAGTCATTCACAAACGGAGGACAGATAACGTTCAGTCCCACTGCACTGCTCCAGGTGTGGTCATTCGACGCTTATGCTGCAGGTGATACGCAACTAGGGACGCACTGGTACGCCTATATCGTTCAGGGATACCAGTCATCAGGGTTTACGGTGATGAAAATCGGACTAGCGTATTACGTGTACGTCTCACAAGACTGTACCATGTCCTACGCTTAGGTTGTGCCCCAAAGCGCAACCTTTATATTTTTCTCATCCAAAGGAACGTGATCAAAATGAAAAAACTGATGGTATTGGCACTGGTGATGGTAGTAGTAGGAGTAGGAGTGATGCTGAACGTCGAAGCCGTGCCTACTGTACCCCCTATTCCAAGTATTTCCCCCACAAATCCGCCGGCGACCGAGCCTCCATCCGATGGAGGTGGGATTAAGACACCCACGGTTGAAGGGCTGCAGAAGTTTGAGGTAATCTCTGCGGAGGAGATCATGGAGGGGTATGCAGGCAGTTCTATTGACTACAATCTAAAGGTCATCCAGAAGGGATACCCTAACCTCACAGTCACCCTTACTGCTGAAGTCCCCGATAAGTGGAAAGCCAGTTTCTCAAAGAATGATTTTATCCTCAAAGCGGATGATGCAGTGGAGCTACAACTCTCTCTGTCCCTGCCAGAAACCATCTCTGCCGAGCAGCATGAGATCAAGATCCATGCAACGGGGAAAGGGGAAGAGAAAACGGTGGAAGTAGAAGACTCAGTTACTGTGACTGCCATGACATACCTTGTGGACGTTGGCCTGACCAACTTCCAGCTCACACCGCCAAATCCCCAGGTGGGAGAATCAGTAACCATCTCTGTGACTGCTGTGAATTTCACCCAGAGGGCAATCTCCAACGTCGTGGTGGAACTTGTGGTGAACAGCACGCTTGCTTCCAGACAGACCATAGACTTGGATGGTGGCATTTCTCAACCCATGACCTTTGGATGGAGGGCAGAATCTGGCACATTCAATCTCGTGGTGAGAGCTCAGGCTTCTGGTGACAACAATCGCAAGAATGACAGCGTAAGTCAGAGAATAACTCTTGGCGAGGCAACAGGCCAAGCTGACTCGCTGTTCAGCCAGGGATTGAGTCTGTTTACACAGGGGAAATATACTCAAGCACAGAGCCTGTTCTCCAATGCCGCTATCCGCTACGTAGAAGTAGGAGATAGTGAGAGAGCAATGCAGGCCACCCAGTATGAGGAACTGTGCAGTTCTTACGTGAATGCACAGAATCTGATGAGCCAGGGAGACAGCGCATTCAATGCTGGTGACTTTGAAATGGCTGCCCAGTACTACACCCAAGCCAGAGACAAGTACATGGAGATCGGTGACACAGATTTGCAGAGTGCAGCTCAGGAGAAGCTGGACAACGCCCTCGCTTCTACAGGATTTCCCATTGACATGAAGTATGTGGGGATCTCTGTGGCAGCTGTGGCAGTGATTGCTCTGGTGACCCTGTTGATCTCCAGAAGAAGAGGCCGCCCCATGCGCCCCGTTGAATCGTCTGCATCTCGATTCCGTCTGGAAGAACCCGAATCTGAGGCCCCAGCCCCACCAAGTAGCAGACCGGTGAGCACTTCTGCAAGAGAAGCTGCGCCTGCCCGTGACGTCTCACCCGCAGAACTAGTGCAATTCCATCAGAAGACTGAGGATGCGCTGAGCAGGTTCTCCAAATCATACATACGTGGGAACCTTCAGCAAGCCATGCGGGTCTATCTCTCACTGGAAGGAGAGAAAAAGCAGCTTCCGAGAGGAAGAGATCTGGAACTGGAGAGAATCATCAATGCCAATCTGAAGGAGCTAGAACACAGAATATTTGGTACTTTCTAATTCTTATCTTCTAATTTTTTGTCATTTTTTTTACCCATTTTTTCATTCAACATGAATCTCGTACATAGTACAATAACCTTGCCAAATCTTTATGGTAATTCAAAATGAACACCACCTTATGACCTGATCCTTCTCACTCACACATCTCACAGGCTTTTGCGACTGTCTCTTTCAATTGTTCGTACTTTCTCAGCAACCTTTCACCTTCCTCAGTTAGACATGAACTCCCCCCTGATTTTCCTCCCCTTTTTCTCTCCACAACCTGCTTTCCAACATTCTTCTCTATGTGCCTGATTTTTCTCCATGCATGAGCGTATGATATGTTGAGAAGGTGGGCTGCCTCAGAAAGAGATCCTCTCTCTTTTATAGCCTGCAACAGCTGGGCTGTCCCTTCTCCCAGGAGGAATTTTCCCTGCTGGGACTCGAGCCAAATCTTATAACGCGGACGCATGTATTCACATCCACATGCCCAGTATAGCCACAGTGTTGTTTATGATATGAAAAAGAATGGAAGGATACAGTGACTGGGTTTTCTCATATACAAAGGCAAGGATTACTCCTGCCATCACGGCGTAGGGAATCTGCCAGGGGATCATGTGATAGGTGCCAAAAAACAAGGCAGACACCAGAATGCCTTTTTTCACTCCATATTTTCTTCTAAGCGCTGAATAGGCAAATCCTCTGAAAAAAATCTCTTCACCCACTGGGCCCACGATTGCCAGATTGAGGCTCATGACTAGGGGATTTCCGGACACCAACTGCTCAACAAGCTCTTTCAGGGGGAATTGGCCCAAAAATCTTTCTGTAATGCGGTATACCAACTCATTCCCCAGTACCAAGACAACTAAGAGAGGAAGAGTCTTCATAACCCACAGGGTTTGCGGGTTTTTGAAACCCAGGGCCTTCACTGTCCTTTCATAGGGATACAGGACTAGAATCACAGGAAGCACAATGAAAAGAGATGAACCTGCCAGTGAAGAGACTGTTTCAGAAACAAATGCAAGAAGAGTCGACAATACGAGAAAGGCCACAGCGATAATCAACACAGGCGTTCCACCCCAGTTTACTTCCCCTGGGAGCACAGGATTCAACGGTTTCCTCTCAATGAACAGTCTGACACCCAGCACCACGAAGGTAGAAAGGCAGGCCACAGCTGCCAGGAGAACACCGAGGCCAGAGAGTAACGTTCCCAGAAAGAAGACAGCAGACCAGAAGACAGGCAGTGAACTCCCCAATCCCAACAAGCCCACTGCTCCTATAATCCAAGATATACCCAGAATAGCTACTGCAAAAAAAGATACCACAAATACTTTTTCTGAAGTGCTGTGAATCTTGAGCCTGTCCTCTATCTGCCTGCGTTTGATGATGGCCACTAGAATTGCCAACCCATCCAGAAAGAAGAACGTGAGTCCCACACCAAGGATAAGGGTGCGGTGAGCTTCTGCCCACCCTGTGAGTGTGGCAATCAAATCCATTCCTATCTCCTCTTGCTGGAGAGAAACGAGAAGCGCTAACCAGTGCATTATTGTACTTTACTGTGCCATTTTAAAAAGGTTCTCACAGTCCTGCATCAATCCCCACCAGTATCGATGTTCACTGTCCATATGTAGCACTATCTTCAAGGACTTCTTCAATTCTGAGGAGTTCGTTGTATTTTGCCGTTCGTTCTCCCCGAGCAGGTGCTCCCGCTTTGATCCATCCGCAGTTGAGGGCCACTGCCAGATGAGATATAAAGGTGTCTTCAGTCTCTCCAGATCTGTGGGACACTATCACCTGATAGTCATTGTCACATGCCAGGCCTGCAGCGTCACAAGCCTCTGAAAGCGTCCCGATCTGATTCACTTTCAGCAAAAGAGCATTGCACATACCGGTTTCGATGCCCTTCTTGAGTCGCTGGGGATTGCTCACAAAAAGGTCGTCACCTACCAGCATGATTCTGTCCCCCAATGCTGCAGTCGCACTCTGAAATCCTGCAGTGTCCTCCTCAAAAAGTGCATCTTCAATGGACACGATGGGATAGGTGTCTACCAGCTCCAGATATACTTCTATGAGCTCATCTGTGGTCAAAGGCCTTTCCTCAAGGGAATAGATCTTTCGTGCAGAATCATAGAAATAAGAAGGAGCACAATCAAGAGCTAATTTCACCTCATCTTCATATCCCAGCCTCTGCACTGCCTCTATGATGGCATCGAGTGGTTCATGAACTTTGTCCATCTTAGGGGAGAATCCTCCTTCGTCGCCCAGTGATTGCTTTCCTCCCAGAATCGTTTCCAGCTCGTGGTATACCTCTGAGCCCATTCTCAAGGCCTCGGCAAAAGATGAAGCCCCCACGGGTGCAATCATGAACTCCTGGAAGTCCAGATGGTTGGAAGCGTGAGCTCCTCCATTAATGACGTTGAACATGGGCACAGGGAGGGTAGTTCCCTGTGGATTCAAGTAGCTGAACAGAGGGACCTGCAACCCATGGGCAGCACATCTTGCTGCAGCCAAAGAGACAGCCAGGATAGCATTGGCACCAAGGTTGGACTTGTAGTCTGTCCCATCGAGTTCCACCATCGATTCATCAATTCCTCTCTGATCTTCCACATCCTTGCCCACCATAAGCCCCGCTATCTTTTCGTTCACATTCGTGACCGCTGTCCTCACCCCTTTCCCTTGATAGTACTCCTTGTTGTCGTCTCTCAGTTCGCAGGCTTCATGGGCACCTGTTGAAGCACCAGAAGGGACTGACGCTCGTCCCCAATCGTTCTCTGTATATACCTCTGCTTCCACCGTGGGATTTCCTCTACTGTCCACAATCTGACGGGCTATAACCTTTCTTATTTTCATTTTGTGTCACATCCTCATTCTTTCTACTGAGTAATAAGTTATGTCACCTTCTTCGTCAATGAAAGCAAACACCATCAGTTTATTCACAGAATGTGCCAGTCGGCAGTGTTTGACAATGTCATACGTCTGGAATTCTCTCTTCTCGGGAATGACATGGATCAGGTACTCTGCGTGCTCTTCGGGTCCTTTCCGATACACTCTGAAATGGCATCCATATTTGAACCCTGTCTTTACTATGAGACCCCTGTCCCGCAGATCCTTGTACACAAAGAAGCGGATGTCGAATTCGGCCTCAGACCTGGCAATTTCCAGCAATTGGGAGAAGTTTAGTGGTTTTCCTTCAATTTCCACCTCAATCTTGCCTTTTTCCAGGAGATACAAAGCTTCCAGAAAATTGAGATAGAGTTTCTTCTCCTTGATTTTCCCATAGAACCCCTTGCTGTGTAGCTTTGACACTTCTGGTTCATTTTCAAAGACTATTTGAGATTCCATGAGTTTGCCCTTCATGAGCCCACCTGAACAAGTGATGTCCCCTCGCTGCGCGGGATAGGAACATGACATCCAATCCCGCTGTTCACGATTTCTCTTGTCCTGGAGAAAGCAGGCTGCTCACGTTGGATATTCATACCCTACCTCTTCTTCACCGCAATTACATAGAAATCCCTGAGCCATCCAGGACTTTTCAGAATCTCAATGCCTTTGTAGTCTCTCTGATACACTGAAAATCTGTATTTCTTGGGAGATTCCATTTTTTCAGTGAGAAGAGAACCCATCTTGAGAATGAGGTCCTGGGCAACCTTTTGCAATCGTTCTTCGTTCTTCCTGTACTCTTTTCGATGGGTGGAGTAGTACATCTTCATTCGGTCTTTGACAAAGGCTCGAATTACAACCACACACCACGCAACAGCTATGATCGCGTAGAGAATGTAAGGAAGGTGTTGTGGTGAGATGAAGGGCATCCTGGCACTCATGAAAGAAACAAGAAGTATAATCCCCACAATGAGGAAGGCCTGCTTCACGAGATACCTCATGAAAGCAAAGATATTGATGTATAATTTCATTCTGGGTTCACTGTGGTACGGCAAATCAGTAATAGCCTTCATATCATTGTAAACCTGAGACCAGTTCTCCATTCGAGCAGATTCTCTCAGTGTTCGAGTTCTTTCTCTCAGTCCTTCTACGTCGACGCCCATCCCCACTCGATAAGAGTCGATTACTGAGATAAGCCAGGCAAGATTTTCCAGCTCCTCGTCCCTATTGAGAATCTTCCGTCTAAATTTGCTTAACATCCCACTCCTCTCCTTCCTTTCCTTTATATATCTTTCTGAAATCGCAGCACAGACAGTAACATTTAGCTCCTCTGCAACCTCGTCGATCGCTAAAGCCCAGAAATAATAACTCTTCTGAAAATACCGAACAAAACGGAGGATGTTCACCCCCTGCCATGCCTTAGAAAAGCGCGTTAAAACCGAAAGTTTTATATACCTATTCCTGACACTAGATATGTCGAACACAATTTCGACAATACACAAAAAAAAGGAGGAAAAAATATGGCGAAAGAGGAACCCATAGTATTCACAAGGAGAGCGTCAGGTCTTGTCAGAGAAATCGGACTCTTCACTGCGATTGCCATTCCTTTGACTCACACCATTGGTGGAGGTATCAACAAACTTCTCATCATCGCAAGCTACGAACACCCTGGTGCCAATGTCCCCCTCGCATTCATTCTGGCTGGTATTCCTGTGATGGCTACGGCAATATCTTACACAATGCTAGCTGTGAGCATGCCCAGAACTGGTGGTGACTATATCTACATATCACGAGGATTGAACCCTGTTCTCGGTTTCCTCACGAGTTGGGGATTCTGGTGGACAGAGATCATGTCATTGGGTATCATCGCTATTTATGATGTGGACTTCTGGGGTCTCAGCTTTAGAATAGCCGGTCAAGCTACAGACAGCGCAACATTAATGCACTATGCAGACGTGTTCAAAGGAGAAGGAGCAACTACAGGTCTGATAATCGGAATTCTCATTGTTATTGTATCAGGGCTGGTGACTTACTTCGGTGCCCGTGTATACTCTTGGATCATCAACATCGGGTTGGTCCTTGGCATTGTCGGCAGTATCATCATGGTCATCTTCTTCATATACCGATCACCTGGTCAGGCTTCCACGCTGTGGAACGCGACCTATGGTGATGGTACCTATGAGAAGATCGTGCAGATTGCCAAAGACACAGGTTGGACGCCAACGGGCTTCAGCTTTGGAGCCACGGCAGGAGCATCTATCGGTGCAGTGTGGGCATATATCGGATTTACAGCCGGTGCCTACATGGGTGGTGAAGTCAAGAACCCATCCAAGGGTATGGTCTGGTCCATTTCTGTCAGTGCAATCCTTATCATACTGTACTACGCTTTTGTTGGTGTCATGGTATACAGAGCCTTTGGCGACTTTATTCCCATGTACACACATGTCACCAATAACGCTCCCGACCAATTGGAAGCAATCATGGCATCATACCCAACACCATTGCTACCCACCTTCGCTGCAGCTCTTGCACCTGGACAGAGTGCACTGCAGTTCTTGATGGCTGCATCGGGTGCCATATGGCTGCTCAATGACATTCCTGCATTCTTCCTGGTGTGCTCACGACTGGTGTTCTCGTGGTCCTTTGACCGATTCTTCCCCGAAAAGATCGCCGAAGTCAACGACAAGTGGCACAGCCCCCACTATGCTATTCTCCTGACCACCATTGGTGGAGTGCTGGGAGTGATGTTCTACTACGGAAGGTCGTGGGTCGCTGCTGTGGACACCACCATGCTGTACATATTTGCAGTGATGTTTGGCTGTTTGGCTGCTGCAGTTACTCCTTATGTGCGGCGTGAAGTCTACGAACGAAGTATCAAATGGGAAGTCTTAGGAGTTCCATTGATGACCTTAGCTGGTATCATTGGATTTGGCGGCAACTTCATTCTGGTGTTTGTTGCCGGCAAGGGAATCCCAGAACGTGACCTCTTCTTCCTGGCTATCTGGATGACCGTAGGTCTGATCATCTTCTTGGCATACTATGCGCACAACATTCGCAAGGGAGTCGACGTCAAGACCATATACGCCGAGATTCCACCTGCTTAGCTCTTTTTCTTTCTTTTTCTTCTTTTTCAATCTTCATGAAGAATAGAAACAAATTTAAGAACTGACAATTTTCAACTGTTGCAAAGAACAAGATGTATTTCTCGCACAATGTAGATCCATCAAACTTTATCGAATGTGAACTTCAACAATGTCTCCATCTTGCAGGATATGGTCTGATCCTACTTTCTGTCCCTCATACTTTGCTGAAGGGCCCCAAATCCTAGCATACTTGAATTTCCTCTGAAATTGCTTGTGAATTCTGCCAGCGGCTTCATGGACTGTGGACTGAGGCTTCATGGTGATGGGTGGGTACGCAACCTGTTCCCCCGGGGTCTTGGTATACACTCTAATGATGTTTAGCCTGCGATAAATGGCTTCTTTCACGGGCTCCAGGTTAATACCCTTCTCTGCCGAAATAGGAACAACCTCGTAGGAACTGTACTGCCCCCTGAGCTGAACAAACTGCTCTTTGCTGTTCTTCAGGTCTCCCTTGGTAGCCAGGATGAGGGCAGGTCGAAAAGCAGTGGATTCATCAAGTGCTTCCTGAAACTGGTCTACTGTGGTGTCCCCTCTGAACACCACAATGGCATTATGCACCTTTTCTCTGAGCAAGAGTTCCTTTATGACCTGTTCATCCCCCTGAAGAAACTGTCTTCCCCTCAACTCAATCCCCCCTTCAGCCCTCTTTATTATTTCAATGTCAGGGGGATCCTCGTTCAGCCGAATACCTCCCTTTTCCAGTTCTTCCAGGATTACCGTCATCTGTTCCACTGAGTCCCGGGAAAGATCAATGACAATTGCCACAACATCTGCTGCTCTTACCGCACTCAGAATCTGAAGACCGAATCCTTTTCCCATTGACACATCCTGAATAAGTGCTGGAATCTCCACCAGCTGTATCTGCACATCCTTGTACTCAAGCATCCCTGGCGTAGGAATTGTTGTGGTAAATGGGTAGTTCCCCACTTGGACATCTGCGTTGCTCAACCGGGTTAGAACTGAGGATTTTCCCGAGTTGGGCAGTCCCACCAATGCCACCTGAGCTGCACCTTCTTTCTTCACATTAAAGACTGGACCATGCCCCATCTTCCTGGACCTGGCATCCATTTCTTCTTTGACTTTGGATATCCTTCTCTTAATCTGCATCTGCATTTTCTCTGTTCCTTTGTGCTTGGGAATCAACGTGAGCATTTTTTCCAGTGCTCTCAACCGCTCCTTTGGATTTTTCGCCTGCCTGAACTCTTCTTCTGCAGCCTGATATTCCGGTGTCACATTGCTGGGCATATGTGTTTTACTGTGAGAGAATTTATAAATCTTACATGTGTCGATTAAAATGCGGCACAAAGTCTTTTAATTTCCCCTTCCGCTAGAAATCATGAACAGGAAAGAAGCACTCCTGACTGAAATGAAGACATCCGTGGAGAACCTCTTGGAAGCAGCTCAGGCAGTGAAAGGATTCGAATCCACTCCCGTAACGGGCACCTGGACCGCAAGTGAGGTTCTGTCTCATATAGCAGCCTGGGATCTCTATTTTAGAGAGCTCAGCAAGACCCTGAAGAGAGAAGATCCTCTACCAGAATGGCCTGATTTCAATGAATTCAATGAGAAAGCAGTTTCAGAAAGAAGGGACAAATCCAGAGATCAACTCGTTGAGGAAGTGAGGAAAACCAGGGACACGTACATACAGTTCATACAGGAGCTGCCTGAAGATGAGGTTTTCAACAAGGGAGTCCACAAATTCAGCATAGGAAGCCTGGCCAAGGACATCATTGACCATGATAAACACCACCTGAAACAGCTGAAAGCGCACTAGCTATTTGATCACCGAAATGCATTCCTCAAGAGCTATTGTGAGGGATTTTACCATGAGATCGAGGCTCATAGAAGCTTTTCCAGGTTTATCCGCTGCCTGTTGGGGCAAATAAGGAAGGTGCATGAATCCTGCTTGCACTGGCAGAGCATGGCGCTTTATGTAATGTAGCGTTCCATACAACACGTGGTTGCACAGGTATGTCCCTGCAGAATTGGAAATCACAGCAGGAATTCCTGCCCTCTTCAAGGCATCCACAATCCTCACCACAGGAATGGAGGCAAAGTATCCGTCCTGTCCCTCAGGTTCGATGATCTGATTCCCTCTTAGAATTCCTTTGTTGTCCTTGACTTTCGCATCATCACAGTTGATGGCAATCCGTTCGACTGCCACGTGGGTATATCCACCTGCTTCTCCCATGTGTAGAATGATGTCAGGCTTCACTTCTCTACAGAAAGCGATGGCTTGTTTTCTGGCCTCGTCAAAGACGACTGGTAGCTGTCTTGCCACAATGTCAATGTCCAGCTTCAGCTCCAGTACTGCTTTGCATGTTTCCCACGAAGGGTTGACTGCTTCTCCTTTAAAGGGTTCGAACCCGGTTAGTAAAACTCCCACACGCATCACCGCGGATTTGGCCAGAACTTGCCCCTGTACCATGGAGTTATAGGACAGCCCAGGCACCTGTTAGAGCTGTAGTAGGCACATTCTCTACAGTTGACCTCCAGTTCACAGGTCTGGTTTTCTATTTCCAGTTTCACGGGGAAGACAAAATCCTTGACAGGGGCTACAACCACATCAAAATTCACGTCCGATACCAATGGATTACTGCGCAAATGACGATCGATAATCGCCTCCAACGTGGCCACATCTTCGCCCATGAAAAACATGCACAAGTTGTGCTGACCAGACGTAATGAGCCCGTTCAGGAAGAAGGGACAATCACTAAAGACCTCCAGAAGATGGGGTGTATTCTCGGCAGTCACATCAACCTTGGCCAAGTTGAGTCCCACCGTCTTGAAATTCATTCCCACCATATAGTGAACAGCACCTTTTTCGCTGAGTTTCCTGATTCTCACTCCAACTGATGGCTGTGACAGGTTGACTTCCTTGGCGATGTCACTCTGAGACATCTGTGGGTTCTCCTCCAGAAGCGATATGATCTTTCGATCCTTTTCATCGAGGCCGAGCTTTTCTTTCAACATGATTTTCTGAACTATGTGTACTTTATAAGTCTATCCTCTAGGTTATTACTTTCCACCCCCAAATCTAAATAGTATGAGAGGATATGTGGACGATTGATCAATACAAACCTCACCTCATCACACTGCACATAACTCTTTTAACAGGGGATACCTTCTTTCAATATGAAGCTCATTGGCCCCCGAACACCACTCTGTGTGGGTCTGGCCCGCAAGCTGGAATGTGATTTTGTTGAGATGGACAGGAGAATATTCCCTGATGGAGAGCTTAACCCCCGCATTGTGGAAGCTCCCAGAGAGGTATTGCTGGTGAACACTCTCTCTTCGGAGAGGTTTGACCCCAATAGATATTTGCTGGAATTCTATTTTTCCATAAAAAATCTCACAGAAAGAGGGACAGAATCCATTGTGGTACTCATGCCCTATCTGCCTTATTCTCGCCAGGACGCAGTATTCAGGGAGGGGGAGTCCTTTACTTCCAAGTATGTTCTTGAATTGTTCAGGGATCTTGGCATTGGTACCCTCTTTTCAGTGACCTTCCACCTTCATCGCCAGCAGACAGGCAACTTTGTGCCGGGGATCACTCTTCATGATGTCTCCGGCATTGATGCACTGCGCGACTTCATCAAGAAACGATTCATCCAGGAAGAACAGCCGATCTTCATAGCCCCTGATGAAGAAGCTGAAAAATGGGCTCGAAGAGTGGCAACTCCCCTGAATGGCGAAGTTTTCGTCTTTAGCAAACGAAGAAATCGCTCGAAAGGAGCAATAGAAACTCAAGGAGAGATACCAGAAGGACGTGATGTGGTCATCGTTGATGACATGATTTCTACAGGGGGGACTATCCGAAACGCTGTTAATATATGCAGAGTCTTCAAATCCAAGAAGATCTTGGTGTGTGCGGTCCACGGCATTTCCTCTCAAATTCCATTCCAGGATATCGACATTGTTACCACCAATACCATAGACAATCCTTTTGCTGAAGTGGACATGACACCCTATCTCGCGGAAGCTCTGTCACAATATCTTTAAGGCAGCCTGCCGGTGTTCCAGTATGAACGTGGTGTATCATCCCAGGTTCCTGGAGGATTACCCCACTGCCTCTTGTGAGTGTCCAGACAGGATTGTGAATATTCTTGAAGCACTGGAAGGGTATGCGCTGGTAGCACCAGAGGCTGCTTCTGACGCCCAGCTCAGCATGATCCACGGAGGTACCTATATCGAAACGGTGAAGAAGGAATGTCCTGATACCTACGCTGTTGCTGCACTTGCAGCGGGAGGAGCTGCGAAGACAGCTCTCCTCTCACTTGAAGAACCCGCGTTTGGGTTAATTCGTCCCCCAGGGCACCATGCCAGCAGAAACTCTGCATGGGGATTCTGTTTCTTCAACAATATGGCACTGTCTTTGACGATGCTGAAGGAACAGGGGCTGATCAGAAATGCCCTGGTGCTGGACATTGACCTTCACTTTGGAGATGGCACGGTCGATATACTCGGCAGCGAGCCCTGGGTATCCATTTTCAATACAAGAGCACACGAAAGAACGCACTATATGGATGACGTAAGAAAAGTGCTGCGAGAACATGAATACGACGTCATAGGAGTCTCTACAGGATTTGACACCTATGTGAGAGACTGGGGAGGCATCCTCACAACTGAGGATTATTTCATCATAGGGAGCCTTGTTAAGAAATCTAGTGAAAAGCGATTTGCGCTCTTAGAGGGAGGATACTACCTCCCTGACCTTGGAAAGAATGTGCTGTCTTTCCTGAAAGGACTCTACTAGTGTCGGGCGCCACAGGATTATTCCGCATGTCACCTCTTGAGAATGATGAGTCCCCCAAGGAATGCGAAAATCGGAACCAAGACAAATGAAGTCTGCATGGACGACATGTCCGTTATTGCACCCATCAATATGGGAGCAACTGAGGCCATAATATAGCCCACAGAAAAGAACAGTCCCAGTCCTGTGCCGTGCATTTCCTCTGGTGTCCGATCAGTGAGCAACCCGAACAGCGTGGGCCAGACACTGTTGAAAAGTAACCCAGCCAGACAAGCAAAGCCAATCATCGCATAGTATTGGGGTAATGAAAGTAACACATACATCAGCACTCCTGAAAGGATTGACATTACACAAACGATCTTGGGCTTTTCGTACATGTCAGAGAGCTGGCCTCCAATGATCTGTCCAACAACGCCGAACCCATTGAATAGAGAAAGGAACAATCCAAACGTTGCAGAAGTAAATGCAAGGTCAGCCAGCTTCAGAGGCAGGAAGATGGTAAGCCCTCGGGAGGCCATTGAGACAAAGCCCAGACTGATGATCACCAAAAAGATTTTTCGGACAAACAGGCTGCGTACAGCGACCTTCCGCTTTTCACCTGCTTCTTCTTTCACCAAACCCAGGAACAGAATACATACAACAATCCCTGCCACCGGGAAAACTCTGAATACAAAACGCCATCCATACAGCTGGGCTAGTACTCCCGCAATCACAGGAAATATGGTCATACCCAGGTTGCCTCCAGCTCCATGAATTCCCAGAGCTTTTCCTTTCTGGTGCTTGAATGCACTGGAAATAAGTGAAACGCTGACTGGATGGTATACGCTGGCTCCCAGACCAGCCAACAAGTTCCATATCACAAGTTGGGCATATGACTGAGAAATGCCCATAAAATAGAAGCTCACCGAAAGACACAGTAATCCACCGACGATGAGCATCTTGCGCTTCCCCGTATAGTCAGAGAGATACCCCGTGAAGAATTGACCTGCTCCAAGAGAGATGATCATGCATCCACCGAGCACACCTACCTGCAGGTAGGACAGAGATAGCTCTTTGGCTATCAAAGGAAGCAGAGTGGGCAGGACCAATTCAAACCCATCATCAACCAGGTGGGCGAGAAAGGTCAACCCCTGCATGCGGGCTAGTGACATGAAGTGAAAATCTTGATGGGGTTTTTAAAACTATTGTTGTAGAAAGAGGATAGGGCCCTTCACCGACCCTGTGAACCTGTCTCTGACCGTTCAGAATCGTCTTGCACTACGTCCTTGAGCCCACAATTACCAGTATTCCCACTACAAGAAAGAACAGGGCAGCAGCAATATACATCGGAAACGCCATATATGCCCTCAAGACCCAGAGACCACCAACTACTGCCAGCACAATTCCCCAGGCGCGATCATAAAATGAAGCACCTGTCATGATCATCCATCCTCCCATCCCCAGGAGCGCCATGGGTATCACCATGACTACGGGCACATGAGCAATCCACACCACAAGCAGCCCCACAGCAAGGATGATGAGAAACACTCCCCAAAATATCTTCTGCAGGAAGGCGTGATTTGAATCCATACATCTCCAGTCTTAATAACATTTATAAACATTCCTTCATCATTCCTTCTTCTCTCCTGCTGACAACCAGTGGGTTCCCTCAGCCGCAATCGAAACCTTTATATATTCTAGAAATTTCTGAAATTTTAGAAAAATGTGGAGGATATTTATGAACGACAATATTCGAGGCGAACTGGTACAGGAGCTCGTTGTCATGGCTCGATATTGGGGATTGTCTGAAGGAAGTGCAGCAGTATACGCTGTTCTCGCCCTGTCAGGGAACGCATTGAACATGAATGAACTGCAGAAGCTTACTGGATACAGCCTGTCCTCAGTGTCTACCCATTTGAAGTCACTGACTGAAAAATACCTGGTGACCAAGATGAAAGAAGAGGGAGTGTACGTTTATAGGGCAGAAATGGATTTCGAGCAAATATTCAGGCTGCTTTCAAAAGAACTGCTGGACCGGAATATTCTGCCCCTGCACAGGAAGGTCAGAGAATTCAGAGAAGTGCAAGAAGGAGCCCTGAATCAGCACTTGTCTCGTCTCGAGCAGGAGATGTCAAAACTCATTGACTACCTGACAAAGATCATATCTACGAGAGGTGAAGCTCATGGTATTGAGGAAAACAACATCCTTATGCCCAGTATGTCATGAGGTCATAGAAGCAGATATCGTGGAAGAGAATGGCAAGGTGATGATGGAGAAGACCTGTCCTGATCATGGATTCTTCAAGGATCTCTATTGGGGAGATGCAGACATGTACAAGAAAGCCCAGAGATTCGTCCATGAAGGAAAAGGAATCTCAACTCCCATTACCACCAGAGAGAAAGGATGTCCTTTCGACTGCGGCATCTGTAATGAGCATAAGACCACCACTATACTGGCAAACATTGACTTGACTAACAGGTGCAACATGCGATGTCCCATCTGTTTTGCCGATACCACCTCTGAATACCTGTATGAACCCTCATTTGAGGAAGTCGTGGAGATGCTCAAGGTTCTGCGCGGCGAAGCTCCAGTCCCCTGCAAGGCTGTTCAGTTCAGTGGGGGAGAACCAACAGTACGATCAGATCTTCCAGAAATTATTCGGAAGGCGAAAGAACTGGGATTTGCGCAGATACAGATTGCAACCAACGGATTAAAGCTTGCAGAGTCCCTGGACTTCTGCAAGGAACTGCGTGATGCGGGATTGAACACGGTGTATCTACAGTTTGATGGGGTTACTCCAGATGTGTATGAAAAGACCAGGGGATTCAATGCCTGGCCAATTAAAGAGAAGGCCATTGAGAACTGTGAAAAAGCAGGGGCCACCAGCATCTGTTTGGTGCCCACCCTTGTTAAAGGAATAAACGATAACCAAGTCGGAGATATCATTCGGTATGCATTTGACCATCGCAGAGTGGTGAGAGCAGTGAATTTCCAGCCCATATCGTTTGCTGGCCGTCTCAGGTATGAAGACCTCATGGACATGCGGATAACCATTCCGGACTTTACATATCTGGTGGAAGAACAGACGAATGGACAGATAACTGCACAGGATTTCTATACAGTGCCCACAGTGGTTCCCATATCTCATCTCGTAGAAGCCTTGACTGGGAAACCGCAGGTAGAGTTTACCTGCCATTTCACGTGCGGTGCTGCAACGTACGTTTTCAAGGATGGAGACAAGCTAGTACCCATCACACAATTCATTGACGTAGTGGAGTTAACTGACTATCTGGAGGACTTGTCCCAAGAGAAGATTGGCGCCGTCAAGAAGCCGCTGGTGGCAGCCAAAGTACTGAACAAGCTGAGGAAAGTAATAGACAAGGACAAGAAACCTGGATACTTGAACATCGAAAAAATGCTGCTGGATATCTTCTTGGGCCGCTCATACCTGGATGAATTCAGTTATGAAGCTGTTCTCATTGGATGCATGCACTTCCAGGATGGATATAATTTTGATCTGGAACGAGTGCAGCGATGTGCCATTCATTACGCACTTCCAGACGGGCGTGTCATACCGTTCTGTCCTTTCAACACTGTACACAGAAAGGAATTTGAACGGGAGTACGCCAGGCAGAAAGGTACACTGAAAAAAGAAGTCACAGTGTAATCTCTTTTTCCTCACTTTCTTATTTCTTTCCTCTTCTTGTTTTTCTCCTTTTCTTGACTATCTTTGCCATCGCTCCGAGCAGGTGTGACAAGCGCGCTTCGTGCACCAGAGTCGTACTTGCAGACTGCATTCATCGTGTCATTGGGATAGAAAATCTCCTATTCCCAAGTGATAGGCCATCAAAAAAGCAAAAATTGCCACGAATAGAGTCAAGATAGTCAAAATCTTGATTAATGTTTCACTTGGAGGAATATTTCCCACTCTATTGAACTTGACTAACTGTTTGGCGCCATCTTGAAAGAAGATGTAGTGGAAAGCTCTATACCAGAAAAAGAACAAGGTAATCCATGCAAGAACCTGATATATCCCTATATCCTGCATTACAACGTAAAATGGGTCTTTGTATCCTCCTGCATATTGAAACAGACCAAGTAGAAAGAAGGGAACCGTCATATACAAGAAATATCCTTTCAGGAACGCATTAGCCTCCTCTGTCCATTCTGGATGCTCCTTCAGGGTCTCTGAAAGACGGTATTTGCCCCAGAGCACATTGATCGCGCCCACCGGGACACCCAAAAACCACAAATACTGGAATATGAATATGTTTTCAACCATGGACGATCACCTTGAGTTATGATTCAAGTACTCAGGGCTGGATTGTATCCTTAATAAGGTTTTGGATACCTTTCCTGCTGGATTGCCGACATGAACAGGGCAGAAGAAGAACTCTGGATATATCAGAACACTAGTGTGTTGTCACTGTCACGCCTCTAGGATATGCATTGCGACGGTCTGAACCATGTCCCAAAGAGACCAGCCATCTTATATGGATAGCGTAAGGTGAGCACATCTTGAAGTCAATGCACCTGCTTCAGATAGTATTATAACATGGAGATGAGAGGCTCCATCATGAAAGTCTACATCTCTGCAGATATTGAAGGGATATCCGGAGTCACCGATCTTGATCATATCAGGAGAGAAGGCAAAGACTATGACACTGCACGAATGCTCATGACCAACGAAGTCAATGCTGCTGTAGAGGGCGCCTTTGAAGGGGGGGCGTCAGAGGTTACAGTCAATGATTCCCATGGGAGTATGATAAACCTGCTCATGGAAGAACTTGATCCTCGTGTTTCTATCATTTCAGGAGCACCCAAACCCTTGTCTATGGTTCAAGGTGTTCAGGGAAACGATGCTGCATTCTTCATCGGGTATCATTCAAAAGCAGGTACTGAGGACGCCGTCATGGACCACACCTACCACGGTCGAGTCGTCCATACTATACGGGTGAACGGTGCAGAACTGGGCGAATTGGGAATCAATGCGGCTCTCGCTGGCCATTTTGGTGTTCCGGTAGTTCTGGTTTCAGGGGACGAGAGAACGACACAGGAAGCTGAAGCCTTGCTTGGCAACGTGGAGGTTGTGGCAACCAAGGAAGGAATAGGACGCTTTGCTGCCAGAAATGTCCATCCTGCAGCAGCCTGCAAGGAGATAAAAAGGAAAGCACAGAAAGTCATACAGGAATCCAGGCAAAGGAACCCATATATCATACCTCCGCCTCTCCGTCTGGAAATGGATGTACTCTTCAGTGACATGGCTGATCGAATTGTCATGGTTCCATCTGTCGAACGAGTTTCTGGAAGGTGTGTTGCATATCACTGTGAAGATTTCGTGACTCTTTACACCATGATGAGGGCCATGATTCTCATAGCTTCCACTGCTATGCGATAGATTTTATTTCAGTGATGCATTCATACACTGAACCCCTCACGAACCTCGGGAGGAATGCAGGAGTCATAACAGTGCCTCAAAAAACTGGGAAAGCTTAATTCTGTCCAGGTGGCCTTCTGTTCTCACACCTGTACACACATCAACACCAAAAGGGCCTACTGCATTGATTGCGTCTCGTACGTTGGATGGGTTCAATCCTCCGGCCAGAAAGACAGGGGTGTGGACAATTTCCCGAATTTCCCTGCTGATGCCCCAATCGTGAGACCTTCCGGTGCCTCCCAGCTCTTTCACCTTCAAGAACTGATTTCCTGAGTCCAAAAGCAGAGCATCCACATGATCAGCTGCTAGAATAGCTTCTTCAACTGCCTCTTTCCTCGTGATGTGAATCACCTGAACCAGAGAAACGCCGGGAAGCTCTTCTCGAAGCTCTTCATACGTTCCGTGGACAAGTCGGTCGCAAATCTGGATTGTATTGGCCCTTGTCCTTTTCTGCTGCTCAATGATCGGACGAGTGTCTTGCTTGCTGGTGAGAAGAAAGGAAGAAACTCCGGGTGGGACACGAGCAGCAATCTCAGCAATCAGTGCTTCCCCAATTACTCCCGGACCACTGGGCATGTCAGACACTAATCCCAGAGCTGAGGCTCCCTGCCTAATGGCTAGCCATGCCTCTTCAATGCTGGCTATACAACAAATCTTTACCCTGGGAATCTTGGTAGGGTCCATAATTCATCCCTTCTCCTTGTTTTGAGGGAAGGTATTTCATCTCTGCCAACCCTTTATGAACAAGAGATTACCTTCATTACTGGATCGTGGGACTGTAATCAGTTTCGTGTCATTCATGTTATTCATATATTTTTTCGTTCGCATTTGCCTCCATGGCATCCATCTCTACATTCCGGACTGCCTCAGGAAGGGAGAGGACCTCTCTGTAATACTCGTGCTGGATGATTAGATTCATAACCTCGTTTGTACCTGTCCAGATCATCATTAATCGGGCATCCCGTAACATCCTCTCGATTGGGTACACGTTGGTATACCCAATCCCGCCCATGATCTGCATGGCGTGATTCACAATTTCCCAGGCTGTGTCAGTAGCACACTTCTTGGCCTCGGATACCAGCCTGCGCGTGTACCCAGTTCCTCCATATCTATCAACTGCTACTGCTGCCCCGTGCACCAGCCCTGAAGCTGCATCCAACATGGTAATGCTGTCAGCAACTTTGAAAGAAACTCCTTCAAATTTCCGAATAGTCTGTCCAAAGGCCTTCCTTCTGTCGCTGTATCGTGCTGCAATCTCCAATGCTGCCCTGGCCAGTCCAAGAGCTCCTGCTGCTGAGGTCATCCTCTCTGGAATCATCATCTGGTAGAAAATCTCAGAACCTTTGCCTTCACCGCAGAGTATGTTTTCAGCAGGAACTTCAGTATCTTTGAATACTAGTCTCCCTGCACCTCCTCCTCTGGTGCCCATGATTCCGTACAGATATTCCACCTTGACACCCATGTCTCTTTCTACAATAAAGGTGCTCAAAGAGGTTCTGGGATCACCTGTCCCAGTCCGGGCATAGACGAGAAAGATGTCTGCACCTTCAGCTCCCACGACAAACCGTTTCTGTCCGTTCAGAATATAGTGGTCTCCCTCCCTGACTGCTTCAGTAGTGGTACCAAAGAAATCGCTGCCACCTCTGGGTTCTGTGAGGGCTTCTGCACAGCAGGTCTCTCCCCGTATCAAAGGTTTCAAGTACGCCTGTTTTTGCTGTTCTGAACCGAATACGTGGAGTGCCTCTCCCACAATGCTCACCAGAGAGTAGAGGCATGCCAGGGAAGCTCCCAGAATACCAACTTCTTCTAGAGCAATGATTTCATCCTGCCATTGTAGCCCTCGTCCATCATACGTATCATCAAATCGAAGACCTAAGAGGGTTCTGCGGGCTGCTTCAGCGATATATTCTCTGGGATACGTGACGTTATCAGAATCCATGTCAAGAAGGAGCTGTCGGGGAACCCACTTGACAAAATCTCGAACTTCATCACGGAGAACCTTCTGGGGTTCTGTCAAGAAAGCTTCGATCATGTGTTCACCGTGATTGATTACTCTCTAAGGGTATTAACGTTTTTGATTTCGGCTATCTCAAAACTAAGTCTCGTAATCTCGAGATGTTCTGGCTGAAAGAGAGCGATACTATTCTAGTAAATTTGGCTTACAATCTGTTATTTTTCTTTTGATGTCAGATTATCAAGAACCAATCCAAAGTCAAAATCGCTGCTTACATAGCAAAAGGACTGTGGTGGCATGAAGTCCTCGCAGATCGTGTGTGGATCTATTGGATCTTCAAATGCCTTAACCTCCCTAATTTTGATTGCAAAAGCCTTTTCTTTATTTTCGAAATAGCAGAGGTATTCTTCTCTTGACAGTCCTGCGTGAGAAGAACACTCTTCCCAGATCGTTTCAACAGATCCTTCAAGTATTTTATCCATTCTCAGCACACCCACGATTCTCTTGACGGGAGAGGTAGAATATATGTAAATACTCTCTACATCTTTCCTGAAGATCCTTCTTCTGAATTCATACTTTTTCTCCCCATCCAAGATTCTTTCTGCGTAACGCGGTCTAACTGAAAGCAAAACGTTCATCAATGCCACCCTTTTTCTTTAGAAGTCTATATCCGCCTTCCCCAATCTGAATTATTGTCTGAGGTGCAGAGCGTAGGATTCTCTCTCTAGCCAATTCCTTTATGTCCAACGGATTCTTGAGGTGAAAATGATGCCTGAAAATGATCACTGTAACAGGCTTCTTTGTCAGGTCCCGGATCTCGTCGTAGGTGTAGACACTTCTCTTCCCCACAAGACGAACAATTTCATTCTCATCTGTAAGGCGCGGATACACAGCCTCTACGACTCCCAGCGAGGAGATTTTCTGTTGATCTTTGGATCGGTAGAAGAGCAAGATGTCACCTGGATGAATCTTTGTTATCTTTGAATGAGAGAGATAGGCTTTCGTGATGGTATTTCCCTGTATGTTGAGTTCCACGTATTCAGTTATTCTCATTTGCCTACTCCCGTAGTCTTGAAATAGACGATCATGAAATTCAGGAATTATGGGAACTACAAATTTGCGTATGCTGCTTCCATCCTTGAAACATGGGTAGAATTTTCTGCTCATCTCCACGGGATCAATGTTGTCGCCATTTGCAGGCCTTAGTTTTTTCAGATAAACAGTCTCCCCTCTTCTGTTTTTTCCACATGATTCAAATCCGAACTCCGATACTAAATCAACTAAAAAGTCTTCTTCTTTCTCAAAATGTGTCAGATAAATTTCATCTATGTTTCGGTCTATACAATGCTGGAAAGCAAGTTTGAGGAGCAATTCTCCGATTTTGTATCCTATAAGATCTACTGTCAAAGTGGCAATCTTGAACCTTCTTTTCTTGGGTAGTGGTGGACCCGCATCCACAACCTCCTCCTCTTCTTTATATATGAGAATGGCTCTAATACTATCCTGTTCTTCATATACCCAGCATTTCCTACCTGCCCTTGACACTTTTTCAAACCAACTAGTGAATTCGGCATATTCTCTTTTCAGTAAATCAAAAATGGGATCATTGACAGTAATGTTATACAAATACTCTTCTTTCAATAGTACATGGGAAAATTGTCTCTCATGAAGCCTCTTGAAATATGCTAATGCAGAATTTATGTCCATGACTCGATCTCCAATATTGGTTTTTTGACTCTTATGCAAGATTCCGTTATCTTGAGTGATTAGGATATCTGTGGCATTTCTATAAACCGCATACAAAATATGATTATCTGGATCTTTATTCGCTCTCATAGTATCGTGATCGACTATCTCCAAGAAATCTGTGCCTGGGGTAGGAGGAGATTCCAGGAGAGGATAAGACTTCAGCTTTGACATTATAATCTCTCTCCTTTTAGGGTCGGGATCATTCTCAATGTCCTGAACAGATCTTGGATGTACAAGAACCGTGTGCCCATTCTCTAGGATAATCCTGAGCAGTTCCTGAAGATCCTGTGCAACCAATCCCGAATCTTCACGGTAGATAAGAATATTCGTATCGATGAGAATTCTCATCTTCACAATCCTCTCCACTTGTCGGTCTTGGGATTGCCACAATGAAGAGCGTTAGGTAACTTATGCACACTTTTCATAATTAGAAGAAAAGTTCACCCTATAAAAGTTTGCCGGTCAAAAGGATTTCCTCATCACTCCCGGCTCTTTTCTAGATCAAATTTGTGTTCTGGTTACAACTGTCATCTGATGAAAACTTTTTTATACACTCAGGCAGTGAAAGATACATGAATCAAACCCACCTTGTCTTCCTCTTTGTGATCATAACTGCAGCGGCTGCAGTGGTCGCTATCTATACCGGGTACGCAGTGCCAGGATTTCTGGCAGCGGGAGTATCCTGTGCCCTGCTCATTGCTGCTACAGTATATGATCGGCAGACGTCAAGACTTGAAGACAACATCATGAAGACAGGATTGATCCAGCAGTACCTCATTTCCAACTTCACTGTAGACCAATCCACTATCCACTACCTCAAGAGACTGCTTAAAGAGGATTACAACCTCGACGTTACTGATAACCAATTGACTTCCGCAATACAGAAAGAACAAACCAGAAGAGAGATAGAGTTGGAAGAAGAAGAATTCACAGACTTCAAGAATAAATTCTCTATTGGAAAGAGACCTGAAAGCCTGGAAGAATACATCAGGCAGTTTGTCTCTGTATTTGGAAGAGGCTCAGTCCGCAATGTATACTACCTTAGGAAGCTGCTGGATGAGAACGATGTCAGCTATACCGAAAGAGAAGGGTTTGAAGACAAAATTATTGCAGTGAAAAACTTGATTGAAGAGGAAATTGAGAGGAGAGGTGGGTCCCCCAGGAAAGAAGATCAAATGACCGTCAGTGTCTGTCCCAACTGTGGAAATGAATATCCAAAAGTGCTGCTCTTCTGTCCTTTCTGTGAGGAAGGGACCGCCAAACAGTCAGAACCTGTTGGAGAGATAGTCTACTGTCCCCGCTGCAGCAGGCCCATGGTTCGCTCTATTTTGAAGAAGGAAGGCACCTTCGTCAAAGGGTATCAGTGCCGGAATCTAAAGTGTCTTCATGAAGTGACCTATGAGGAAGCCCACAATACCCAGAGAAGCATAGGGTAATGCAGGAGCTTCTGTTTTTCTGGTGGCGAGGAGCAATCCCGACAGTGAGAAAATCGAGGTGAGGACTGCCTCGAAAGCACTGTGATTGAAGAAGACAGATACCACCAGGATGGAAGGGAGAATAATATCTGCACTGCCGAGGACAAATGTCTCATCTTTGGTGTCAAACGTGAAAATTTGGGAACCTCCTCGCTTGTACACATCTTCTGCTATCACCTGCATGTGCTTCGTCTTCCTTACTGCCAACACATCATACACGGAAAGGAGTGCTAGAAAGATGATCACAGGCCAAACGGCCAGTGACACACCAAGCAGAGCAGCAATGCCTGTGGCAAGGATGACGACGCTGACTCTCTTAAACTGGGGAACGGTGTATCGGAGAACGGCTGCTATACCTGCTATAGCCAGTGATATGTAGAAATTGATGAAAACTGATAGAATGATTGCAGTCAAGACAAACAATCCCACATACTCAGTGAAATAGTAGAGCAGAAAACTGAGTTTGAATTTGATTAAGAGCAGGACCAACAGACTGCCAATGATAACCATAGCAAAGAGGAATAGTGAGGTGGAGGGACGATCCCCTGATTCTATGAGTACAACATCTGCAACCCAGAATTTCCTGGCCACCACAATGGCCAGGGCCTGCACGATAAGGTAGTTTGCGGTCAAATAGTATCTGAAGAGGTTCATGTAAATCACTAGACAGAGTTTCTTTGGTTAGTATATAAGAGTTATGATGGACGATGGCTCTTATTGGATCCAGTGCAGCATTTCTCCTTTTTCCCTTTTCGAACCCGAGGAGGATTGGTGACATAAAAAGACTACGAAACAGTACAGATGCGAGCCTCGGCGGAGAGTAAGTGAGGTAGAATAAACGGGCATTGTGAATCCAACAAGCTTAAATCGTAAAGATCATAAGAGAAGACACTTAAAGAAGGTGCTGATATGGAAACCTCTATTGAAAAAAAAGATGCTCCCTCTTGCAGATTCATGGCGAAGTGTAAAGCACGTTCAGACGTGCTTCTCTTTGTACTGATAATGCTTGCTGTTCTTTTCTTTCTGGAAACAAGCCGGGAACTCCTTGGTGCCACCTACAACATGAATTTGACCACGTTCTCAATCAACAGTTCGGTCATAGTGATCTTGCTGTTCTTCTCACCTGTCTTGTTCTTTTTCAAGCCTCAACCGCTGAGAATACCCTTGTTGATGGCAGGCGCAGGATTGCTCTTGGGTCTTGCTCGGCTCCTGATGGCATGTAGCCTACCTGTTGAAAGCTATCTGGTTTGTAATGCCATTGCTGTGGGAAGTGGTGGAATCTTCTTTACTGCTTTGATTCTTGAGAGTAGAAATCACTTCACATCTCTTGAGGCTGCACTTGCAGCTGCTTCTGGAGTGAGCATTGATGTGGTCTCTCGTATCTTGGGGAATACATTCGCCGTTACACTGTATGGGGTTACTGCTCACGATACAGTGTCTGCGGTTCTTACCGTGGTTCTGGTTGCACTATTCCTCCTGGCCCTGGCAGGCTGGTACTGTATTGCCAGAGTATCTCCCTCCAAAGAAGAACCCTCTCAGTTCAGACTCTCTTCCGGAGTCTTCCTGGGCTTCGGCATGGGTGCCCTCGCTTTTCTGGTTGTAGGATTTCTCTTGTATCCCAATACAGTCGCTCGATGGGTTGGAGGGAACTATACAGAAATTGCTGCACTGGAGGCTGCTGCCCTTGCTGCTTTCCTGGCAGTGTCTCTAACCCCGTACCGAAAACATCTTCTCACCAATCACGCCCTCACTCTGGGAGGTCTTCTGATTGGTATTGCTGCATTGTCCATGGCATACTTGAGTGCGCCTCTGGTTGTTGCCGGGCTGACTGCTCTCGGTGTATTCTTCCTTCCTGCCCAAGTAGAAGGGATCGTAAGACACTTCTCTCAGAAAAAAGCAACTTCCAAGCAAATCGCCCTTGTAATGCTTCTTGGGGCTTTTGTTTTTGTGATTCTTATCTTCCTCTCCGTGTTTTCACTTACCTGGGCATTTGTGGGATTGAGTTTTCTCAGAGATCAAGGAAGGACGATCATTCTCTGTGCAGTTCTACTCTTCCTGATATTCACCCCAATACCGAGATACGGCCACCTGAAATTTGAACCTTTTGCAGCCCCCACGAACCCGTTCTTTGTGGCAAGCATTGCAGTCCTTGTTCTGATAGGCGGGCTTGCAGGAGCTTTTGGTTACACTGTGGCTCCTCCTTCATCTCAAGAGGGCACTTTGACTGTGATGACCTATAACTTACACCAGGGGTACAGCATGGACGGCAGGATCGATCCCTGGCAGATATTGGAACCGATTCAGGATGTATCTCCAGATATTCTTGTTTTACAAGAATCCGATATGAACAGAGTATCCAGTACCAATGTGGACATCGTGCAGTGGTTATCCTGTCAACTGGACATGTATTACTATTTTGGTCCTTCTACGGGAGATCAGATTTATGGGGTCTCTATTCTATCCAGGTTCCCCTTATCCAACATGGTGACCTACTTTATGCCCAGCATTGAAGATCAGAGAGTACTGGTCCGAGCTGACATCCAGTGGTCGAGTGCTACCCTGTCTATTTACGCTGTGCACATGGGGCTGAGTGAAGAAGACCGCACAGCTCAGATTGCTTTCATACTGAACATTCTGAACCAGAATAAGAATCCTGCACTCTTGATGGGAGATACAAATTCTGTGCCCGATTCCCCACAGATAGTGAAGATAACCTGTGAGCTGAAGGATGCCTGGGTTGCTGCAGGTAATTCGCCCCTGGATCCTGCTGGAAATACCTTTGATTCTTTAGAACTGAATAAGCGAATTGATTACATACTTATCTCCCCACACTTGAGGGCTGCCAGCTGCCATGTTGTTCGAGGAGTCTATGGATCTGATCACATACCCGTCTGGGCTGAGATTACCTGGGAATAACCTTTTTCTTTTCATTTCTTTTCTTTGGCTTTTTCAACCCAGTCTTCATTTCTCTTTCCTTTTTCTCTCTGGTAATTGATAGTGACACAGCTTGATGGAGAGCAAATAGACCTCAACTCCAACACTCTTTTGCTTTCTGCCGTGCACGAATTTCCCACGTACGCTTTCAAGGCAGAGAACCTTCCAGAGAAAAGTATTATAACTCATCAGCAGAACGTCACACATGGATACATCTTCTCTCCAGAACCTTGCCACTGCAATCAAGAAATCATCACGAATTGTCTCTCTTACGGGAGCTGGCATCTCTGTCGCTTCTGGCATTCCGGATTTCAGGTCGGAAGGAGGATTGTGGACCCGGTACGATCCTTCTCTGTATGCATCCTATTCAAAGTTCGTTGAAGACCCTTCCTACTTCTGGGAGATGCACATAGAGACCATGCGCCTCATTGACAGAGCCCGGCCCAATCCAGCCCACAGGGCGCTGGCCGATCTGGAAGAATTAGGTCTCCTCAAGGGAGTCATCACTCAGAATATTGACGGACTGCACCAGGATGCAGGAACCAGCACCGTTTACGAGCTCCACGGCACCAATAAGACCAGTTCCTGTATCATTTGCAGAAGACAATATCCCACAAAAGAGATTGCTGACCACATCTTCTCCTTCCAGAAGGAAGATCTCATCAGAAAAATGCGGAGGGGAAATGAAATTCCGGCCTGCGATTGTGGCGGATGGATAAAGCCAGACGTTATCCTGTTCGGCGAGAAAATGTCACATGAGGTTGCTGTCGCTGCGCAAGAGCTTGCGTCTTCCTGTGACCTTCTCTTGGTAGTGGGAACGAGTCTGCAGGTTCAGCCCGCTGCGTCCCTTCCCTTCGCCACCAAGCACAACGGAGGCGCAATAGCCTTCATCAACAGAGAGCCCACCTTCTTGAACAGAATCGCCGACCACGTATTTCTGGGAAAGGCAGAAGAAATCCTGCCTGAACTAGTCAACATGCTGAATGCCGCTACCTGAGTGCAGATCTCACCTTTTCCGGGGTCAGAATTCCATACTCTGTGATAAATCCTCTAAAATACTTGAGAGGAGTTCCATCAAAGTAGTAGTTTTTCACTCGAATGTTCTCATGTTTTTCAACAAGGACTTCATCTGGGTCTCTTTCTTCAATGGTAACATTCCGCCTGGTAAACTTGCTGGTAGAACATGCTACATATGTGGGGTAACACTTCGCTAGCAATTTTGTGCCAATCTTGTTGATAACATAATCAGGGGTGACTGAGTCCGCACCCACCAAGACAAAATCTGGGTTGAACAGGGAGGCAGCAGCGTCCACGATGAAAATCACCTCTATGCCTTTGGCAGCTAGCGACTCCGCCAGTAATTTCCCCTCGTAGTTTGGTCTACTCTCTGTGACAATCAGGTAAAATGGATTCTCCTTATATGCATGGACTAAGATCTTTTCCACTGTAGAGCTTCTGCTGTGGGCTAACACTGTGGCCCCTTTCCTGATAAGGGAGCTCCCATGCTGTACGATGATTTCTTCTGCTTTTTTCAGCAATTGAACCCTTTCTCTGGTGGTGGCTCTGACACGTTCCAGTGCTTCCTGCAGAGTTTTCCCTTCCACAGCTGCATCCAGGACATGAAAAAGCTCGTTTTGAAGAGAAACCATACTCCGGTGAGCATCCGAAATCTTGGAGCACTGTTCTTCAATGAGGCGGAGGAACTGCTCTCGTGATGTGAACTCTCTTTCAGTGAATCTAAATAAATGGACAAGGGCTTTTTCAGTCAGTACCGCAGCTCCAGATACGTTGTCCTCTTCAATGCTCATGCATAAAGGTTCTTTTCATTGTATAAGAGGGTTTGGTTTCCGTTCATGGAATCGAACTCAGACTCAGTGCGATCCTCTTTCAACGTACACGGATACATGGAAAGAGCCCCATGCATCCTGAGAACTGGACCAAATTGCTGATAACAAAACACATATAAACCTGAGCTGACATCGTAGTCCATGGCAGACATTATCGTCAACAGGAAGAGCTTCAAGCAACTTCCCAGAATGACCAGGGACTTCATGAAGCGGGCTTCTTCAGAAATCGATATCATAACCCGCTCTTTTACCTGGGCAGATGATGAGACTCTGGAAACCATGTACGCTCTGATAAACAAAGGTGTTAGGATTAACATTGTGGGAAAATATGGAGATGAATCGAAAGAAATCATTAAGCAGCTGATAAAGCTTGGTGCCACAGTAAAGCTTCACGAATTCGCTGGTGAAGCCCGTTTCATGATCATTGATGAGAAAGAAGTCGTTTTCGCCATCAGAGAACCTCTCACTCCAACAGAACGGCACTATGTTGGTATCTTGATGAAGGATGAATCCACCGCACGAACAGTAAAACAGTACGTTTTTGATGCAATATTCAAGGAGGCTGAGGAAGCATCCTATGTTGTCTCTTGATCCTCGCCTTTACCTTTCAGGACTTCCCCTGGATTACTTCACCAACTTTTGCAAAGTTGCCTCCTATTTCTCTGCAGACTACCATACGATAATGTCAAAGAAAAGTGCTATATCTGATGAGGTTATTTCCTCCATTGAATCTTATAATAGAGAGATAGGAGCAAGTTCCCTCGTCTTTGAGAATATCGCCCGGTTGCAGGAGAACTCTCCCGTGGTGACCGGACAGCAGCCCTGCTTACTGACAGGACCATTGTTCGTCGTTTACAAGGCACTGACGGCAGTACTCCTGGCAGAAAAGCATGGGACGGTGCCCATATTCTGGAACGCCTCAGAGGATGATGATGCAGTCGAGGTAAACCACATCTGGGTTCACAATACAAAGCTTGAAGAAATCTCCATTTCCCTTGAGTCAGGACCTTTCTTCACTTCAGATATCAGTCCTCAAGAGAAGACCCATGTAATCACCATGCTCAGAGAGTTGACACCCCCAACCGAGTTCCGCGAACCTGTTCTGGACATGATCAGTGCAAGTTCGGAAAGGTTTTCTCAGATGTTCTCTCAGCTCCTATCGACTTTGTGCAGCGAGTACGGACTTATCATGGTGGAACCACATCTTTTCTATGAACATGCTATTCCTCTCTATGAACAACTGATCACTCATCCCTTGAGAGCCACAGCACTGGTGAATGAAGCGGGCAACCACCTTGAAGACATGGGATATAAAAGACAGGTGCACAAGCCAGCAGAGATGTGCAGTTTCTTCATTCTTGAACGTGGACACCGACATTCAGTAACCTTTGATGGAGTATTCCATGTGGAAGATGAATCGTTCACGACTCCAGAAATGCTGGCCTACCTATATGATCATCCAGGACAGGTTATTTCGTCAGTGATCTCCAGGCCGCTCGTCCAGGACTTCCTCTTATCAACGGCGGCGTACTGTGCTGGACCAGGCGAGGTATCATATTTCGCCCAGATGAAACGCGTGTACGAGTTCTTCAAGGTCAAAGAACCTGCCATCGTGCCCAGGCTTGGAGCAACTCTCATGGAGCCCAAGGTGCGCAAAGTGCTGGAAAAGTACGCATTAGAGGTTTCTGAACTTAGAGAGCCGGAAAAGGTATTGAAATCAATAGTAAAGGAGAATATCGAAGAATTCTTTGATGTACAGAAGAAAGAGGTTTTTCAGATCATGGGAGGTATCCAGGAGTACATCACACAGGTAGACGAGAGTCTGAAAAGAACTGGGGCAGCCATGACAAATCACATTCTGCAGGACCTCAAGAGGTTGGAAGACAAGACAGCCTCTGCTCTCAAGAAAAAAAACGAAATTGTACTGCAGCAGATAATGAAAGCCTCTTCCAACACATTTCCCAATAATGCTCTCCAGGAAAGGATGCTCAACATATTCCAGTATATAATCCGGTATGACACTGTCGTAGAAGCAATATACGAATCATTCCGTCACGCGGTTCCAGGAGAACACCTCATACTCCCCCTTGGTGATTGAATGGATGTCCTTGCATTTTCACCTCATCCCGATGATGCCGAATTGGGAACTGGCGGCTTCCTCTTAGAGATGCGAAAAAAAGGGTATACCACAGGAATTGTGGATCTAACAGCTGGAGAACTGAGCAGCGCTGCCACTGCTGAAATCAGGGCGGCAGAATCAGAGGAAGCTTCTCGCCTTCTGGATCTAGAAGTCAGGGAAACCATGAACTTCAGAGACGGCAGCCTTACAGATTCATTTGACTCCCGGTTACAGGTGGCAGAAATCATCAGAAGGTATAAGCCCCGGGTTGTGTTGGCGCCATACCACGAAGACCGTCATCCTGACCATGTGGCCTGTTCTCTCACGGTAAAGTCTGCTGTCCTCTATGCACGCCTCAAGAAACTCGGAGAACCACATTACCTCACCCACCTCTACTATTACATGCTGAATACTCCTTTTGCACCAACCTTCATCATGGATATATCTCATTCCTTCGAAAAGAAGATGGAAGTCCTTTCATGTTATAGATCTCAATTCGGGGCAGAGATTCCCCTTCTCAAAGACTACATACCGCACGCACGGACAAAGGCCTCCTACTATGGATCATTGGTCTCTGTGGCATATGGTGAACCCTTTGGGATAGAAGGATTTTTAAAAGTAAGTGACCCTGTTAATCCATGAGAATTGGGATCACCTGTTACCCCACCTTTGGAGGGAGTGGCGTGCTGGCCTCAGAACTTGGCCGTCAGCTCTCCAAGACCCATGACGTGCATTTCATCTGCTATGCACGGCCCTTCCGTCTAGAAGGGACAGATATCCCTTTTCACAAAGTCGATGTTCTGGCATATCCCCTCTTTAAATTTCCCCCATATACGCTGGCGCTGGCCTCTAAAATGCTGGAAGTGGTCCAGGAAGAAACCCTGGATATCCTCCACGTTCATTATGCAGTTCCCCATTCCACATCTGCATACTTGGCCAAGAAGCTACTCAAAGACTCCATCAAGGTCGTGACCACGCTGCATGGGACCGATGTCCAGCTCGTGGGACTAGATCCTTCGTACTACAGTATAACGAAGTTCTCTATTGAACAGGCAGATGGTGTTTCTGCAGTCTCAGAATCTCTGAAGAATTCCACCAAGGAGAGATTCAACATTGAAAAGGATATTCAGGTCATTTACAACTTTGTGGATCCTGCTCGATACTGGACGGAGGACCATGAGAAAAAGGTAGTCACTCACATGTCCAATTTCAGGCATATTAAGAGAATTCCCGATGTTATTGATGCATTCTGTAAAATCTCGTCTTTGGTACCTGCAAACCTGTACCTGGTGGGTGATGGGCCAGACCTGCCGTTAGCTGAAGAAATGGTTAAGAAATGCAAGATACAAGACAAGACAACGTTTTTTGGAAATGTCTGCTCCATAGAGGAAATACTGGCCAGGACTGACATATTCCTTCTGCCCAGTGGACAGGAGAGTTTCGGACTCGCAGCTCTTGAAGCTATGGCTTCCTCTGTGCCTGTGATAGCCACTAATGTAGGAGGACTACCTGAGTTTATCGATCATGGAGAAAATGGGTTCTTGTGCCCCTTGGGAGATACACAAGCCATGGCAGAATATGCAGTTGAGCTGCTCCGGGATGAAAACTATCGAAAGGAAGTTGGCAAGAAAGCCAGAAGAAAAGTCGAAAAATGGTTTACTCCTGAGATTATTGTACCCCAATATGAAGCTTTCTATGAATCAGTGTTAACAGCGTAACAGTGATAGGAGAGATTTATATCCTCCTTCGAAGATAATATGCCAGCCATACCACAAAAATAGGGTAAAAAAAGGGAAAAGGATTAGATTTCTACCTGCAGCCCCAGTTCATCCTGGAGCTCTTTGTATCTATTGCGGATGGTGACCTCAGTGACATTAGCCACATCTGAGACTTCCCGCTGTGTTTTTCTCTCGTCCTCCAAGATAGAAGCTATGTAGAGCGAAGCGGCCGCGATGCCCTTAGGACTCCTACCAGAGAGTAGTTCTCTGTCGATTGCCTCTTTCAGTATTTCTGAAGCCTTCCTCTGGACTGCAGGGGATACTCCCAGTTGAGAGGCGAATCGAGGTAGGTAATCCATAGGATTAGTGGGAGGTAAATTGAAGCCCAGTTCCCGCATAATATAGCGGTAATCCTTGGCAATCTCCTTTTTTTCCACTCTGGCGTGTTCACTTATTTCATCCAGTGTCCGCGGCACTCTGCACTGGCGGCATGCAGCATAGAGGCAGGCAGATGCCATCCCCTCTATGGATCTCCCTCTAATCAAATCTTCTTCCAGACACCGCCTGTACAGCACTGCTGCTGCTTCCCGAATATTCTTGGGTAATTTCAGATGAGAGGACAGGCGCACAATCTCAGTCAGGGCAAAAGCCAAATTGCGAGCAGCTGAAGAGGAAACCTTCATCCTGCTCTGCCATTTGCGCATCCTGTAGACCTGTGCCCTGCGCCTTGGAGAAAGGTCTCTGCCATGAACATCCTTGTTTCTCCAATCAATCTCTGTGGAAAGGCCCTTATCATGGATCATATATGTCATGGGGGCACCCGTGCGCTCCCTTTCATCTCTTTGCTCAGAGTCAAAAGCTCTCCATTCAGGACCCATATCGAGAATCCCTTCCTCGATCACCAACCCACAATTGCTACACACTATCTCTGCCCTATCATAGTCCTGAACAAGGCCTTTGCTCTTGCATTCAGGACATATTTTGTCACGTAACATAACGTCACCTAATAATATGGGTTAATCTGTGTCAATGTACACTACCTATTAGAATTCAATGTGTCCCGGGAACCCATTCCACTTCTCATGTTCTGACATATATTATAGTGAAAACTATATAAAGCTTTCGGTTGCCGGTGCTATCGCTGTACCGAAAGTGGAAGGTATTCCATCTTTTATCTCTCTTTTTTCCTCCTCGACACTTCTCGAGGAAAGTCAGATCAGACACTATCTTCCAAAAGCTTCTTCATCAGCTCCAGCTTCTTCTCTTTGGCAAATCGGAGTTTATTCATCTTCTTTAACTCTACCTGTCGGGTGAACAGCATGGTGTCAGGTTCCAGGTTCTCGTCCACCATGACATGAGACCCCACGATAGAATTGGGACCGATCCTCATCCCAGGCAAGATGGAAGCATTGATGCCAGTCTTGCAGTTCTCCCCCATGACGCACCCGAACTTGTCCATCCCCGTTTCCACAGACTGCGCATTGATTTTCACCTTCACCTGCTTTTCATCAAAGCGGAAGTTGGCAGTGACTGTCCCCGACCCAAAAGAGCATCCATCGAGGATGATGGAGTCACCCACATAATTGGTGTGAAACCAGCAGTCGGCTCCGATGTAACAATTCTTTACCTCTGTAGAGAACCCAACCACTGTCCGTGCTCCGATATGAGAATAATCTCTCACCAGAGAGTTGTTCCCAATGATGCACCCTGGACCCAGATACGCAGGCCCATGGACAGTGGCATACTCAAAGACTCTCACATCTTCTTCAATTATGACCTTGCCTTTTATGGTAGCTTTTTCAGAAATCTCCGCAGACTCTGCAACCCGGGGCAGTGCTGTGTCCATGAAATAACGTGTGGCTGCAAAGATGTGCCAGGGATACTTGACAGCAGTCCAGAACCCGTCATACATCACGGGTGAAAACACAAATCCTTCCTTTATCATGGAAGTGAGGGCTTTCTCATACACGTCATCACGAGAACTTTCTGTCTTTTCCAGGAATTTCAACAGGGTATCGGCATCCCTGTGGTAGTGCACCACAAGGTTTACCAGATCGGAGGGTTCATTCCCCGCTCCGGGTTTTTCCATGATACCCTTGACTTTTCCTTGGTCAACTATGAGATACCCGCCCGGGAAGTATTTCTGCACCTTGTATCCAAGAATGCACGCATCACTCTCGCCTTCACGTGCAGCGAACATATTGTGGTACGCAGAAGATTCAAACAGGTCATTGGGGTTTACCACCAAGATTTCATCGCCTGAGATGACCTCTCTTGCAGCAAGGAGCGCATCTGCCATCCCTAGAGGATGTTTCTGCACCACGTAAGCATGAGCATTGCCAGCCACTTCTTTGATATCTGAAATATTCTCGGGGTTGGAGACGATGACAAAATCATTCACGCCTGCTCTCTGAGCCAGCTCGATTTGATGTAAGATGAGTTCTTTGCCCAGAAACTTTAGCAGACATTTCTCCTTTACAATAGGGAACATTCGTTTCCCCACGCCGCCTGCAAGGAAGACAATCTTCATGGATCCACCTTCTCGAGAGCTTTTTCTACTATTTGGTTTCCTTCATTCAAAAAGGTTTCCATAGCAGATAGAGATTCAGACTCACAGAGTACCCGTATCACAGGTTCAGTCCCACTTGGTCTGATCAATAGCCAGGAATCAGTAAATTCAAGGCGAATACCGTCCAGCAAGCTGACGTTCTCAGGAGACAACTGGGACAGGGAAGATTGAACCTCACTCATGAGCTGTTCTTTCCTGTTGTTGGGGCAGCGGATGCTCGATTTCGCAAAGTACATGGTGGGCAACGAGGCAATAAACTGGTGGATTTGATGAGGATGGTCGATGTGCTCAAGCAGGAGAAGTGCAGCATACAGAGAATCAGGATGCATGCCTATTTCGGGCAAGACGTATACACCAACTTGTTCTACTCCAATGCAGGCATGTTTTTCTTTCAGAAGCTGTGCAACGTGAACATCCCCTACTTTCCCACGTTCCACTGTCCCCCCTGCCTTTCCTACAGCGCAGTCCAGAAGCCGCCCTGTTTCCACTGTGGTGGCCACCACCTTTCTGGAGGACTCCTTCACCACCAAATATGAAATGAAGGCAATCATCTCGTTGTATCCCAGGAATCCCCGGTCATCGCAAAATACTACCCTGTCAGCGTCCCCGTCGAAGCAAACAGCAAGATCAGCTTTTTTGTCCTTGAGGTATTGCACGGTCTGCTTCAGGGTGTCTTCCTTGGGCTCCGAAGGTCGAGAGGGAAACCTACCATCAGGGACATCATTTATTGGCAATACAGAGATGCCCATCTCCTCAAATAACTGGGAGGCGATTCCGGAAGCAGCTCCATTTCCGGGATCAACTACTACCTTTAGCTGAGTATCAACTGAGATCTTATCCTTCACTGCTTCAAAATAGTGAGTGTGGGCATTCTCCTGTTTTGTCATGTGCCCCAGACTGCTCCAGGGCGCTGTTCTAAATGCTTTATCGAAATAAATCCTTTCGATGTACTGTTCCTGTTCGACAGAATAGCCAATCGTTGAGGGATTCCATAATTTGACCCCGTTGAACTCAGGGGGATTATGGGAAGCAGTGATCATCATGCCGGAAGCCATTTCCAATTCCCTGGTCAGAAAAGCCAGACATGGGGTGGGAAGTATCCCGAAATCCACCACATTCACGCCTGCAGAGAGAACTCCCGCGGTCAGACTGCTCTTGATCATATCCCGTGACAGCCGCGGATCAGTCGCCACACAAACCTGGGAATCTGGAGGTAGCGAGGAGCCCACAGCCTTTCCAAGGTTCAACGTACTCTCGGTGGTGATCTCTTCATTGACTACTCCCCGAACTCCACTGGTTCCGAATAACCTCATTATACCACCTAGTCTTCTTCGCTCTTCACCACCGTGACAGCGCTGACCAGATCACTGTTCTCCAGTGTCATGGCGATGACGCCCTGGGTGGCCCTCCCCATCACTCTCATCCCTTTTGCAGGGATTCGGATGAGTTTTCCCTGTTGCGATATGATCATTACCCCATCTTCACTGGTAACCGCCCTCATACCTGCGACGTTCCCGGTTCTGGAGGTGACTTTCATACATACCACACCTTTCCCGCCTCTGTTCTGAATTGAATACTCAGAGAACTCTGTTCTCTTGGCATATCCTTTCTCCGTGACTGTCAGCACGCTTCCTTCTTCTGGTATGGTAACCATTCCAATCACACCATCTCCGCGCCTCAATGTGATCCCTCTTACACCATGTGCGTTCCTTCCCATGGGGCGCACATCCTGCTCGTGGAACCTGATTGCCTTTCCTTTCTGTGTGGTGATGAACACTTCCTGGGTTCCATCAGTATGAATGACAGTGATCAGTTTGTCATCCCTGAGCTGGATGGCGATGATCCCACTGGGACGAGGATTGCCGAACTCGCTCAGTGCAATCTTCTTTATCATGCCCTCCCTGGTTGCCATGAGTAGGTATTCATCCTCAGGAAAATCATTCACTGAAATGGCAGCAGTCACAGTCTCATCTGCAATCTTCAATAAGTTAATTAGTGGCTTTCCTCTCGCAGTTCGTGAAGACGTGGGAATCTGGTATGCTTTGGACCAGTACACCTTTCCTTTATCTGTGAAGAAGAGAATGTAGTCATGAGTAGAAACAATGAACAGGTGATCCACAAAATCCTCTTCCTTGGTTTCAATACCGATAACGCCCTTTCCACCCCGACGTTGCCTGCGGTACTCGTCGATGGCTGTCCTCTTGATGTATCCGTCCCGGGTAATGGTGATTACCACATCTTCGTCAGAAATCAGGTCCTCCATGGTGAGGACAGCGCCTTCCTCAACAAGCTCCGATCTCCTCTCGTCTCCATAGTTCTCTTTGAGCTCAAGTAATTCACCCTTGATAACTTCCAGAATCGTCGCACGGCTAGCCAGAATTCCTTCCAGTCTACGTATCTCGCCTAGCGTTTCTTCCAGATCCCTGCGCAGGTTCTCGCGTTCCAGACCTACCAGTCGCTGCAATCGCATGTCCAGGATGGCTTTTGCCTGCTTTTCACTCAGGTCAAATCGAGACTGGAGCGCTTCTCTTGCTTCTTCCACCTTCTCAGATTGCCGTATTATGGTAATGACTTCATCAATATTATCCAGGGCTATGAGCAGTCCTTTCAGGATATGAGCCTTTTCCCTGGCTTTCTTCAGGTCAAACTCAGTTCTCTTTGTGATAACCTGTACTCGATATTCAATATACTGGTTCAGAATCTCTTTTAGTGAGAGAACTCTGGGTTCCCCTTCCACAAGGGCCAGCATGATTATGCCAAAGGTGGTTTGCAGCTGGGTGTGTTTAAACAATTGGTTCAGGACAATTTCAGGTGCGAAATCTCTGTGCACTTCAATGAGGATGCGCATTCCTTCCCGGTCAGACTCATCCCTCAGATCGGATATTCCCTCAATTCTCTTTCCTCTCACCAGAGTTGCTATGTCCTCTATGAGTTTTGACTTATTAACCTGGTAGGGGATTTCAGTGATCACGATTCGATTAACTCCATTTTTCTCAGATATGTCTGTTCTGGCCCGTAGGGTCAGTTTGCCTTTTCCACTGCGGTACGCCTTCTCAATACCATATTTTCCATAGATCAATCCTCCTGTAGGAAAATCTGGTGCCCTTATTACCTTCATCAGCCGAGTCATAGACACCTCTGGGTTGTCCGCCACCATAATCAAGGCATCCACAACTTCGCTCAAGTTATGAGGAGGAATATTCGTTGCCATCCCCACTGCAATTCCTGAGCTTCCATTAACCAGCAAATTCGGAAGTTTTCCAGGAAGCACAAGAGGCTCTGTTAAACTATCATCAAAATTTGGAACAAACTCCACAGTCTCCTTGTCAATATCTGCCAGAAGTTCCTGGGCAATGGGTGCCATCTTAACCTCGGTGTAGCGCATGGCAGCAGCAGAATCACCATCTACACTGCCAAAGTTACCCTGCCCGAAAACAAGAGGATACCGCAGGCTGAATTCCTGGACCATCCTGACCAGTGAATCATAGACAGCGGTCTCTCCATGAGGGTGATACTTACCCAAGACCTCTCCTACCACGCGTGCAGACTTCCGGGTGGGCTTATCTGCAGTGAGGCCCATCCGATCCATTGCATACAAGATTCGTCGGTGAACTGGCTTCAATCCATCCCTGACATCAGGAAGTGCACGACCCACAATAATTGACATCGCATAATCAATATATGACTCTTTCATCTCTCGTTCTAGGGTCGTTTCAATAACATTGGGCATGAAATCCCATGCTTTTGTTACCATTTAAAGCTTTTCAGAATGTTGGCACCCTCTCATCTGGCGCCCTGAGTTATGAGATATACAAATCTGAATAACAACGATGGCTGGAGACCTTCATAGACGTAGGAGATTTCACTCCGTGACATGGTGCATTGCATTGGTACCACACGTAAAAAAGAAGGGGGTTACCCCCTCTTCATGGAAAGCCTGCTCCTATCATTCGATCATCTCTGTCCTTGAGTCTCTGGTACTCTTTCCACTGTGATTCCGTGATGATGTACAGTTCTCTCTTGTCGTAGGTAGGCTTGATTATCTTTACCAGCCCTTTGTTGATGTACTCTGCCACAACGTACTCCTTTATTTGTTCCAGATACTTCACTTCGCCTCTCAAAATGCAGGCAAAGTTGAATAGTTCTGAAAGATACTCCTTTTGGTCTTCCATCTTGTTTCACCCCGTTGTTCCAATGAAAAGGAATTGGGACTATCGTCAGTATTTGTCCGTGTTTATAAATGTTCCGTTTTATCTCTCAAAATATGCATCGTATGTATAGAAAAGGACATCAGTTGCATCATAGTGGAAAGAAAACGAGATTGTAGGTAAACTACCATTCAAATCCTACAGCCCACACGGCGAAGTAAGCAAGGTCTCAATGTATTGATGAGCTTCCTCAAGTGAGGACACATGCGGGTTGTACTGACCGTATTCTCCCTCTACCAACAGGGTAGGAAGTCCCAGAGCTCTTGCTCCTTCCAGGTCCACTTGAGGTTTGTCACCCACCATGAGAACAGTCGCAGGTGGGAAATTGAGTTTTTTCAGTACAAAAGAGTAGGGTTCGGGAGAGGGTTTGCACTGTTCCGTATCCTCACCTGCAACTACTATCAGATCAAAATAGTGGAGCAAGGGGAGAGAATTGATTCTCCTCTTCTTGGAATGGCTCTCACCATCATAATCAGTGAGCAGAACCAGCTTAACCTGGGACTTCAAAGAAGCAAGGAGAGATTCTGCATACGGTTTTATGAAGGTAGTGGAGGTGACGGAGTCCCAGTAGAGGTCAGTCAGGTGCTGTTTTTGTGACGATGTAAGATCAATATCAAATTCTTCCCACCACTGGTTGCGATCATAAACACCCTCAACATTGAACCTGTAGTGAATCTCCTCCATTCTGCGAACGGTTTCCTCATGTCCGGCACCGCAGGCAACCAGCTGATCACACACTCTCCTCTTGGCCATTCCCAGGTCGCAGTCTGTGAGAGTCCCATCCAGGTCAAAAATCACTGCCTTAAGCATAATCTCACGAAAGACTACATTCTGTGCATTCTCTTTTCAAGTTTATCTTTTTCCGACTCTTCCTCTTTCATTTGCCAGCATATTACGCCATTTTTTTCAATGCTTTCGATCTTCCCTTCTTCTGCCAGCCTCAGCAAATTTTTCCTGACTTCAAACACCTTGGTTCCAGTTTTCTCTGCGACCTCCGCTGTAGAAAGAGCGGAATCTGCTTGTTCCAAGATCTGCTCAATTTTTTGATACATCTAAATCAACTCCTTGATAAAGTGAAGGCACTTCAGAATGTGTTCAATCTCATTTAAGTCTTTGGTTTCACTCAACCGTGTCAGGAGTTCTGCTCTTTTCAGATGGAGGGCGGCATCAGTTGCCAGCTGAGAGGATTCCTCTTCTTCCTCAGTACAATTGGCACAGATTATCTTCCCATCCTTTTCAAATAGTGGGTAGCCGCACTTCTCGCAGTGCCTCGACGTCATCCTTGCTCCGCTTAAAAGTAATCGCGAAATATCCATATACTGGATAGAGGATAGCTCGTTTAAAAGACTATCTAGAACAGGATCATTTTGAGTTTGATGAATCAAAGAAGTGAAGAAAGAAAAACAAAAGCGTGAGTAAGAGAATCTTACCCAGGCTCGAAATCGCCAGTGATGAGCTCCGGGATGGCCGGACGGAACTAATCACTATGGCTGTAGCATCAGGTGCTGTTCACACCTTTAATGCGCGCGTTTTCTGCAGCATGGTGGATCCAGAGCCTGTGGTAGTCTGACAGGTATCATCCTTCTGCTTGCAGTTCTTAATGCTCTGGGCGAGTCTCCAGTTCTCTGCCTCTTTCTGGAGTTCCTGCATTTTTTGCTTTCCAATTTCATACGAGATCATCAGGAATTCATTCATATTCTCACACCTCCTGAGATTTTTATCATGATGAGTTTATATTAACACATCATGCTAATAATAACTGGCTGTGTTCATGCTTATAAACTTTTCTGTTGTCATATGTAAAAGGCACTTTTGTTTCATTCTACAGTCGTTCTCAAGTAAAAAGAAGATGATTATGTTCAAAAAAAAAGGTATCATGTCATCATAATATAAACACATCATGTTATTATTATCTCTGTAGGCTCATAACAGATTCATATGTTTATAACATCTTTCAATGCAAACATTTATATACTGTTCAATCGAAAGTAGTATTATGAAAAAACAGGAAATGGTCAAGGTTGTCAAAGACCCAAAGATCACTGATCTACTCAGTAATCCCAACATGCACCGCATTCTCAATATAATGAGACAAGGGGAGCTCAACGTGAAAGAAATCCACACATTGTTCAACAAGGACTACGAAGATAAGAAAACCCTGACATCAATATACCGATACATGGACACGCTTCTGGAAAACGATCTGGTGTTTGTGAGCAGAGAAGAACTGAAAAGGGGCCACTTGATGGAGCGAAATTATTCCAGAACAGCAATGTTCTTCCTTTTCGAGGAGACTTCTGACGAAGATCTTATTGATGCAACGTCCAGACTCTTCCAAAAGATCTACCACATTGATGACAAGAACGCAGAAGAGTTGAAGGCATTGATACAGGAAAGCGAAAAGAGCATGACCGAGCAATCGCATGGATTCTATGAGGTCCATGGGAAAGAGGTGTTGGACCTAGAAAAGGCGCACGGATTCAAGGCAGCGCGGGCAGCGACCAAAATACTGGTAGAATTCATCTTCTTCATCGAAAACCCCGAAATGATCAAAAAGATCCGTGAAATAGTGAAGAAAAGTTCTGACTAGCGTTGTTGGTTCAGAGAAACTCTAGCCGGGAAGGATAGGTCATTTATGGGATACTATCCTGGGTTCTTTCCACTCTTCCCGCAGAATGCTGTACATGACGCCGTCGTGCCATCTTCCTTTGTTAAATACAGACTTTCTAATTACTCCTTCTTTAGTAAATCCCGCTTTCTCCAGCACTTTCTGAGAAGCTGCATTTTCAGGGCTTGCTTCTGCCTGGACTCTCACTATGTCTTTTGAGAGGAACAGGAAATCCACTAGTATCTTGACAGCCTCAGTGCAGTAGCCTTTCCCCCGTTCTTGGGGAGAAACGCAATATCCGACAGAAAAATGAGGGCCCTGCGGGGTGCACATGATCTGACCAATCTTGGTTCCATCCTTTTTTTCAATGATGAACCATCTTTCATCGGAGCTTAATCCCTCGTACCACTTCTCCATGTCACGAAGGGAATTCTGTTCTAGAGGCTCAAACTCGCCGCCGAATTGTGGATCATTACTCCATGTGGCAGCCAGCGGCAAATCCTCTTTTTCCAGGATTCGTAGGTTGACAGTGACACCTTTTAACATTCTATCACCGTATCGTATGCATGATACCTTGCTCAGCTTATAAAATCTTTGATGTGTTCGGGGGAATAGGGTCTACCTTCTTGATCTAAGCTGTTGCAGGCTGAGGCTCACATTCCACAGCCAACCCACACTGACACGCAACGTGACCCAGGATACTCTTTCAACAGTTCCGAGTGGTCAGTGAGAAATTCATGAATAGAGTTATAATGGGTGATCATATTACAACATATGAGAATCACGCCATCCCTGGACTGTCGCAGACAGGGGGTCGCATTCCTTCTGGTCGGTTGTTTGTCCATGTTATATGCTGAATTGTTTTCAGGGGCGTCCAGCTTGTGGTTTCTTGATGCATGGTCGATCCTGGTTACCTTTCCCTTGTACATGGTTCATGTCATCTTCTTTCTTAATATGGCTCTGCGGACTGCCAGGACATCGCCTGTCCACCTGTATCTGTGGGGCATGCTGTTCGCAATGTATGAATCCTGGATCACCCAGGTTTTGTGGGTGGGCTACACTGTCAACCAGCCACTTTTCGGAACACTTGGCGGAATTGCTATAGGCGAATTTCTTGGCTTGGTTTTGTTTTGGCACCCTGTCATGTCCTTTGTTGTACCTTTGATAATCTTTGAAGTGCTGGTCCTCTCTATAAGTATAGATAACCCAGAAAACAGAATATTGCCCAGTCACGTGCCCTTGTTGATTGCAACTCCCAGAAACAGGAAGATACTTGGCTTTCTATACATCCTAGGCTCAATATTCATGACAATAAGTTATCAAGGGAATATTCTCCTGGGATTGGCAGTACTGGGAGGCACGTACGGAATAATATATGGGTTGTACAGAAAGGCCATCGCGTACCAGGTCACGATACACTCATTGCGTGTGGGAAAGAGAGGGTTCGCGTTTGCTCTAGGTTACCTGCTGTTATTATATACAGCTATGTTTTTCGGGTATGGATACCAGCATGGAAGAATCTCTGGTCCTCTTCCCATTGCAACCACTGTTTTTTTGTACATTGTTTTCATGTGGCTGATACTCTCTTCTCGCCCCGCTGAGGAATCTGTTGAAATACCTTCTTCCCTTATCGGACGAAGAATATCATCACGTATGTTAAGAACTGCTATTATCCTTCAACTGATCCTCATCTGTGGATTGGGCATCGTATACTCTGCAGTTCCGTTTGTTGCCCAAGGAGCCTTCCTCATCTTGTATGTTCTTATCTGTGGAGTAGGAATATACCTTTTCATGAAAGCCATTCGCCTGAGAAACAGCCAGACAGAGAATTTTCTGAAACACACATTAACTCAGTTGTCTGAATCCTGAGTTCTGAATTAGGAAGATGGTAATCTAGAAAGCTTTCGTCAATCTTTGTTACTTTCTTTGATCATTCAGGAAAAGAAGCAGCTCTTGACTCCACTAACCCATGAGTGTCAATGTTCTCACACTGAGTGTCCTCTGACTACTTGTACTGCGCACCATAGAAGGATTTAAAAGGATGATTTGTCATAACCCAAACTCCATGAAAGAGACTGTGATAGAAACTGTAAAGGGCTACACTGATCTTACCAGGATACACTTCTGGTTTGTATGGCCTCTATTATTCTGCTCTGGGCTGATGCTGGCATTCAAAGTCTATGGTAGCTTCACCTGGGGATTGACCGCAAAAGTCGCACTCATTGGTCTTCTGGGATTTGAAGCAGGATTTGTGCTGAATGATTATGTGGACAGAGATACAGACAAAAAGGACATCGAAAATAGTCTAACCAGGTACTGGAGACCTTTTAAGGAAAGACCGATACCCTCGGGGATAGTCTCCCCCAAGAGAGCTATTCAAACATTTTTCGTATTTGTAGCTGGGGCAAGTTTGCTGGCAATTACGCTTCCTTATCCTCATAATGTGTATGTTCTTGCTGCTGGAGGGTACTGCTACGCCATGGAATACTTCTACCAGATAAAAAAGAAGAATCAGACATTCCCCGTAGCCCAACTATTGGGAAGGACGGATTTTGTACTATTTCCTGTTGCAGGTTACCTGTGCTATGGTCATCCTGACAAATATGCTCTCCTGTTCTTTGCTTTCTTCTACCCTCTGGCTCTTGCCCACTTGGGCGTGAATGATATTGCAGACACGATAAATGATCAGGCCAAAGGTCTGAAGACGATCCCCGTCCTTTATGGCGCAAAAGGGACTGCATACTGGGTTCTGGGGTTCACAATATTACATGTGTCGATTGCGCCCTTCTTCCTGAGAGAAGTGGGAAACATTGCCCTGGCCAGCCTGGGAATAACCTCGGTGCTTCTGGGGATTGTCAATTACAGCGTATTGAAAGAAAAGAGTCCTCAAGCAGGGTTACGGGTTCTGCCCCTGATTCATATGACCATGCTCATATATGGTATTTCTATTATCGCCAGCTATGCTTTTTCTTGATCATGATTTCGTGGGCAAAATGTAAAGACTCGAGAGAGCACAGGAAAAATAACCTTATTCTGGGGATTCATTCTTAAGTCTTGTCTCTGAAGAACTGCCAAGGTGAACATCTTGATTTATGAACTGCGCGACAGCATGAGAATCCTTCCTCTGGCTGAAGCTCCACAGTTAGCGCTAGTCATGTCTTCAATTGGAGAAGGGAACACTCCAAATAGAATCTGGGTTGATGACCCTGACACCCCGAAAAGTGCCTTCGTTTGGGATACCACACACTGCTTGTACTTTCTGGGAAATCCAGGCGAACCCTTCCGAGAAGAACTTGAGAAAAAATTGGCCAGTGAAATTATTCCAGCTGCTGCAAGAAAGAAAATCTATGTCTTCAAGATCCACTTTACCCCTCATTGGGAAAAAAACCTCCCTGGAATTTTTGCATCCTTCGAAAAAAGGAAGCGGCAGCTCTATGCTTATATTGCGCCTTCTGTCGAGGTAAAATCACCGCCCAGAGGGTTTACAATCCAGAAAATCAACAAGGAATTTCTGGAATCCCCTCTCAAAAACAAGCTGGACCTTGTTGAAGAGATCGAATCATGCTGGAAATCTGTTGCAGATTTTCTGGATAATGGATGGGGATTCTGCATCACACATGAGGAAAGAATTGTGTGCCGGTGCACAGCAGAATATGTCAGCCAAGGGGCATGCGGCATTGGCATAGAAACAGGAGAAGAATACAAACGAATGGGATGTGCTACAGCTGCTGCATCTGCTTTGGTGGATTGCTGCCTGTCACGAGGGATTACTCCTCACTGGGATAGCTGGGAGGATAACATCCCCTCTATTAGGACAGCCCAGAAAGTCGGGTTTGTAAAAATGTCTGATTTTTCTGTGTACTTTGGCAATCTCAATCTCGTAGAATAACGTAAGTAGCTAGCACTTTATGCAGAAGGGGAAAAAGAGAAGAGAATGGGAAAGAAAATGGGAAAGAAAAGAAGCTAAATTTGAAGAGCGGCGTTGGCCCCTTCATGAACTGCTCTCAGAATGGATTTTGGTTCCACACAATCCCCTATTGCCCTTAGCTTGTAAAAATCTGTTTCAATCAGTTCCTCCAATATCTTTCTCTCTGGGTAGAATCCCACTGCCAGGATGACCGCATCTGCTTTCAGCAATCGCTCTCCCGAGGACTCTGCAATAATTACGCCTTCTTTCACAATTCTGACTGCTCTCGAATTGGGCAGCATGACAACTCCCAGATCTTTCAATGCCTCGCACGTTACATACCGTGCAGAAACTCCCATATCGGGACATATGACGGGCAGTTGTTCAATAAGAGTTACTTTCCCTCCTTTTTCCGCAATGAATTCTGCCGTTTCTGCGCCCACTCGACCTCCACCGATGACGACCACAGCTCCCACGGGAACTGTGGCACCCTTGAGAACATCTTGAAATCCTTGTACACATTCAGAATCAACTCCCGGTATTGAAAGTGTGGCTGGGACTGCTCCTGTGGCAACGATGACAACATCGGGAGACTGACTCACAACGAAGTCAGTGGTGACTTCCTTTCCCAAGACTATCGTGACTCCCAGGGCTTCAAGCTGATGAATCAGCCAGCTGAGAAACTCCTGCATTTCTTCTTTGTGGGGCGGCTTAACGCCTAGTACCATCTGTCCTCCCAGTTCCTTCCCTCGTTCATACAGAGTCACTGTGTGTCCTCGCATGTGTGCATACAGTGCGGCTGTCATACCGGCAGGGCCTCCACCAATGACCATGACCTTTTTTGGGGTTTCCACTTTCCTAATTCGGAATATCCTTTCCCTCCCAAGTTCTGGGTTGATGGCACAGGTACATGCTGCAAACCGGCTGGTATCCAGATCCAAACATTGGTTGCAGGCGATGCACTTTCTGATGTCTTCAGTTCTGCCTTCTTGCACTTTCTTTGGCAATTCTGGATCTGCCAGCAATGCTCGGGCCATTCCAACGAGATCCAGGTTTCCTTCAGACAGTGCCCTCTCTGCCAGCCAAGGATCATTTATCCTCCCAACTCCAATGACAGGGACATCGACAACCTCTTTTACTCCAGCAGACAGCCCCAGGTGCACGCCACGGGGTATTCGCATGGGAGGTATATTCCAGTTGGTGGCTTCAAGTATTGAACTTCCTGCAGAAACATTGAGCATGTCAGCGCCTGCCTCGACGAAATAGGGAGCCTGTTTCTTTGCTTCTTCAAGCTGGATGCCTGTCGGACCAAAGTAATCGTCACCATTCATGCGAAACGATATAGGAAAGGATTCCCCAGTTTCAGCCCGTACGCGCTCTATTATCTCTAGTGCAAAACGCATTCTTCCTTCAAAATTCCCACCATATGCATCAGTTCTTTTGTTAGTATGGGGAGATAAGAATTGGTTGATCAAATACGAATGGGCCCCATGAATCTCTACCATGTCAAATCCTGCTCTCTTGATTCTCTGGGCTGCTTGCCCGTAGGCTTCCACAAGATCTTTGATGTCACGTGTGGACAGTCTGCGTGGGGTAATCATGGCCTTACCATGAGCTCCCATAAAAGCTCCTGCATGGGCTACAGGGGAAGGCGCTACTGGTTCTGATCCATAGACAGACTCGGAAAGACGTCTGCCGCTGTGTATCATCTGTACTCCTGCTTTTGCCCTATAGTTGTGGAGGGCTCTTGCCAGTTCCTTCAATCCGGGCATGAGATCGTCACTATATACTCCTAACTGGTTCGGGCGGTACTTGGCTTCAGGGACTATATACGCACCCGCAGTCAGAATGAGTCCTGCCCCGCCTTCTGCCCTCCTTTCCAAATAGTCTATCATTCGAGGAGTAACGCTGCCATCGTAGTCTGCATACCTGACAATCATTGGTTCCATGACAATTCTGTTTTTCAGTTCCATGCCTCTTACAGACAGAGGACTGAACAGGTTTGGAAAGCTGTCCATTTGAGTTCACCTATGATAGAAGACATATCTCGCTATAAAAGCCTTTGTATTGATAGTATTTGTATAATTAGAATTTAGTTTTTGTCCAGGATGATGAAATGCTAAGCTACAGGGAGATACCTGATAAATAGAAGAGGAATCCTCAGATGGGTGGGCTTTCTCTTTCAGGTTCTCATATTTCCAGTCCAGATTTCACTATTGGAGGCAGTGCTATCCAGAATAAAGCTATTTATGTACTGTGGACACTTCTCTCGTGATTTTCCACTCTCTAGTCAGGCCGCCAGTCCCGAAACGAGGAATGTGCCTGTGTACATATGAAGCAGCATATGGGGGGATTCACAAAATCATGACTCCATGAACACGAAATGGCAAGTATCTTGTCCTGAAAATGTATTTAAAGGATATCGATTCAATCAAGTAGTGAATGCGCATGAGAAAATCTGTCAAGTATACGCTCATCGGAGTGGTAATTGTCACAGTGATGATATCATCATTCATGTACTGCGGACATACCCTCTATGAGAGAACGTATTCCAGCCAGTACTACTACGAGATTCAAATTGATCCCGACTCCTCATTGAACGGGGTTGTCCTGTATGTCCCACTACCTGTCTGTGACAGTGTGTCACAGGTGGGAGACATCATTAAAGCTGGAAATGCCAAGAACCCAGAGAACATCCACTGCAGTGTAGTCTATACAGAATATGGGGCGATGCTCAGAATCTTAGCCGACTACATAGATGAACCTGCAGTAATTGCAGTCTTGAAGCCTGCTGATACTACCATTGACACCAAGAACCCTCTCCAGACCGAAATGGTGCTCTCTCCAAAATATGATCTGATCCAAGTAGCATGCGACTTTCCTCATCCTGAAAAGTGGGATAACCAGCTAGCCTGTTTCGAATACCAGACTATGCTCTATGCTGAGTTCACTCCTCTTGGGTCTCTCACGGTGTCTGTGACTTTAGAGGGAAGAAACACCTGGTGGATCCTGGGCTGGTCTGGCAACTCTTATCGAGACCAGATCCTGGCTACCGTGAATGGAGAGAGCGGATGGCATCGAGCGAGAGGAGAGCTCGTGCAAGGTGAAGGTCTCTATTCCTGGATTTGAATGAAAGTGGCCTACATCTATCCCCTTTCTCACTGATTGAGAGCTCTTGAATGTGAGACATTGCTTCTAGGAGACTGAGAGACAGAAAAGAATTTATATAATGTACGACAAATGTGATCATGAAAAACAGTGTGGTCGTTGTGGTATTTCTAGCCTTTGCAGCATCCATTGTCCTACTCTCCAGTCAGGCATTCGCTGTCTCTGATGAACCCTTCACCATAACCATAGAAGTAGACAAAGGGTGCGGAGGCGACTATTTCGTTGGTGACATGCTCACTGTCACGTGGGTAGTCTCACACCCTTGCGAAATCGATTTCTGGGAAGAAGAACCTGACGGAATCAAGAGAAAACTCTCTTCAAGCATTATTTCGGGTGCAGGAAGTGGCTCTCGCGGGTGGACTCTGAAAGACTATGGATACGGAAGGAGAGTCATTCATGCAGAAGCAATCTCACCCTTTGGAATGGGAAATGCGTCATGTGAATATTACGTCCTGAAGAAGGCAGCAGATATTAGAGTTGAAGTCACTGACCAGGACGGGATGCCTATTTCTGCTGTAGAGGTGTTGCTGGACGACGCACACGTTGCAGCAACTGATACCTCAGGAAGTGTCGTCATCCCAGAAGCAGAATTCGGAGAACACACCATTACAGCACGATATGGCGGAGAAGAGCAATCCACGAGAATTAGAATAGCTTCTACTCAAACTCAATTTGTGGATTTCGTGTTCACAATTGAGAAACAGGGATCCATCAAGATCCAGGTGGTAACCCAGAATGGAGATCCGGCCGCTGATGCAGATGTATACGTTGACGGATTCAAAGAAGGTCGGACAGATTCAGAGGGCGTTTTCACCGTGACAGTTCCTGCTGGTGATCACACAGTAGAGGCCAGATGGCAGAATCAATCAGACGAACAGCATGTTACCGTTTTAAGTAATCAGATGAGCTTTGCTGACCTCACGATCACCGTGCCTGTCGAGGCTGTACTGACCATACGCGTTGAAGATGACGCAGGAACTCCTCTCAGCGACGCCAACGTGTATGTGGACAATGTCTTTGCAGGAAGAACTGACGCACAAGGGTTGGCCCAGTACAGGACTGTTCCAGGCCCCCACACGCTGCGAGCAGAAAAGCAGGGATACATCACATCTTCAATGAATGTCAATGCAGGCGAAGGACAGACTGATGCAGCCTTGGTTCTGGCCCAGGAGGGAAAAGCGGCACTGTCGACAATTCTCGTACTCATAGGGCTGGGCTACATGCTCATGAGGAAGCGTGCATGATTGAGAAGGGATAGTTCCGAGATTTCATTCATGCAGAACCGCATGTGGCAGACCCCAACATATTTATATGGTGAGCACCTCCTAGTGGCACTATGAGATGTAAGGCATGTATGAGAACAATTGCTCCCAGCCAGAGTCAGAGATTCTCTGGATTTGACTTCTGCACTGCATGTTACGAAGCTCTGGAATTGGGACAACTGACAGATGGAGAAAAAAGCTCAGATAACTACATTATATCTTTCTCAAATGAGAATAACCATCAAGTCTTTGAAGCACTCCTTAGAATAGCTTCCAAATTTAACAAAGGGGCAGCCGATACCCTTCTCTTGAGATGCAATGAAATGATTGGTCGTGATGTAGCAGGGCCCCAGGAAGTGCTGGCCTGTTTGTTGGCTGCCCATGCACTGCAGAAAAGTACAGGTGAGCAGCCGTTAACTACAGTTGGTGAACTAGCAGTTTATAATATTGGCAAAAGACTGGCTGCAGAAATATTCAAGTCAAATAATACGCCGATGCCCGATGAACCGCTTGATGACGAGGCCATGAGGAATCTATTTACCCAGCTGTCGTGGCAGCGATACACAACCTGCATTGACGTGTTCGACCATATTGCTCAATCTGAGATTACTGAGCCGATACGAGAATTCCTTGTCAACCTGACTGAGATGTGCCAATCCATGGCAGAAGTGAAGGAAGTAGACTGTTCTCGTGTTGATGAGGGTGTGTACCTTGACTTTCCTCCTGAACTCACCCCCTCTCTACTTGAGACACTGGGGAATGAACATACATTTTCTTCCTGGAATGGATTCAAGGAAATCTTCCAGAAATTCCAGGATATGTTCCTAAGTAAGAAGATTAACCTGCTCTTTCCAGAAGGAGTCCAGGATGACAAAGAAATACACGTTCTGATTGAAGAAGGAGAGCTGTATGTCACCTCACAGTGGAGAAAGATTAGGGAAAACCTTGATGCTGAAGGTGCAGACTTTGTGGCGACATTGATGAAAGAGGTCCCCCGTTTTGTGGTGGAAAGGGCTGCAGGAGGGATCGATACCCTCCGATCCATCGTCGAAGAGGGAGTGGCTGACACTGAGAACGCTGACCTGATCCTGTTGCAGAGTTCGTTCCTGAAAGAACAGGAGACCGTGGAACAGGCGGTCACCATGCTGGAAGAGAAGGTTGCTGCCATTGGTGATAAACCTTCCTTGCTGGTTGAGCTGGCTCTTCAGTACATTGAAACAGGTGAGGTGGACAAGGCCATTGACACACTGAAGAGAGTGGCTGAAATGGAGCCAGCTAACTGGCTTCATCCTATGTTCATTGCTGAAGTGTACGAGAACAGCGGTCGGTTCAAAGAGGCTGCAGAATACTACAGAAAGGCCAGCGCCTTGACCTCGCCTGACCCCTATTTGTTGAGCTCCCTGAAGAGGGCAGAAACGGGAGAAATACTGGCTGAGATTGAAGATCTGATCTCCAAAGAAGAATATCAACGTGCATTAAATCTGGTGGAGAAGCATTTTGATCCTTTTGAAATAGACATCTTTCACTATTATAAAGGGGTTGTCCTTGCGAGAATGAGAGAATCCAGAGATGCCCTGAGGGTGATGACTGATTACCTGGACATATACAGTGATGACGAAGAAGGATGGCTCGAAAAAGCGGGGATCTACCTAGATCTGGGCAATTTCGCGGCTGCTGCCCGCTCGTTCAGACAGTGTTTTATACTTACACCAAAAGATGTTCGCCCTCTGGTGTGGGAAGCCCTCTGTCATAAGAAACTGGGGAGATCCAGATACTACAAACGATGCATTAATCAGGCTCGAAAAACTGATCCTGAGAAGACTAAAGCACTCCTCAAGGAACTTCCTTTTTAGACTGTTATGACACCCGAAGTAGCCTAAAAGTATTTAAGCTCGTTCCAGCAGTCCACACTATGAGCAAAATAGATCAGCTTCTGGATGCTGCATCAGACAAGTTCACAGCCGCTGAGGTCTTGATCAACCAGGAATTCCACGAAGATGCTGTTTCAAGATTGTTTTACGGTCTCTTATTCTGTGCCAGAGCCCTTCTGCTGACCAAGGAAGTTTCGACAGAGAATCCTGATGAAATCATTGCAGGATTTGAAAGTCAATTCATCAAAAAGGGTGTCATTGACAAGGAACTGGGTTCTCTCATAAAGGATACAAAGAAACTGGCAGAAAAGGCAGATTTTTCTCCTACCTTCAGCATGCCTGAGGATAAGATGAAAACTATGATGGAGGATGCCCAGTTGTTCATGGAACAGGTGGAAGACGTTATTAGTGAGATAGAGGAGTAGTATCCCTTTTTTATTTTTATTCCATTGGCTTAAGCTGACTCTTTTCTGGGATTAGCAGTACATCCCTCAAAAAGACAACCCCATCCAAAGTCTTATATAGAACAGGAAATTCCTCATAGTATGCCCGCAATTACCTGTACATCACTTACAAAAATCTTTGACAAGAATCCGGTGGTGGATGACATCACGTTTGAGGTTGAGGAGGGTGCCATCGCAGGTATCGTTGGTGACGATGGTGCTGGAAAGACAACACTGCTGAAACTTCTCACTGGACTGCTGAGACCCACATCAGGAACATGCACACTCTTTGACACTGATGTTACTCGCAACCCCGCCAGAGGATTGAAAGGAGTGGGGTGTCTCGTTGGGGAGCCTGCATTCTACGAAGAATTCACTGCCCAGAAAAACCTGGAACTGTTTGCTGCCTTGGCACAGGTGGACTCAGACGGAGTTACTGATCTCCTTGGCATCACCTTCAAGTCCACCAGAGTTCGATATCTCACCCCCGCCATGAAGAAGCTCTTGGGAATCGCTGTTGCGTTTCTGGCAGAGCCCAAGCTGCTCATCCTGGACGAACCGCTTAACCTCAACGCATCTGCCCAGGGTCTTGTGAAAAAGCTGCTGAAGGAACAGAAAGAAAAGGGGAACACGATCCTGTTCACCACAGGCATTCCTGCCGACGTGAAGGAGCTGGCCACCTATGGGGTTGTCCTGAAAGAAGGAAAGGCTGTCTCTCAGGGGGCACCCAAAACCCTTGACTTCAAGGGGGTGAATCCATGAATGTGTACCGCGTGACGAGATTTGAAGTCAGCAAGCTATTCAGGCAGAGAATAGCCCATGCAGGCTTCATCGTTGTCTTTCTTGTGTGCTGCGTATACTGTGTGATAAACTGGATGACCCGCCCTGTTGGATCTTACAGTGGAGTCATGATTATTACCGACAACATCAGTTTCCAGAACAGTCTGCTGATTCTGCCGTTTCTGGCCATTCTGGTGGCAGCCAACTCTGTCAGCGGAGAACTATCTTCAGGAACCCTGCGAACCCTGCTTACCAGACCGGTGAAGCGAGATAATGTGATAGTAGGGAAGTTTCTGGCCGAATTCTTGTACATGTGCCTGGTTGTGTATGGAATTGCACTGCTCTCCTTTCTGTTTGCAATCAGATGGGGATTTCCCGAGGACTTCATATCCTTCATTCCCAGATTGCTTCTGATCTGCCTGGTGTATGTCCTGATTAACATGATATTGGCGGCCTTCACCTTTGTGGTAGCATCTCAGAGCACCAGCATCGCTCTCACTGCCTTTGCGTCCTTGGGATTCTACATGATATCAATGCTTGTGGAATTCTTCAACAAGATCCAGACGTATATGTTCCTCAATAACGCCCAGACTCTGTTCCAAATGCTGATGGGAGGACCATTTGAATTGAGGTCTACCTACTTTTCTGTGGGAGTAATTCTCATCTACACACTGGGTCTCCTGTTAATTGCCTCGGTGTTATGGGAAAAAAGAGATATCAGGTCCTGAACAATGGTCATTCGTTGCCCATTCTGTATGGAGAGAATGGGCTTTTTTCATCCTCTATTGCTCCAGGAGCTCCAAGACCATGATCACAGCGAGTAATCACTTTCTGAACGAACACAACTTACCAGCAGAGATAGAAATTCTTCAAATACCCTGAAAATTTTCCCATTACCGTCTGTCATCACCCATAAAAAAAGTCAAGAATCTCGCAAGCAGATTTGAACAGTTGTACCATCATGCAAACATTTATATATCGATTTTGAGCTTTATGAAGTGGAGGAAAAGACGAGAGACGAGATACTGTGTGTTTCCACGGGGTTCATCGGGCCCCCTTGAGGCAAGAAAGCGGTCCAATATGCCCCGGTTATGGTGGCGTTCTGGTCGTTGAGCCTTTTCTCACAGTATTTCTCTCCAGAGGTGAGAGAGATGAGTTCCATCCTGAATGTACTGCAATGCGTTGACGAGCCCGCCTGGATGAAGAGTCCGGTAGAAACGCAAGAAAAGATACTTGAGGACATTGTCCACAGAAATAGGAATACTCGATTCGGAAGAGAGTATCTATTTAGAGAGATTAGAAGTACAGAAGATTACAGAAAATGCGTTCCTCTTTCTATGTACTGTGATATTGAACCATATGTACAGAGGATGGTGTATGGGGAAAAGGATGCTTTGGTCATGGAGCAGGCCACAGCATGGATCGAGTCTGTGAGACTCGACAGAAAATCACGGTTGATTCCATACACTCAGGACATGGCTGGTGGATTCAGGGATGCATATCTGAGGTTGTTTGCCTCCAGAACAGAAGATTGGGCGTACGTTTCGGGAAAGGTGATTGCTGGATTGGAACATCCCATCCACATGGTAGGGGGAAATCCAGCAGGAGACATACTTGCTCTGGGAAGCAGCACGCTGAGATCAACGCCAGTCTTGGGAAAGGTAATCACTCCTCGGCTGACAGAATCTGATGCTGATTGGGAAAAACGGTGGAAGAAGGCTGCTCAACAGGTTTCAAGACAGAATGTAATTTCTGCTATTGTTGATCCAGTTCTCTTTCTGAAATTCCTGCGGATGATTCAATCCAACAGCGGAGTGGCTGACATTCGTCAATTGTGGCCTGATTTCTCCTTGGTAATGACGACAGTAAACACAAGGCCTTTTGAGAACGTGCTTCAATCTCTTCTGGGTCATGTGGAGTTCAGGAGGCTATTCTGTACTGATGAGGTTGTCGTAGCCGTCCAGCTGGATGAAAAAGGTGTGGTGCCCTTGCTTGACCACTGCTATCTTGAGTTCATTCCTTTGAAGCAGTGGAGAGATATGGAACTTGAAGGAGGAACCTACAGGGAATACGGATTTGACATTGAGACTATCGACACTGCTGTTTCAGGAGAAGAATATGTTTTAGTCGTTACTACATCTGGGCTGTACCGGTATATCTCTGGAGACATTGTCACTATGGTTGATAGTCTGCACATGGAACCAACTGGGTTCATTGACGAATGGGCAGTTCTTCCTGAACTCGCGCAGCAAATCGTACTACTGAGGGAAGTGGCACGAGACACATCTCGGACAGAACATCAGCTGGTGGCTGTGGAATCTGAACCCATGAGATTTCTGTTCAAAATCTGAACCTGGTAGGAGTACGAACCTCGGAGTGTGACATGCAAGGGGAAGGGGACTGGTTCCATGAGAGACTGTACGGTTCCCGTGAATATGGACACTTTGTGACTGATAGAATCCTCGAAAGAATCCTGTGGTCAATCCCACGATACATGGACGGTTCAACTTCTGGCTCATGCATTCTCTTTTTCCACAAGATCTGAAGAGAGTTTCATGAATATCGGCTAGTCCGTACCCCTACCTCCACTAGTTCTTGTGTTCTATGTACAATCTCAGTGAAAGCAATCTGTTCAAAAAAGGAATGAAAGAGTGGGATTGAGAACAAGACGAAGGAGGTGAAATCCATGGAAGTGGTAACTTGTTTTCTTCCCACTCTTTGGAGTTGTTACTCCGCATATTCTTTGTCATGTCCCTTTTTAAACTTTTGCAGTATTCGATACCCGTCACATCGTACTGATTTGTGTAGTTTTTACTCTAATCAGGAGGGAGCACAAAATTACCATCCAGAAAAGTGCAACTAGTATTCTTTTATCTGGAAAACATTCGTGAGAAGAAGGATTGAGAAGAGTGGGATTAAATAAACAAGACGAAGGAGGTGAAATCCATGGAAGTGGTAACTTGTTTACCCACTCTCCTCAGTGTTTAACTACAATGGCACATTAGTGCCACTCCTTTTTAAGTCTTTGTAATGCTAATGTAATCAAATTTTCGGAATTAAAAAATATGACCTATTTTATGGTTCCAAGTGCACATTATTTCTCAATTAGACTTTTTATTTAGATAACTCTATCTCAAAGCGATTTCCCTATTCCTGATTCGCATATTGATCTGTGCAGGCTAATTCATTCCTGACCAGTACGTGAGATTTACGCATTCTATTCCTGGACAAAGTGCCATTCACACCATACATCTCCTGAATGCTCGTCAGGGGGACAGCGCACGCAGACACACGTGATATGAGGGTTGATTTCTCTTACAAAATTGGAGAGGTAGTTGTATCTCACCTGTTTGCAGGGGAACTCTGGAAATCCTTTCTTTAACCGAGTTAACTGTGTCTTGCAATTGAGGATCCTCAGAATGCCTGTACCATTTTCCACGGTGATGATTTTCTCCTGTTGATCAAGTGCCCAGCTCGTGGTCTGCAGAGCTCTCATGAGAGTCTCAACAGAAGGGTCTTGCAGGTTCAAGATACGCTTGAGGGCTTTTGCTTCAAGAGTTCCCATGGCATTCCACACTTCGGCATCAATTTCTGCAGCAGCCTCTGTCCCAAACCGGTTCTCAATACCCAGAAAGTACAACCCATCTACTCTCCAGATGTTCCTGTTATTGAACATCATAATCTCAATGAGCTTATCCCTAGGCAATGCTTCCAACATGTCTCTGTCTTCGTCACTGATGTACGACATTGAGTCACCGAATCTGGCTTCACTCTTCACCATATAAGTGTTACCCTCCAAACCAGAGTATGAAGGTCGCTCAAAGAGCCACTCACACCCCCCCACAGGCTGTGGCAAGGGTTCTCCATTGTGGAAACCTCTTTGGGTTTTTTGGATATCGACTGTAAACAGCCCTTAGGATACCCATCTTGCCGAGAGCACAGGCCAATTTGAAGAGGAGGGAAGGGGTTTTTGCTGCATTAGCGGCTGTGGTAAGGATGTCAGTCAACGTAAAGGAGGGTTCTTTTTCCTCCAGCTGAGACAAGACTTCATCAGTGATGACATTCTGCAACAAGGATTGGAGTTCTTTGCTGGTAAGAGACACCATGAAGTCTCTTAAAGGCAGTGATGATCCAAGAAGCGCACCGTATCTCTGCATGAAATCATAGTTGTACTTCCACAATACCTCCAGAGAGGTGTCTTTGCTGTGGATGGCCTCTGCTGCCGTTGTAGCTGCCATGTGGCCTGCAGTGAAGGCAGGTGCTATTCCTTCTCCTGTCAAGGGATTCGTGTGCCTGGCAGCATCACCACAGGCCAAGAGACCTGGAGCCACCATGGAAGGAAGAGAACCTCCAAGGGGGAGAGCACCATAGCCTGCTTGGGTTTTCTCCTTGATTTTGAATCGTGTGTGTTCGTGGAGCGCCTGAGCCACTGCCTTTCTGAAATGGGTACTGCGCTGTTCCATCCCTCCAGCACCCACGTTCAATTCATAGGTTCCCTTGGGAAAGAACCAGAAATACCCTGAAGGCACGAAGGAATTGTCAAAAACGATGGTTGCGTATTCCTGAGATATTGCCTCTTCCAGGATGATGTTCTCCTTATATCCCAATCCGATACGTGATGGGCTGCCGCGCCCACGTCTGAGCTCCCTACTGAGGACAGAGAAAACCCCACTACAATCCATGGTCAATGTCCCAAGGTAGGACGCATCATGAGTCTTAACACCATGTACTTCATTTTTCCCAACAGACCCCCGTACGACTCCTTGGTGAAGTTCTGCTCCTCTTCTGAGAAGCTCCTTTACCATGGTCTGCCCAAACTGCCATCTGTCTATAGTGCATAGAGGGTCGGTCACCCGAACGATGCCATGGTCACCGTCCATAAGTCCAGAAAAGGTGCAGACTTGCAGGCCTTTCAAAGGATAATGATCAACAGAAATCTGAAATTCATTCTTGAGCCATTTCACGATCCTCATGGGCATGAGTTCTCCACAAATCTTTCTGCCGACAAATTCTCTCCCTTTACGTTCTATGATACAGATGGTGAGATCCTCTCTCAGTGCTGTTAGGCCTGCAGCTGCTCCTGCAATTCCGCAGCCAACAATAACGAGATCATAGGGAGCAATCGTCATATCACTCATGATTAAGGAATTGTTGTTTAAGAATCTTATCATTTAGTAATCATGGCTTGTAGAATCTTTAACTTAATTGACGGTTCTCTCTAAATTCTTCATTCGATGCAAAAAGCGCTACACGAAAGTTCTAAGATCGTTGTAAACTTTTCACGACATTTTGATTGAGGAATGTTTTCAGCCTGCAAAAGCTCTCACCCCGCTAGATCATTCTCCCATCCGGATTGTCAGTCCGTGGGCTGCAGAAACCGGCGGAGGATGTTGAGAGGCCGAACCTCGAGACTCGCTTTCTGAGCATCATCCAATGCTCAGTGCGCAGTGCAAAAGATTTATTACAGGATGCGTAATAGACTGTGGAGGTTACAGTATGAGATCAGAAATTCAGGCCCTGGCCGGAACCTATGATGCTGATAACATTCACATCGGTGTGCTGGGTTCCCATTCTGCCCTTGAGGTTGGATATGGAGCCCGAGAAGAAGGATTTAAAACTGTAGTGATCTGTCAGAAAGGGAGAGAAAAGACCTACACCCAGCGGTTCAGATCTCTGTTTGACGAAGTGATTCTCCTGGAGAAATTCTCCCACATTTCGTCTCCTAATATTGTGGAGAAGCTCAGAACGTTGAATACCATCTTTGTTCCCAACAGGTCATTCTCAGTGTACTGCGGATATGACAATATTGAGACTAGGTTTGAGGTTCCTCTGTTTGGAGCACGAACAATGCTTCGAGCTGAGGAAAGAGATGTGCCCAAGAACCAGTACTATCTCATGGAAAAGGCAGGAGTCCCATTTCCGAAAATAATAAGAAGTGCTGAACACATTGACAGATTAGTCATGGTAAAGCTGCCCCATGCTGTAAGAAAGGTGGAGCGGGGATTTTTCACGTGTTCATCATTCAAAGAATACACACACAGATCTGAGGACCTCATCAAAAAAGGGTTGATCACGAGAAGTGATCTAGAAAATGCAGTCATTGAGGAGTTCGTGGTGGGAGCTCTTTTCAACCTGGATTATTTCTATTCTCCGCTGCAGGATGATGTGGAGTTCATGGGGGCTGACCAGAGAATTGAAACAGACATTGAAGGGATACTCCACATGACAGCTGAAGAACAGAGAGCTTTTTCCCAGACGCCCACCGTCATCCCCATTGGACATCGAGGATTAACAGTGCGGGAGTCGCAGCTGGATACCGTATTTGAACTGGGTGAAAAATTCGCTGAGACCTGCAAACAGGAATATCCCCCTGGAATATTCGGATGTTTCGCATTGCAGGGAGTTTTCAACAGAGATTTGAAGTTTTATACCTTTGATGTGTCATTGCGAGTGCCTGGGGCGCCGATCTTGTTGACCAGCTCTCCCTATACGGTATATAAGTACGGGATACAGATGAGTGTGGGACGGCGTATTGCCATGGAAATCCGGGAGGCGGTGAATGCGGGGCGGTTGTCAGACTGTGTCACATGAAGTATGTGCTTGTGGGGTTGTCTACCCGTGCTGTGGCAGAATCTGCAGTGAGAGCAGGGAAAGACTGTGTAGCAGTAGATTTCTTTGGTGACATAGACCTGGAATCTGTATGCAAAACAGTGTCTCTGAAGCGTGAATATAACGTATCATTGAGCTCATTCAATCCATACTCTTTCTTGAAGGCTGCCGAGTTAGTTGATGCAGATTGTATGATATATGTAGGTCCGCTGGAGAACTACCCCTGTATTATCCAGAAATTCGCCTCATACTATGAGATTATAGGTAATGATGCAAAGACGAATGAAAAGGTGAGAGACTGGAAAGTCGTGTATCAAGTATGCAATCAACATAACATCAAGACACCAAAAACCTACAATGGACATCACTATATAGCCAAGCCAAAAAAGAGTGGGGGTGGCACGGGAATTCACAGACTCTCATCATATGTAATACAGGAATTGGTGCGAGGAGACCCGTATTCAGTATCGTTTGTAGGAGATGGTGAAAAAGCACAGATATTGTCAATAAATGAACAGCTCATTGGAAGAGAAGAGTTCGGTGCACGAGAATTCTGGTACTGTGGTAACATTACTCCTGTTTTCCCGGGAGAACATGCAAGTGTCGTCGCAGATGCCGCGTGCACCGCACTAACCCGCCATTTTGGGCTGAAGGGAAGCTGTGGTATTGATTTCGTGGTTCACTCGTCCAGTAGCCCATATGTTCTGGAAGTGAACCCACGTCCACAGGCCACCCTTGAGCTGCTGGAAAGAGTGTACGGGACGAATATGGTGGTCGTGCACGAGAATGCGGTCAGAGGGGTTCTGGAAGCGCCTTCTGCCCGATCAGGTACCCCAGAGACATGGGGGAAGGCCATTATTTACGCTGAAAAGGACATTATTATGCCCGATACCAGAGAATGGCTGGATCACTCATGGATAAAGGATATTCCTCATCCCTCTGAATTAATTCTGAAATCCGAGCCCATCTGTACTGTTATTGCTGATGGCAAGGATAGAGATGATTGCTTTGAACATCTCGTGCAATGCTCCCTTACCATCAGAGATTTCTTTCGATAAGTTGCTTCTCCTTGTGATTTGTGCAATTCACGTGGTGTACTCTGCGTGAGTCACATCGGAGCAGCGCATCTGCCAGCAACCTGAGCTTTCCAGGTGATGCAACAGAGGGATTCCATTGAAGACGCGCGTTCTTACAGAAATCGAGTGCAGGGAATGTGAAGGATCTTCTGCATTCTCACTATTCCATCAAGATGATGATGAAGGAGGAGAGGTGTCATAGCCCAGGTGCACAAACGCCTTCTGAACAAAAGTTTATAGGTATTGCCGCCCTATCAGTACCATAGAGGCAAACCACAACGATGATCATCGAGAGAATACTGAAGGCTTTTTCAACACAAGAAACGTATGGTTTGTCCACGTCTGGTGCAGGAGGCACTCTCATGGAATTTGAAAAACTAGGTGCGTTCTATCTCGGAAAAGAATATGACCTTGCCAGCGGCCAGTTATTGGACCGCTTGGTCATGTATGATGCCCGGGACTTAACGACCCATGCGCTCTGCGTGGGTATGACAGGGAGTGGAAAGACAGGACTTTGCATTGACCTGCTGGAAGAGGCCGCCATCGACCATGTACCGGCTCTCATTATTGATCCCAAAGGAGATATCACCAATCTCTTGCTGACATTTCCAGAATTGAATCCTGAAGATTTCAAACCCTGGGTTAATGTGGATGATGCCCGCCGAAAAGGGTTGACTGTTGAACAGTTCGCTTCTCAGCAGGCAGAATTGTGGCGCAATGGACTGAAGGACTGGGGTCAGGATGGCAGCCGCATCGCACTGCTGCGAAAATCGGCAGATTTTGCTCTTTATACGCCGGGAAGTGATGCAGGTATTCCCGTATCCATACTACAATCTTTTGCGGCACCTTTGCTGGACTGGGATGACAATGCAGAGCTTCTTCGAGAGCGAATTCAGGGGACCGTCAGCGCACTGCTGGGATTAATCGGCATGGATGTCGATCCTGTGCGATCCCGGGAACACATTCTTCTCGCCAACCTCTTTGAACATTTCTGGCGACAAAAAGAAGACTTGGACTTGCGAAAATTGATTCTTTCCATACAGAATCCTCCCATGAGTCAGCTGGGCGTGTTTGATGTGGACACATTTTTCCCTCAGAAAGAACGACTTGCGCTTGCCATGAATCTCAACAATATTATTGCGGCACCCGGATTTCAAACCTGGCTCAAAGGGCAGCCATTGGACATACCTGGATTTCTCAGCACACCGGAAGGAACCCCGCGGCATTCCATATTCTATATTGCACACCTCAGTGACGCAGAACGCATGTTTTTTGTAACCATGCTACTGAACCAAGTGGTCACCTGGATGCGCACTCAGCCTGGGACAACAAGCCTTCGAGCCCTCTTGTACATGGATGAAATTTTCGGATTCTTTCCCCCAGTCGCGAATCCTCCATCAAAACAGCCCATGCTAACCTTGCTGAAGCAGGGCAGGGCTTTCGGATTGGGTGTAGTGCTAACCACTCAGAATCCTGTGGATCTGGACTATAAGGGGCTGACCAATACCGGAACCTGGCTCATTGGGAGACTCCAGACCGAACGAGACAAGATGCGGGTGTTGGATGGACTGGAAAGTGCTTCGGTCGAGGCGGGACAGTCCCTGGATAGATCCGAGCTAAGTCAGATAATCTCCAGCCTGGGATCGAGAGTCTTTCTCTTACATAATGTCCATGAGAAAGCACCCATTACCTTTCAGACCAGATGGGCCATGAGCTACCTTAGAGGACCCTTGACCCGCAGCCAGGTAAAGCTGTTGGTAGGTGAAAGAAAACCTGATTCCTCAGAGGGTGTGAAACCCGCAGTCCACACCCGCACTGCGGAATCCCTTGCTTCTTTCCCGCCCTCAGTTTCACCAGACATTGACCAGGTTTACCTGCCTCTGAGGAGAGGTGCTCAGGCAGCGCTCCTCGAAATTCTGAGCGGGCCTCTGCCCACAATAGAGAAAAGTCAGCTCGTGTACGTGCCTGCTGTTTTGGGCATTGGATCTGTCCGGGTAACAGATCGCAAACTTCGGCTGAATGAAGAAAAGAACGTTGCGTTGCTCTTGCTGGATACTCTCAGCATACGCCACTGGGAACAGAGCCAGCCCCTGAAGCTTGATCCCCAGGACTTGCTGGCCACACCGGAGCCAGGTGCATCATTCGAAACGTTACCTGATTCCTTTGATGAGAAGAGAGAGATTGTGGCTCTGAAAAAGGATCTTGCTGATCATCTGTATCTCACAGGAGGTATCACCCTTCTTTACAGCCCTTCATTGAAAGCATATTCTGAACTTGGAGAATCAGAACGCGACTTCAAGATGCGCTTGACTCAAGTAGCTCGTGAAAAGAGGGACGAAGAGGTTGATACTCTCAGCCAGAAGTTTGACAAGCGCTTCCAGAGACTTGAGGACCGGGTGCGCAAAGCGGAGGCAGCACTGACCAAGAAGCAGGCCAAGGCAGGAGCCTACAAGCGAGAAATTGCTGTTTCTGTGGGAGAGTCAATGCTAGGAATGTTCATGGGCCGTCGGTCCACCCGTGCTGCATCAACAGCTTTGAGTAAATACCGTCAAAGTAAGATGTCCAGCATGGAAGCAAAACAGGCTGAAGAGAACGTGGAGGCTCTCAAAGAAGATATAAAGCAGCTTGAACAGGAACTGAAAGAACAGACTGCAGTGATTACCCAAGAATGGGAGCGAGCTCAGGAAGACGTGGAGAGCGTTTCCGTCACTCCACGTAAGAGTGATATCGCAGTTCACCTGGTCAACCTGGCCTGGGTTCCTCATTGGCGTATAACGTATAAGGACGAGACAGGTAGAATTCAAACAGCCACCGTCCCCGCTTTTCGCTAGCAGGAGTCTTTCGCAGGAAAAGACACGTGGCTCTCAGCAGCTTGAAGAATGAGAGCGGCATCAGGTTCAGGTAGCGCGCGCATTGCCTTGCCCTGGAGATGTCCGCTCCATCTCTTCTTGTTCTTGACAAAAGTGAGATCAGGAATCAATGGTTTGAAGGGGATTTCTCCAAAGGAGACCACATTGTGAAGCCTCACTCTGAGAGGATATACTTCACCTGTTTTTGAAGTGAAGATTCTTCTAGTATCCTTGAAAACATCCGAAGCAACCTCAGCACGACCACACACCGCAGATTCCAACCGCCTGGTTTCTCGCTGTTCGCTCACTACATAGAAAAGAAGCCCTTGACCAATCTCAACTCTGGAGATTGTGTTTCTGTGGCGAACAGAAACCCCCCAGACCTTGTGAGTGAGTACAGATTTCCAGTTGTCCCGATTCAGAATGCATAGCCAGTATGTCATGATATATCTTGATCCTACAATTTATAAGTTCACTGCTCTGGTATCGGCAGATATACCGGATGGAATCAGTAACACCTGTATCGAAAAACCACGATGATCTTGGTCACTCTCTGCCACTCGGTTCATCGGAAAATCCACAAAGGTTATATACGAACATATGATGGTGATCAGAGGACGCGGCATAAAGCGAAATCGAAGGTATCTGCATGCGAGCCAGAAGATCTATCCACAAGATGGAAAAAAAGAAAGACATTGATGGTCTTATCGAAGCCCTGAAAAGAGATGACTGGACTCTCAGGAGGAAGGCAGCTGCTGCCTTGGAAAGGATTGGTGCTCCGGCCGTTGGAGCACTGACAATTGCCCTGGAGGATGAGAACAGGTTCGTCAGGCGAATGGCTGCTCTCATACTGGGGACACTGAGAGACAGGCGCGCAGTTGAACCTTTGATCAGTGCACTAAGAGACGATGATACAGCCGTTCGCCGCCACGCCGCAGAATCACTGGGAAAATTGAAAGACAAACGTGCTATAGAACCCCTTATTTTGGCCTTGAAAGAAGAAAAAGACTCTGTTCGATGGATTATCGCCCTTGCCCTCCAGAAACTTGGAAGTGAAAAAGAAATCGATGCTGTTATGGAAACACTGAAAAGCAGCCACGACGCATGTGAAGATGGCGCAAAAGAGAACAGTGCAATTGATATCTCATGAAGAGCCTCTCTGATAACTCCGTCTTTCTGGACGGAGAATGGGAAGAAAAACGAGGGACAAAACCTTATATACACACCCTCCATGGATGAAACAGGGTGAGTGAAATGACTACCGAGCCGAGAGTACCCTCAGATAAGGAGACATCTCTGGAAACGTCTCTTGATGAGGTGGAATTCTCTTCTCCGTCCCATGAGAGGGATGGAATTTGTCTTGATGAGCATCGTGCAGAAAACATTTGCTATGAAACAGGTGGCGGGAAGTACACCAGCAATTATGAAATGAGAACCTGGCTGGAGACTATACAAAACATAGTCGGAGCTAATGGATTGAAATCTATCTTGAACCATGCCCATTTGCAGCACTATCAATCCAATCTCCCTCCCAAAGATTATCAGTTCAGAATTCCACTGGAGGATGTAGCGAACCTCTTTGGTTCATTGAACACCCTGTTTGGAGAACGGGGAACTCGCAGTTTGCAGCTGCGGATCGGTCGAGAATTCACGCGTGTTACTATTGACAACTACAATCCCGTGATGGCCAAGAGCCTCCAAATTGCCAGCCGATTGGTACCTGAAACCACCAAGATGCGCCTTGCTTTGCGAAAATTCAAGGAAGAGATGGAAAAGGGCCTGTCCTTGACAATAGAACTCACAGAAGAATCCGATTGGTTTCTGCTTAGCATCAAGGGAATCTTTGTCAGTGAGGGAATTACATCAAAGACTCCTGTCTGCCACGCGTATGTAGGTATACTCGATTATCTCATTGAATGGATCACCGGCCATCCCCATGAGGTCAGAGAAATCCAATGCAGAGCCCAGGGGTTCTCTGCAGATGTATTCAGGATATCAAAAAACACTGAGGAAGAGTGAGGACACCAGCAGACAGAAGGTCTGCACGTGAAGCATGTATCGGGAGGGAGAGACACGTATGTTGCGAAAATTGGGTGCAAACGAGCGGGTGGTTTGGCAGACTATCCAGGCAGGTTCGATAAACTTCATCGTTGTAGCCCATGTCTTGGGACACGTGGAGGAGGCAAACCTGCGAATAGTCCTGGATCTTCTTTCAAAGCGTCATCCCCTGCTGAGGACTCGTATTGACATTCGGGAAGGAGAACCTTTCTTTACGTCGTTTGATGTTCCAGATATTCCTCTGAGAGTAGTAAGGAGAACCAGAAAGGCTCAATGGCAAGAAGAAGCAGAAACAGAAGTGAATACGACACTCCCTTGGGCAACAGGGCCCTTGCTGCGAGTAGTGCTCCTTCAGGATGATGAATGTAGTGACATAATGATACGGTTTCATCATGTGGTGGGTGACGGGAAGTCAGGTGTCTTCCTTGTGCACGACCTGATGAGGCTCTTGGGACGTGTTTCAAGCGGGGAGATCCCGCAGGTAGAGCTGATGCCAGAAAGACCTCCAGTGGAAGAACTCCTCCCTCGTGTCAATACCCTGGAAGAACTCGTGAAGAGTGCTGCCCTTGCCAGTAAACAACTATTCAACCTGGTCGTGAGGCACCCTCGGAAACTGCCTGTAGATAAGAACGCTTTCTTAGAACCACTTTCGACCCGTATCGTGCACTGCATCCTCTCGGAAGAAGACACAGGTGCTCTGGTGGAACGATGCAGAACGGAATCAACATCGGTTCATGGGGCGATCTGTGCAGCTATGCTCACAGCAGTCCAAGAGCAGATCTGTGATTCTGAGCACGTAGATTCCATCACCGTGAACTGCATGTCCCCGGTGGACCTCCGCCCATTTCTCAACCCCCCACTCGGAGAAGAATTGGGATTTTTCGCATCCATGGTAATTACAGCCCACAAGTTCCACGACAACAGTACATTCTGGGATCTCGCTCGTAATGTTCGACATCAAGTGCAGAACTCTATCCAGAGTGGGGGTCCCTTTGTATTCATCTCTCTCCTGGACAAATTGACTCCTCGTGATGCTCAGCCCTCTGAATTTGCCAAAAGAGCCTCTGAAATTTACCCCGCACCTATCATGGTTACGAATCTACGGCACATTGCCATGCCACGAGAATATGGATCCCTGAACTTGGGAAAACTACACTTTGCAGTCTCAAACAAAGCAGTTCCTGATCTATTCAATGCAGCAGTGGCAACGTTCGCTGAAAGACTGGCCATCAATTTCTCCTATGTGGAACCTGTGGTATCCCCGGAGCGCGCACACGCCCTTGTTGAGGACACCATGGGAATACTCAATGCCCAGCTCCACTCAAAAAGCGTTGCCTGAAACAGTTGCCTCTCTCAAAACGGCCATCTCAAAAAGGAAGAAAAGGAGATTATTCTTCATCCTTCTCCTGTTCAGAGCTTTGAGCCATCAGTTCTTCATAGACAACATATAAGACTCCAAGACAGGCGACAATTCCTAGGCAGAGCCAGAGTGTTACCCACCAGTACATTTAGCCACCTCCCAATGCTGAAACCACAACATTGATGAGCACCATGACCAGCGGAGCCAGTGCAATCCCACCCAGAACCAATCCTGCCGCAAAGGGTTTCCCTTTTTCGTCCATCCACGCTGTTCCTTTCACTCGTTCCACGATTGCCCGGACTAAGCCTCCTATGAAGAACGTGCTGGTATACAGGGGGCCCACCAGTGCTCCAATACCCACAGCAGTCAACACGAAGGGCAGATTTCGCTTCTGCAAAAAGAACACTACAATCCCGATGAGAAGCCCAGCCAGTACAAAGAAGCCGTCAAAGACGAGACCCATCTGCCCTGTCGAGAAGGCAACAATACTCGTAGCCACACTCTGCATGTTGGCCATGGGGAGTGCAACTCCACCTACTCCATAGAAATGCCATATCAGGAACACGAAAGGAGTGGATATCAACCATCCAAAGCACCATCCAAGAAGCGCCCCGAGATACTGATGCTTGGGGTTCACGTCAAAGGCTTCACCCACTTTTAGTGCTTCCATTTGTCCTGCTGCAAACCGAGAACCCTGCAGACTTTCTGTGATGGCGAACCCGCTGAATCCGAGAACTCCCAAGGAGCTCAGTGCGAATTGCCTTATTGAATCTGTTATTCCAGCGAATTGAGACAGCCACACGATTCCTGCCTCTCCTGCTATCCTGGTGTCAATCAGAATTGCCAGCAAGAATAACCCCAGAAGAATGCACCCTACCAGCATCGCCTTTGACACACTCAGGGGAAATTCACTGACAAATCGATCAAAGGACAACACAGAGGCCAGCATCAGCACCGCTGCGGAGAAGACAATGAAGACAATCACTGTACTCTTAGACGGTTTCCACGTAACCCTGGACCCTGAAAGTAGTGGGGAAATTAGTTTCAATATGAGAGGAGCCAACCCCGCCGTTATCAGCAACCCTGCTGCAATTGATAGCCCATAGGGGTACCTGAAATCAGTCCACTGATTTGAAAAGAACGCGTAGCCCTTTATTGTACCCCTGCTCACCAGGAGTGCACTGAGAAACACATAGAAAGCCACAGCACTTCCGAACATATTGAATGTTGACCGGGCGGACATGAGCATTCCTAAGCCGATGAACCCCAGACTGATGATAACACAGAACAATGCCCCATGAAGGACTGATCCTACATAGGGTGTCAGGTCCAGCAGCCGGAAATGAGCGGAGATGTTCTTCAACCAGTCTGGAGCAATTCCCAGAGAGGAAGGATAATACACAAAGACAAAGTCCACCACAAACCCGATAATCATCCCATAGAAGAGGGAATCCAGCCTGTATTTCTCAAGGTGGAGCCCCTTGATGAACTGAACACCTGCCTGAGCCTCAGGGAAGGCAAGGTCTTCTTCCGTGATCAGACTGTTTCTCAGCCAGATAACCACCATCAGTGCGGCAATCCCTGATATAATGGCGACCGGCACCATCCAGGAAAGAGGTGTAATCCAGCTTTTGGAGAGTATGACGCCTTCCTGCAGCACATTTCCATATAACGTCTTGTTGGGCAGAACCCAGTCAGGAATTCGCATTCCTGCAGACTCAGGAACCCCGTACGAAGAAATAAGAACCCAGGCAAGAGGGAAGATGGAAAAGGCAAAAGCTGCAGCCTGGTGAACAGTGTAACTGATAACCGCCTCTTTGGATGAGGGGGGTGGTGCCTGGAACAAGGAAGCATAGGCGAATAATGCAGCTACAGAAATCATGGCCCCAGTAATCATGAGGCCAACAGTGAGCACCAGAAATGCATTTACCACCGCTACGAGGCTGCCGAAGACTAATCCGATAAGCAACGATCGAGCGGTAAAAGTTTTCTCTGTCATCATCAAGAAAGACTTTGATAGTAATATAAATATTTCGGTGATCCGATCCAGGGACTGTGTCATTCGTTTTGTGAAGCGCATATCCCAAGAGCAAGAGTAAATGAGCATAGAGAAATCATCTCTTTCCTATTTTGACCTTCATGCCACTACTTCAGCACCTTCATCTTGGCGTGAGATTCTGCTTCGATCTTGGCTTCAATGATCTCCGGAATTACCGATGGGTTCTTCTGAGGTTGTCAATGGGCTCCTCTTTCGTTTCGCCTCAAGAAGCATCTCTGACCAGAATGTATTCAGGGAAAACGACAGGGCACGCCTCTTGTTCAACTCCTGCAATGGCTTTGAATTTCACTGTGTGAGAGTAGTGATATGTCCGGTCCACCTTCTGGACTGCGGAAAGAACCTCTTGGTCAATCTTCATTATGCTATACCTGTTCCTTTTTGTGGGCAAAAAGGAAACTATCTATATATTGAATAAGGCAACAGAAAGAAAAGTGTAAGTGTTCCTTTTTCCAGTAATGCAATCTTTTCATATTTATAGAGGGGAAAGCAAAACCATATAAAGGATATGACACACAGAAAATGCAATGCACCTGTACCTCATTCCTCCAGCTGTAGCCCTTGTGGGTAATGCAGCCATGGGATTCCACCTGATGAGAAGAACCCCCAGTTCACGGGTGACCCGTGCATTTTCATTTCTCATATTGCTGCTCATGGGCTGGGCGTTCTCTGAAATCATGATGAGAAGCAGCCCCGATGAAGAGACTGCCCTTTTCTGGGGAAGAATCCTGTATCTGAATAGTTTCTTCCTGCCTTCGGCATTTGTTGTCCTGGCCTACGTGTATACCGGTGGCAGGAAACGTGTGTTCACTTTTCTGCCGTATTCCACCGGGTTCTTTTTCATTTGGTTCTTGTTCACCGATAACTTCCTGGTGGGAATGGAGGAAATCCCTCCCTGGGGGTATGATGCGGTTGTTGGTCCTTTATTCACTCATTTCATTGGAGGATACTTGGGAGTCATAGCTGTAGGGACTCTGGTTCTGCTGCGCTACTACAAGAAGAGTTCTTTCACAGAAAAGCGGAGATTGCAGGCCATGCTGACCGGCTTCCTGCTTTCTCTTGTCCTGATCGCAATCACCAACTTGCTCTCCCGGATAAAAGATCTCCCACTTCCCCGTATGGGCTCCATGTTCACTCTCATAGCTACTCTGAGCTTTGCCTATGGAATTCTGAGATACCAGTTGCTCATTGTGCCCACCCGGGAGAGAGCCAAGGAGACGCTGGATGCACGATGCGGAGCGCTCTGCACCTCGTGTGGCAGATACCTTGAAGGTGAGTGTCCCAGTTGCGAGCAGGGAGAAAGGGGGTTGAGGGAAAGCTGCCCTATCTATCAATGCTCCGTGCAAAAGGGTGTGCTGTGTGAAAGCTGTTCCCTCCTTCTTGGATGCGAGACCTACAAAACACACTCTGAACAATGTCCATTCAGGACAGATCAGTTTGGACTCAAAGCCAGAAACAGCTACCTGTGGGAAGATGCGGACCCTGATGTAGCTTTCCAAATATTTAAGGATTATACCATCAGAGGATCTTTCGGACTCCTCATTACCAGAGAGTATCCTGAAAAAGTGAGAGAGAAGTATGACCTTCCCCATGTGAGTGTACTGTGGCTGAGCCAACTCGAAGAACATGAAAAAGGGGTGGATCCCACCAATCTCCCACGGCTGACGCATACTGTAACCCAGTTTGTCAGACAGACTCCTCAGTCCTTTGTGCTGCTCACAGGGCTGGAGTATTTGGTGGTTCACAATGGATTTGAGAGAGTCCTCAAGCACGTGCACATGATCAATGATCAGGTGATGACTCACAGCTCTCGGCTGCTCGTTGTTGTGGATCCCAAGACACTCGATCCAAAAGAACTAAGCCTTCTGCAGAGAGAATTGCGTTCTTTGAAGAAGGAAAACCTTTTTAAATATCCTGCATAAGAAATGGTAATGGATCTCGTTGGAATAATTCCCACAGGGAAGGTCTGGGGTCTAATTCTAAGGGATTTGATACTTGATTCGAAGACATTGTTCGAAAAAGCTGGAAAAAAGCTAATGATAGACATATTGACAGAACGTCCGTGCCCTCTTCCCAGGCTAGCCTATGACAAGGATTTGAGGAAGTATCGAGTAGAAGGGTTTTACCTGCAAGCCTTCGATCTGAAAAGTGAAGTCGAACGTCTTCATCAGCTATCCATTAACAAGGTTCTGGTGTTGACTGATGTAGACATCTGTGACCCACCGTATATGAACGGCTTTGGCTTTGCTGACACCGTCAATCGGATGTTTGCCATTGTTTCTATTTTCAAATTGGAAAAGGGTGCCAGTGAGAATATACTGAGAGATCGTCTGGTAAAAGAAGCAGCACACGAGCTGGGTCACACGTATGGGCTGGACCACTGTGCCAGGAGCAGGTGCCCTATGAGTGATTCACCATCAATCCTTGAGATAGACCAGAAAGACAAAGAATTTTGTCCACGGTGTACGGAGATGCTCTCAGACAGCGGGTATGGGAAGTACTGGGGTGCTTGAGGTGATCTACTATTACCCAGGTGAAGCCTTCCCTGCAATTTCTGTCACCGGCAGGCACTGTGAGTTGATGTGTCCTCACTGCCGGGGACGATACTTGGAATCCATGGTTGAAGCCAGGACGGAGCAAGATCTTATCACTGTATGCAGGGATGTGGAAAATCAAGGTGGTTTGGGTTGCTTGATCTCGGGAGGATGTGACAGCAGGGGGAGAGTCCCTCTACCTCTACATGCCATCAAAAGGGTGAGAGAGGAAACTCGCCTCATACTGAATGTGCACACAGGTCTTGTCCATCACCCCGTTGCAGCAGCGCTGCGGGAAATAAACCCCTACATTTCCTTTGAAATCCCGACAGAGGCTGTTCTGCATGAACTATATCAGATCGAGGCTGAACAGGAAGACTACTTTCAATCTCTCTTGCTGCTCAGGGGGTTACGAGTGATCCCTCACATCATGGTGGGATTCAGGACAGAACAGGAGTCTGATACCATGTCCCGGGTGAAGGATATGGGATTTACCACCTTGGTTCTCATTGTGTTTACCCCCACTCGGGGAACACCGTTTGAGAATCACGTAGTTGAACCGCGTAGAATCAGAGAGAGTATTGAGAAGGCACGCTCGCTGTTTCCTCGCCTTCTTCTTGGATGCATGCGACCCCGGATAAAAGAGCTGGAGAAATGTGCTCCTCTGTTTGATGGAGTTGTCGTGCCCACGCCTTGGGCAAAAGCAGCTGTGAAACAGGCTGGACTGCCTGTGAGGGTCATGAAAACCTGCTGCGTGGTAGAATGAAAACGATACGCGTTTCCCTGGGCTCTGCAGCCGCGTTGGGACTGAAAAAGGTCAGAGTAGATTGTCTGCCTACCACCATATACCTCATGACCCCTGGGACGTGCAGGGCACGATGCCTGTTTTGCTCCCAGTGGACACAAAACGGCTATTTGTCCAGAGTCTACTGGCCCGAATTCGGCGTGAAGGATGTGCTATCCCATTTGGGAAAGAAAGATCAAAGGGTCTGCATCCAGTGCCTCAACTATGATGGTGTATTTGATGACATCCTGGAATTTGCAGTGCAATTGCAGAACAGAGTGAGTGCTATTTCTGTTTCTGCCCATCCTTTTTCTGAGGAAGAAATTCGCATCCTGCATCCCCTTGTGGATCGGGTTTCAATCAATATGGACTGCGCAACACAAAATCTTTTCAGAAAGATCAAGCCATACTACTCGTGGGAGAACCATCTGTCATCCTTGCTACATGCGAGGCAGATCTTCGGTGCATTCAAGGCCGGTTCCCACTTGATTGTAGGGCTTGGTGAGACTGAAGAGGAAATAGGTCGAATGATGACCTGGCTGTACCGCCATGAGCTTTCGTGCTCTCTGTTTGCTTTTACTCCCCTGCCAGGTACTCCCCTTGAAAAAATGAAGAAACCAGATATCACCTACTACAGACGGGTACAAGCTGCCCACTATTTCATATATGACAGACATGAAACGCTTCAATTTGAGAATGGACTCATCTCGAATCTTCTGGGTGACATTCTCCCGGATGCATTCGTCACCAGGGGGTGTCCTGGATGCAACAGACCATACTACACCGAAACTCCCCGCAGTGTGTATAATTTTCCGTGCGTCCCTGTCGGAAAGAAATGGGACCTGGTCGTGGCCCAGTTGAAAGGAGGAGAAAAAGGAAGCAGTGACAGCAGATCAACCCTGGAAAAGAGTGAATAATCTCCGTCTCGCCTGCTATGTTCATGTTGCTGCATCAAATATCTGGTTTAGATCAACATGCCTTCGTACAAGTTCCTTGACCAGGGGTGCTCTGTGAGGTCGCAGCTCGGCCACCGTCTGCTCACACCTGTAGGCTGTGGTCATGGTGTCATAAGGAACCATCACAACAGGGACATGCAGCTCATCTGCCTTTGTCAGAACATCTATAGAAGGATAGCTGCTCCCCGTAAGTACCAGGAGGCTGCTTCCGAAATCGAGGGCAAGAAGTTGCATGTCCGCCCTGTCACCTCCTGTCACCATGATAGTCTTCTGAGGAAATCCCATCTGCTGCAACGTTCTTTGAGCTGTGTCATACGTCATGGCCCCCACCACTGTGACACCCACCATGTTATTTAGGCCTTCTTCTCCTGCAAGAAGCTCTCCGTCCAAAGCATCCAGAACGTCTTCGGATGTGGGAGTCTTGAGTTCTTCATCCTCCGGAATTATTCCCAAAAGATCGATTCCCCGTTCTTCCAGTCGTGACTGAAGGTCATCTTCTAGTGATGAAGCTTTGTTGATCACCACTCCCAGCATTACAGCCTCTTTCACAGCAAAACACCGCCCTGCCATAACGCTCTTGTCGATTATCTTTTCAGAGGTACCTTCTGTTATGAGCAATGCTGGTACCCCCAGTTGTGAGCCAATCTGGGGAGCGCTCAATCCAGTATAGGAACCGTATGAGAGTGTGTGAGCAGTCTCAATGATGGTGAAATCCTTTCCTTCCGAGAGCTCTTGATATCGTTGCGTCAACAAGGGAGTGAGATCTGTCTGTGCCTCAAGATCGTGCATAATCCTGTGATAGTCCTTCGACAAGTTGAAAGACTCAACATCCTCCGCCAAGCCGAATACTTCTGTGAATAAGAGAACATCTCTATCCTGCCCGTGGTCAAGGTTTGTCCCCAGTGGCTTGAAAAACCCCACGTTCCCTGGATAATTGAGACCAATTCCCAGACCCACCATGGTCTTGCCGGCATTTTTGCTGGTCGAAGTAATCAGCAAGCTCATGAACTTTCTTCCTTTCCACGCTATAAATAGGTTTGGTTCTCATTAACTTGCATAGAAATAGTAGTTTAATCGGAATCAAAATACAAAAAAGAGAGAAAAGATAGATTATTTGACACTATCTTTGATTTTTTCCACAATGGACGAATCTCGAAGTGTTGTGGTGTCGCCGAGTTCCTTTCCTTCCGCAATGTCCTTGAGCAATCGGCGCATGATCTTTCCCGATCTGGTCTTGGGCAAATCCTCGGTGAACACAATCCAGTCTGGCCTGGCAATGGGGCCGATAACAGTGCCCACATGTTTCTTGAGATCTGCTTCCAGTTGATCGGAGTGTGAGTGCTCACCTTTGAGAATGACAAAGGCCATGATTCCCTGTCCTTTCACTTCGTGAGGTCTGGCTACAACAGCTGCCTCTGCCACGGCAGGATGGTCAACAAGCGCAGATTCGACTTCCATGGTACTGATTCTGTGGCCTGAAACATTCATCACATCGTCCACACGCCCCAATATCCAGATGTATTCATCCATGTCTTTCTTTGCTCCATCTCCAGGGAAGTAGATTTCTTTGCCGTAGCGATCCCAATAGGTCTTCACATACCGATCAGGGTCTTTGTACAACGTTCGAAGCATGGCGGGCCACGGAGTTTTCATCACCAGGTATCCACCACCTCCCGGAGGCACCGAATTTCCCTTGTCATCCAGCACATCTGCTTTCAAGCTGGGGAAGGGCCTGGTTGCACTTCCCGGCTTCAACGTGGTCACTCCAGGGAGAGGTGTGATCAAGATCATGCCTGTTTCAGTCTGCCACCAGGTATCTACGATGGGGCAGTTGCTCTTGCCAATGGTCTCGTAGTACCACATCCAGGCAGCAGGGTTGATGGGTTCTCCCACACTTCCCAGAAGACGAAGAGTTGAGAGGTTGTGCATCTCGGGGTACTGCTTTCCCCACTGCATGAAGGCTCTGATAGCAGTAGGAGCAGTGTAGAACACAGTTACTCCATATTTCTCCACAAGATCCCAGAATCTGTCCTTGTCCGGGTAATCGGGCGCACCCTCAAACATCACACTGGTGGTGCCCAGAGCCAGGGGACCGTACACAATGTAGCTGTGCCCCGTGACCCAGCCGATGTCGGCTGTGCACCAGAAGGTATCCTCCTCCTTGAGATCAAATACCCATTTGGTGGTAGCATATACCCCGGTCAAGTAGCCTCCAGTAGTATGAACAACACCTTTTGGCTTTGCAGTTGTACCCGATGTATACAAGATGTAAAGAATATCTTCAGCATCCATGGGTTCTGCTTCACACTCAGGCGAAGCATCTTTCATGAGTTCATGCCACCACAGGTCTCGTCCTTCTGTGAAGGGTATGTTGTTTTCTGTTCGCTTCACCACAATGACATGCTCAATAGAGGGTGTTTCCTGCAATGCCTCATCTGCATTTTCCTTTAGCGAAACGACTTTTCCTCGCCTCCACCCCCCATCTGTGGTTATGAGGATCTTCGCTTCTGCATCATTGATTCTGTCCTTCAGAGAAGTAGGAGAGAACCCTCCAAATACTATGCTGTGAGGAGCACCAATGCGGGTGCAGGCCAGCATTGCAATAGGGAGTTCAGGGACCATGGGCATGTAAATGGCTACCCGGTCTCCTTTCTTCACGCCCAATCCTTTGAGAACGTTTGCGAATTTACAGACTTCTCTATAGAGATCCCAGTATGTGTATATTCTGGAATCGCCGGGTTCACCTTCCCAGATCAAGGCGGCCTTGTTCTTTCGAAAAGTCTGAATATGCCTGTCCAGACAGTTATAACTGACATTGATTTTTCCATTGATGAACCATTTGGCCCACGGAGGATCCCAATCCAGGACTCTGTCCCATTTCTTGAACCAATGTAGTTCTTCTGCAAACGCGGCCCAGAATCCTTCGAAATCCTTTTCAGCTTTCTCATATATTGTGTCGTCCTTTACCCAGGCCTGTTTTTTGAAATCTTCAGGCGGGGGAAAAACATTTCCCTCTTCCAATAGTACTTCAATTGTCTCTTCTGACATTTTCTCACCTCAGATTAGCGCAAGGCTATACATAGTTGATCTATGAATTACTTTTAAATGTTGTGGTATGTAAACTCTGTCTTCAACGAGCTACTGCATCACTGGATGACCCTCGTCACCTGGTAAATCAGGGCGAGGGAATGGCGAGATCCGCGGGGCCTTGCTTCGATAGGATCAGATCCGGGTGAATCTTTTCCACAAAATCTCGCATTATTTCTGCAAACTTGACCTTCTCCCTGGCGAACTTGGCAAGAAACTCTTCTGCAGTCCAGGGTTTGTAGATACCTCCTCCTGCTGCTAGGGCAGTGCCAGGTTCTATTTTGAAGTAACAGGGTGCCGTCACCCTGGCGAGCTCTGGTGTCTCCCACATTCTGTTGTACCCGCCAAAAGACTCTGACAGCATCACGTGGATGTCCACTGGAATCTTCACTGCCTTTCTGATGGCAGCAAACATGGGGAGACTCAAATCGCCAAGTGGATTGAACGTATTTGCACCTAGTGACTCCAGGACCTTCCCTCCAGCACCACTTGCATGACCTGCGTAGATGGAAACCTTGAATATTGTGTCCTTTGGCACGATGCCGTCTTCCCGCAACTTGGAAAGCAGCCAGAGTGCTCCCTCATCCATAACCAGGAAGCCTCTGAACCCCAGTTCAACGCAGCGCACAATATCTGCTACCAAGTATGACAAGTTGTCGCTCCCCCGGATTCTTGCTCCGGACAGACCTCCTTCTGGTGTAACCAGCTGTCGGCCTGTGTCCCAGCTGCTACGCGGTCCCGGTGTAAGAACCACTTCCATTTTCTTTTCCTTGGCCAGCCGGGCAAATTGAATCAGCTCCTCATCATCCAGGAGCGTCGAACCCATAACCACGCTGATCAGCCGGTGTATGGGCACGTCACGTTTCTCCATTTCATCAACAAGAGCTTCCAACGTGGAAAGGTGTTCAACTCCAGAAATCTCCATGCGGTAGTGAGCACCATCAGGGAATTTCAAGGGAGAAGATGGTAGTTCGTACAAATCTCTCCCTGGAATTCCATGTTTTTCCATAGCACTCCTAATTTTCTGAATGTCCATCTGAATTCCTCCTCTACGACCTTTATTTCTCAATATGAATGTGTGAAAGTTTTTTACCTTAAATAATTATCGGATCACGTGGGTTCTGAGTTTTCCCCGCTCTGCATTCCGTACAGCGCAAATAGGGTATAATATTCACCTTTTCTCTGCGTCAAAAAGCTGCTGGGAAATTCATTCCAAGAGTCTAAAAGTATCCATCCAGGACTTCCCACATATGAAAAGCAAAAGAAATAATAGGAATGCTCCCTGGAGAGGAGCATTCCCTCAGTTCTTCCTCATCCTTCACCTCCCTGGGCAGAGACCAAATCATAATGGTGATTGTGATTTGAAAAGGGACAGGCCTTCTCGTCTTACCTTTGGAGGGAATTTCTTCCTTTCAAAGAAGAAATACTCCTAAGCATCTTTCCTTCTTACTAAATATAGGCCTGTCGTTGCTTTATAAAGTTTTCCACTCTAGAATTCTAGGGAAAACTTACTTGGGAAATCCGCGAGAAATTTATAGGCTTTTGTAAAAACTCCTTATAAGTCTTCCAGTCAATCTTTAATTTTTACAAGCAAACTAGAAATATTCCCGAGCATAATGTGGCAATTCCGTGGAGAGCTTTGGGATAATCAGTGCTCTAGAACCCTACGTTCTCTCCGGTTGCCTTTTCGGACTGTATTTTCGATTTAACGGAAAGATCACAGAAGATTAAATTTTTGATTAGATAAAACGCCAAATTTTTTGTTTTAATTTCTCCAGGTGCCAGCAACCAAAGAAGTGACTCCACTTCAACGTCGACTTTGATCTCGGCGAAAATCTTTTAAGGAACTGGGATAGAGTGAGGAAAGAGTACGAGGTGGTATCATGAACATTCAAGGATATGAACTCCCTGATGATCTCTACTACGAAGAACATCACTACTGGGCACGGGTGGAAGGAGCCCTTATAGTTGTTGGAGCTACTGATTATACACAGAAAGCGGCAGGAGACTTTGTATTTGTGGAACTGCCCTATGAAGGGGACAAAGTGGAGCAGGGAAAGCCCTTTGCTACAATAGAATCTGGGAAATGGACAGGGAGAATATACGCTCCTGTCTCAGGAGAAGTCGCTGAAGTCAACGAAGATTTGGAGGATGATTACACAAAAATAAACCAGGATCCCTATGGGGAAGGCTGGATTATTAAGATCAAGCCTTCAAATCTGGATGCAGACCTAAAAACCCTGCTTCATGAGAAAAAAGAAGTAGAAGAGTGGATGAAGAAGGAGATCGAAATCCACAAGACCGAAGTCTAACTCTTTTTTCACTTTTTATTTTTGATCATGCTGATTCTTTCCTCTGAAGAAAGCTCCAGGGTCCTGACTTCTTACCTGGACCATACCTTCCCCATTATCCATCCCAGCGGAGAAATGAGGATGTCTCAAACCGTAGAAAACTATAAAAAGGAAAACCAAGATTATAAGTGGAGGTTGTTCATATGGCCGAATTGCTGGTAAGGGACGCAATGACTGAAAGCTACGTGAAACTTAGTCCTAGAACCATTTCCAGTGAAGCTGCACGGATTATGGCAGATTCAGATGCAGATTGTATCCTCGTTATTAGAGAGGGATCTCCAGCGGGGATCGTAACTGCCTCAGATTTCTTGCGCCGTGTGGTAGCTGAAGGGAAAAATGCCAGCGAAATTCTTTTGAAGGACATAATGTCTTCACCGGTTGTTACTATTGATCCCAACAAGACCTTGGCTGAAGCATCAAACAGACTGTCTGCAAATGGCGTGAAGAGACTCATTGTAATGGACGGAACCATGGTGGCTGGAGTGCTAACGTCGGTTGATATCCTGTTCTATGCTGAAGATCTGGGAGAAGCTGAGGAAGAACGTGAGGTAGGACCCAGCATGTGTGAGATATGCGGTGGCTACTTTGAAGTACTGACCGAATTTGATGGGAAATTTGTCTGTGAAGACTGCATGGAGCTGCTCGAAGGGTGAAATTATGCAGGTACACGAAATCATGAAGGAGCCAGCAGTAGTAGGACCTGAAGATTTTGCTACGAGAGTCAGAGCGTTGTTACGGGATAAGACTAGAATTGCTCTGGTAAAAGAAGATGCTAAGTTTCTGGGAATTATCACTCGGAAAGATATCATGCTGGTAACCTCAACAAAATCCAACCTCAAGGCCAGAGAAATCATGTCGACGCCTATGCTGACGTTCAGGCCTGATGAGGAAGTTCACGAAGCAGGCAGGAAAATGATTGAGATGGACGTGTATTCCTCCCCAGTCATGGAGGATGCTTCTGTTTTGGGAATTGTGCACATGGAAGAGATTCTGCAGAGTGTATACCGCCCCACATCAAAAAAAGTTATAGACATCATGACGACTGAGGTGGTATCCTGTGATACATCTGAAAATGTCATAAAAGTATGGAATCTCATGAAGTACCACGATTTTACTGGGCTCCCTGTGACCAGAGAAGTGTCCACCTCTCGTCGTCGATACAAAAAACTTGAAGGATTCGTCACAAGAAAGGATATTCTTCGCAGTGGAACCATCAGGCCAGGAGAAGAAGTCCATTCCCGCCCCCCTGCCATCGAGAAGGCCATGACCCGTACTCCAAAGTACGTGCGTCCTCATGATTCAGTTGATGCCTGTGTAAACCTGTTCAAGAAGCACGATATTGGTAGACTACCCGTAATACGTGATGGGTATGAACTGATTGGAATTGTAGATAGAGAAGACGTCTTGACCCTGTACGTGTAGGAGGAATTAAAATGAAAAGAACGATCCAAGGAAAGCTTGACCGGGGGCCACGCGAGTTCGAGACCCGGGTACATGAGCATGAGGGAGAAGTAATGGGTATTGCGCGAAGAAACGTGATCACTGTTCCCCCCACCATTTCAATCAAAGGAGCTGCAGAAACCATGGCTTCTTACAAGACCAGGAGACTGCCAATTACCCATCCTGGTACAGGTAAGATCGAAGGTATTATAATCAGCAGAGATATCATCAATTTCCTGGGTGGTGGAGAGAAAAACAGAATTATTTCAGAAAAGTACTATGGGAATTTATTTGCTGCGATTAATGATTCTATCCGCGACATCATGAGCCGTGATGTTATCACAGTGAAGAATTCTGCCTCCATTGATGAAGTCGTCAGGGAAATGAAAGAAAAGAATGTCGGGGGATTTCCAGTTGTAAATGCTGAATATCAGGTGGTGGGTATCATCGAGGAGAAGGACCTGGTGCGGCAGATTGCAGGAACAATCACCGGTGAACTGGTGGGGGATAGAATGACCACCAATCCCATAGCCATTACCCCAGGAACCACCATCAGAGATACCAATAGGTTCATGATCGCCAATGACATCAGGAGACTCCCTGTTGTGAGTGAGGGCGAATTGGTGGGATTAATAACCACCACAGACATTTTGCGCTATTTTGCCTCCAATGAGATGTTTAGACAAATGAAGGGAGATCCGCTGTCACTTCGCATACGAGAGGTCATGGTATCTGATATGAAGACCATATCTCCCAGGGAAGACGTGGGAAAGGCTGTCCAGGTCATGAAGGATAGTGATGTGGGGTGCCTGCTGGTCATGGATGGAGGCCTGGTGGGAATGCTCACTGAACGAGATATCCTGGGATTGTTTTAGGGTGGTACCATGCACATTAGAGAAATCATGAAAGAACCTATTCATGTTGACAAGGATCAAAGGCTTTCTCACGCAATAGACCTTTTCAATAAGCACAATATCGCCCGTCTGCCCGTTCTTGAAGGTGGTGATCTGGTGGGGATCGTGACGCAGAGAGATGTCATGGATAAGATCGGATACTTCAAAGAGGATCTGAAAGTATCCACCTATCATATATCCACCTGCATGACAAAAGATCCCTACACTCTCAGCCCTTCAGACCCTGTTGAAAATGCAATTACGATCTTCCGCAGGCGCAAGATCTCAGGAATACCCATTGTGGATGAGCAGCTCGTAGGGATGGTCACCAAACTGGATGTAATCCAACAATGCAGGTACGCTGGGAATGTAGCAGATTGTTATACACCCCAATTCGTGTCTGTATCTGCCAGTGAAAGGGTTGTACATGCCCGGATGCTTATGCTCAGGCATAATGAACGCTGTTTCCCTGTTGTTGATAATACCCTTGAAGGAGTCATTACAACGGGAGATGTGGTCTACGAGCTGTACAAATTCATGGACTCGGTTGACAGGCATCAGAGCTCTCTGGTGAGAAATCTCAGTGTGGAGGAGGCCATGAATCAGAACCCTGTGACTACTGCTCCCTGGGTGGAACTGGAAACAGTGAAGAAAATAATGGTCAGTGATAATCTTTCCACACTGCCAGTTGTAACTGAAGAGTCCGAGGTGTTGGGGCTGATATCAAAAGACGAAATGATGCAGACGCTTGAAGTATAGCTTTTTGCCCCTCATTAAGGAAAGTCTTTTAAGCCTCTCTTTCTGAGAGCTGTTCAGGAGATGAGGTTGATATGCCTGTCTTTGTAAAGAGCGGAGGCGAGGCTGTTGCCTACCAGCCTTGAAGCTAAAATGAGGCACTACAGGATGATCTATGAAATTCTGTGGTTCCAGACACCACGAATCCCTGTTAAAGATATTTCTTCCGTGCTTCACGTTGACCCCAGAACTGCTAACAGAAGGATGAAAGAAGCAGTCACCCAAGGATATCTTGCAGGACCTCAAATCAGAAAACGCTCTTATGCGAATATGAAAGAGTATATGTACTTCATTTCCTGTGAAAATCCTTTCCCCAGGTACCTGAGCTACAGCAAGGATGAACAGGTAGTTTACCATGCTAGAATGGCTGGGTTTGCCAGTTTGTGGGTAATCTCCAAGGCCCCTCTGGACATCAAAGACGCCATAGTACTGGAAGGATACCGATCTGACTACCACCTTTCATGCCCTCCTGACCAATCATGGGAACACGCAGTGGAGATCATGACGTCTTCCATAGAAACCTGTGACCTCCACAGATGGCAGCCCAAGGGAATTCTCAGCAATCGTTGGGACACGCATGTCCAGTGGGACGAGGAAGATGAGTCTTTATACAAGTATTTTAAGTACAACTTGAGGAAACCCTTTTCTCCCGTAATGAGGAAACATCTCATCAGCTCCGGGAAAATATATTCATTTCTTGAAAAGCTGCCTTCCTGCTGCACTCTGGTTACCAGTTATTTCCCGGAAGGAGTAGCTGCATACGACCCTTACCTTTTCATGTTTGAAACGGAGTATGAAGATTTCGTCATTGACGTGTTCTCCCAGCTTCCTACATCTTGCTTTTTCTTCAAGGTCTCGGGCAGGCTATTCTTGTTGGCGTATGTGAAGCGTCATCTCCTCAGGTATGATGGTCTCACCATTTCTGACATAGGCCAGTTGCAGATTCCCATTCTGGTAAAGGCTCTCATGGACGAAGGAATCATCACGAGTGAAGATCACGCCATAGTGGAATATCACTGGGCAAAAGATTTGTAAATCCTAAATCCAGAATGCCCATGATGCCTACTGTTACATGAACTTTCTCTTTACGATGAGCCTCAGCAGCATGAGTACAGGGATGATCTCCAGTCTTCCGATCCACATGTTGAACATAAGGGTGACTTTATTGAGTGTCCCCATCCAGGGGCCAGTGATTCCTGTGGACAGTCCAACATTTCCCTGAGCTGATGCCACCTCAAAGATTGCATCTCCCAGAGTGTATTGAGGAGGAATGGTCTGCAAAAGCACCAGAACTCCCATGAGCAGAAAGAAAAGCCACAAGAATGAAATAAGGCCAGCTTCTGCCACTTCTTCATTTGCCTCATCCAATGATAGTGATTTTGAACCCAGCTTGTAGGAGATGACTGCAGCGGGAGAGAGAGAAACCTTCCTGAACTTCCATACCACTCCTTTGTATAGAAGGATTACCCTAATCAGTTTTATTCCTCCCACTGTAGAACCTGCTGCACCTCCTATGATCATGGCCAGAGAGAGGAGGAGTTTGGAGGACTCACTCCATGCGTGAACGTTGGTCGTCTGAAATCCAGTACATGTCAACGCAGAAATGAACTGAAAACTGGAAAATCTGAAAGATGTGGGGGCAGCAGCATATGTCTGCATATTCACATACGTTATGAAGGCAATGGCTGTTCCAGCAATCAGGAAAAAGGCTCTGTTCTGAGGATCGGTAAAGAATACTCTGTAATTAACCCTGATCATCCGATAATGAATCACGAAAGATACTGCACCTGCTATCATGATTGGGATGAGCGCATAGTCAATGAGGGGAGAATCATAGGTGCCGATGCTGTTGTCCACAACAGAGAACCCTCCTGTGGCAATGCCAGTCATGGCATGATTTATGGCATCCCACAGAGGCATCCGACATAACCACAGCACGAATACGCCCAAAACAGTATATATGAGGAATATCTTCCAGATGGTTTTCACTGTTGACACAATTGAAGGATGAATTTTCTCTACCCGACCCTCTGATTTGTACAGTGAGTAGGCTCCTGTCCCAGGCCTGGCCAGAATGGATATCATGAGCACGATGACGCCTACTCCTCCGATCCACTGCATGAGAGACCTCCAGAACTGGATGCTGTGAGACAAGAGGTCTTCCCTGATTACCATGGTCAACCCAGTCCCGCTCCATCCAGACATACATTCAAACATGCAGTCAACAAACGGCATCTTCTCTATGAAAAAAATCGGTATTGTGCTGTACAGGGGGACAATAACCCATGCCAGAGCTGCCACGATCATGGCATGCCTGATCTTTGGCTCTTCTTCCACTCGTACTGAAAGCAGGGCATGTGAAGACAGAAATGCCACTCCACTGGTTATCAGAAAGTACAAAATTGCGTGGAATTCCCCAAATATCACAGGCACAATTGCAGCGAAGAAAGCCACAAAGGAGAATATGCGCAGGACTCTGCCAAGCTCTTCAAGGATAATTCTAGCATCAGAGGCAAGAATCCCCTTCATGGGATCATCCCGTAAATAGCTTCGTTGTCTCTTCAATCTTCTTGGCCAGAACGAACACTGTAACTCTGTCCCCTTCCATTATGATGGTATCACCTCGTGGAATGATAATTTCATCATCGCGGGTAATGGCTACTATCAAGGCATCTTTCTGGGCCAATCTCAGGCTGTCCAGCGTTTTATCCACCACGGAAGCTTTATCTGTAACCACAATTTCGAAAATCTCCGCCTCTCCACCTCCAATGCTCATAAAATCTCTGATGGATGGCCTCTGAAGTATACGGTATAAATACTCAGCTACTGCTGACGCAGGATTCTCCATGACATTTGCTCCAATCCTTCTGAACATCAGTGCGTGCTCGGGTTGGGAAACTAGGGACACGAGTGACTGGATCTTCAATTCCTTGCCCACCAGAACGGTAAGAAGATTTACTGCATCATCTTTTGTAGTGGCAGCCAGGGCATCGGCTCTGCGGGCTCCTGCATCCTCCAGGATGGATCTGATAGTAGAATCCCCACATATCGCCATTATGTCGTATTTCTCTGTAATCTCACTGCACCTGTCCTCGTCCTTATCCACAATCACAGTATTGTGTCCTCTTTCTGCGGCAATCTTCACAAGGCTCTCGCCTATTCTTCCAGCTCCGACCACAATTATATACATCACAGTGGCATGAATCAGGAAACTTATAAAGGTAAGGTTTCTAGAGAGAAAGAGGTCAATGTGTTGACCAAGGACACCGTGCTGAACAGGAACCCTCATAAACAACGGGTCAGCAACGTGAGTATGACTTCCCGCGAACCTACAAGGATATTCACATGGAGATGGCTTGCATGAACTTCAGACTCATCGGAAACCTGAAGCCCATTCAGTTCTTGGTTGCAGGATATGTCGTGATCATCTGCATTGGTTCTCTCCTGTTGGATTTGCCCGCTGCTTCCTCTTCAGGTACATCCCAGGACTATGTGGATGCACTGTTCACTGCCACCTCGGCAGTTTCTACTACAGGACTGGTGGTGGTGGACACAGGCACATTCTACTCAGGATTCGGACAATCTATTATTCTGCTCCTGTTCCAGATTGGAGGGCTTGGATATATGGTGTTTGTGGTGGTTATGGTATATGCAGTGGGTAGAAAACCATCTCTCACCAGTGCCGTTACACTGCAGCAGTCACTCTCTGGAGTCACGCTGGGGAATATGAAACAGTATCTCAAAGCAGTCCTTGCATTTACACTACTCTTTGAAGGGCTGGGAGCACTGGTTCTCAGTGTGTACTGGATGGATCAGTTTACCCTGTCAGAGTCAGTCTTCTTGGGAGTCTTCCATTCAGTATCGGCATTCTGTACATCAGGGTTTTCAACATTCTCTGACAGCTTCAGCTCGTACCAGACCAGTGTTTTCATGAATGTGGTGCTCAGCATTCTATGTATTGGAGGCGGAATTGGGTTTATTGTACTCTCTGATCTGCAGAATCTGGTGAGAAAGAAGATCTCGGGCGTGAAACCCTGCAGGCTATCGCTCCACAGCAAGCTCTCACTGTTGATTTCTGCGGTCTTGATGGTGGCAGGAGCCTTGGTGCTGATCAGTTCAGAGTCTGATATTCCTCTGCCGGGGAGAGTGCTGTCCTCTGCATTCCAGTCAATTTCAGCCTCCAGCACCACAGGATTCAATACGGTAGATATCGGGGCAATGAGTGCAAGCAGTCTGTTCATGTTGGTTATCCTGATGGTAATTGGGGCTTCCCCCGGGGGAAGTGGAGGGGGAATCAAGGTTACGGCCCTCGGCTCCATGATGCTTTCGGTGTGGGCTCTCTTGAGAGGAAGAAGAGAGGTCAATGCCTTTGGGTGGCAGATCCCTGAGGAAACAGTGCGAAGATCTTTTGCTGTGGCTTCACTGGTTGCGGTGTGGGTGGTTCTGGTGACCCTGATTCTTTCAGCTACAGAAGAGGGTACCTTCTTGCAGATACTCTTTGAAGTGGTATCCGCTGTAGGGACAGTGGGGCTTACCACAGGGCTAACCCCTCTGCTCACGTCTCTGGGGAAAGTTCTGATCATGGCCACCATGTTGATAGGACGGGTGGGCCCTCTCACCATCGCGTTTATGGTATTGGGGGAGGAAAAGGTGTCTTTTGAGCATGCAGAAGGAGACATATTCATTGGATAAGAGGTGATGAGATGAAGCAATTCGTTGTGATTGGACTGGGAAGTTTTGGAGTGAATCTGGCCATCGCCCTGACTGAAGAGGGACATGAAGTCCTAGTCATTGACGCAGACAGGAAGAAAGTCGAGGCCATCAAAGACAAAGTAACTCACGCAGTGATTGGAGATGCTACTGATAAGCAGATCATGTCCGAGATTATTACGCCAGATACTGACACAGTCATTGTGGGGGTCAACGAAGGGATGGAAGCCAGTACCCTGGCAACGTTGTACCTCAAGGACGTGGGGGTCAAAGAAGTCATCGTGAAGGCAATCAGTGATGAGCATGTCAAGATATTGAAAGCTGTGGGGGCCACCGAGATAATTTACCCAGAGAAAGATGTAGCATTGAGGCTGGCTGAAAGGTTGAGCACTCCAAACCTGATTGAACACCTCCCGCTGACTCCTGAGTACAGTATTGTGGAACTTACACCTCCTGAAGCCTTTCTGGGCAAGACCCTGCGTGGTCTCGATCTACGGAAAGAGTATGGAATTGTGGTAATTGCAGTAAAAGATATGCTCACCAATACCTTCCACTTGATTCCCGGAGGGGATTTTGAAATCCGACCAGATACTGCCCTCATAATCATAGGAAAGAAGTCCGACATTGAAAGACTGGATGTGTAAAGGTGGGTGAACCCGTTGGAAGTCGAAGTAAAAGCCAGGGTTTCTGCCCTGGAGAACGTGGAGGAGATGCTCTCAGCCATGGGAGCTTCATATGTCCACGAAGTCATTCAGCAAGATACCTATTTCAACCATCCCTGCAGGAACCTTGAAGCAACTGATGAGGCTGTCCGCATACGGGTCTCCAATAACTGCTCCTATCTAACGTACAAGGGAAGAAAGGTAGATCCTCAGAGCAAGACCCGAGACGAAATTGAGCTCCTTATTGACGACTCAAAGAAAGGAAGGAACATTCTCGAAAAGCTGGGCTTCACAGAGGTGGCCAGTGTGACCAAGACTCGAAGAGTATTTTCCCTCGATGAATTTTCAGTGTGCCTGGACATGGTAGACGGAGTGGGAACCTTTGTGGAAGTGGAAGCGCACATGAAGGAATGCCCTGAACCCATCCACTATGAAGCACTGCGTGACAAAGCGTTGGACCTCTTGGAAAAGATGCACTTCACTGACCACGAACGAAGATCATATCTAGAATTACTTCTTGAACAGGGACAATAAATGGTATCGGGTAAAGTCTTTTTAACGCTGAGTGTAAGAATCAAGTATGTCCATCGAAGACGAGATCGAAATTCTGAGGCAGCAGCTTCCCAGTGTTCATTCGAATCCCCCTCACATTCTGAAAGCTGAGGAGAGTGACATTATCTCTATTGTGGCAGCAGATAGACCAGATAAAGCAGTTGTCATTGGGCCTGGGGGATATATTGCAGGACACCTTGCCAAGAACCATGAGAAACCTCTCTCCATTACAGCCTATACTGATGAGATGATTAGAGACTTCAGAAAGACAGAATCTCAGCGGCTGCTCACCATTATGAAAACCAGGGTATCTGAAGAACAACAAAGAGTTCTTACTGTCTTGGACGGCCTTCTCACGGGGAATCAACCTGTTGACCACTCGCTCACTGTGGGTGTTGCTCTTTCCGGAGGAAGAGACAGCCTGGCCAGTGCAGTGCTTCTTCACAGAGTGGTCAATATCCTGGGATTGACCGTCTTCCCCTCTGACATAATACTTCCCCGCCATGAAAGAGAGTCACTTGACAGAGCTGTTGACACCTTGGGCATTGAGCACAGGTATGTGAAGGCAGATTTTTCAGACATCATTGACAGGACACTTGAAGGGCAGATTCATCCTTGTGGGCACTGCCACCGGAAGACGTTCCACCTGCTGGTTGAGTGGTGCATTGAGCTTTCAATCTCCTCTTTGGTTCTGGGAGAACTGCTTCCCACGGGTTCTCAATCCCTCAGGTTAGTTCAGGGGATTCTCATCATCAACCTACCTGCCTTTCTGGCTTTGAACAAGAGAGATACAACAGACATCGCCTCGCAGATAAGAGAATATCCTGGATTTGCCCTGGGATGCCCACTGCTGAAGCATTCCCATCGCAGATTCCCTGCCATGAAAGTCGCTACTACCAAGAGAGTGTTCAGAGAAGTGCGGGCAGGAGTACTGGAACCAGGAGAAGCTCTCCAGTACGTGAAATCTATGTTGAAGTGACGTTGTACTGAGCTCATGCCTTCAACAAGGTGAGCTTGCAGTCAATCTTGCTGCAAATTCTCGAGAACACATAGTTGTAGAATGGAGAAGCAAGTCGGTTATCTTCTGAATGTCCTCTGTAGAATTGGAGAGGAAACTCATACAAAGGTGAAATCAGCAGAAATATTTGATAAAAACTGCTTCCGGCTTCTATTCCATCATATGGTTCCAGCTCAGCCTTTCCTCGAATGGAGAACTCTCCTTCTGTACGCTTTTCTATTTCCTCGCAAACGGCTTCAAATCCTGGTTCATCGAAAAGCTTGGAGACTGGAGCCAGATAGAAGGAAATCCCCAGGGTGCAGTACTCAAAGAGGTCTGTCTGAGAAATCAGATATCGCATGCAATCCAAAAGTCTGGTTCTGTTTTCTGTATAATCGGCGATTGTTCCATACCCTTCTGTCCATTCGGAAAGATCGCCTTCAAACCCAAATCGATGATTCGTTTCCTGTACTATGGCCTCGACTCGGGGTCTCAATCTCTCCGCTAGAGCAGAAATGTCATTTTCGGGCTCTTCCAGCTCTTCATCCCAGAGTTCCTCATCTGGCTGGGACACATCAAGGAGCAATTCCAGGCTGAAGCCTTGAGAGCTGTCCACATATGGAGAATTCAGAATTTTCCGGGCCAGAGTAGGAACTCTCCGGGAATCTGTTGGTATTCCATAGCACAGTTCGCTGGGATCAAACTCAGTGGTGGACCACCACTCGTCTTCCATATGCTCACTTATTGTGAGCTGATTAAAAACCTTTGGCATCTCTAGTTTTCGAAAGCCGCAGGTTGGAAGTCTGCAGGAGAACCGTGGGTGCCCATGAAAAGAATTTAAGTTCCAGAAAATAGAAACAGCATGGTCCTCAGAACTGTGAAAAAGCGCAGAGTGCAAGCAGACTATGACCGGACAGCAGCGTTCTATGACAAAAGATATCTGGCCATCCAGTGGGAAAAATACTCTATTATGATGGACAGTCCACTGGAAGGATGTATCCTTGATTTGGGATGTGGAACAGGACTCTTGTCTGAGTACCTTCACAGACGATTGGTAGGAATAGACATCTCTTTCAACATGCTGGACAAAGCCAGAACTAGAGAGCATGTAATTCAAGCAGATATGGATTTTCTGCCCTTTAGAGACGTTGTTTTCGACGCTGTGGTATCCTTCACCTCTCTACAGAATCTCTCAGACGTTGGCCCTGCATTAAAAGAAGTGAGACGGGTTCTCAAAAGGGGATCTCCTTTTATAGTAACCCTTCTAAACAAAGGTTCTTCAATCAAGAATGAAATTGAAACCTATTTCACCATTGTATCAGCAAGACAATGTGGAGAAGACATTGGATTCATATGCACGTAAAGCAAAGTGGGCCTGCTTGGAGCTTTCTCTCTTTCGAGAGTCTTTCCCTCTTTCCTTTTCAGGATCGAGTTCCGCCGCATTGACACGAGGTCTTTGCCAGCTCTCCTTACAGACCCATCCTTTATTACAGGAACTTAATATATAAATCTTTCGGTTCAGTCGTGTTACATTAAACTATAGATAAAAAGAAATTTCCACTGGAATTGTATCTTGGATTGTTCCCTTCAAAATGAATGAACTTCTAAAATTCCTCCAAAATTTCGTAATCTGCAAAACCATCATAAAATAACACCTTTTTTGCAAAAATAAATCCTTCCTTTCTGCATTTTTCGACGGTGGGTCGAATATCCCGATACGTTCTTGACACATGAGCTATAGCAATAGTGGTGTCTGGAAGTTCTTTCTTGATCTGCTTGAGATCTCTGAAATGGACGTGAAATCGGTCTTCAGTTTCCTGGTACTTGCTGTCCTCAAAGTATCTGCACTCGGTAACCAGAAGGTGAGGGCTGAGTTCTACAATACGGGCTTGGTTTTCTGAGGAAGAACCCTTCCAGTCTCCTGTGATGAGTACCGTAAAGTCTGTGTCAACCTTTTCGATAAGCAGTCCAAGGTTGAGAAAAGAGTGTTCTAGGGGAACAGCAGATAGCATTGAATTATTGATGGGGATCTTCTGGTAAGGAGTCACCGGTTTGAGTACACGTTTTCCTTTTGAATGGTATTTGTACAGCTCTTCATGAAGTTTGAAGCAGCTCGTGCCATCTACTGGTGTGGTATCAAAAGGCGCAAAAATAGTGATTACCTCCCCCTGCTCCAGCAGGTAGTCAGCTCCTCCTGCTATGCTGCTTCTGATGTGATCAAAGTGAAAATGGGTGATCCAGTGCACAAATTTATCTGCTCGATTTGAGCAGGCAGCGTCAACACTGTAGTACTTATCCTGAACCCGCACACTGATATACGGATGATAAGGGGCATGGAGTTCGAGTTTAGCGACACTGCTGCCAGTCCTGTCAGCCATCATGTAAAGGATGAGAATCCCGCATATAAAGGTTTCCCCTGCTTTGCATAAAATTGAGAGAAATCTGTTAAGCGGTGAAAGGCCGTGGTGAGAATATTGCAGCATTCTGAAGGTGAGACCTGAGAAGCTGGGATGTTCTTCAGTTCCCCTCGCCCCACATCACAAGTAGTCAATAATACTTGCAATGATCCTGTTCTCTGCTTCAGCCATCTGTTCATAAACAGTGGCAGGCGACAATCCCAGTTCATCTGCCAGGTCTTTAATGCGCACTCTCTTGGGAATCTCGAAATAGCCCCTCATGTATGCTTTTTTCAGCGTACGCAGCTGTTTCAGGGAAAGCAATCCTTTCAGTTCTACGATATTGATGAAAAAGGAATCATCTACATGTTCGAGAGGATGGACTGCAGTTATCTTCACGTCCCCCATATTCTGGAGCATTTCCATCACATTCTTCAGCTTATCAGAATCCGGTGCCAGGATTCTATAGTGTTTTGCTCCTTTGAAGGTGACGATAGGATTGGGAAGCAGGTAGTAGCATCCCCCTCTGGAGAGGATATCATGGACTTTATATCTGTTCTCACACCGGCACACACTCTGAGCAACAATTTCATTCTTGTCCTGAGAGAAGACATCCAGTGATACAATAGTATCGTCAGCCTTGGCCCTTTCAAGTGCTGCATGCAGATGGAGAGGGCTATCACATTCCCACCGAGAAAGGCCCTTTTCCTGATGAATAGAAAACACGGTCATGGTGATATCTGGGAATTCTTGTGAAAGCTTCTGGGCCCAGCACCTTTCTGGCTTGATCTGGAAGTTCACTTCTATCATGCACCTAATATATTAGGTCTACATAAAAGGATTGCCATAACGAGAGGTATGGCATGGTACAGAATGTAACCGCCAAACCTTTTTATAATCAAGAAAGAATGAGAAAACCCGCAACAGAAATCCTGTGGTGGTGTGAGATGTATAAAGGATACCCTATCTGTCTCCAGGAAGATGATGAAACAGTTTCAGTATTGCGTCTGAAACTTGAACCACTGGACAAGATACGCCTACATGAAGAAGTTATTCCCGAGGCGTTTCGAAAAATCTGTAAGGCAATTTGTGAAGAGAAAGTTCTCCAGGATCCGATTTTTATTGATGAACAGTCGAAAGTCATACTGGATGGAATGCACAGGGCAGCAGCCTTGCTTATGTTGCAGTCGGGAGAGTGTAAGAACCTCTTCTGGGACGAAACCAGTAAGCAATACACATATGTGCAGTGTGAAACCTGCCCTGGGAAATTCAGGAATCTGCAGTATATATTGTGCTGCTCCTTGGACTATGTTGAGAGCAAGGCAGTGACATTGAAAAAATGGTATCGAGGAGTTGATTTTCCTTTTGAGGAGGCAGTTGAGCTTCTTAGATCCAAGTACGACATGCGGGAACAGATGGGAGGAGATTTTTCTCTTCTGGAAGATGATGCTTTTGCCATTTTGACTGACGGAAAAAAATATTTCTCTCTATCTGCTGATTTTGATACGATACTGGACAAATACATGTCCCTACGTGACGTGGAAACTTTGATTCGAGAAAAGGGTGGGCGGATCTCATACTGTGCTGATGAAGAAGCCTTTTCCTTGCTGGAGCAGAAGGAATTCTCGTTCTTGATGATCACTCCCACCATAACTCGTGGAGATGTGCAAACTTTTTCCAAGCCGGGATTTCCTGAAAAGGGAGAAGTATTTCCTCCAAAGTCCACCCGCCACCGTCTTGCAGTGCGGCCTCTTAAGATTAATGTCCCCCTCCGGTTGCTGGAACGGGGAGATTACCAATTCAAACAGGAACAGCTCAAGGTGTTTTTGAGGAGAAAACGCAAACTGACTGTGACAGGTAGGCTGGAACAGTACCTGGAGAAGCATAAAATATTATTTGGAGAACCTGCAGAACTGAAAGAGCCTCTGGAAACTCCATACCTGTGGATATGTGAATTTCCTTTTGAATTCTATGAAATCAAGTATGATGTGGACCAATTCACTGAAGCAGTGTCCTCAGATCTGATACAGAACGGCATGGAATTGGCCTACTCTGCCCTGATCAGGGAGACCAATCGGCTGCTACTTATCGTTTCTGGTGTGAATGATGAGATAAAGACTGAACAGAGGCTAGTGTCCCTGATGAATTCCTACTTTCCAGACTATGAGATCAAGAATTTGTTTGGTAGCAGGGAGGACCGGTCCTTGGTGTGGATCATCCCTATGGAAGACTGCACACCCTCGAGAGCCTACTTTGAGCGAAACGAGAGGTTGCTGAGAAAGCTGGTGAGAATTCAGAGTGTGATACAATCTGGGAAAGGAGGATTCCAGCAAGTTCTCACCAAAGCAGACACTGGTATCATGATGACATACAGTCCACGGGAACTCCTCCTGCTATTCGCCGTTCACGTCCTTGATGGCGCATCACGATGCAAGGTGTTCGAATATCTCCACGAAGATATTGATGACCACCAGAATGTCTTTTCTGGAATTGAGGATTTAAGAAAAAGAGGACTTCTATCTCTGCAAAATGGAGATTTAAGACTTACTGAGAAAGGTACTGACGTCATTTCGAGAGCTCTGACTGTCACCAGAGAAATCACCAGCCTCCTGAGGGGATTATCCACCGACAAATTCGCAGGCTTTCTAAAAAAAATCGATTCAAATGTAGCCCATGTCATAAAGCCTGATGGCAGAAAAGATGAGTTTCATATGGGGAGTATTATGGAATCACTGGTCTTCACAGATATGGGGTGGAGAAAGGTGGTTGATGCCATGGACAGGGTTGCAGAGGAGGTTGAAAGTGTTGATTTTGCCTCATCTGATGAGTTAACGAGCTTTGTGCAACGATACCTGGAAGAAGAATACCCCCTAACCAATGTACCTTTCAGGTATGATTATTTCGTTAATTCACGCAATCACATTTTTGTCAAGGAGACCAGAGTAACCTCTCTTTCCCGGAGCCACATAGAACAGGACATTGAAAGACTCATTCCAGAGTATCTCGAAATGAGTGCCAGCCAGAAATCGCAACTCTCCAACATGATTTATGAAGGAATGAGACTCCTGACTATTCCCCTCATAAAGGAACTGTACAATAAAGAACAGGTCGTATTTGAAAAATCCCTTCTCCACATAATTGAGGAATTTCTGGTGAATCAGGCAGTGCCAATTCTTCATAGAGTGAGAGATACCCCCCCACAGGCAGTGATTGCACTCCTGAAAGAGACCCTGGAAAAAGCACACACTCATCTTGAGATGAGTGAAGATTTGCTGCAGAGGATGGATTTAGAATTTATGAAGTATTATCTTGCAGCCATGGATGAATTGACGGAATCTGCTTCAGTGGGGCTGGGAAAGGTTCCCTTCTTCAATGTGTTTGGCAGATTGAGCCAGTTGGCTCTCCTTGCACGAGAGCCTTCAGCCACGCTACAGTTCTTTGAGCCAGATAATGTCCATCAGTTCCTTGGTCATATGAGGGGTGTCTTCAGGAGATCAACGTCGCTGCTGGACCAGTGGAGAAACTCGTATTCGACGGAAGAGAGAGCAATCCTGGAAGAATACAGAAAAGACTGGAAGAACCACCTGCGGGATGTCAAAGCATTGATCAGAAGGTGCAGGAGGGCTCTGCCATAGACTGGCTTGCTGCAAGAACATTTCTCCGGGGCAGTAGAGAGGGCAAAATGACCGATGTGCTCAAAGACAGAAATACTCTGGCACATAAGACATGGTGTTCGAGAATGGCAAAAAGAGCGGTTTCTGTCTCGCTTCCAGGGCTTATGTGCACAATGGCACACTTCCAAGGAGTTCACACTCCTTGTGATACTTTGCTACAAAGTCACACATAGGTATATAAAGTTATAATAGGAACCCCATAAGGGTTGAATTCTATGGGAAGGATCAGAATCCCGAGAGAGGTTGCTAACTTCCTGAAGCAGGAAGGAAGTCAAAGACTGATTGTGAAAGGTGATGCCGGAACAGGTAAGACAATTTTTGTGCTGTCATTGCTGCGATATCTTTCCCGCTACAGTCAGGGAGTCTATGTCTCCACTAGGGTAACCCACAGAGATATCTATCGATATACTCCATGGGTGAGGGACAAGATTCAGAAAGACAACATCATTGACGCCACAAACCCCCAGGGCACCCTCTTATCCATGGAATCTGAGTTGAAGTACAACAGTGCGGGTGATTTCGTCAAAATCATTGCTGACAAATGCCGCTTGCTGGAAGTCCTGGACATGAAGTATGGCTGCGTAATCATTGATTCGTGGGAATCTCTGGTGGCCAACATCCCCTACCCCCGTACTGACGGCGGAATTCAGCTGGAACGGACTTTGATTGATCTTTCCAAAGAAATGAACGTCAACCTGATTCTTACGCTGGAAACCACCAGCAGTACCCGGCTTGATTACGTGGCTGACGGCGTGGTCTCCATGGAAAAAGAACTGATCAATGAAAACAGAGTTCGCACCATGCGATTGAAAAAGCTGAGAGGGGTCAAAATCACAAACCCGGTTTATCCTTTTACTTTGGACGGCGGGAAGTTTCAGGTCCTAGAACCTGAGCCCATATACTTTGAACCCGGGAAATCCAAACGGCTGAGGAAGATACGACCTTCCACGCCAGCTCATGTCTCTTCAGGAATCAAGGATTTTGACAACCTTCTGGGAAATGGTCTCAAAAAAGGCAGCTTGAACCTTCTGGAGGTGGGAAGGGGATTGGGATTTTCTTACATCCCTTTCATCACCATTTCTGTAATCAATGCATTGAATACTGGAATGAGCACCATTGTGGCAGTTCCCGAGGGAATCAATTTCTCCCTATTAAAGGAACGGCTCGTGGGGCCTTTCGTCAAGCCTGAGATGTACAGTAATGCACGGGTAATTGAGGAAACCTATGTGCCTGAGAATGAACTTCCCCCTGAAGTCACCCCGTTGAGAATTGCCAGAACGCACAAGGATTTCCTTGATCTCCTGGAAGCACTGAGAGAAAGGTTAGAGAAACCGACTCTGCAGATCATAGGTATGGACAATGTAGAACACAAATATGGATTCGCCAATATCCAAAGCGACCTCGGGAGAGTATCATCCCAGAACAGGAGTTCCCAAGACATTACAGTTCTGGTAGCCAAGGAAGGGCAGCAAATCACCCCACACCTGGGCCACATTTGTGATACCCACTGGAGATTGGAGACCATCAGCAAGTGTCTCTTCATGGAAGGGATCATACCGAAAACGGGACTGTATCACATTCATTTTTACAATTCAACCTCAGGTCCAGCAGCACGACTGACTCCTCTTCTCTGACCACAAGACTTATATTTAGCAATCTCTAGGTGTTCGTATGCCTGAAAAAGTCATCCCTCTGATACTTTTGTCTCTCCTGGCCCTAGCCGCTGCAGATGGAGTTTTTGAGCAAAAAGAAACCTATGATGTGAGCAAGCACATGTCAACACTGCTCAGCCTATGGGCGGGAGACATCGATGGTGACCGCGTAGCAGAAATACTGGCTGGAGGCATTGTCTATGAAGGGGCTATCTCAAAGGGTATTCTTGTCCAGATCAAGCGAAATGATATCTCTGTTCTGACAAAGATTCCCTCCACGTCCAGGACTGTCGTTGTCACCGTGTGTGAGGCTAATGGAGATGCTGCCCCAGAAATTGTTGTCGGAGCCAATGATTTGTATTTGTATAGCAAGGCAGGGAAACTGCTGACCACGAAGCCAGTGGGGGGAGATGTGACTGCTGTCCAAGCAATGGATATTGAAGGCTCCCCTCTCAATGATATCATTTGTGGGACTTCATCAGGCGATGTATTGTATCTCGTCAACCTGGAGATCGCGTATCAATTCTCTGTAATAAAGTCAGTGACGCAGATTCTGAAAAGAGACAATGGGACCTATTATGTCATTGCAGGCCAGACCATTCACTGCATGAACACTGACGGAGAGAAATTATGGCTGCATAATGCCCAGGGCGAAGTGAACAGAGCCGCGGTGTACGACACGAATGGTGATTCTGTCAATGAGCTCATATTCATTGCGGGGCCCAGCATCTATACGCTTTCTTCTGATGGGAAGAAAGAGACTCTGCTCATGACTCCTTCCAACCACCCCCTTTCTCTGTTGGTGAGAGACATGACAGACGACGGCAAACCAGACATGGCGGTTGCCGACAGCAAAGATAGTGTCGCTATCTATTCTAACCTGAAACAGGAGGTAGAATCCTTGTTCTTCAGACGAGAGGCAGGTGAAATCCCCATCCTGTTTGCTGCAGATGTTGTTGGAGACCAGAAGGTTGACCTGATCTATGGGGGGGTGAGCAAAATCCATGTCCTGGAGAATATCATACCTTCAGCCGAGTTGGTCACCAGGGGACAAGTGGTTCTCGACGAAGGAAAGGGACTCCTGGAGGAGAGGGAATATGAACGGGCAAAAGCCAAATTCGAAGAAGCAGAAAGAATCTTCTCTCTGGGAGGAGAAGAGAAACTGGCAGCAGAGTGTCAGAGATATATTCAGCAGATCGCAGCATTACTGAAAAGAAGATCAGAAGCAGAAAAGGCCATAAAAGAGGGGAACGATCTGTTTTCGGAGGAAGAATACGAGAAGGCCAAAATCCAGTTTGAACTGGCAGCTCAGGAATATGGACTCCTGGCGGAGGAGGACCCCTACTATCAACCTAACGCAGATGAGGCCCGGGCTCTTGTAAATCAATGTGATGAAGCTATAGCAGACCAGTATTTCAATGCTGGGATGGAGCGCCTTAGCAACAATCAGTATGATGAAGCCAGGGAGTATTTTGAGGCAGCAGAGGCTATTTATTCTCAACTTGGCAGCGAAAAGGCCAATTTGTGCCGTGAAAAGATTCAGGAAATCCAGGAAACCCTGGAAGAGAAACCCATAGAAAAGGACATGAGACCATTCATTTATGCGGGCTCGATACTCCTCATTGCTGCTATTGCGGGTCTGGTGATCGCTACCAGAAAGAAGGTTTCCACAAAGCTAGAAAAGGGTCGGCTGTACCTCTTGCTTGAATCACACCCCAAGAAGGGTCTCCAGTTGATCAAGGAGTACGGAAGAATAGGATATGAGGGGCTGGTAATTAGCAGACTTCCGCCCGAACAGATAAGAAAGAAAAAACTGAAGAAACAGAAAATACTGCAGTTTTCAAGCACCAGCAAAGAGGACAGCATCCCCCCTGATAATGTGGTCAACATCTTGCTGGGCATGAAGGAGTTCATGACCAGCAGGGACAATAGTATCATATTGCTGGACAGTCTGGACTACCTCATCATTCAGAACTCTTTTGAAGATGCATTCAGCCTCATCCAGAAACTGGCGGAATCGGTGACTCTGTACAAGGGTATCGTGCTGGTGGTACTGAATCCCAAGAGTCTGGAAGAGAGAGAACTTGTTCTGCTGGAAGGAGAAATGGAGCTTCTGGAAATGTGAATGGGTTGACTATGAAAGGTATAGTTCTGAATTCAGGAGGCATTGATTCTCCTGTTGCGGCTTATTTGATGGCAGATCATGACTTGATAGCTCTCCATTGTGATAATCATCCCTATACTGAAGGTACACTGCAGATTGCTGCAAGAGTCACCTCACGTCTAGGAGACGTTCTGAAAAGGAAGATTCCGTTGTTTACTGTTTCTCACGGCGATGTCCTGACTGAGTTTCAAAGAGTATGTGGGTCTGACGGCCGAAAATATACCTGCCTTTTCTGCAAGCGCATGATGTTCAGGGTGGGTGAACGGGTTGCCCATGTTATGGGAGGGGATTTCCTGGTTACTGGAGAGAACCTCGGCCAGGTGGCGTCCCAGACACTCCAGAACATTTATGTAACCTCCAGAGCAGTCAGAATCTCCATTGTACGTCCTGTCATTGGACTGGACAAACTGGACATTATCAGCATTGCGGAAACCCTTGGCACCTATGAAATCTCAACCGAAAAGGCTTCAGGCTGCCGTGCTGTCCCTCGTTATCCCGCCACGCGGGCACAGCTGGACACGGTGGAAGCTCTCGAGAGGCGTCTACCAGTTGAACATTTCGTGGCCCGTGCTGTAGAAACCATGGAAAAAGTACTCTGACAGTTCTGGAAGCGCAGACATCTGTGGCCGACAGAAGAATTATAAAACCTCACCCCAACATGATCACATGAATGAAGTAGAGACTGCTATTCTGGACTGTAATTCCAGATACTTCGGCATGGATACCCTCCAACTTATGGAAAATGCAGGGAGGAGCGTGGCGGAAGAAATTGAGAATCGATATTCACATGGTAACAGTATAGGCATTTTCTGCGGGAGAGGCAACAATGGGGGAGACGGATTTGTGGCTGCACGATTCTTGGCAGAGCGGAATGATGTTTCTGTCTATTTGGTGGGATCACCTGCAGACATACAGACTGAAGAGGCACGAAAGAACTACTCCATTCTGAAGAATGCCCGGGTTGAGATCACGATTATTCTCGATACAAAAGACATGAAGGTTCTGAAGCACGACATTGTTGTAGATGCACTTCTGGGAACGGGCATTCGAGGAGAACTGCGGGAACCGTACAAGACGCTAGTCAAAAAGATAAATGGGAGTTCTGCAGCAAAGGTTTCAGTGGATATCCCCACGGGATACGGCACGACGACCCAGGTAGCAGCAGATCTTGTTATCTCCATGCACTATGAGAAGGTTCCTTCCTGTGTAACTGCCACCATAGGAGTCCCCAGGTGGGTTGAATCACTGGTGGGTCCGGGTGATGTGAAGTTCCTGGAACGAAGAAGGAAAGACTCACACAAAGGCGACAATGGAAGAGTCCTTATCGTGGGGGGGTCGGAGCTATACCATGGAGCACCCATCTTTTCAGGTAAAGCTGCTTCAAAGATTTCAGATCTTGTCTTTGTTGCCTGTCCTCAGCCTGCAGTTTTCCCGATACGGGCAACTACTGCAGATTTCATTGTCCACCCCCTCTCGTCAGAACACCTGGTAGTTGAAGATATCCCTACAATTCAGACCCTTGCTGAATCCTGTGACATCGTCCTCATCGGACCTGGGCTTGGTGTCCATCCAGAAACCCAGAAGGCGTGCCAGCAACTGTTCAGCCTTGAAATTCCCAAGGTGGTGGATGCAGACGGGCTTAAGGCGTTGAAAGGAGTGCTTGACACTTTGGCCGCCCCTGCAATCCTGACACCCCATCACGGGGAATTTGCCCAGGTATTTGGCTCTCAATCGGTACAGGATGCAGCTCTCAAGCACGACTGCATTATCGTTCAGAAAGGGGTAACTGACATTATTACCACCGGAACCCGCACCAAGTACAATCATACAGGAAATGCAGGGATGACCACAGGAGGTACAGGCGATGTCCTGGCAGGACTCGTTACTGGGTTTGGAGCTGTCAATGATCTGTTCCAGGCCTCTTGTGCTGCAGCCTTTGTCAGCGGGATGGCAGGAGACCTGTGCTATCAGAACGTAGGGTTCCGCTACTCTGCTTCCGATGTGCTGGATCAGCTGCAGCCCACCTTACAGTGGTGCGAGACATTCTGATTCCACTGCTGCCCGTATCTCCTCCAGATACTGATCGTAAGGGTAATACAGAGTGCATGTCTCAGGGTCATACCATTCGGTGTTGATGGTCTGCATTACCCAGAACGAAGCAGGGAAAGATCTCAGAAAGTAGAATTTCTTGTCCTCAATCTCTCCATATCTGTCCAGGTCCTGGAGCAACTTAATGAGAAAAGAGGGATGGCACACGCACTGCACCACGCCGTAATCCTGTCCTGCAGAAAAAGGAGTCCAGTAGGTGAGTCGTTCTTGAATCCGCACGTTCTTGCCGAAATTGAACAAGAGCCTATCCGTCTTCTCTCCATGGCTGCTGCGCATCAGCAGGATGAACCGGGAGCATTTCTCTCTAGGGATGGGATATACATTGTAATACTCCCTGATAATGTTGAGATCCAGGAGCTTTCGTGCAGAGAGTTTCAGCTCCGAATAGGTGAGAAATAGGCCCTCTTTCTGCCGTTCATACTGGCTAATCTTTCGCAGGTTGCATTCCCCGATACCCAGGAAGAGATCTTCAATGAGGGAAAGATCGCACCTCGTGAGGGATTCACCACAGAACTCACCAAGAGAAATATCAGGAACCTCAGTGTCATCCAGCAACCTGTCCAACGATGGGATAAGAGGCACTGGCTCGTTATTTTGATCCACGAAGAGAGGGTTCCTTAAATGCCAGGAGGAATTCTGCAGGTACAGGTCATAGTGTACCAGTATGTTGCAGTGCAAGAGATAGTCAAAAATCTTTTTCATCTTTCCCTGGTCTGTACACACAAAAGAGGTAACCATCATTCTAAAGGACTGTTCAAATACTGGATACAGGGTGACAAAGCTGCCAATCTTCTTCAGCAAGTTGATGACATACGGATAGTCTCTGCGAAACATGAGCACGGCAATCAGCCGACACAGGTGGTTGCGGGTGAATCGTCCCAGATCCACATCAAAATAAGGACCTGAGATGTACCCTGCTTGTTTCAGCTTGCGCTTTACCGCCGAAACATAAACCGAATTCTTGTAATTGGAGAGTCTCGCGAGCCTCTCATTCGGGATATTCGGGACTTTCCCCAGGTATTGTAGTATTAGTTTGCGTCTTAATGGCAGATTGTCCTCAGTTTCCATTATTAACTTTTTTGACCTTGAGAGTATTTAAGTGTTTTGAGGGAGTAGAAGAAGTGGTGATCCCCGTGAGAAAGAAACTTGTATGTATCCTCCTATTGACAGCCTTGCTGGTAGCTTCAGGTTGTGTCCTGATAAGTGCTGGCGAAGATTCTGACTGCTCAAGAATTACAGTAGCGGGTTGGAATAATCCGTTTGGAAAGGAAGGTGGAGATGAAGGAATATTTCTCTGCTTAGCTAGCGGAGAAGACTCAGACTGAGTGCCGGAAGGAAAATAGGTACATCACTTTCACAAGAAAAAGGAAAGATGTGAAATCCAGAGGTTGTGCAATAGGTGCGCCGAGCAGTGCGTGATGATGGAAGATGAGTGGATCGATCTCAAATGGGGCTACCAAAGGGGAAGAGGAGAAGAAAGGACTGCCCAGTACTTTTCCTCCACGTATGTCCGGAAGGGCATCTCCTCTACCCTTCTTAGTATGCTGTCACATGCAGGTATACTTCTCTAGTGTATTATAATATAAATAAACGTTCTACCTAACATATTTCTTTTCTTGCATGTATAATTCATGATTGAATAGAAATCCTTAAGAATGGTGCCTGATACTCTCCTGCATGCAATTTATTGAATCGATTCCCAATTTTTCAGAGGGGACTGACACAGGTACAGTGGAGAAAATCCTGGATGATTTCAGGTCTGCGGACGTGAAACTTGTGGACTATACATTCGACTCTGATTACAATCGCCTGGTAGTAACCATCATCGGAGAGCCTGAAAAAGTCAAAGCAGCACTCCTAAAAGCTTCAGAAACGGCAATTGGCCGTATTGACATGCGAGAGCACAGAGGGGCGCATCCTAGAATGGGGGCTGTGGACGTCGTTCCTTTTGTCCCTTTGAAGAACATCACCATGGAGGAATGTGTAGACCTGTCAAGGGAATTCGGGAAAGAACTCTCAGAACGGCATGACCTGCCCGTATTCCTCTATGATGAGTCTGCCACGTCTCTTGAGAGGCGTGACATCGATTTCCTGAGAAAAGGTGAATTTGAAGGACTCAAAGAGCACATCCAGATAGTAAAGCCAGACTTTGGACCTGCTACTCCTCACCCTACTGCCGGGGCCACCATAACGGGAGCCAGGGAAATCATGGTGGGATTGAATGTCAACCTGAGTACCAGTGACCTCAAGGTTGCCAAGAAGATTGCGAAAGCGCTCCACGCGAAAAGTGGGGGCCTCGCCTGCGTCAAGGCCATGGCCTGTGAATTCGGAGAGATGACTCAGATTGGAATGAGTAATATCAATTACAAGAAGACACCGGTATACCGACAGCTGGAACTGATCAGCATTGAAGCTCGACGGTATGGGATTCAGGTTGTGTCCAGTGAGTTTTGCGGGCTCATTCCCCTGGATGCACTGTTAGATGTGTGCAAGTACTATCTGAAGGTAGACGACCTTAAAGAGAAAAGAATCATAGAAATGAACCTGTAGCACGCTGCTTATTCTGCAGTATCATCGGAGGCTTTTCAGAGTGCCCAGATATGTTCCATCCAAGAGGTAGATGTCGCACCGGGATTCATCCAGTAAGTTCTGGGAGAAGAGAACTCCCGGTATTTTTGGGTCGCTATTTATAGCAACTCCCGTGATGACGGGGTTGAAGGCAGGCATGACAATGACCCTCGTGTTCTGGTTGGTATACCCCAGAATCCAGCACTTCTCTTTCATCCGCGATCCCAGCTCGTCCTGGAACTCCACTGCAGGATGGGAATGTCCCACCACCAGAAATGGAGGAAAAGGATTGTCCAGTGCTCGATGTCCATGGGTGAGGAATATGCCATCCAGTACTACCTCATTTTTTGCCTCACAGTCAATCAGTGATTCTATCCCCCCATCATGGTTTCCCTTGACTATTTCAACAGGGACCTCAAAATCCAGGAATATCGGCACTTCCCGTTCTTCATGCCAGGAGACATTCGGGACATTGTGCTTGACATCACCAAGAAGAATCAGTCGCGTAATATCCCTGGTGAGGAGCGCTTCGATTTCACCCTTTATTCTGCTGGTCAAAGATCCCATGCGGATACCTTTGGTATACATTTCATACTCAATGCCCAGATGAATATCACATATCACGAGGGTATGATTGACTTTGAGAGCAGGGGCATCCCATAGTGGTTGAACCAGGACCATGTCCTGCTGTATAACCAAACATTTATAAGTCTTGATATCACCCCTGGGGTGAGGACGATTTAATGGGAAAGAAGCCAAGAAAGTGGAAAAAGAAGGGTAGAATGAGATGGAGACACAAGAAGAAACGAATGAGGAGAATGAAGAAGAAAAAGCGCTAGACTTCAGCTACCCCTCGCGTCTTGGCGCGTTTCTGACGGCTTAGAATCATTTCAACGAGTCTATTCTCAGCATCCATCACTTCCTCCGCCTTTCCGGCTAATTCTACATATATGCCGGAAACTGCATCCATTGTCTCTACCTGTACTCCGAGTTCCCTCAAATCATAGATCAGGTCAAGATCAGCCCGATCTATTAAGAGGCGTACGCGGTACTTGTCGACATCCCTTTTAAGGGCATCTTCAACGATTTTCAAGAGATCACCCATTATACTTGGAAGGACTATTATATAAATGTTTCGATTAAGATAGTAAGTTAAGCGTATTCAAGAAGGCTTATCTTCAAACTAGAGCTCTGCACAAGAAAAGTGCAACCTGAGGAAAAAAAGGAAAAAAGAAAGACATAGTCACTGCTTCAAGGTTATTTCCATAGCGGAAACAGCTGATTTTGTTCCATCATCTCTGGCAACTTCTTCCGTTGAGGTTACAATTGAAGCAACTTTCAGGCCAGGCATGAACTTGCGTCTCACAATCTCGGCTACATCTACAGCCCGGGATATTGCTCTGCCCCGTGCTTTTATCACGACTTCTGATGATGTACCTGAATTGAGCTGAGTCACCACAGCCAGAACGTAGTTCATCACCGGTTTTCCTCCGATAAATACCGTGTTGTCGTCTTTCAAAGGAACACCTCCTTGAAGTCTCTCACCCTGCCACAATCTCTTTTCCCCACTTTTAAAGATTTCGGTTTATCGGTCATTTCTTTCAGACACATTAATTCCCAGAAGATGACATGTGAGGTCCTGAGGGCGGAGGTGACTAGAGTTAGATTTATAAGGAGGAATTAGTAGGAAATTCATGGTTCTTTGGCGCGTGGTGCGACTCCACTTATTCGGAGATAGTCTGAGAGAGATTTTTCCTGCCGTTCGAAGCTGGGTATTCTCTTTTTCTGCACAGATTCAGAACATTCCGTGGAGGAGGTCACCTGATGGTGGAACCTGATGCTTCTGCATACCTTGAAACCGCCCTTCCACACATGAGAAGACTGCTAGGATTGCAGGACAGAACACCCAGTTCATCCACCTATGGGTGTTTTGACCGCAGTTTCTGGCACTATAGGGTTCTCGATTTCGCAAATGGAAGACAACAGGAGGCTGCCCTGACCCTTGCTCTCGCATATCACATATCGCACCCACTGAATCCTTATTTTGGCAAAGAAAAGATAAAACAGTGGTCTCTGGCGGCTCTTCAGTTTCTGGCCACTATCCAGAATGGAGATGGCTCCTTCGATGAGTACTATCCCCATGAGCACGCCTTTGTAACCACTGCCTTTGCTGCCTTTGCTGGCTCTGAAGGGTTGCTCCTCTTGAATGAGAGGCCTTCCTGCACAGTAGAAATGCTGACCAGATGTGGAAAGTTCCTCCTAAGAAGAGATGAACTGGAAGTGGTGAATCAGAATCTGGGAGCTGCTGCTGCATTGTACAACATCTACCTGCTGACTGATGATGAACAGTTCAGAAAAGGAGCATACGCCAAATTAGGAACCTCCCTTGAAAGACAATCACCTGAAGGATGGTTCTATGAGTATGGCGGCCCTGACATTGGATATCTCAGTGTAGCTGTCAGTTATCTCGCTCATTTCTACCGTAAAACAAAAGATGGCCAAGCTCTTGCAAGCCTGAAAAAGGCAGTGACATTCCTATCCCATTTCATTCACCCCGACGGCACTGCGGGGGGTGAGTATGGATCCCGCAACACGTCCTATCTCGTCCCCGATGGCATTGAAATCTGTGCCCAGATTGACCCCTGCGCCAGCTATCTGGCCCGTGAAGTGCGCACTTCCCTGGCCCGGAAAGGGTTCTCCCCCTCTGATCTGGACAATCGCTATCTCTGCAATATGCTGTACAACTACTTGCAGGCCTACAGAATGTGCAATCCCATAAAAGAGTACAAACTACCTGAACCCGTTTTCTACAAAGAATCGGGTCTGTTGATGGAAAAGAGTGATCAGTATCATCTCGTGGCAAATCTCCACAAAGGAGGCGTATTCAAGGTATTCTGCAACAACGAACTGGTAGCTTCTGACTGTGGAATTCTTGGAAGGCTCGTTGACGGAACCCTGGTCACCAGCCAGTGGCTTGGAACATCGTTTACGCGGAAGAAATCCGGTCAGGGCGTCCAGTACACTGTGACTGGACAGCTGGTGAAGGTACCCGAGCAGCACATGACTCCTTTGAAGATTCTGGTCCTGAGAAGTTCTCTCCTGATTGGACAGAAATACGTATCTGATGTGGTGAAACAATTGCTGAGAAAGCAGCTTATTACAAAGAAGAATACAGTACCCATATTCTTTGAACGTCAGCTAACTCTGAATAAGGGCATTCACATAACAGACAGGCTGAGAGGAACCGGGGAATTTGCCATTCTGCACCTGGTGACGAATGCCTCGTTGATCTATATTCCTTCTTCGCGATATTTCCGGATTAGCGAATTGGCCACTCCTCTCTATCTTACTGATGATCTTTCGAACCTTTTCAACACCAAAAGGGAACTCGTCCTTGAGCGGAATATCACCTGTGGTACTTGGCAGTCTCCACAGCATAACCCACCAGGAGCACATTGATGCCTGAAAACAATAGAGCCGCTGCTAGGAAAACATTCCACCAGGGAATCCCAGCTCCTGAAGTCCATGTGTGTAACGTATATAGCCCAGAAAACAAGGCGGCAAAAAGCATTCCGAAAGAAATCATGCCAAAGAGTCGAAATGGCCTCTCACCCAATGTTAGATCCATCTTCAATGCAACCATATCCATAATTCCATAGGGGATTCTCATAGCACCATACTTTGATTTTCCATTCAATCTCGGCAAGTAATCAACAGAAACCTCTGTGATGGTGCAGCCTTTCTGCTTAAGCAGGGGGAGAATATACCGATGCTCGTCCTTTTTCAGGTATAGGTCTCTTACGACGTCCCTCCTGAATGCTTTGAATCCCAGGTTGAACTGGTGCACAGGCAAGGAAAACAGCCTCTGGCAGATGCCATTGTATACGAGCGAGGGTACAATCTTGGTCATTGGTTCTCTCTTCTTTCCCCATCCATTCACTACGTCGTACCCTCTCTCCAATTTCTGTATCATTCTTGGGATATCTGTTGCCCGGAACTGTCCATCTCCGTCCATCAGGATAAGGTACTCTCCTCCTGCATGCTGGAATCCAGTCATCATGGCCGCAGTCTTTCCCTTGTTGACGTCATGGACAAGTACCTTTACGTGAGGGTGATATCGCCTTTGCATGGCCTGGGCGATTTCCAGTGTCCGATCAGTGCTTCCATCGTCTACGAGAATGATTTCAAACTCCGTCCCGAGTGGGATAAGAGTCTCTTCCAGATCCTCAACCACAACTTGGACATTATGCTCTTCATTGTATAATGGAACAATCACAGACACGTGCTTTCCACCATCTACCATGCCATCTTCCAAGCAGGTCACCTGAATTGTCACCTCCTTTACAGGAGAGGTTGAATGCTGATAGAAAGAATCAATCCTTTTGGTCATCTTTCACCACCTCTAAGTATCTATATCCTGCCTTGAAACTATATAAACTTTCCGGTTGAAGAACATATTCAAAATTCAGAACCTTTTCACGTTCCTTTGTTCCTTAAACTGGTCTCATCCTGTACTTTTAGAAGATATTTGTGTGGGATATAGCATTTCTAAAGCTGTGACTTCACGTCTGACCTCTTATGTATAAGATGAGACCAAATTCTGTCTCGATGTGAGAATTAGAGATACTCAGGTGAAGCCATTCCGGAAACCGATGACAGTACCCTGGAATCAGAATAGCGCATCTCTGTAGATCTTCATTTTCATGAGAAGGGAGGAGAACCTCCTCAACCAGCATGAAAACGAGCCAGGAAGACGGAGACATGAACGTCGCCTGGCCAATCGGCAGATCGGTGACTTTTCAGAAAGTCTTTCCAAGGAACCTCAGACCCCGTCCATAGAAGTTCAGTGCTACTTGAAAAAGTGGGTTTCCCAGCCTCGCGTATCCAAGAATCTGTTCTCTCTTGCATCCAATTTTCTCCTTGAATTCGTAGGTTGTCGGGCCAAAACAGATTTTTCTTTGATTCCTCTGTAGAGCCTTCCTGATTCCTTCATAGTACATTATGAAGTATGCCTGAAATTCCTTATACTTAGGATCAATTCCTGCAAGTTTGTGAACAGCGAGCACTCTTGAGTTCAGAATAAGTCCTGAAGCGACAGGAACGTCATCCTTTAAGCAGACAATCAACTCAGCTTTGTCTTTGAGATATTTTTCCAAAGCCTCATAAAATGACTCTGTGAGGTGGCTCCTGGGAGTGCCATGCTCGTTGCACAGGTACCCTCTGAGCCTGTGAGCCGTCTCTTTCCATACTGAAAACTCGCTGGTGAAGATTGTCGTCAGGTTCCATCTCTTTTCTGCCCTGTTCAGAGTTTTTCTCACACTCCGTCGTGCACTTGCATCCAGAGAGGCCAAGTAATCATCGAAATCTGCAAAATTCAAGTCAATGTAGGTATCATCCGGAATTCGTATTGGATTGTATCCCTTCATCCATGGCCTCAGAAATGTAGACTCTCTAGCTCTCAACTCAAGAACAAGAATTCCTTTTGCGTCAACTCCCTGCCTGGTTTTCTCCAGTTCTTTTAGGATTCTTGGGATGTGTTCTGGAGATACAGAAAAAAGTCCAGAAGCAGTACCGAAGGGAGAACGTACCTCCAGAAAACGCATTTTGACGTTTAGAAATTCCTCTTCGTACGGGTAACACGTTGCAGCAGCCACAAGATGTCCCTCCTCCTTCAAGAATATGTAGTGCATGTCTCTCATCCCTGAATCTTCCACTGCCCTGTACCATCCAAATGATTTTCCTGCGTGCTCAGTTCCGACTAGCCGTTCCCATTCTCCTCGCTCAATGTCTGTGATCGTGTCTGATTGTACAATATCCATTGAATCACCTGTAATGTCCTCATCTTCCACGGACACATTTCACTTGAGTAAGAGTGGAACCATTTAAGAGTTATTGTGATTCAATGTCTTCTCCTATCGCATATGTGTCTGAATTTCCCTTTCCTGCCCATGATTGATTCACTAGTGTCGGGATCATTACATTTATCAGTTCAGAATCGCACCTGTGTAGGGTGGGTGTGAAGTTAGTAGATTCTTCTTCCTCTAGAAAGAGAAATAGAATCCACTTTGCCTTTTTTCTCCTTCTGAATTTTCAAAGACCTTCCAAAAGCCCTCAAGTCCTCAGGATCATCCTTTCACGATCGATCCTGTGAGATACTTGACATGTATTGTTTATAGCTACTTGAAGGTGAGAATAGAGTCATTGTCTGTCACCTCACATCTTCTGAACCCAGCAAATGACAATCTGCATACAATTCTTATTCTTTCTATACTCTCATGTTTCTTCAGAACCAGGATTCATTATGACCACTCACAGTTTTCTTCCGACCCTGGTCAACGTCTTGATGTAGGCCTTCAGAGCAATGTTCAAGAACGGGTTTTTCAACGATACTAACCCGAAGACTCCTTCTCTCCTGCACCCAATCTTTTCCTTGAATTCATAAGTTGATGGACCGAAATAAATCCTCTTCTGCCTTTTTTCAATAGCTCTGCGGATGCCTTCATAGTAAACCAGGAAATAAGCCTGATAGCTCCTGTATCTTGGATCGAAACCTATGAATTTGTACTGACAAATCTCAGTTGAGTTCAAGGACAAACTGAAAACCAACGGGACTTCATCTTTGAGGAATAACACCAGTTCTGCCTCATCCCTCAAATTCGTTTCAAGAGCAGAGTAGAATTCTTCTGATAGGTACCACCTGTAATTATTGAAACGATCACATAGATTTTTTTGAAGTCTCCTGGCAGTGTCCCTCCATTTCAAGAAGTCATGTGTAAAGACGCACGTAATTCCCAGTCTGTCGATTTTGTTCAACGTACTTCGAATACTCCGCCTGGACGTCGCGTCCAGAAACCCCAGATAATCCTCAAAATCAGTGAAATTCAAATCTATATAGGTATTATCATCTACCTGGAATCCTGTGAATCCTTCTGTTTGGGCTCTCAGTGAGATAAATTCCTCTTTCTTCATATCCATTATAATGAACCCAGATGCTTTCACTTCTTTGCGAATTGTCTCCAGACCACGTAAGAGGAAGTGGGCATGCTCGGATGTCTGGGAATAGAAGGCTAAGGATGTCCCCAGAGGAGATCGTATTTCCAGGAAGGGCATCTTCACATATATCTTTTCTTTGAAGGGGAAACAGCAGGCGGCAGCCACAAGGTGCCCTTTTTCTTTCAAGAATACGTAGTGCAAGTCTCTCATTCCGGATGTTTCTATGGTCCTGTACCAGTTGAAGGAACGTTCAATATCCTCACGTCCTACCAGGTTCTCCCATTCTTTTCGCTCAACATCTGTAATTGTGTCAGATTGTACAATCTCGGTGGGATCACCTCCATCCATACAAGGGTATTCAAGCCAAGAAACTCTTTCGCTGCATCAGTACATGAGTCTTCGTCCCTGTCATCACTGGAAACGATGACCCTCAGAACCTGCCAGAAGGCGCGACGTCCGCTACTGAGCACACTCCACATGCCTCGCGTACTCTCCCATTGTCATTGAATCTGCCCGTGCTTTAACCCATCTCAGGAATCTTTCCACTGCACCTTCCATATTCTCACCAGTATTCCTCGTATATACAAGTCCTCCCCTGTTGAGACGTACAAATTCCCAAGGGTGAAAATACACTGCCAGGTAGTCGCTTTTCAATGTCATGGTGAGAACCTTTGCATATGATACGCCACACTGCCTAAACCATACCCATGACAGAGGGAGGCGCACGATAGGGGAAACGCTCACTGGGATTTCCAGCACTCCTTCTCGAGAATAGGGCACCCTGGGGTCACCAAAGTGATTGTAGCGCCCCGGAACAAATGTTGGATGAAGTGAGCTCGAATACAGAAAGCCTGCGCTCTTTAGCACAGCATATGGGGGAGGTCTCATTCGAGGTGCTCGAAACCCTTCAACCTCTTTGTTTATACCCTTCCTCAATTCCTCTCTTCCGGTTTGAAGCCTTTGAAGTGCCCCTTTTACGGACATGGACTGATAGTCGTCTCCATGAGAGGCCCCATGAAATGCAATCTCGTGCTCGTCTGAAAGCTCTGCAACGAATTCAGGGTATACCTTGTAGAATGTTCCTGTGACAAAAAAAGTAGCCTTCACCCCGATTCTCTTAAGCAGGTCATGCACAACCCTGCCTCCCCTGTATCCGATGTCAAACCCATCTTCTCCCCCCCTGTCGTACTCTTCCAGATCAAAACTCAATAGCAGTGTCTTCATTGTTTCACTCCAATAACTGAGAAGTTCCACGAGAAGGCTGTGACTTCAGTCCGGATTTCCAGTGAATATGGTTCAAAAGCACCATACAATTCCTTGTCTGTGAATATGTGGAGGTACTTCTCTGATATAAAAAAAATATCCCGCATTTCTGTGAGAACAGGGATTTTCTTTCTCCGGAGGACAAATCTCATGAGATGTAGGAGGAATTTAGCGATCCTTGCAGATTTCCCCATCGTGTGTGCAGTAGGATTGTAGGTGAGCAGGGCCAATCCACTCAACGTGAAGAACACCCATGACACCGGAGGATAGACAACAAGTGCTGACACACCTAGAAGCCCGCACGCCAGAGAACTTGCAGACCACAGCACAAGATGCCCCCTATCCCTTAGCTCTTTCGCGATGAAAGAACCGCCTTTCTTCAGCACTCTGTCTATTTCTCTGACTGTTTGGTCAAGAACATCCTCTTGTATCACGGACAAGAAGTAGTCTGATAACACGATATCAAAGCTCCCATCTTCAAAAGGGAGACAATCACCTCTGCAACAGATCACCTCATTCCCTGTGGAAATGGCCATTTTCAGCATACCGGGGGAAAGATCGATGCCACATACCCACGCATGGGGCTTGAATCGCTTGATCAACTCCATGAAAGATCCATTTGTCACTCCCATTACGAGGATACGGGACGTTTCGTCAGGTATGAGATTGCTGTAGTATGAGTCCCAAGCCCATTTCGGGTTTACTGTAGCAATGTCTCTCCAGTATTTAGATGCAACCTCCCAGTATGCTGTTTGAGGTTGGTCAGCCAGTGGAGCTTTAGATGCCAAGTTTTTCCCCAATCCGTTCTCCCCACTTCTCCAGAGGGGCCATGTTCAGAAGGACAACAAGCACCATGAAGGCAGCAAACCAGTACACTAGCTCCCGCATCAAGGGATCTCTCCCCAGGAAGAAAGAGACATGATACACCCACGAGGCAACCTCGGAATAGGGGAATCCCCATCTCTGGTGGAATATTGTCTGAAAGACAAAGATATTGAGGCAGGAGAAGTAGACGAGCAAGCCAGAAAACACAACCTTTAGTGTTTTTGCTGTGGATCCTCCGCCAAGCCTGAAAGCGAGCGATACGCCAAACAAGATTGATGGAAATAGCATAACATAGAATGCATTCCACATTTCGTTGATAAAGTAATGTCGATCCTGATTGAACTGGGAAATGAATATGTCCTCAAAGGCTTCGTCGGGATAGGTTCCAAACCATCCCCATGACAGCGCGTTTTCATATGGCACCAGGAACGCAAAGAACAGTAGAACAACTAGAAGGTACTTGTATTTCCAGGTATTAGGAAAGAACGCAACCGCAAATCCCATGAATATCAAAGCAAAGAGTTTAGGCAGAAAGACACTCAAGGATACAACTTCTCTGGTATGTGGCGTGAAGAACAGCATGTACCCTCCTAGGGATACTGCCAGAACTCCGAAGATGAGCCATAACCATTTTCTGATGGGAAACATAGATTCACCTCGACCTTTCTCTTGAAGTGAGTTTATAAACTTTTCCATGCTGATAACTGGGATATGCTACATTTTGAGATTTTCAGAAAAAGAATTCCCTTCAATGTGGTCTATTAGGAAGATTAGTAGATTTCCCGGCACATTACAAGTAGGCCACTGATACCAGCGCATGACAGGAGAGAATGGCGATGATTCCGGGGTCATTTGTCATTTGATTCAGTACCGGCTCTTTTCAAGACCCCTAAGCGGAGGTGTCTGCAGAGATAAAGTCAGTGTGTGGGCAGCGCACTTCGAGTTCCAGTCTCAAGAGCAACCTTTAAAACTGCACAAACAGAGTAATCATATCCGGACATAATGCTTTATGTTGTACATCTTGGAGTGGTGGTTCAATGAGAGTACGGCAGGCTACCAACGAGGATGTTGAAAGATTTCATGTGTTGTTTGAAAAAGCACATGGGAATCACTCCCTTTATCATGTTAGAACACCTGAATTCTACCAGTGGCTCTTGATTAAGAGACCTTACGTCGGATTGGAGAACATCCTGGTGGCGGAGAGAGAAGGCGTGCTGATGGGGTTTGCCGCCATTGGGATCAAGGATCTGGGTGTTACAACCATAATTTCCATCTATGAAATGTCGGCCGTGGATGAGGAGTCATTTCATGCCTTGATGTCCGAAATTCAACAGATCGGAAGGGAGAAAAAGTGTGCCTATCTGGAAACAATGGCACCTCCTCAAGATGAATATTCTCTTAAACTAAGGGAAGGAGGATTTATAAGATTAAAAGACATGATTGCTATGGGGTATCCCATTACCGTGAAAGAGATTCTCAATCTCTTTGTGAACAGAGCCCTCTCAAAGAGCACATTTAGGAGGATCGCGAGGATAACTTTTGAAGTTCAGGGAGAACTCTTCAACCTCACGTTGCCTGAAGGGACGCTCGATTGTGCGAGCGAAGGAGACCTGTTGATTCGGATTTCTGCATGCAAACTACTGGAGCTTCTCTTCAAGAGAACTGGAATTCTGGCACTCGTAACCAAGAAAGAAGTAGTTGTTAAGCCGTGGAGGCGCATTTTGTTTGCCCATGAGGTAATTGAGTACCTGGCTGAAGACGTTAAAGCATTTACACCCTATACAGAATTGACTTGAGTCGTTTTCCTCCCCTTACCAGATACTTCGCTCAGCCCCTCGATCCGCCAAATCTACATCAAGGGGACCCGAAAGGCTTAAATACTATTACTACAGAAAGAATTCAAGTATAAGGAGGAAAGAGAATGCACAGAATTCACAAATGGATTACTGTCGTGGTTATCTCGTTGATTATGGTAATCTCTGGTATTTCCAGCGCCTCCGTTGTGAAAGAATCTCAGATAACGGAAAATACCAACACTCAATGGCGACCCTCCGTGTGGGGAAAATACCTTGTATGGCAGGATCAGAGAAATGGAAATGCCGACATCTATGGATATGATCTTTATGGAGGAACGGAATTCCCCATTTGCACCAACGTATTTAACCAAGAACACCCAACAATATACGAGAACATTGTTGTATGGTATGATTGGAGGAATGGAAATGCCGACATCTATGGGTACGATCTCATCACAAGAACTGAGTTTCCCATCTGCACCAATGTAAATAATCAGCGGCTGCCTGTAGTATGTGGTACGTATGTGGTGTGGAACGACTGGAGAAATGGCAACTGGGATGTCTATGGGTATGATCTCACCACAGGAACAGAGTTTCCCATCTGTACCAATGGTTCCCACCAGTACTTCCCTAGAACTGGTGGAAAGTATGCGGTATGGTGGGACGAGAGAAATGGCTTGGGCAACTGGGATGTCTACGGATATGACTTCGAAACAGGTACAGAGTTTCCAATCTGTTTGAGTTCAAGTAGCCAAGGATATCCTGCGATACACAACAATGTGGTGGCATGGATTGATGAAAGGAATGGGAACTGGGATATCTATGGATATGACATCGAAACAGGTACAGAATTCCCTATTTGCACTAATACCTCTGATCAGTTCCGTCCATGGGTATTCAACGATGTCGTGGTATGGTTTGATATGCGGAATGGAAATCAGGACATCTACGGATACCAAATATCAACTGGTACGGAATTCCAGATCACTACTAACCTGAGTGATCAGAGGCATCCCAAGATCTGCTGTAACTATGTGACATGGCATGACAGGAGAGATGGAGACTACAACATCTACATCGCTAAGCTGGATGTCAATGTGTGTGTGGGACAACTGGCATACCCCTATCGTCCTGTAGACTACAACAGCCCAATGAGATCTCTGGCTTCAACCCGGATTTCAGAGGTACAAAGCTTGCTGGAAGAACTACAGAGCACATGTGAGAAGTTCAAAGAGAATGATGACCCCCTGTATGAGAAATGCTGCGTGGATCGATTGGATGAAGCACAGAAGTACCTGGAAAAGGCTGAGACATTGTTCATGACTGGCAACTACATTGCAGCAAACTACTGGGCACTCAAGGCCCTTGAAATCCTGCAGGAAACTAAAGACTGCTGTTCATCATAATCCTTCTTTTTCTCTTTCATTATGGTTATAACTCCAGCTGATTTTTCCATTTTCCGGATGTCGAGCTTCTTGCGCTGCTTTTTCCCCAGGTTGGGGCATCTATCGAGATCGACCATTTTTGTTAAGTACACGACAGATTTCAGGAAATCGGTGCATGCACTCGGTTGAGTACAAGTCTTTCTTTCCTAATCGTCCACTGGCTGCTGAAAAATGTAGTCATTCCATGAATCGGGAACAAACATTTTTAAGGATTGCCAAAGTTAAGGTGATCGACATGCTTCCCAGAATGGTAGTGTACGGACTGAAAGCCTATGCAATCCAGTGGCAGTCTCTTAGTGCAGTCGAAAAGCTTCAAGAGAAGAACCTGCGACACATTGTGTCTCATGCCTACAGGAATTCCCCCTTCTACAGGCAAAGATTCAAAGAGCATGGAATCACACCTGACGACATCGGGACAATCAATGACCTGGAGAAACTGCCCACCGTGACAAAAAGAGATATCATTGACAATTTCTCCAGTGTAGTAAGCAGGGGATTCAGCAAAGAAACCTGTACCGTGGAATCCACCTCTGGTTCCACAGGAGAAAACATGACAATTCTCCACGATTCCAGGGCCATTGATTACTACGCCCCTGTCCACATCCGGGGACATATGGCTGTTGGATTGAGACCACACCACAGGACAGCCTACATTCGGTATAAGTCCATGGGTCCAAGCCTCGTAGAAAGATTTGGATTTTTCAGATTCTCCCACATTCCCTCAGACCTCCCCCCATCCACAATTATTGAACGCATGAAGGAAATCAGGGCTTTTGCCATAAACTGCTATCCCAATACCATGAACCTGATTGCAAAGGAGATATCTCAAGATGATGCTGAGTTCCTGTCGCCTCACCACATCGTGACCTGGTCAGAGAAGCTGACTCCGCGGATCAGGAAGACTGTTGAAGATACCTTTCACTGTCCGGTGTATGACCAGTATGGTGCATTTGAGTGTCATTCCATCGCAGCTGAGTGTACAGAAAAGAGAATGCATATTAATGCCGACGTTCTGGTAATGGAATTTCTAAAAGAGGGGGAGCCTGTGGCGCCCGGGGAGCGAGGCGAAATAGTAATCACCAATTTATGGAACAGGGCGATGCCCTTCATTCGATACAAGATTGGGGATATTGGAGGACCATCTGATGAGATGTGTGAATGTGGACGAGGACTGCCGCTGATGGAGGAGTTAGAGGGACGTACAGATGATGCTCTTGTGACCACTTCGGGAAGACCAGTCTTGCCCAGTTTCATCGTTCCCCTTTTCTTCCCCTACCCTGAAATTGACGCCTTTCAGATAGTTCAGAAAACGAGAGAAAACATACAGATAAAGATTGTAAAAGGGAAAACCTACAGAGAAGAAACAGACAGACAGATTATCCAGAAGTTCAGAAGTATTTTCGGCAACGAGCCCGACATTCGTATAGAACATGTAGAAGAAATTAAGAAAACACCGGGGGGGAAACTTCGGTGTATCATATGTGAGGTGCCCCAATGTTACTAAATTTGCCGTATCACGTCCTTCTGGCACTGAGAAATCAGTATTCCAGTCCAGAATCTCTAAGAAAGTGGCAGGAAAAGCGCCTGAAACATATGGTGGAACATGCCTACACGAACACTCAATTCTACCACCAAAAATTCAGAGAGGCAGGAATTCGGCCAGAGGACATTCAAGAATTGAGCGATCTGCAAAAGATCCCTGTGATCAGCAAGCGCGAGGTGCGCGAACAGGGTGCTGGCTCACTGGTAGCACGTGGATACAATGAAAGGAATTGCGAAGTCCACTACACCTCGGGGTCTTCAGGCACTATGTTAAGAATATTATATGATTCTGAAAACCATCAGTACGAGACTGCTGTCTCATATCGATACCATCTGGGCCAAGGGGTGAGGCCGTGGCATAGGTACTACCTCATTCTGCACGACGAAAGGGAGCTTCAAGACTCTCGAAAAAGGAAATTCCTGTACCAAAAATTAGGGGTACCTGGAGATTTGCCTGATGAGCAGAAAATCACGCTGGCCCAGCAGTACAACCCTCATGTGATTGGAGGACATCTTTCCAGCCTCATTTCCATGGGGAGGATAATGGAGGCCCAGGGAATTAGCGACGTCAGACCCAAGATCTTGATCGTGGGAGGAGAATTGTCACTCCCTGTTCATCGTGAGTATGTGGAGCGTGTCTTCGGGGGGAAGACCTACGACAAATATGGGGCCTTTGAGGTGAAATCAATTGCATGGGAGTGCCAACATCGTAGCATGCACATTGATGCAGATTCTGTCCTTGTGGAGTTCTTGAAGGATGGAGAACCTGCTGCTCCCGGTGAGCGAGGTGAGGTGGTGGTGACCAACCTGTGGAATATGGCCATGCCCTTTATCCGCTACAGACTGGGCGATATCGGAGTGCCCTCTGTTAAGAGTTGTACCTGCGGGAGAACCCTGCCTGTGATGGAGATCATCGAAGGGAGACTGGACGATTTCATCGTCCTTCCTTCAGGAACCCTCATTCCGCCTGGAGCCATTGTGCCCCTGTTTCTTGCCGTCCCCCAGGTGGATCAATTCAGAGTGATACAGGACAGGAAAGACTCAGTCAAAGTCCAGATCAGGCCAGGCCGAGAGTATACTGATATTGTGGAGCAAGAATTGATCCAGAAACTGAGGGAGACCCTGGGAGAACCTGTGCACATTGATGTTGAACGAGTTGAAAGCATTGAACAGACAGCCAGGGGTAAGTCCAGAGCTGTCATGTCCAACGTTAATGTGGATTTGTCACGGTTGTGAATGAGACCTCCGCCTTGTGAAGTTCTCAAAACAAAAGAGAGATGATTTCCTTGCTGAACTATCAGTCCAGTATTATTTCCTTCTGTAGCATTAATAGTCAATCTGATGTAAGGAAAAGTTTATTAGTTCTAGCAACCTCAGAATGACCATGTTCTTGAAAGATCTGTACTACTTGGGGAGTATGTGGAGGAATCCCAGAAAGCCAGTTCATGCTGTTGAGAAGTACCAGCTCAAGATGCTGAGGAGCGTTGTCCGGCACGCCTTCACCAATTCACCATTCTATCATGAGAAA
>JACVGT010000007.1 GCA_018992685.1 Theionarchaea archaeon
CAGCACCTAATAAGACAGCTCCTATTTTTTTAAGCTTCATTTCTATAATCCTCCTACCTGTTTTTGTGATTTGTTTAGGGTCCCATCTGGTATGTTATTATATCATTAACACAAGCTACTATATAAGCTTTTCGGTATTGCTAATCAATAATACTAATCATCAGTAGTTAAGATTCGACAGTTGTCTTATATGTGTCTGGCAATTGACTCAGAAACAAAGCTGTGAACCACTTCAGACAGATCCATGCCAATATTTTGGATTTCCCGCAAGGACAATGAAATGGTATCTGGCTCTACAATGCTCATGGCAACAGGAACTAGCCTGACTACAGCCAGAAAAACATCCTCAATATCCTCGAAGAGTACTTCAACGCCCACCACACCGGTCCAATCAGGCCCTTCTGTTCTTCTTGAGTTTATCTTGTTGATGTAGGCCCCTGCTGAGTTGACAGTTTCCATGACTGTTTCTTTCAGCCTTTCTTCAGTGTCTGAGCGGCCTTCAAATACCATCTTCATGAGGATCCCCCCGTAGCTTATGGTCTCATCAATGAAATCAGGGTCCACACCAGGAGCCTCCTGGAATCTCCTGCCAGCATTCTGGATGGCTATTCCGAGTTTCTGGCTGAGTTTGCTGATTCGCGAAGAGATGTCTCCGAACACAGGAAGGAGCTCTCTTGGTTCAAGCGATACCGAGCCACTGCTGACATCAATGGCCGTGGGAGTGAGACGCATGCATAGATTGATATACGCTCTGAAATCAGCTTTCAGCCTGATCTGCAACACGCCTGAGTAGTATCGGGTTCCTTCGACTTCATGCTCAATAATCTCTTCGGACTTGGATGTGATGACAGTGGCGTTGGTTTCCACATCAGTAAGAAGTTCACGGAGAGAGCTTTCTACCGCCATGCTACTATTACTCTGTGCCTCTACGAAGAAGGTACAGTCAATCATACATGGACTGCAGTAAAAACACTTATAAATGTTTGGAGATTGATGCCATTTGTACGAGTTCATGTGCGTGCCTGATTTTGGAGATAAGCCCAGCCACACGAAACAACCCAAGGAGGGACAGGGTTGCTGTCTGAGGGGAGAAGATGTCTTCAGCACGAAAAGAAGGCAGACCTAGGAGTCAGGGATGAGCATCGACCTGTAGATTCTTCCGGATGAATCTTTCTTGCTCTTATCCTCGTTGTTATTGAGTGATTGTAACTTTTCGTATTCTTATCCCCGCATTTCGAAGAAGCTGCATCTTTATTTGGTTATCTACATCGTATTCTTCTTCGTACACGATTTCCCTCACTCCTGCGTTGATCAGGATTTTTGTACAACTCATACAGGGGAAGTGAGTGGTATAAATGACCGAATTCTCAGTGGAGGTTCCATGGAGTGCAGCCTGCACTATTGTATTCTGCTCTGCGTGGACTCCTCGACAGTGATGGGATTCTTCCAGAGACCTTGACTCCAGGCGTAGACAAGTTTCCGTGGTGCAGTGGGGGATCCCTCTTGGTGCTCCATTATACCCTGTGGCGATGATATGGTTGTCTTTTACGAGGACTGCACCCACATGTTGTTTGACGCAGGTTGATCGTTCAGAAACTAGTCGGGCAATTTTCATGAAGTATGTGTCAACATCGATTCTCATCACGTTGGGAAGGTACAGTACCTTAAAAGCTCACCGGTTCACGAAGGCGATGTACCAGAATCTCTGAAAGACCCTGAGTCTGCATGGGTCTCCTTCTAATATAATATATAAAGCATACGTGGGAGACGTCACCGGGGTCAGGGCGATTTCATCTATGTCTCTTTCCTGTGTGAATGTGCAGAGGGCAGCTTCTGGCATACCCTTTCCTTTCAGCAGGCTAGGTCCTTCATGGCCCAGGCAGGCTGGAACTTCTCTGTGTAGACGGATACGTCGAAATTCAACCTAAATTTCGAGGAAGGGTACTCTGTATTCACTGTATTTCGGAAGTCCCTCCCTGCTACGGTGGGTACATCGTGAGAAGAGAGGCAAAGGAGTAGACCAGGCAGGAGCGTACCCTGATCCGCCTGCCTTGCAGCACGTGTTCTCCCCTTGAAAACTGCAAAACCTTTTTAAACTATATAAGAACAACACTGACATGGAAGATAAAACCAAGGTATCGCTGCTGTTTATGCTGATCGGTGGATTGTTGGGGATTCTTTCCGCCTTCCTGAGTATCCTAGGGATTCCCAACACGGTGATTCTCCTCTTGTATGCGGTAATTCTGTATGGGACGACGTATCTGTATCCTCTGATAGGCGTGAAGCTTGAAAAACTGGGAGAAAGTCGCCCCAGATCAGCTCTGGGGGGCGTGTGGTCGTCGCTCCTGTCCTGGCTTGTGATCTGGACCATGGTCTTCTATGTGATTTCTCCAGTGATCATTCTGGCGGGCCCGGATCATGCAGAAGCTGCTCAAGACCTTGGGACGTTCCTGGAATCAAGTGGGGTCCGTGTGTCTATTGCTGATGATTATACACGCTACTTGTTTGCTCACCAGGTCATTGTAGTGGGCTCTCGGGTCAGTCTCCCTGTCGGAACAAGTTACGGGGTAACAGTTTTCCCTGACGCTGTCCAGCAGTTAATCAGGGCAGAACAGCCCAAGGGAACTGTGACCAGAGAGGAAATTGACTCTGGCGAGCTGATTACGATTAACAAGACTGGTAGGACTATACTTGTCATTTCAGGAACTGACGCAGCAGTTGACAGGATAGCGCAGGAACAACAGGAGAAGATACTTAATTTGGTGCAGTAGGTGATAAAATGACTGGAAAGGATGTGGCTTTCATCATGCTCTTCATGCTCTTTATCCTTTCAGTTATGGGAAATGCCTTCTTGCTGTATTATTCTATTGAGTCTGATCAGGATGACAGGACTTTAGAGCAGAAAATAGCTTCCCTGGAGGCTGAGAAGAACAACCTGTACTACCAGTACGATCGACAGAAGCATGAGCTGGAAGAGGAAAACGAGGATCTCCAGAAGGAAATCGATTCACTGAATTCCAGCGTCAGAGAACTTCAGAGAGAACTGGAGTCACAAACAGGAAATACCATTTCATACGAAGGACTGGTGGATTCTCTGAGAATGCGAGTGTATGATCTGGAGGCAGAAGCCCAGGAACTGGAAAACGATCTGAATGAATGTAGGTCACACCAGGTGCACTCTGATTGTTCCTACTGGGCTGACCCTTACTGTTCGTGCTATCCATGTCAGAGTTGTGGCACCTGCCATCATTCAGTGTCTGTTTCAAATGTTTCGGGCACATTCAAAGGAAACGCGTATGACGCTATAATTTTCGTGTATCTCAATTACTATCCGTGCAATGCTTTGAGGATTTATGTGGATATTCTAGACATTGATACAATACAGATCGTGGGAGTGGACTGGGATTAGCATGAGGATTGCAGTATTGGACCTAGACAAGTGCGAACCTAAAAAATGCCATTATATGTGTATCAAATTCTGTCCTGGAGTGAGAATGGGTGAAGAGACAATCATTATGGACGAAGATACGAAAAAACCCGTGATCAGCGAGGTGTTGTGTACAGGGTGTGGCATCTGCATTCACAAGTGTCCCTTTGATGCAATTACTATTGTGAATCTGCCTGAGGAACTGGACCAGCCAATTCACCAGTTTGGACCCAACAGTTTCAGACTGTACAGACTTCCCATTCCCAGGGAGAACCAGGTGTTGGGGTTACTGGGTGCCAATGGGGTAGGCAAGACCACAGCAATCCGGATACTATGTGGAGAGATTACCCCTAACCTGGGCGACTATGGTGGGTCTGAAGGCAAGCCTGATCTGTCTCAGTATTTCAGAGGCTCAGAACTGCAAACGTATTTTGAACGGCTGGAATCCAAAGAACTGAAGGTTGTGATGAAACCGCAGCAAATCACCAGGATACCTGCTGTGGTCAAAGGAACAGTAGAGGACGTCATTGGGAAAATAGATGAGAGAGGGGTTTCCAATACACTGTATGAAGCCCTTGGCATGCAGGAGGCTCTGTCCAAGGATATTTCAAGTCTATCTGGGGGAGAATTACAGAGACTCGCTTTGATTGTGGCCATGTGCAGGGAAGCAGACGTGTACTATTTTGATGAGCCTTCCAGTTACCTGGATATTACCCAGAGGCTGAATGCTTCCAGGGCAATCAGGGACTTATCTGAATCTAAGAGTGTCATTGTCGTGGAGCATGACCTGGCTCTACTGGACTATCTATCTGACTATGTGCATGTATTGTATGGGCAGCCGGCGGTGTACGGTGTCTGTTCTGTTCCATACGGGGTGAGAGTGGGTATCAATTCATATCTGAGAGGGTATTTGAAAGAGGAGAATGTACGATTCAGAAAGGAAGAGATTATATTTGATACAGCAGGCAAGGTGTGGAAGGGTGAGGAGATCATGTTGGCATATCCTCCCCTGAGGAAGGAGTTTGAGGGGTTTGTGTTCCAAGGGAGTCAGGGTGAAATCCATATGGGAGAGGTTCTGGGTATTATTGGGCCAAATGCTATCGGGAAGTCCACATTTGTGAAGATATTGGCAGGCGTAATTGAGGGTGAGGAGAAGTTTGAGACAACATTGAAGATTTCGTACAAGCCGCAGTATTTGCAGTCTGACTATGAAGGGAGTGTTGAGATGGTGCTGATGCAGGTAAACAAAAAGCCCCTGAGTTCGTTACAGATGACGGAGATTGTGAAACCACTGGGGTTGGAGCGATTATTGGAGAACGTCGTATCAGAGCTGAGTGGAGGGGAGCTACAGCGGGTGAGCATTGCGGTATGTCTGCTGCAGGAGGCCGATATGTATCTACTGGATGAACCTACTGCACATTTGGACGTGGAGCAGAGGCTGGCCATGGCAAAGGTTGTGAGGCGGTTTGTGGAGAAGAATGAGAAAGCTGCCATGGTGGTCGAACATGATATTGTGTCTGTAGACTATCTGTCTGATAGGTTGCTTGTGTTTTCAGGTGTGCCAGGTGTGGAGGGAGAGACTTCCGAACCTGTAGGGTTAAAGGATGGGATGAATGCGTTTCTGAAGAGTATTGGGGTGACCTTTAGAAGAGAGCCTGAATCAGGAAGACCGCGGGCTAACAAGGAAGGTTCGTTACTGGACAGGGAACAGAAATCCCGTGGGGAGTACTACTATAGCAGATAGATGGCTTCAATACTTGTTGAAGTTAACGATTATTGACGTTGTTAATTGATATCGGAAAGAGATATTCTTGAACAACAATAAATATTGACTTCGATCAGTGTTGAAGTTATGGAATTATTGTCGTGATAGCAATAAACAAAGAAATCAGAAAGAATAAACGATATTATTCTTGATTAGAGGAGGAGCTGTGTTTAAGATAGTGTAGAGACCTCTTGGTGGATAGAGTGTATGGGTGATCAGGTCCAAGGATTTCATGAAATGTCCGGTGAGCTTTCTCAAAACACTCCACCATCTTCCTGGAATCTCCCAACGACTTCCAGGCAGATCCCAGGTTGTTGAGTCTCGTGGCCACAGAAGGATGCTTTTCTCCATATACTTCCCTGTCAATAGCCAGGGCTTTCTCATAATACTCCACCGCTTCCTTCAAGAAACTCATATCCTCAAGTACCCATCCGAACTCAAGATAAAACTCTGAATAATGCTCATCTCTCATTTCCTGCGAAATACTTTTCACAATACGCAGTCCAGTGATCAGAGCTTCTTTGTATGCGAGATAATTCTTTAGGAAACGCAGCAGTTCCCCTCTTTTTCAACAGCCAGATCCTGCATCCCACACTGTGTCGCATGGCCAATCAATTCAGACGCAAATATGGGCTCATAATCCTCAGAAGATGATAGCAGTCTTTGGTAGAACTCTGTGGGGGCATGGTGGCACTTCCTTCGAACTTCCTTATCAAAACTGTTAGAAATCACATCCCGAAAAAGGGGAGTCACCCAATAGTACACATTCTTTCCTATATCTTCTTCCACAAGGCTCAACCTGACAGCCAACTTCAACTCCTGTTCCCATTCTCATAGGTCTCTGCAGACCAGGCAAATTCCCTCCCTTACAACAGGCAGACGAAACACAGATGATCTCCCCAATACCCTTTGAAATTCGTGGTACTGACTTTTCAATATCTCTTTCAAAATGAGTTTCTGAACGAATTCTTCCTGTCTTCCTTCAACTTTCTTCAATAGTGACTGTACATCCAAATCCTCTTCTACTTCCAGTAGCGTATTTATATCTTCCATCGGTCTGGGATTTCTCCGTCCAGCTTGAATCAATTTCTCTCTAGTCCCTGCGTCAGGATAATTCTCGATCTGGCTGTTTTCCAGGTAGATATACTGAATATTTCGCCGCTTTGGCCTTGCCTTCTGACCATTTTCAACCAAGGATATCAGAGGTGTCCCATCTGAAGAGAGGCGGAGTGCGTACCATTCCGAAGAACTATCCTTTGCCATTTCTTTCCTGGCAGTAGAGACGGCATCAACAACAGACTTTCCCCTGTTCAGTTCAACGTACACTTTATTAGCAGCTTCAGTGGCCCCATGATCTGAAATTGAACTAGCACCTAAAGACGCTAACTATGAGCATTAGCTTCCTGAAGAGCACGCTTCAATAGCTGTCTGTCGCCATTTATGAGGGAAAAAAGTTTCCCACCAACTTGCTCCAGCAGAGAGTCAACGTGATGGATTTTGAAATCCTCCCACATCTTTGAGATCCCAGAGATAGATTGGGATTCACACACATTCGTGTCTCTACTGCCGTCTGGCATTGTCTCAGTCAGGGATATTCTTTCCTCCTCTGATCAAGGATCACTCCAAAGCACACTACCATGTAACCCCTCTATTGCAGCAGAATAACCTCTCGTGAAGAGAGCTGTCAGCTGCGCGATTTAGCATTTCAACATTTCTTGTTTGAGTCAGCAGTGATTTAAGGTTTTCGGAAATCATCTTTTTTTCTCTTTCTTGTGCCAAATAAATGCTAAATTAACAATAATCTGATAATTGCCAATTCTCATTATAGATGATCACATCCTCATATTGAACTATAAAAGGAAATCTATGATCGGCAAATTTCCTCACCTTTAAAATCCCATTTTAAGGAGGGATTTTTCTCCTCCCGTTGAAGTCAGTAGTGACACAAGTGGAGTTCTCCGTAGTGGCACCTGACATCAAGCCCCCATACTCCATCTCTACGTTCTGAGAGTTCCCTTTGTGTTGTAAGCCTGATAAAGATTCATGTACTCTCTTGTTACTAGACCAGGTACTCACATACTTCTTTCTTTTCTTATCACATTGGTTTCAATATATGTTGAAGTTAAAGTTTACCAATAGCGGTTATCAATAGAGCATAGATATAATTTGAAACAGCAAAGAATAATAGCTTCAATTAATGTTGAAGTTATTTAACATTGATTTATATTCTCTTATATTCAAAGAACAGGAATAAAAAGACAAAACCTTACTTTTACTCTACAACAGGAAATGAATAATTGCAGAAGGTCGTTGCTTGATGTCTCCTACCATTTCAGAATCTGACAGTCACATCGTATGGAAGATGATTCTCTCCAGCAGAGGCCTACCACTGTCATAATCTCCTTTGAGTAACATGGATTGATCTCACACTCTGGATCAGGTTGTCTCTTCGGGAGAGAAATGTGTGTGGCAAAATCTGCAGTTCCAAAGCCCTGCACGACCTCAGGGTGAGGCACCTGACAGGAAGACTACAGTGCAAGAAGAGAATTCGGGTCACTTTTCTGGTAAAAAATCCCCTGACACTCTTTGATAGAAGAAGTACTCCTTCCTTTTTGGAATGAGACAAATTCCTAAATAAGATTGCCTGATGAAACCGAAAAGTATAAAGTGTGAAGGGATGGAGTACCACCATGTCTCAAGCATATGAAAAGAGAGACCTGGGAGTAACAGCTTCCAGAATGATAAAGGATGGGATGGTTGTTGGACTGGGCACAGGATCCACTGCAGCGGAATTCATCAAGGCTCTTGGGGAAAGAATCCGCACAGAGGGCATAACCGTGTACGGGGTTCCCACTTCGTACCAGGCCCACCTTCTGGCGGAGCAGCACAACATTCAGATAGTCACCTCTCAGACCATCGATATAGCGGTGGACGGAGCGGACCAGGTGGACCACCACGACTTCATTTCCAAGGGAGGCGGAGGTGCTCTCCTCAAGGAGAAACTGGTAGACTACAGGGCAGATCGGCTGATGATTCTGGCCGATTTTCACAAATTCGTGGAGAAGATAACAAAGGTTTTTGTCGAAGTTCATCCTCAGGCCATTCATTCAGTTCAGGAAGAGCTGTCACAGTACGGGACATGTGTCCTGCGTACTGTCCATGGACACCCTATTGAAGAGGGCGACCAGGTATTCATCACAGAATCAGGAAACGTGATCTTTGATGTAAAGACCACGGTTGAGGATCCTGTCAGGATGGAACGCGAGCTCAATGCAATCCACGGAGTTATGGAGAACGGGCTGTTCACCCGGACGTGTATAGTTATTCAAAGACCAAGAGGAATTCCCGGATAGGTCTCATGCAGTATGACATGCACATGTATGTGATGCCAGAAGAAGTAAGAGACAGGGAGTCTGTTATCACGGGCAAGACCATCAATTCTGATATTCTTCCCGCCATTATCTCAAGGTTGTTTTTCTCGGAAGACTTTCATCATTTGCTTTCTCAGTCTGCGAAACTCTGTTTCATCATTGGCTTCCTTTGCCACTCTCATGGCATCCAGAATCTCAATGAGAAAATCAATTGTCTCCAACGGTATGACGTTGCAGTAGACAGCCAGCAGAAATGTTGCCATTGCTCTGTCAATATTCTCTCGTGCCAATCGAATGTTCTCCGCAACTCCCTGCTTGGTGATGTTCCGCCTGGCGGCGATCTCTTCATAGGTAGTCTTCTCTCCCATGTCTTGGTTCCACACGTAGGTCACGTAGTCCTTTATTTGCCTCTTTGTGAAGTAACTCGTTTCAAGCAGTCTTTTGGCAAAAGAGTCACTGTTCAGCCACCTTTCTACATAGGTTAAAGTGAACTGCATCATATCACCAAAGTCAAGTCAAATTACTTGACGAAATTCACCTATTTAAAGGTTGTGGTTAGAAGTACCATCTAATACTATTGCTCATTAAAACTATATAAAACTATCGGTTTACCATAAGCTTTAAATATGTAAGTTTCAAGAATAGGTTATGAAATTAGTAGTAGTCGTTGTACTCTTGTTGATCAGTGGTCTTTGTGTTGACACACAAGCTGCAACCCGCCGAGTCATGGTTGATCTCTCACATAGTGAGGAAAACGTCAATGCTGAGAACAACATGGTTGCATTACAGACACTGCTGCCGGATTTCTCTCTCAGCTTCAACTATCAGCCTTTGAACCTGGACACCCTCAGGGGATTTGATGCAATTATGCTCTATCATCCTTTTGCATTGTTGACTAATTCTGACATGGACATTCTGAAGAAATTCGTGAAAGATGGCGGTGGACTTATCATTTGTGGAGAGCACGATATAGGATGGGAAGATGAGTCCAGATTGTCCTATAATGAATTTACTTCAACGTTCGGCGTGACATTTCAGTCCAATGCAGTGGACGATCCCACAGACAAGAAAGGGTGTTACTGTACTCCTGTGATTCACAACCTCGTAGAACATCCCCTGACACTGGGTGTTCAGCAAATAGTCATGTACAAGCCATGTTCACTTCAGGTATCTGAAGATGCAACAACCGTTGCTTGGGGTGACGATGACACGAACACCATTGGGGCAGACATGGTCCAGGGAGAAAGTGTAGTGGTAGTTGCGGTGGTTGAATACGGCAAAGGAAGGATAATTATACTGGGGTCGAATACGCCCTTCTTGGATTCCTTCATTAACCTGCCAAACAACCAGGAATTCTCCATAAATTGCTTCCAGTGGGTGTCTGAGAATGCACTTCCGAGCTCCGGACTGTGGAACACAGTTGTTGTTGTCGTGGTAGTAGCAGGAGTTCTTTTGATTCTTGGTGCAATAACTGGACTCAGGGGTCGAAAGAGAACTGAAGAATAAGGACACAGAATCAACGAACCCTGGACAAAAAGTGCAGGAGTCAAAGCAACAGAGTAAGAGTAAGAGTAATTCCTGGAGACTAGGTCACAACCAGGAGAGCAAGTGCCATCAGGTGAATGAAAAAAAGAGAAATCAGAGTCGCAAGGACTCTAGAACATAATATAGGATTATATTTTTTCTCCGCAATTTTGGCAGAACTTACTTCCAGCAGGAATTTCAGACCCGCACTTTGGGCATTTAATGCCTGCAGACACTGTGCCCATGGCATTTCCGCAGCTTGGGCAGAATTTGGCATTTCGAGGCACCTGCATTCCACAGTTTGGGCACTGGACCAGCGCTGCCCCTGGACCGGTCATCATCTGAGTTGCTCCCTGAAGTGCGTAAGGAATTGCCATGAATCCAGCACCCAAAGCAGCTCCTCCTCCTTTAGTATCTCTGATAGCCTCTGCAAACTTCTCTGCCACCTCTTTGCCCATCAGTTGTTCGGCATTAACTCCTCTTTGAAGGTAGAAGAGTTTGTTCTTGTAGTCATCGGGAATGGTTACTCCTTCAATTCGCATATCCACCATTTCCAGACCAAAGCGGTCCAGATCTGTCCGCAGCTGAGCCCTGATCTTCGTGGATGTTTCCTCCGTTTGTCTGTAGACTTCGAAGGATGTGTAATCAGCCAGTGTGTCGATGAATTTCTCGATTATAAAGGATTCAATAAAATCCTTTACTTCCGCCTCTGTAAAGCGGGACAGGTTGCCTACTATCTCAATGACAAACAGCTTTGGATCTCCTATCTGCAGGAATGTAGTGCCGAAACTTCCCACGGGAACCATGTCCTTGAGCATCACCTTCTGTTTTGTCCCAAACTTGATGGTGAACTTTGAGGTGTTGACGAAGACAACCTCTGCTGTAAATGGCGTGCGTCCATCAAAGAAAACTTTGTACGCCCGATACAGAAGAGGTATATTGAGCGTGGTCAAAGTATGTCTGCCAGGGCCAAGTGCATCGTATGCTTTTCCATCCCTGAAGAAGACGGCCTGTTGGTTTTCTCGGACAATGCATTGATCACCGAGTGTCACTTCTCCCCTGTATGCATTTACCAGATCGTCTCCTCTGTAATCTATAACGTGCATAACTCTTCCCTCTTGTCCCATTCTTCTTCGATTTCCAGGATTCTTGTCTTCAGAATCTCTAGTTCTTCAATTCCCTTAACTCGACTTATGAGATCAAACACTTTTAGGTCGTGCTCGTAGATCAAGTCAAGTGTATCTTCATCGATATGATTGAGGTCGAAGAATCCTGCATAGCCGTAGTCTGCGTGCTCAATCTCGTCTTTCAGTTTCTGGATGCGAGCAATGAAAGTCTCAAGTTCCTTGACTTTCTTCAAATCGTCAGGATATTCCTCTTCCATACCGATCAGATCATACTTGAGACCATCCAAGGCCCGAACTAGCCGCATTCTCAGGGCTTTATCCTGTTCTCTTCGAATTTCCTTTTCCTTGTAGCCCTTGAATCCAGGAACAATCAGCTCGAGTCTTTCCAGAAGTCTTAGCTTCTTGGGCATAGCCTCACCATCTTTAGGTAGTCATTGCGGGTATAAAAAGATTTCTCAATTCTTTACCTTAGCAAAGTGAACAAATATTGCTTTCAGGCTTTCTGTGGGGTTCGTGGCAGGAAGACAGTGACATGCTGTCACCTCATGAGTGGAGAAGAGAAAAACGGGAAATCAGTGATAGCAGTCAAAAAAGGGAGAGGTTATAACATGTCTTGGAGCAGTTCTGCAATGTTATCTGGGGTATCAGCTACAGGCACCTTCGCTTTCTTGAATGCTTCCACCTTGGATTCCACTGTACCTGTTTTGCCAGAAATGACAGCACCTGCATGTCCCATACGTTTTCCCTTGGGCGCAGTTTTCCCCGCCACGTACGCCACCACTGGTTTGTCAATAAATTCTTTGATGAATTCTGAAGCCAGTTCTTCAGCATTTCCTCCGATTTCACCAATCAATACCACAGCCTGTGTCTCCTTTTCCCTCTCATATTTCTTCAGGGCATCAATGAAATTAAACCCTACCACAGGATCTCCCCCTAGTCCCACGACGGTTGACTGTCCAAGGCCATTTCTGGTGAGATCTGTCACGATCTCATACGTTAGGGTCCCGCTCCGTGAGGCTACCCCCACGGGCCCCGCTTTGAATATATGTGAGGGCATGATTCCCAGTTTACATTTCTCGGGAACCATCATTCCTGGCGTGTTGGGGCCAATAACGCTAATCTCTTTGGAAACGGCCAGCTGGATGAACATGATTGAGTCATGCACAGGGACATGCTCTGTGATTACTACGATAGGGTTCAGTCCAGAGCCGATGGATTCAAGAACCGCATCCTTGGCAAAAGGGGCAGGAACAAAAATAATGGAGGCTGTGACCCCCGTTTCTGCTTTTGCTTCAGCAACTGTGTCATACACGGGGATATTATGAACAGACTGACCGCCTTTTCCTGGAGTAGCTCCTGCAACTATCTTTGTACCGTAGTCCAGCATGGATTTTGCATGGAACTGGCCCTGCGTCCCAGTGATATTCTGGACCACGATTCTTGTGTTCTCATCGATAAGCATACGTCACCTTCTGGTTTCTTCTTATAAGTCTTGTGGATTCTTTTCGATCAGCAACAGTTCTCTCAACTTGTGGAAAATCCGGTCAAGACACACAGGTTCCGGGTGGTAGAAGCGCGAGTCCGAAACCCTTAAATCGTATTACTCACAGGGTATGAAATGGAGAAAATCTGGCTTAAGCACTATCCCGAGGAAGTGCCTGAAGGTGCAGACTATCCTGACGTGCCCATGTTTTACTTCTTGGACGAAGCCACCTCGAAATTTCCTGAAAAGACATCCATGATTTTTGTGGGGAAAAAGATAACCTATTTTGAGTTGTATGATGCGGTTCTCAGACTGGCAAATGGACTTATTGATTTGGGAGTCGAGAAAGGCGACAGGGTTTCTGTTTTCATGCCCAACTGCCCCCAGGCAGTAATCTCGTATTTTGCCATCCAGAAAGCTGGAGGCATTGTGGTAGAGACAAATCCATTGTACGTGGAACGAGAGCTTGAATATCAGCTGCAGGACGCGGGAGTGAACACTGTGGTTACCTTGGACTTGAAGATGTTGTTTCCCAAGGTACAGGCCGTCCGCGACACTGTTCCCCTCAAGACCGTTATTGTCAGCAGTCTTTCTGAATATCTTCCTTTCCCAAAAAATGTCCTCTATCCTGTAGTGAGAAGACGGGACTGTGTCCCAGTCGAGAGAGGTGAAGGTACATTCCTTTTCAAGGACGTGCTCTCCACCCACCCCCGACGTGACCCTAAGATTGCCGTGGATGCTGATGAATGTGCTGTTCTCCTGTATACAGGAGGAACCACAGGAGTTCCCAAAGGAGTCACTCTCACTCACAAGAACCTGGTGGCTAATTGTGTCCAGGGATTCCACTGGCTGTACAAGGCAGAATATGCGGGAGAAATAATATTAGCTGCCCTCCCCCTGTTTCACAGTTTTGGACATACATGCTGCCTGAATTTTGCCGTGTACGCAGCTTCTACGCTTGTCTTGATCCCGGATCCTAGAGATACCAAGGATATCCTGGAGAATATTCAAAAGCATCGAGGGACTATGGTTCCTGGCGTCCCAGCCATGTATGTCAACATGATTAACTACCCTGGGCTGACGAGGTATGATCTCTCCTCCGTCAAGTACTGTTTCAGTGGGGCAGCTCCCATGCCAGTGGAGGTTCTTGAGAGATTTGAGGCACTGACTGGAGGGGTGATACTGGAAGGGTTCGGCATGACAGAAACTAGTCCCGTCACCCACATCAATCCGTTGACTGGCCGAAGAAAAGTGGGCAGCATAGGACTCCCTATTTCTGACACTGACTGCAAGATTGTTGACCTGAAAGAAGGAGAGAGAGAAGTTCCCGTGGGTGAGGAAGGTGAGATGGTGGTTAGAGGGCCCCAGGTAATGAAGGGATACTGGAATGATGCTGAAGAAACAGGAAAAGTACTGCGCGAAGGCTGGATGTACACAGGAGACATTGCCACAATGGATGAAGAAGGATACTTCTATATTGTAGGTAGAAAGAAGGACATGATCATCTCATCCGGGTTCAATGTCTATCCCAGGGAAATAGAGGAAGTCCTTTTTGAACATCCAAAGATCAAGGAAGCTTCAGTCATTGGCATTCCTGATGAGAAGAGAGGAGAGACTGTCAAAGCTTTCATTGTACTAAAAGAAGGAGAACAGACCACTTCAGAAGAAGTAATTGAGTTCTGCAAGGAGAATCTGGCAGCTTATAAAGTTCCGACTTCCATCGAGGTGGTGGAAACTCTTCCAAAGAGCATGGTGGGAAAGGTACTGAGGAGAAAACTGAGAGAGCCACAATGACCGGCACTGTAGCAGGATTACTCTGTCAGTGTAGTCCTAATCTTTTTGGCGTGGGCCAAGAAATGCTGCTCAATCTCCTCACGAAGTTCATCAACCCCCTTGTGTGTCTCAGTGGAGATATTGGAGTACGTACTTTCTCCAAGGTCACACTTATTGTTGACAACAATCAGGGGGATACCCATTCCTCTGATTTCCTCGAGTAATCGTTCTTGCTGATTGACAGAGTATCCACACGTTTCTGATACATCAAAGATATACACGATGAGATCTGCCACGTTGGTTAAGGCACTTATTGCCTGCCTTTCAATCCAGTTTCTTCGAGAAAGGGGACGATCGAGCAGGCCTGGAGTATCAACCACTTGTATGTCTGTGTGGTGGTATTCCATGTGACCAATGTTTATGCCCTGAGTGGTGAAAGGGTAAGCCTGAATTTCGGGTTCTGATCCTGTCAACTCTTTCAGTAATGATGTCTTGCCCACATTGGGAAGTCCAGCCAACACCACGGTGAATGAATCGGGGTTAACAGAGGGCAGAGATACAAGCTTACTCCTCACCTCTATGAGGAAAATGAGATTTTCTTCAACCTGATCGAGGACAGAGACGTAACGGGCGTAACACTGTTGTAAGAGCTGCAGCCGCAGGTCTCTGTTCTTTCTCATTTTGGACAGATATTCTCTCTTGATCTTCTGGATTGTGTTCAGAGCCCATTGCAGGGCACCAAGGTTGTGCCTGACAGCATCTTCCCCCACCAGGATATCAATGAGTTCCCGTTGAAACGTGTCAAGATGCTGAAAAGAAGGGTATCTTTTTATGATCTTCTCAAGCATTGACGCGATGGTATCAGCTGCCATAGTTACCTTTTCCAGGTCGTTCTTTCCCTTTCTGGATGCCTTCTTGAAAGCGACGTCGACAATTTCCTGCTTGGTGAACGGTGGGATTTCTTTGAACATTAGGTTCCCTCTGCTTTGAAGGTTAAAGAAGGTTTTGTTTCAGCTTCTTTTCCTGCAAGAAGAGAAATGAAAGTGCCCTTTGAGGCAGAATGCACAGGCCGGAGCTCAGATCCACCGAAAGCCTTATAAGATTTTTTTTCACTACTCTTTTCATGGCTATTACATTCAGGGTTGAAGACCACAAGGATATAATTGACGAGAACAACGTGTATTACATCCTCATGAAAAGTTCGTCTCAGTTGGGAACTGTTTATGCGATTCCTTCTGGTAATCATCCTATCCGCAGTTTTAGAAAAGAAATGACCTACATGGAGAGTACGACCATTCCTTATCTGGAGGAGATGGGCGTCCAGCTGATCAAAGTATCGAATGTAGTTTTCGAAGGTGACAGGATGATTGTTCGTTTGGACAACCCTGAAGATCTCAAGTTTTTCTACAGAGAGTTCTTCCTGACCGGTGAGAAATATAACTACACCTATGTTGCTTCTCTGATTTTCTCTCCACCTGTGATTTTCTCTTTTTCTGGACCGCACAGAACCACCAGAGAATTTGCAAAGAAACTGGAGGAAGAAGGGTATAAGGTAATCAGAGGAGAAATTTGATGATTCAAGCAGTGAGAGCGGCATCCTGTTTTCCTCTTCAGTTCGAAGGAGCTTCTTGTCAATTTTCCGGTCGTATTTGGAGGCAGTCCTGATTTCATGTACATGTACTATGAGGATCGCATGTAGATGAAGAGTAGTGCTGCTGCCACTGCTATGAGAACTCCTGCACCAGCTGCAACCATCAGCAGCGTCGTCCTCGTGTCCAGTCCTTCCAACAACCCTCGCCCAGTTGCTTGCCCCACAATTAGCTGGATCTGAGCTGAGGTTTCAAGCCCTGCCCTGTCTCTTGCCGTCACCGCAATTGTGTAGGTTCCCTCTGCAGTTGGGACTATCCATTGATAGGTCCAGGACTCAGTACCCTGGGCTTCCTGTGGGGGTTCGCCATTCACAGCCACTTCTACAGTGGCTATTCCATTGAGATCATAGGCAGTTCCAGTGATCAGGAAGGAATCTCCTGTGACCGTGCTCCTGTCAGGAGTGGTGATGTATAGCTCAGGAGGTGTGGTGTCAATGATCACTGAGATTTCTTCAGAGTACCCGGCCTGGCCAAGGTCATCCCAGGCTCGTGCTTGCAAAGTGTATTCGCCATCCACAGGATACCAGGAGAAGGTCCATGTTCCCACAGGTCCCTCAACAGGCTGCCACGTGTCGCCTCCATCGGTGGTGATCTCGATCCGTCTCACCACATCATTGTCAAGAGCAGTTCCCTTCAGTTCAAAACTGGTCTGAGACTCAATCTCCTTCAGCTGTAATCCTGGATCAAAAGCCACCACTGGAGGAGTGTTATCAACAACAATCATCACTGCATCCCCTACCAGCTCGGTGTTACCTTCATCATCGATGGCTCTGGATCGTATGGTGTAGATTCCGTCTGATGGAAGTCTCCACCTGTAGGACCAGCTGACCGTTCCTGAGGCTGCACGCCAGGTTACCCCATTGTCAAAAGATACCTCCACTTTCGTCACCTCATTATTGTCAGAAGCCGTACCTCTAACGGTGATGTAGGTTCCTTTGTGCTTGGTGTTTGTCTGGGGATAGGTAATAATGGAATTGGGAGATATTGTATCTGTGGGGGGCTGAGCGCTGGGTGGAGGCGGATGTGGAGGGAGGGGCATTGCAAGAACTGTAAAGGTCTTATTGGGCACACTGGAAGCAGGAGTGGAAGCACCAGAAGCGTCAACCTGCTTGATCCCCGGGCTGGATGGGGGCACTCTGAACTTGGCAGAAAAGTTCCCCGTGCTGTTCGCTTTCACTGTCCCTGCAGACGTTCCAGGCACTGTGGATCCCAAGGGAGTGAGGGAAACGGGGACCCCTGCAAAGGTCACCTTAATATTATCTTCATTGGCAGAGAATCCTGTCCCAGATACAGTCACCCAGATGCCTGAGGGACCAGCAATGGGGAAAATACTGATCCGCGGAGCAGGTGGAGGTGTGGGCGGTGCACAATCACCTACAGGGATCTCTGGTCCTGTGCCTCCCACAGAGGTGGTGTCAGTCCCATCATCTGCTGTTACGGTGTAGCTGTGGGTTCCTATGGGGAAGCCCCCAGAATACACGTAGAAATAGACTTTTCCGTTCTTGTAGTACGTGTCTCCAGGATCCAGTTCTGACATTGCAAAGGTGCCAATTCCCGTTATGGTAATGGTAAGAGAGACAGGATCATCATTATCTGTATCTGTGTAGGTGACCTGGTATACGAAAACGGTCGAGGTGTTGCCACATGCGGGAGTCACAGAGTAACTGGTGAGAGTTGCGGGTGTATTGGGATCTGCTGTTACCGTCGGCCCCGTACCTCCCACAGAGGTGGTATCAGTCCCATCATCTGCTGTTATGGTGTAGCTGTGGGTTCCTGGTGACAGGCCAGCTGTGTAGTCATAGTAGTACAGCTTCCCATCTTTGTAGTACGTGTCTCCAGGATCCAGTTCTGACATTGCAAAGGTGCCAATTCCCGTTATAGTAATCGTCAGAGAAGCAGGATCATCATTATCAAAATCTGTGTAGGTGACAGTATATCTGAAGTTGGTGGTTTGAGTGCCTGAGGATGGAGTCACAGAGTAACTGGTGAGAGTTGCGGGTGTATTGGGATCTGCTGTTACCGTCGGCCCCGTACCTCCCACAGAGGTGGTATCAGTTCCATCATCTGCTGTTATGGTGTAGCTGTGGGTTCCGGGTGACAGGCCAGCTGTGTAGTCATAGTAGTACAGCTTCCCATCTTTGTAGTACGTGTCTCCAGGATCCAGTTCTGACATTGCAAAGGTGCCAATTCCCGTTATAGTAATCGTCAGAGAAGCAGGATCATCATTATCAGCGTCTGTGTAGGTGACAGTATATCTGAAGTTGGTGGTTTGAGTGCCTGAGGACGGGGTAACTCCCAGAGAAAGGAGGGTGGGTGCAGTGTTTGTGCCAGAGACGGAAGGGCCAGTTGCACCGATGGATACGGGGTTCGTTCCATCACTGGCCGCTATTGTATAACTATGAGTCCCCGCCCCCAGACCTGAATATTCGTAATAGTACTGATTACCATCCACATAATTGTAATCATCTGGATTGCTTTCTATCATGTTAAAGGTGCCTACACCTGTAATGGTAAGACTAACATACGTGGGTGCATTGTTGTCCTGATCTGTGTAGGTGACAGTATACCTGAAAATAGTAGTGGACGTTCCTGAAGAGGGAGACACCTGATAGTTGACGAGTTGAGGAGGGTTGTCAGGAGGATCTTCTACCACAGTGATGGTCACAGAACTGGTGTCCCGTGCTCCAAAATCGTCTTCAGCCACTACCTCAAGGGTGTATGTACCCTCAGGAGTTTCTTTGGATATCACAGTTTGTACAGTGTATACGGAGTCTCCTGCAACCTTGTCAGGAATTACTCCATCATCTTTCATTGCGGTCATAGAGCCATTAAAAGGGGAAAAATCAATGAGGACTGTCTCAATATTGTCATCGCTGTCTTCAACATGGGCTGACAGTATGAGGGTGGTGGTTCCATTGTTTGGTACGAATTGAGGAACTGCACTGACATCAACAATAACAGGCGGACTGTTTGGTTCAAAACTGAGAAGACCACTCTCCAAGGTGTCTGATTTTCCATCGGGATTAACAATAGTGACATCATACCTGCCGGGGTTCAAAGCCGGAATGGTCACGGTCAGAGCTGTGTCTGAAATGAACGAAACACTGCAGTGGATCGCCCCCACCAGAACCTGTGGAGTTTCCACAAAGTGATTGCCTGAAATCTCCGCTGTGTACTCCTTGTCAGACTCAATTTCATCTGGCTGAATAGATTCTATGTGGGGAGGAACTGATTCTACGAAAACTGTAATCTCTGCACTTTCTATGCTATTCCCTGCCATATCCTGGGCCCGGCAGCATAATACAACCTTCCCCTGAGGAGGGGAAGTGATTGATAAGCGCCAGGTGGAAGTGCCTGATGCCCGGTACCACGTTCCGTTAACACGCACCTCCACCTGGTTGACACCAGTTTCTCCGTCTGATGCTGTCCCTTCAATGTTGAGAGTTCCACTGATACGGGCTCCATCACTTGGTGATGCAATATTCAGGAGAGGAGCCTCGCGATCGCACACTGCGCTTGCTGGGAGGGAGGGAGGACTCTCAGTGTCACCTGAAAGGGCAGTCACCCAGTAGTAGTAAACGTTACCATTTGTGTCTGGATAATCGGTATATGCAGTACCTTTGATTCTTGCTATTTCCTCTGCTACCTGGAATGATTCCTTTTCTGCTCTGTATAAAACAAAGGAATCCCCAGATCCGTCCCATTTCAGCAGGATAGCACCTTCAGGGCCAGATCGCGCTTCCAGCACGGTGGGGATTTCTGTTTTTGTGGCAAGTGATAACATAATACAGAAGAGGATGAGAAGGAATCGATTCACGGTTATTCCTCCTGCAGCTCACTGAGGAGTTTTTCTAATTCTGTCAGATGTTGGAGACAAAGGAGGTAGTTTCCATCTTCGAAGGATTCTGTAGCTTTTTTGAGTAGCTTCTCGCACTCCTCCTTGAGCTCTACATCCTCTTCTGCAAACTCAATGCCTGCCAGTCGTTCGGAGGCTTCTTTGAGTCTCTTCTCGCATATAGTCCTAAGATCATCTTGTCGGTTGCTGGTGATTATCTTTATTTCTTCGATTCCCAGCTGGTTAATTTGCTCAAGCATGTCATCAAGTTGGGAAACATCACAAAAGAACAGAGGAACACTATTCTCGATAGCTAGTTTCTTTCCTCTGACAATACTTGCCCTGCTGGTATCCACAACAACTACTGCAAACTCATTGTTGAAGTGCTCTTGAAACGCTTTGTACAGCTCAAGAGACGTCTGTGCTCTGTCTCTTCCCGCCACCCTGAAGACACTGAATCCCATCTGGTCCAGCATCTGCTGGATTTGTTCCACAACGGCCATGCTTCCGCCTATAATTATAATATTGTTGGGATCTGATTCCACAACCTCTAAGAGTATATTCTCGTCGAACTGACCCCATTCCACTTCCACAATCTTTGCCTCAGTAACCGAGGCCAAGAGCTCTGCCATGGCTACATCACAATCTGAATCCGATACAATGACTACTGTACCCTGCGCTGCTATTGGTGCAGCGAGGACAAGTGAAACAGCGATTACCAGCCATCTCTTAGGTGTCATGGTTTACCCTGTAAAAGCTCATTTATAAGCTTTTCGCTCGCCATTTAGGGACTGATAAACGTTTATCGCAATTTTAGCTTATAATTTCGTTCTGATCCGTTACTGAAAGTTCCTGAACGTTTCTGAACGTTTATAGTGTCATGAAAAGCGACTAGTTACAGAATACATTCAGGGTACAAGGGTAAAGAAATCGTGAGTTCAGCCCCCCCGATTCTGGGATATGAAGTGACTTTCTCAGGACTATCGAATCACTTCTAACTGTTGCTAATCGTTTCTTTGCAGTCTGATATGATCAATGTCTTCTCTGAGGAGTCTATTTTACCATAATTGCCCTCTTGACACTTTTTTCCGTTTTCCTGGTGATACCAGAACTCTCACGGGTTCGTGTCAGAGTGACCAGAGAGGAATCTAAGAATGACCATGAGAAATCTATTTATGTAATCTATCAACAAGAACATTTCATGAAGGCTGCTCTCACTACGTTGGATCTCCAGAAATATCTTGACCAGAAGAAGAAAACCATGAGGATCTTTGCTCATTTCTGCTCATTTACGCCGGAAGAGGTTTTGCATGCAGCAGGTATCCTGCCAGTACGCATCTTTGGCTCGAATATCATAGAAAAAGCCAGCGCCCACTTGCAGTCCTACTGTTGCTCATATGCAAAGAGGGTCCTGGAAGCAGGACTGACCAACCCTTTTGATGGTTCTGTGTTCGTTCACAGTTGCGACACCATGCAGAGACTTTCTGACATCTGGGGATATTCGATTGATGATGGCTTCCATGAGACTCTGGTCCTTCCTGTGGCCGTTGATAAGGGGATTGAATACCTCACGAAGGAATTGAACCGGTTCACAAGGGGATTGGAGGTCTATGCGGGAGAAATATCTGATACTGCTCTGAAAGAAAGCATCTCTGTCTATAATGATAACAGGAACCTACTTCAGGAGTTATATGAAAAAAGAAAAGGGGGCCATATCCTTGCCGTGGTAGTAGACAAGGTGATGAAAGCCAGTATGAGCATGCTGAAGCAGGAACATACCGTGTTGTTGGAGGAATTCCTGGAGGAGGTGGAACTGGGAGAGTATTCTCGGCCTCGTCTCATCCTCTCAGGAAGTGTTGTTGAAGACCCTAGCATACTGGAGATTATTGAAGAATATGGGTTAATCTGCTATGATGATCTCTGCACAGGTTCTCGATATTTATCCCTGGCAGAGGAACAGTCACTACGAGGAATTGCACGACGATACCAGGGCATGTGGTGCCCCTGCAGAACTGCTTCTGCTCCCAGAGGACAGTACCTCGTTGAGAAGGCAGGAGAATACGATGCAGACGGAGTCATACTTCTTCTTCACAAGTTCTGCGAGCCACATCTTTTTGAAGCAGTCTCAATCAGGAACAGTCTGAAAGAGCACGGCTACCCGTGTCTACAACTGGAGCTCGAAGACCAGACCTCACCAGAGCAAGTACGGACCAGGATCCAGGCGTTCTGCGAAATGCTGGAGGGATAGCCAATGAAAAAACTCAATTCCTATGAAAATCTTAAAAAACTCGTTGGGAGCCATTACATGCAGGCCAAAACTGCCCATTTTTTCAATCAGAAGATTGGCTGGGTCTCAAGTGGGGCTCCTGTGGAAGTGCTTCGTCCTTTTGACATCGTCACTGTCTACCCGGAAAACCATGCTTCAATATGTGGAGCAGCAAAACAGGGTTCTGAACTCTGTGAAGCAGCTGAGGCTGAAGGCTTTTCCCGTGATCTCTGCAGCTATTTCAGGTGCGATAGGGGATCCACCCTCCTGGGCACGAGCCCCATCGGGGGATTACCTCGCCCAGATTTCCTCTACGGGTGCAATAATATTTGTGGAACTATATTGAAATGGTATGAAATTGCATCCAGGCACTTTGACGTTCCCTTTCTCTTTGTGGATACCCCATTTGTTCACACCACCATGACTGACCATGCTGTAGAGTATGTTGCAGCTCAGCTAGAGGAGATTGTACCGTATCTAGAATCATTGACGGGAAGAGAATTCGATGAGCAGAAATTCACGGAGACACTGGAACTTTCCAAAACATGTGTGGAATTGTGGAAAAAGACTTTGCAGTTCGGTGCACATAAACCCTCTCCTCTCACGTGCTTTGACGCTTTTACTCAGATGGCCGCTATTGTGTCTCTGAGGGGAACGCAGGAAGCAGTGACCCATTACAAGACTTTAAATGAGGAACTGGAATCACGGATTCAGAAAGGGATTGCTGCAGTGGACAACGAGAAAATTCGGCTTTTATGGGACAATATTCCTGTGTGGTATGCCATGAGGGGACTGTCTGAATTGTTTGAGAATCATCAAGCCTGCCTGGTGGCAGATACCTATACGAACGCCTGGGCTTCAGCTGCATTGGATACGGGTAATCCCATGGAGAGTCTTGCTCGAAACTATCTGGAAATCTACCTGAACATCTCCATGGATCTTATGCTCGAACGGATTATCGCCCTCATTCACCAGTTTGATGTGGACGGTATGGTAATGCACAGCAACAGATCCTGCAAACCATACTCTCTGGGACAGTATGATCTTGCCCGCTGCATAAAAGAGGAAACAGGTATACCTGTGGTGATAATTGAGGCAGACATGGTGGATTCACGCACATATGCGGAGGAACAAGCGCGAACGAGGATAGAAGCGTTTCTGGAATCTCTTGGGTGAGTAGATGTGGTGTGGTATTGATATTGGGGCAGCTACTGCCAAGCTGGTGCTGCTTGAGAACACAGTAGTTGCGGGCATCATTATCCCCAGCGGATTCGACACGGTGAAGACCGCTGAAGAGCTGGTGGAGCACGGGTTGGAGAAAGCAGGTATTCTCCGGAAAGATATCCAATGCATAGTGGCCACAGGTTATGGGAGAAGGATGGTGCCCATGGCTGACAGGACAGTAACTGAGATCACCTGTCATGCAAGAGGTGCTCATTACCTAGACAATGAGGTAAGGACCATTATTGACATTGGGGGGCAGGATTCCAAAGGGATTTCCCTTGATGCTACGGGGAAGGTGACGGATTTTGTGATGAATGACAAGTGTGCAGCTGGAACAGGGAGGTTTCTGGAGGTCATGGCTCGCGCTCTTGAGGTGGAGCTGGGTGAATTGGGAACCCTCTCTTTGAAATGCGAGGAGAAAGTTGCGATATCCTCTACCTGTACTGTTTTTGCAGAGTCTGAAGTTATCTCTTACAAGAATCAGGGAAAGAAGAAAGAAGACATCATTGCAGGGGTTCATGAAGCCATTGCGTCACGGATCTATGCCATGGTGCATCAGATACCCATACAGGAGAAGATCATGGTAACAGGTGGAGTTGCCTTAAACAGAGGAATGGTTCGTGCTCTAGAACGAAAGATGGAGAAAGAAGTGGAGATACCGGGAGATCCGCAGATTGTGGGTGCACTGGGTGCAGCACTGCTGGGGAGAGAATCACAGTCCATCAAGAAGGGTTCTTTTTCATAAGGAGCAGCGCATCACAGATCATGACGTTCTCACCTTTTTCATTCACTACTGAGTTTCGCAAGGTTACAATTCCATTGTCTCCTCTGTCTCTCTTTTCTACAATTTCCACTATCAGATGAATTGTCGTCCCAATGAGAACAGGTCTCAAGAATCGCATTGTATCCACACCGTAGAAAGCAACTACTGTCTCGCGGATGATTCCCAGTTGGTCCCAAAACCCTGTCATGATGGAGAAAGTCAGGGCTCCATGGGCTATTCGCTGGCTGAACTGTGATTGTTCTGCGAATGTCTTGTCTGTGTGCAACGGGTTATAATCTCCACTTAGTCCAGCAAACCGGACAATATCAGCTTCCGTTACAGTTCTTCCAGATGAGACGTATTTCTCACCAAGGGCCAGGTCCTCATAGTATTTTCCCATTCACTTCACCTTGCTGCCCTGGCGAGTTCACTGCTATAAGCGTTTTGCTGCCCCAACATTGTGGGAGAACCTTTTTCAATTCGTACTGTCAGGATTATCTAGCCGAGGTGTTGTTGCTTATTGGCATAGAACTATCTGTTGTTCATTGCGGTCCAGAACCAAGGAGGTCTTTCATGTGTGAATGGTGTATGAAACATGGAGCAGGAAAGAAATGGTACCTGAATGCCAAGAACTACTCTGATGAGCTGGCCAGGGAACTGGAGGCAGAAGCCTATCTTACAGAACAGTGGAGGAATTTTGAACAGGTTTTCATCCGAAAAATTGCTGGATTCAGCTCTATTGGTCTCGGCTACAAACTGAGAATGCCCTTGATTGGGAGGGTTCTCAGGTGGAATGCAGAGAAAATGATCCACAGTGAGAGCAGAAACAGAGATCCCATAAGAGCTGATGGTCACTTTGGGCAAGTTATCCCCCTGGAAGATGCTAGAATCATCCTTTCAGAACTGGCAGCCGAACCCATTATTGAAAACTATTGTATGTGTCGGTGGATGCAGAGAAATGTAAAAGATGTGTGCTGCATCAACTTCGGAGTGCTGTCAGGCGTGATTGAGAAGCTTCCCCGGTTCGTTCCCGAAGGAATGCAGCACCTTGACAGGGAGAAAGCCATGAATCGGCTCACAGAACACAATGAAAAGGGATATGTGGCAACTGTGTGGTTTCAACCGGTTCCTTACATCAATGCCATCTGTTCCTGTGAGAGCCCAGAGTGCGGAGGGCTGCGTCTGAGAAAAGATTTCGGCCTGCATTCTGTATACAAGGCAGAGTACGTCATTCTCCTGGATCCGGACAAGTGCCAGGGCTGCAAGTCCTGTGTAACCATGTGCCAGTTTGGAGCTATCAGGTATATTCCTTCGCTAAAACGAGTCATCGTTGACTATAACGCATGTTTTGGGTGTGGCTTGTGCAGGCATGCATGCATTCACGATGCACTCAAGCTTATTCCCAGAGAGGACTTTCCGGGGCTGCGAGGTATGTATTGAGGCGAGGTGCTACAATGAATGCTACGAGAATTGCCATTGATTATTCAAAATGTGGAGAAGTGGGAAAAATAGACCCTAGAAAATGTGGAAAGTGTCTGAAAATATGTGACCCTGCCGTTTTCTTAATGCACCAGCCGCTTCACACGCAACAAGATCCCTTTGATCCTCAAGTGTGGCGGATTACTGCAGTGTGGCTCTCTTTGTGTACACGATGCATGAAATGTGTAAATGCTTGTCCGGAGAAGGCGATTACCGTTTCCTGGTAGGAAAAAGCAGATTCTGAGATTCTCTCCTGCTGTTTATCAGGGTTCGCACCTGAGCAATGATTTCCAGACCTATCAACAGGATAGCAGAGAACGCCATGAGACCAGGGACCCAATATCGAGACATAACGAGCGCAGTGAGCACGAACGCAGCTATGATCAAAGCAGTGTACTTGAGGTACCCCACTGATTCATCAACATAGCGAGGCAACCCTTTCTGGACGACATAAAAAGCCACCATCAGCCCAACAAAGAATAACAAGAATTCCCCCATGAAAAACAGGAACAATACCTGGTAGTTCCATTGTACGAACTGTTCGTTAAACTTCACAAACCAGGTTCCCTCCCGGTAATTAATGAAGGTGGGGGGGGTGTCTCGCACCTCAACCCAGGAGTGGTAAGGGCCGATCACCGCAACGGCATCATATCCAGCATACCGTAGAACCGAACACAGCACCACAGCCTGGCCATCGCAATCATCTCTACCTCTCAGCAGGACTTCTTCTGCATTCGCCAAGTGGTTGAGGGCTCCGTAGTTGAACAGGTCGGTGGCATACTGGACTTTCCATTCAATAACAGAAAACATTTGAGCAGGGTCGTCCTTGACATTCTCTTCCATTTCGTGAAATAGATCGGCAGTGGTTTCAGGGAGAATGAGCTGCTGAGGAAAGAAAAACCTGTTAGCCTGTGTTTTCCACGCCAGCGGGTTCATGTTGCCCCCCAGCCCAATTACAAATACAACGCTGACTGTGGAGATCAAGAGCGACTTCCTAACATGTGATCTGAGGGGCATTACTTCATGTTTGAAGCGGTGCTTAAAGAGGTTTCTGCTCCAGCACTCCCTATGAGGAGACGGACAGATCGTAAGCAGCTTGTCGGTGTGATCCGTAAGTCATGTGTTGAAGCCAGGAAAAAAGAGAGAGAGGACCATGAATCACATGGGTAGAGAGGCTAAGCCTGCTCCTGGTCCTCTATGAGGGACAATAACCCAGAGGGACTGCATCTCTGGATATTTAGTCCCTGTCTGAAGGGGGTGAAAGATTCGTGTTTGTCCACTCGAATTACCTGTGGAAAGTTCTGCGGAGGACCGGTGTGCTCGAGGTGAGAACTCTAGGAGCACACTCCAACAGCATCCTCACCCGGTCTTCCATTCTTACTGAGCTGACGAAACTTTATTAACCTGATGACGATTTAACCAGGAATATCCCCATATTGACATATTCTTAATAGGACTACGCAATAATAGCGGGTATCATCTCAATAATCAGGTAATATCCACTAAATCAGATATGAAGTTGATTGATCGCTCTGCAAAATCCTTTTCCACGACGACCCTGATCGCATGTCGGGGACAAGTGGTAGCACAGCGACCACAACCCCTGCACCCTTCATCTATCTCGGCCCGGCCATCCTTCACAGCAATTGCATTGACAAAACACACAGATTCACAGGTTCTGCACCCCAAACATGCATCAGTGACAACCATGTTGACGCCAGGCATCTTTGTTACCTTTCTTCCAATTCCAGGTGCTAGGTTGGGAAGCATGCGCCACAGACAACAACAGGGGCAGCAATTGCATACCGTTAGAAGTTTGCTGCCAGGGCCCACATTGAGCCAGACAGTATCCAACTTGTTTCTACCGATCAAATGGATCAATCCTGCTTCTCTGCACTTTTTAATATGTTCTAGCGCTTCTTCCTTGGTTACTCTTCTTCCCAGTTCAGGGTTGATTTTCATGGCAGCCTCCCCCATGAAGAGACAACCAAGATCAATGGGGTAGTCTTTACATGTGGCCGCATCGCGGCAGATGCAGAAGTTCATAATCCAGTGATACGCAGCATTCTGGATGAAGTGCTCAACCACGCTGGAGGGGAGCACCAAGCTTTCTGGTACAAGTGATTCGTCAATTGTGATAATCTGGTCAGCAGGCAGGTATATGATTCCATCATCCTTGAAAACCAAGTTGTCAATGATCCTCCCGAGAAGTGGTACTCTGGTTAGCCGGGCTAAAAAGAACCGCAGTGAGAATCCTTTCTTTAGAATTCCGACTAGCCATATGGACCAGCTCATTCAATCACATGTTCTCGACGTTGGGCTTCAATATAAATCGATGCGTTTTCAATGTGAGCAGTTCTCATCCATGGATTCTTCTGCACTCGGGACACACCTTCAGATTCATCAGGGAGGTTCCAACTGAGAAGGGAGAGCACTCCAGCTCTTCCTTGCTTCCACAGAGGGGGCACTGTTCCCAAGCTGTAATCCTGAACTTCACTACTCTGCTGGGACAGGTGTACACTCTTGAATTCCTGTTGGGGGAGCCCAGCATCTGCATGTCTCCGCCTGTGCGCAGCGCGAAGAGAATGGGATACATGCCTGCAAAAGATTCACCACATATACCCTTGGGCGTATTCCAGTCGAAGGTGAATGTCTGCCCTTTTTCGTGTTGAGCCCTGCATGCTGAAGCGACCTCAAGAATTTCAACCTCGAACTTGATGGGTTCTTTCCACAACTTGACAAATTCGTCAAAATCCATGACTGTCACCTTGATGGGTTATCTCTCATTCTTTTTTCTAGTGTTCTGAGTTTTTCTTTCTCCTTCATTTTCTTCAACGATTCGTCAGGAAAGTCCACTACAAACCAGTCTTGATAGCCACATTTCCTGCACAGCCAGAGTCTTCCCAGTCTCCCACCATATCGCAAGACAATATCCGTACTTCCGCATTTTGGACAGCATTTCATTTTCTCGACCCCTTGCAGTGAGCAATGTCGTTCTCCAATATCAGGCAGTCTGTCTGCCAGTCTGAAGATCTTGCGGGGGTACACATATGATCTACTGTGCTGAATTCTTGATGAGCTGGATATAAAACTGTATGCACTCTGTATAGTTTTCAACAGATATCCGTTCATCAGTTCCATGAATGCGTTTCAAATCCTCTGAAGTCACCACCAATGGAACGATCTTGAATACATTTCGCGTCAACGGTAGATAGTGACGGGAATCCGTTGCTCCGGTGACCAGGTAGGGAGCTACAACTGTGCTTGGAAAAATCTGTCGGATTGTTCTCTGGATGGCAGCGAAGCTCTGTGAGTTCGTGTCTGATATCTGAGAAGGATTCCAGGCCTGGGTCATTTGAGCTATTTCTACCCTCGAATCATTGATAACGTCAGCCACTCTCTTCATGACTGTTTCTGTGGTTTCTCCAGGGAGTATTCTGAAGTTGACTACTGCTCTGACTCTCTTGGGCAGGATATTCTCCTTTGTACCCCCTTCCAGTATTGTGGGGGCCGTGGTGGTTCGAATTAATGAATCTGTGTTGGGAGATTCGGAAAGTTGGCTGACTACCAGCCCCTTGAACAACCACAGATTGGCAAAGAGGATTTTTTTGATGAATGTCATTTCAGGCCCAGTGTACTCAACCAAATCCCTGACTACTCCCTTGAACTTGGATGGGAATCTGTGTCTCTCCAGGTTGCTGATGGCTCTGGACAGAATGCCTGCAGCTGTCTCTCTGGGAGGCATGGAAGAGTGGCCCCCTTCTGATCGTACTGAGAGTTCGAGGCTGATGTACCCTTTTTCCGCTACGCCCACCAGAGCTACGGGGACATTGACACCGGGGATTATCCCTATAGTATTCGTGCCGCCTTCATCCAGTATGTATTCCAGAGCGACACCTCTTTCCTTCAGCAAAGCAGCGATAGAAGAAGCTCCCCGTGGTCCACCCACTTCCTCATCATGACCAAAGGCAAGGTGGATAGTGCGTTCTGGTACAAAGTCTTCCTGCAGTAAAGCTTCCACAGCTTCTAATATACCCAAGACTCCTTCTTTGATGTCCATGGTACCTCTGCCCCAGATATATCCATCTTTGATATCTCCTGAGAACGGTGGGCATGTCCATTCTGATTCGGTTCCAGGTTCAATGGGTACTACATCAAGGTGGGACATCAGCAGGATGGGCGAGACGTTCAGGTTCTTGCCTTTCCATGTGTAAAGCAGACTGTAGTCTGCAACCACTTCCCTTGTCAGGGTGGAATGCGTTTTGGGAAAGGCTTCCTTCAGGTACTCGTGCAGTCCTTGAAACTGTTTTCTGTCACATTCGGTCTCCTCCTGGTATGATATCGTCCTGAACTGGACAGCCTTGGACAGACGTTCAGGTGCTTTCTGGTCTATCACTTGGCGCGTCACGGGTTCAACAGAAAGCTGTCTGGACTTGAAGAGGCCGGCTCGGACGAGCATGACTACAAAGAGAAGTACAATCAACAGTACAACCAATTCTCTAAACATATGAATCACCTCTAGTTCATCATGGAGCGGTTAGGCTTCCTGATCGATTTTTCTTCGCTTGAACTACATAAATATTTGTGTGTCCAGAGCTACACGACAGGCTGTAAGGTCTGGCCTTGCTCGACTTTTCGAGGTTGTTGGTAGCCAGGACTGAAAAGAGGGGGTTTGGATCCTGAACATCACCGTCTGCTCAGGTCTTCTGCCTTGACCCCTAGCGATAGTCCTCCCTTACAGGATAGAATACGTCAATGACCCGTGACCTGGTGACTGCCCTCCCAGCATGAGGGACTCCAGCTGGGATCACCATTACTGAACCTTCTTCAAGCAGATGGGGTTCACCTTCCATAATCAATTCCATGGTACCCTCAAGCACATTCACCACCTGTTCATGAGGATGAGAATGTTCGGGCAGGGGTGCACCGGCAGCAATATTCCAGTAGGCTATCGTCATATTCTCAGTATGTATGAATTTACCATGATATCCGGGGATGATTTCTTTTTCCTTGACTTCACGCAAATTGTATGTGTGCATAGGTTCTTCCTCCTTTCATGCTTTCTTTGAGGATACCATTTATACCTTTTCCCCGGGCACAATACGTGGAGTCTCTTTGGAATTGCTTTGCAATCCTTCACTCCACACGAAACAAGGGCAACCAGAACCTCAAACCTTACATTTTGTAGTATCATCTGCAGCAGTCTGTTGATTCGAGACGAGTGGAAAATGAGCACAATCTGTTTCCTAGACATCATGCTGCCATTTTTCTATGAATCTTCTTGCTGCCTTCTGTGTCCGGGGGCTGGTGCTGGTTAGCTGTTTCCTAACGAATTCCATGATTTCCTGTTTTTCTTTTGACTGTTCGAAATACTCATCAAATGCCTGGATAGCATACGATTTCACCAGTTCCTTCTGTCTGCCAGCGTGATCTCTATCAATGTGCAGCAGCTTTTCTGTTATTCTGGACTCCAGGGCGGGATTGTTTCCAGCAATCCTGCCCGAGACTGCTGCTACATGTGATGCTGTCATGGTCTTCTTACCACGTAATATGTTGTAGAATGTGTCGAACAGGTTTTCAAATTTCCCCTCCGAATCGACATTGGTGAGGGCTGCTATCATGTATATCCCGATGTATTGTGAATACGAGTTGCTGCTGGACAGCAGTTCTGCAAAGAAGTCCCAGCTGGGATAGAGTATTTCCGGGTGATTTTCGCTTATATGTAGCAGGACGTTGAAACTGTTGAACCTGATTACGTCCGTCTTTGACCTTAGGCATTCAAGCAGTTTTGAGAGTATTTCTCTGTCCCTTAGTGCTTTTTCAGCCATGTTCTTAACATCAATTTCCTTTTTTTCAAGTTCAGGTATCATAAATCTGCCTCCGTCGCCGGTCAGCCCCAGCAGGCATTCTGTTCCAGCCACAGACCCACAGTACTCTCTGCCTGTGAGGGTTTTCCTGTGCTACCGTCTCACCATCTGTACGCAGTCTGCACTGCACACATCAGCACACAACCCGCATCCGTAGCAGTTCTCCCTGGAAATTTCAAGACACCCTTCTTGGATTTTTCGAGCACCAAAGTAACAGACCTCCGCACAGTCACCACACCCAGTGCAGGATTCGATATCCGTCTTTTCCATAAATGTTCCCTTATCACATGATTCAGCTGCCTCTCCAAAGTAATAGCAGCAGTCATCACAGCAAAAGCAGATCCCTTGGATGCGAGTTTTTTCGGTTTCATAACGGAAGGGACGAGTAACGAGATGGGTTTGCTCTGCTTCTTTGAGGATGCCTTCCACGAAATTCCTCTCTACTTCCTTCAGCCCTGAGCCCGTTCCGCCCATTTCAGGATCGAAGAACAGACATACATCCATTCGAGAGCGGCTACACCCTGATCCACGTTCTCGGCATCCGCAGTTGGAAACCCAAAACCTTTCCTGGTGCGCTATTATTTCGCGTGCTTCATCTCTGGTGCAAACAAAATGAAAATGCAAATCTTCGTTCATAATGCCTTTCATCTCCTACTGCTTCATAAAGATTTGTCACTGCTGGCAAGATGGACACAGATACGTGGTAGAACCCAGAACATTCATTTTCTCAATGGACGTGCCACACACAGGACAGGCTCTTCCCAGACTGTGAGCGCCCAGAACCTTATGGTATCCTCCTGAATTTCCATACAGGTCAGTAATATCATCTTTTCCTCCCGATATTACAGCATCAGTGATTATTTCTCTTATTGTGGTATAGAGTGTTCTCTTCTCCTTCTCGGTGAGATCTCTTGCCTTTCTTTTTGGATGTACTCCCGCCCTGAATACAATTTCTTGAAAATAGCCATTGCCTAATCCTGCAAGGATACTCTGATTCAGGAGAATGGCTTTCACGATCTTGACACCATTCTGCTCAAGGATCTCATTGAAGGATTCAATCGTGAACGTGGTGTCAAGAGGGGAAATCCCCAATACTCCTGGATACTTGAACGTTCCCAGTTCATCCTTTTGAACTACTCGCAGAAAACTCATTCCATGGTTGCGAATGGTCAGTACTGTCCTGTCGGAAAAATCCACTCTCAGAGTGTAGACCTGGGGGATAGTTCCCGTGGTAGCATGGTATAGTACATGCCCAGTGTGTTCGCCAACCTGCAAATACGTTTCAGAGGACATTTTCACAGAAATCCATTTTCCTTTTCCTTCAACTGACTCAATAGTCTTTCCGGTTAATGCAGCTTCGAAATCCTTCTTTGGCAGGTTGAAGTATCCCTTCTCGTTGAAATCAGCACTCTTTATCGTTTTTCCTATTAGTTCCTTATTCATTTGCTGGACCAACGCTAGTATGTCTGGCAACTCATACAGGAAGCATACCTCCCTCTTCTCCTTAGGTGATTACGTCTCATCCCTTCCTCAGGGAGATTGTATGAGCATATGGGTCATCCTATTTATACTTTCCTTCAAGATACCGCCTTTCCTGACTTATTCTTCTTCCCAGTGGGAATCTGAGACTCTCATCACACGCTATCCATCGCTTTCCGCGTTCCTTCAATACGTAACCAATTCCCCCCCAACCTGACATCTTACGGGAAGAGAGCATACTGTTTCGGAAGGCTCTCTGAATCTTTTGCAGATAGTTCTTCGGTTCCAAGTTTCGACCTCTTACTCGTGTTATACACCTCCTTACTTGGCACATTTCTTTGTGCAGTGCTTTTGCTCTATAACAGGCAGAGATTCCTCTTATATAAATTCTTCGATAGATTCGTTACAATTCGCACTGACAGAAAGATCTTATATGGGAATGACTCATAAACCGTTGAGCTGCAATTATTCCAGGTACATATCTCATTCTATTACGGAGTTCTGGCAGGGGCATAATTCACGCAAATTCTATGTCTGCGAACGGAAGGAATACAAGCATGAATGGAAACCTTTATATATTCACATACACATATAAAATCAATATTCGATGTGAATAATTAATGTGATAGATAACAATCTCATGAGATGAAAAAAGTGCAGATGAGCTGGATTCATTCTCATGGTTGATATCTGCACAACTAAAGGTGATAATATGTCCAAGAAAGGAGGAAAGAAAGTGCTTGGAATTGTAGGAAGTCCACATCTTGAAGGAAATACTGATAGGCTTGTAGCAGCAGTCCTGAAAGGCGCAGAGGAAGCCGGCGCTGAAACGGAAAAAATCATACTCAATACGCTGGAGATTTCTCCCTGCCAGGCCTGCAACACCTGTCACAAGACTGGTCGGTGTGTGCAGGAAGACGACATGCTCACAGTTCTGGACAAGATGGAGCGGAGTCATGTGTGGGTCTTGGGTACTCCGGTCTACTGGTGGGGACCTTCTGCACAGTTCAAAGCCTTTCTGGATCGATGGTATGGTGTTGATCGGGCAGTTTTCAAAGATAAGAGTGCTGTCATCGTAATTACTCTGGGGGGCAGTGAAAGTTATGCAAAGTACACCGTGGGGATCTTGACAAGTGTTCTTCCATATCTTAATATTGAACACATTGGAACAGTGCTTGCTCCCGGGGGCATACCTGGTACCCCCCACATACTGGAAAAGGCTTTTCACGTCGGGCTAGAATCCATTGAGAGGCGGTGATCACGTGCTCTGCAGAATGCTGGGAAGTACTGGAATAAGAACATCTATTCTGGGATTTGGATGCATGCGGCTGCCAACTGTGGCCTGGGATAAGGCAGAAATAGCCGAAAAGGAAGCAATTAAGATTATCAGAAAAGGAATTGACAATGGGATAACCTATGTTGATACTGCAGAGCCCTACCACATGGGTGAGAGTGAAATAGTACTGGGCAAGGCACTCAAGGACGGATACAGGGATAGAATCACTCTAGCTACCAAGTCTCCAGTATGGAAAGACGACTTTGATAGACCCGATCAGTTTGAGAACTATTTGAACCTTCAGCTCAAACGGTTGGGCGTGGATTATGTTGACATATACCTTTTTCATTCTCTCAACCAGAACTTATGGAAGGAAAAAGTTCTGGAGTTCGATCTCATTGAAAGAGCAGAAAAAGCAAGGGATGAAGGAAAGATCAGGCATATAGGGTTCTCTTTCCATGACAGTCCTGAGGTCTTGAAAGAGATCATTGATTCCAATGCATTCAAAGTCATGCTGGTTCAATACAACATCCTCAATCCTGTAAATGAAGAAATGATCTCCTATGCTGCGGAAAAGGGTCTCGGAGTGGCAATCATGGGTTCAGTTGCTGGCGGCCGCCTGGCGGGTGAACCTCCAGCTGAAATGCGTCAATGGCTGAGCACAGGCAGGAAGAATTTTGTGGATCTGGCATTGAAATTCGTGTGGACCCACCCTAATGTCTCGGTCGCTCTCTCTGGCATGGGTTCTGAACAGATGGTTGATGACAACCTGGGCATTGCTTCGGGTAGCTCGTGTACGTTGAGTCCAAAGGAGACGGAAATTGCTCAAGACATCAGACAGAAATTCAAAGAACTGACGAACAATATCTGCACAACCTGCGAATACTGCATACCCTGCCCAAATGAAGTCAATATTCCCTTTATTTTTACAGCACTCATGTATTACCAGGTCTACAGCCAGAAAGAAAGAGCTCGCCTGTATTACAAGAACATAGGGAATGTTGAGGCGTACTATCCTCCGGGAAAAGATGCTACCGGTTGTGTTGAATGTGGAGAATGTGAAAAGAAGTGCCCTCAGAAGATTTCGATTATAGAACAGCTGAAGAAAGCACATCAGATTCTCAGCGAAGATGAAATCGAACGGAGAGATGAAAAATGAAAACCATTGTCTTGGGTAAGACTGGACTGGAAGTGTCCAGAGTCGGGATAGGTGGCATTCCTCTGAACCGTCCCTCCGAAGAGAAGGCAATCAAGGTGGTGCAGCGTGCTCTGGACCTGGGAGTCAATTTCATCGACACTGCCAATGGATATTCAGAGAGTGAGAATCGCATCGGAAAGGCAATATCAGGACGCCGAGAAGAAGTAATCATAGCAACCAAGACAGGAAGACGGGATAAGGACGCAGCACTACAGGAACTGGAAGTCAGCCTAGAGAGGCTTCGCACTGATTATATTGATATCTGGCAGTTTCACGGTATCAACACTGCTGCGATTCTGGAAAAAGTGTTAGAACCGGGTGGAGCAATGGAAGGAGCACAGGTTGCGTTGAGGAAAGGTAAAGTCAGGCATATTGGATTCAGCAGCCACAATCTGGAGATCGCTATGAAAGCGGTAAGTTCTGGTCAGTTTGAGACGGTTCAATTCCCCCTCAACTTCGTCTCCGATGAAGCTGCACCAAGTTTGGTCCCGCTGGCGAGGCAGGAAGACATGGGATTCATTGCAATGAAGCCATTTGCTGGAGGAAGGATACGAGATGCTGATCTTGCCATCAAATATCTGCTCCAATTTGACACTGTTGTTCCAGATCCGGGTGTTCAGAAAGTCGAGGAAATTGAAGAAATTGTTGGAATTGTGGACAGTGAGTCATGGGAAGTGTCATCTCAGGACTTAGAAAGAATAGAAAGCATTCGTGAGAAAGTAGGGAAAAGATTCTGCCGGCAGTGCACCTACTGTATGCCCTGTCCTCAGGAGGTCTTCATATGTGGTGTCCTGTACTTGCCGATTTTGTGGGAGCTGTGGCCGTCTGATTGGTTTTTTAACTGGGACTACGTTAACCATTCGGTGAAAAGTGCGAAGAACTGCATAAGATGTGGCGAATGCGAAGAAAAATGCCCGTACTTATTGCCTATCAGAGAAATGATCGAGGAGAGTGTCAATTTCTTCGAACAGAAGGCAAGAGAGTATAATAGGAAGGAGATTAAGAACTAGCACATAAGGAGGTTTGTAAATGAACATGATTGAGAGAAAAGTCAGGTACTTCCCGAATTATGGAGCACAGAATACAGATCAAGTCATTGAAATTGTAAAGAATCGAGCAACAGAGGGTGATGTGAGGACAGTCGTGGTTGCCAGCACTTCTGGAGAAACGGGTGTCAAATTTTTAAGAGAACTCGGAGACATTGCAGCTGTTGTCGTCGTCTCACACGAGAAAATGAATCCCACCCACAAACAGCGCATTACTGAACTGGGTGGTATCGCACTGGACACGACTCATCTACCTCTGCACACGCCAGGAATGGATCCTATCAGAGAGGCGTTTCGAACTCTTGGCCAAGGATTTAAAGTCGCAGTCGAAGTTATTCTTATTGCTTCCGACAAAGGAGAAGTTGCCGTGTACGAAGACGTTATTGGGGTAGGCGGAACTGGCCGAGGGGAAGACACTGCAATACTTGCCAGAGCAACCCCCACCCAAGATGCATTTGGCAGTGATGAGACGAAGAAACTGGAAATCAGGGAAATCCTTGCCATGCCACTGAAGAAGAAATGGTGGTAGGAGAGGGTGCTGCAATGCAATACCGGGCATTTGGCAGGCTAGATTGGAGGGTATCTGCTCTTGGATTCGGGTGCATGAGACTCCCCTATCAGGAAGGAGACTATCGACGTATACGTGAACCTGAAGCAACCCAGATGATTCACTATGCCATTGATCACGGAGTTAACTACGTGGATACTGCCTATAATTACCATGATGGGAACAGTGAGCGATTCCTCGGTCGGGCATTGAGAGGGGGGTATCGAGAGAAGGTCAAGCTTGCCACCAAGATGTTTCCTTTGTCCATTAAAGAATATGACGATTTTGACAGATTGCTCAGCGAACAATTGGAGAGACTGCAGACTGGTTACGTGGACTTCTACCTCCTACACGGGATGAATCACAGATGGTGGCCAAGGCTTCGTGATCTGGGAGTGCTGGACTGGGCCGAAGGAGCAGCTGATGATGGACGTATTAGGCATCTTGGGTTCTCCTTCCATGACGAATTTCCAACCTTCAAGGAGATAGTCGACGCCTATAGCAAATGGACCTTATGCCAGATACAGTACAACTACATGGACACAGAGCATCAAGCAGGCACCAAGGGTCTCAGGTATGCTGCATCCAAGGGGCTGGCAGTTGTCATCATGGAACCTCTGCTGGGGGGTTGGCTTGCACATGCTCCCCAAGAAACTGAAAAATTACTGGATACAGCACTTAAGACCCGTACTCCAGCCGAATGGGGATTGCAGTGGCTATGGAATCACCCCGAAGTGTCAGTGGTGCTCAGCGGAATGAGCACGATGAACCAGGTTGAGGAAAATGTGGTCAGCGCGGACAGATCTAACACCAACCACTTGTCTGAAAGAGAGCTCGCGCTTGTGGATCAACTGCGGACAGCATTCCAGAAACTCAGTCCCATCCCATGTACAGGATGTGGCTATTGTAAGCCGTGCCCCAACAACGTTGACATCCCCTATAACTTCAAGCTATTCAATGATGGCGTGATGTATGAAAGAGAGAGTTTCTGGAGGGCCCGTCGGTGGTATCGCTTCATGAAAGAGGGGCTCAAGGGAGATTATCATTGCGAAAGAGGACAGGCTGGCACATGTGTTCAGTGCCAGGAATGTGAAGCCAAATGTCCGCAGAGCATTCCCATCAGTCGGTTGATGCCAGTTGTCCACCAGGTGCTGGGTGAGGACATGCCGTACAGCAGCGTGAATCTGGAGAATCTCATGTTGCAGAAATAATACACCTGGCTATCCCGATTCGTAGATATGTGAATGCGTCTCACTCCCCTCCATGGGACAGTTTTTTTTGAGGTGCTGCAGTGCTGCCTCTCTCAAGAAAGGTGTGGTTTACTTCCAAGAAGAACTACCCTCTTTTCACGTGACATCACCTACAAGAAAAGTGCTTCCATTTCCTTTTTCTTTTCGCTTTCCAGGTATTTTACTGCCTTCCTGATGAGCAACCTTGATATTCTGTCCTTCTTTTCACCCTGTGATTCGAGAAACGTGACTAGTAGATCAGGATGATGCTTTCCTATCGTCTTCAACCCCCACCCAATCCCCTTGACCACGTCCACCTGTTTTTCTGTGATATGAGGTTCAAGCGCGTCAAGCAACTTCCGAGTCTTCTCCGGCTGGTCCACTACCCGTTTGCTGAAAAAGTGGATGGCTACCCCCATACTTCGTTTTACCCATCTGTTCTCATCATCAAGGTATCTTTCAAGCCAGGGTAACATCTCGTCGAAATGATTGACCACTGCGTGGCCCAGGCTGCGTTCTCCAATTATATCGCAAACGTACCACGTATCTCCCCTTATGATATATTCCTTGCTTTTTCTCATGACAGATTCCAGATGCGAAGGCAGAAACCAGATCAGAGCTTGACTGACAACGACATAGCTTCCCATGGTGTTGTACCTGATAATTTCATCAAATGCCGCAAAGAGTTTTTTGTGCTCATTAACACCCAATTGGCCAATCTGTTTTCCCAGCAGATCCAGTCTCGAAAAAGGGCACTTCTCATCCAGGATTGGTTTGAGAGCGTCAAGAGCGACATCATATTCTTCACAGAGACAGGCTTCGAGAACCTGGTGAGCTATGGTTTCAATCCTCTCTCGGGGCAGATGACTCATGTCATAGTACCCCTCTCCACCAATTTAAACTCTTTCTGACAGCGAAGCAGGCGGCCTCAGAGTTCATCCGCACGTACTCCCGAGATAGAACGAGGTGCAATCACTGTTTTGACCTAAAATCCTCATAGGTGTGGGTCTTCGGGGAGTTTTCTCTTTTTGTGAGTATCTCAGGACGAATGAAAACCTTTTTAAATTACTCCAATTAAGGTACCATAAGCATAGCTGTTGCACACGGTGATGTAATGAAAGGCACAGAGGCGGGTTCTTCTGAGGGAACAGAAAAGAGAAGACATCACCTATATAGTATTGAGATGCGCACAATATCTGCCTTATATCACGTCAACCGGAGTGTCCGGATTGTACAGAGAAAGAGGGATTCCAATGGAAATAATGACCAGGATAAAACCGAATTCGGCCCGGATGTGGGATTATATCATGGGCGGAGCCCACAATTTCGCCATAGATAGGACTGCAGTGAAACTGGCCAGGACTCTGTATCCCCACTATGAAGAGTCAATGCGTGCACAGAGACGGTTTCTTCAGCGGGCAGTAACCTTTATGGTCAAGGAGAAGAACCTGAGGAATATCCTGGATTTCGGGTCAGGGCTTCCCACCAGGGGGAATGTGCATGAACTTGTCCGAAAGATCAATCCCAAGACAAAAGTCATCTACTCTGATAGAGACCCCATTGCTGTTGCTTTTGGCCAGGAAATTCTGGGAGATATCCCCAATGTTCGGTATGTGTATTGTGATGTGGAAGAGCCCCATACACTCCTTGATTCTCCAGTCATTCCTGAAATGTTCGGAGATAGCCGTCGTATGGGTATTGGGTTTGTGGGTGTCTTCCTGTATGTACCTGATGAACCTCTGGAGCGCTTCTTTGATCTTATGTATGAATGGGTGGACAAGGGCAGCTATATTGCAGTGTCAAGTGCTGGTCTCAAAGTCAGTGAGGTAGAAGGGGTGAACGAGGCTTCCAAGAAAATGGATATGCGGTTCTATGCACGTTCCGAGGAAAAGACTATTGATATCATCAAACCATGGAAACTGACTCAGGAGGGCCTGGCCAAAGGGTTCTACTGGGGACTTCCTGATGATTCGCCGGAAATAAATGAAGACATAAGTAAACTCAGTTATACCTTTGTTGCTTACAAATGAGGTAGATGACATGCCAGGATATCGTTGCGATCTATCCGCTGAGGAACTGGAATTGCTCTCTCAGGTGGGGCAGACACTCCGTATTCATGAAGCCAGCATTGCAGCGGCTCTGAGAAAGGTGCTGGAATATAAGGCAGTCTACCACGAGCACGTATTTTCCCAGGAGGAGCTCTCGGACATCAGCCTAGCCAATGTAAGAGGGCTGCTGGCAGCTCTGAGCTCTGGCGGGATGTATTCAGCACCAGATTCCATCCATCAACTGGGAGCACAGTTTTCACACCATGGACTGGGAGACAAATCCACAGTTGACTTCTTGTCTGCGTTGCAGGATGTATGTCTCCCCTTAGTGATACAGGACTATCCAGACCAGGAGTGCAAAGCTGCGATGGTGACAGCACGAGGGATAAGTCGCTACGTTTCTCTATTCATGGAAGGAGTTCTTGCTGCTGGCAGGGACCGTATTCTGGATGCCCAAGAAAGGATCGTCCTGGCCCTTGAGCAGAGCCTCAGAGAGAGTGAGCAGTGGTTGGTCACCACCCTGAAGAGCATTGGGGATGGCGTGATAGCCACAGACACGAGGGGAAAGATAACCTTCATGAACAGTGTAGCTGAACAGCTCACAGACTGGAAAGAAGAAGAAGCTGAAGGGAAGCCTCTGGCTGAGGTGTTCTTTATCATTAATGAAGAAACTCGGGAACATTGCTCCAATCCCTTTGAGAAAATCATGAAGACTGGCAAGGTGGTGGGGCTTGCCAACAGTACAGTATTAATCGCTAGAGATGGCACTGAACGGATGATCGCAGACAGTGGAGCCCCCATTCGTGATGAGGAGAGCAACATATTGGGAACGGTTCTGGTATTTCGTGATGTTACTGAGAAGAGAAAGATGGAAGATGATATCCTCAGGTTAGAGAGGGAGAAGATGGAATCCGTCAGCATTCTGGCTGGAGGGATAGCTCATGACTTCAATAACATCCTCACTGCAATCCTTGGGAATGTGACGATAGCAAAGATGCAGACCATGCCTGATAGTGAAATCTTCAGACTGCTCACTGAGGCAGAGAAGGCATCCCTCAGAGCAAAGAGTCTGACTCAACAACTTTTAACCTTTTCCAAAGGAGGTGCTCCAGTCCGGAAACCCGCTTCCTTAGCCGAATTGCTCAAGGCTACAGCTGAGTTTGCACTTTCAGGATCCAAAGCGCGATGCGAATTCCGGATTGCAGAGAATCTGAAATCTGCAGACGTGGATGCAGGTCAGATCAGCCAGGTCATCAATAACCTCATGATCAATGCAGATCAGGCCATGCCCGCAGGAGGCATCATCACTATCCAGGCGGAAAATGTTGAGGTCAACCCAAAGGCCGGGCTCCCTGTCAAGGACGGACCCTACATAAAAGTGAGCATTCAGGATGAAGGCATCGGTATACCTGAAGACTATCTGAAGCGGATATTTGAACCCTATTTCTCTACCAAGCAGAAAGGAAGTGGCCTGGGGTTAGCCACCAGTTATTCCATTATAAAGAACCATGAGGGGTGCATCACGGTCTCCAGCAAGCTGGGAAGTGGTACAACCTTTTGCATTTATCTGCCTGCCTCTGAAAAAGAAGCCCCGCACGTTGAGGTACTGCCACCCAAGGGATCAGAAGGAAAGGGGCGAATTCTGCTGATGGATGATGAAGAGTGCATTCTGGAAGCTACCAGTGAAGTCCTCTCGTTTCTCGGTTATGAAAGTGAAGTGGTCAGAGATGGGGTGGATGCAGTGAAGTCATATAAAAAGGCGAGAGAGCAGAATCAACCTTTTGATGCAGTTATTATTGATCTCACCATCAAGGGCAAGATGAGCGGTCAAGAGACCATCCAGCACCTGCTGAAGATCGACGCTGATGTAAAGGCTATTGTGTCCAGTGGCTATTCTGATGACCCTGTTATGGCCAACTATGAAGAATATGGATTCAGCGGCGTGGTGGCCAAACCCTACACAATCGAGGAGCTGAAGGAGACTTTGGCTCAAGTCCTGCACAGGTAGCTGGAACAGTGATCTTTTGGAATTATGTAATTTATTTCTGAGAGCCCCGTTAATTCCCCGCTTACTGTAAAACTTATATAGGTGCACTTACCTTTTAAAGCATGGAGATTCAGACGCAGGAACTCCTAAAGACACTTTCAAACAAGACCAACCTCGAGATCATAAACTTGTTGAGAAACGAACCATCCTATCCCCGGAAAATATCTGAGATACTGGGAATGCAGGAAGGCTATATCTCGAGAATTCTCTCAAATCTCGAAAAAATGGGTATTTTGCGCAGTCAGTGGGCATATCGAGAACGTAATGTCAAGCTGTACTATGTTGACACAAAGGAGATCAGCATCGCCTTTGAACCTGAAGGCTTGAAGCTTCACGTGAAGACCAAAGGTGAGAAAGAGGTATCTGTGTCTTATGATGCGTTCAAGTTTGAAATACCTGAACCGCATGGCTTCATCAATAGAAGAAAGGAGCTGCAGTTGATTGATACTCAACCCATGGTCGTCATTGAAGGATTGGCGGGTATTGGAAAGACCTTCCTGGCTGCAGAGTATGCTCAGAACGTACAGCCAAGGGGGAAGAAGATCTTCTGGCATTCATTCACCGATATTGACTCCTTTCACTATGTTATCAACAAATTATCTGTATTCCTGAATAATGTGGGCCTTTCCAATCTTCTGGAGTATATAAAACAGGAGGGTAGGGACAGCAGGGTACTGCTTTCCCTCTTCCAGCGGGGAATGACAGAGGACATGGTATTCTGTTTTGATGGGTTTCAGAAAGTGCAGGATTCTGAACTTGTCACCATGTTCAAACTGCTCAAAGACCCAGTTGCAAAAATTATTGTTACGTCCCGGGAACGTCCTTCCTTTGTTACAATATCCCGGAGTGATATTACAGAAATCAGGTTATCAGCTTTCACTGAAAAAGAAGCCAGAGAGCTCCTTCATTCCAGAGGTGTCATTCTGGGAGACAAAATGATGAAAAAGGCCCACAGAAAACTGGGAGGTCATCCTCTGATTCTGGACATGTTCTGTGAAGCAGCAAAAGAGAAGCAGCCAAACCTCGTTTTGGAAAACCTTCCTGGCCACCAGGTGGAAGATTATCTGTGGAGCGAAATCTTTCAGACCCTGTCAGAGGATGAACGGAAACTTGTGGAGTGCTTGTCCATGTTCAGAATACCTGCATCGGTCGATATCCTTAAGAAGGTGTACCAGGCTCCTGGGTTCTGGACCTGCCTGAAGGGACTGGAAAAACGCATGTTTATCAGGAGACAGAACGGCGGATACGTGCTCCCCTCTTCGATTGTGGAATTCACCTATCAGAGAGTCCCCGACAAGGAGGAACTGCATTCAGAAATCGCTGCCTTCTACAAATGCCAGGGCACTTCAGAGGGGCTCCTGGAATCTATGTATCATTTCCTGCAGGGTGAAAACCAGGATGAGGCTGCTCGTCTGGTAGCACAACCTCAAGATGTCGATTTGATAGAAAGGGGGTACCTGTCACCCTATCTGGACATTCTGAATGGGTTCAGGAAATCCAAGATATCCCCGGAGCTGTGGTGCTGTATCATGTGTGCCAAAGGTAGAATTCTGTCGTTGTATGGAGATTCCAAGAGTGCACTCCGGGCATTTGAGGAGATGCAGAAAACTGCTCAGACCATCCAGTCTGACAAGTACGACGCCCGGGCTCTACATTGGATAGGAAACATCCATGCGTCAAAAGGAGACTGGAAGACAGCGCACATGTGTCTTGACACCAGCCTGTCCATACTGGAAAGACTCCAGGAGCATGAGGAAATGGTGGGTATCCATGCAGACATTGGATTGCTCTTGATGAAAGAGGGAGTATTTGAGAAAGCACTTTCTCATTTTCGGGCAGGAAAGGACATTGCCGAAAAGAGTGGGTTCATGTACGGCCTTTCACAGATGCTGCGAGGCATAGCAAATGTGTACTACTACCAGGATCAGTTCGACACAGCTCTGGAATTTCACACGAAGAGTTTGACCCTGGCTGAAAAGGTGAGGGATGTGAGGGGCATTGCAGCAAACTACAACACGCTGGGATTGATTCACTTCTATAAGGGTGATCTTGAAAAGGCCATATCCTGCTTTAAGAGGACGCTTAATATATCAGAGAGGATTTCAGATATCAGAGATCAGATCATCTCGTGCGGAAACCTGGGGATGGTGTACGCAGAGGGAGGAGAGAGCGGCCTGGCACAGAACTATTATCAGAGAGCGTTGCATCTGGCAGAATCGCTGGAGGATCTATACTCCATTACCTATTTGAAAATGAAAATGGCAAGTCTTCTCCTGGAGAAAAAAGAATTGGAGAAAGCTCGCGCTCTCTGCGAGGTGTGCGAGAACATGTTTTCCTTGTTGGGCAAGAGCCTTCATTACGGGGAGTTCTGCAGGATTTTTGCCATGGTATTGCAGCAGAGAGGGGAATGGGAAAAAGCGCAGGAACTCTACCTCAAAAGTATTGATGAGACCAGTGGATCACCTCTTGAACTGGGAAAGACCTATTTAGAGTTTGGACTTGGGATGAAGAGATATGGATCACTGGAAGAAGCTGAAGCGTGTTACGAGATGGCGCTTCAACTGTTTCAGCAAGTATCAGCAGAAAGAGAAAGAGAAAAAGCACAGGAGAAGTGGGGAGCTGACAATCGGGGTTAACCCGGCTGAATATTCACGGCACAGTGGTAGATTCTAAGAAAGGAGAGGAAGCAGTGCCACCTCCATATATTTCCCTCATAGCGCTCCAGAGATTGGTACCTGGCTGTTGTTTTAAGAAGAGTGTAACTTCAGAATTCTGGGAGTTCCACAGATATTCGACTTCAATTCATGAGGTAACCAGCGATCTCACTGTCTCCAGGTTTTGCCTGTGTCCTCTGGTTGCATCCACAGGGGTTTCCAGTATGAGAGGAAGGTCCCTAATAGCGGGATGGTTCACAAACACTCTGAATCCCTCTTCCCCTATCTCGCCCAGTCCGATGTGAGCATGTTCGTCTTTTCGGGAATTGAAAGGATACTTGGAATCATTCAGCTGTACGGCCCTGAGGTTGGAGATGCCGACAGTGCTGTCAACCTGGTTCATTGTTCTATCAAGTCCCTCTCTGGTTGTAATATCGTACCCTGCAGCAAATACGTGACAGGTATCCAGACAGATACCTGTTTCACAATTGATGAGATCTCTGAGGTGCTGCAGTTGCTGAAAGGTGTAACCCAGATCTGTTCCCTTTCCTGCAGTCGTCTCCAGCAGGATGATGACTTCCTCCATGTCAGGTTCGAGGTTGTTCAGGGAGGTGGCAATTTGCAGTAATCCCTTGTCTTCACCCTGCCCCAGATGAGATCCAGGATGAATTTTGATATATTCAATTCCCAGGGCTTTAGCTGCTGCAATTTCCTTCTCCATGGTCTCCATGGACTTCTTGTAGATATCCTCCTTGGGGGTGGCCAGATTCGTTAGATAGGACTCATGTATGAGAATAGGCCATATCTCCTTTTTCCTGTAGATCTCTTTGAATCTGGCTGCCTCTTCATCATCTAGTTCTGGAAACCGCCAAGTACGAGGAGAATGAGTGAAGATTTGCCCGCACGTACCTCCAATTTCCCGAATTTCATCAAATGCATGGGTTACCCCTCCTTGTATTGAGACGTGAGCTCCGATATTCATGTGTAAGAAAGGTTCGACACTCATAAATAAGTTCCCATGGCGACACGGTACGCTAGTATGGCGAAAGTCCACAGATTTTTAAACAAGGTCTTCCAAAGGAAAGAGAGGGATTTCATGAAAATGTCCAAGAAGGACCTGGCAAAAGTGATAGATCACACGCTGCTGGCTTCTACGGCAACGCAGGAACAGATTACAGTACTCTGTGAGGAGGGAAAAGAACACGGATTTGCTTCTGTGTGCGTCAACAGTTGCTGGGTGTCTCTGTGCAAGAGTCTTCTCGAGAATTGTGAGGTAAAGGTATGCAGCGTTGTGGGGTTCCCCCTGGGCGCCATGGCTACCCCGGCCAAAGCATATGAAGCAGAAAGAGCGGTAAAGGATGGAGCCGATGAAATCGACATGGTTATGAATGTTGGGAAATTTCTATCTGGGACTCCTGGGGATCTGATCTATGTCAAGAGTGATATCAAGGCTGTGGTAGAGGCTGCTTCAGGAAACCCTGTGAAAGTTATTCTGGAAACTGGCCACCTATCAGATGAGCAGGTGGCGATGGCATGCAGGATCGCACAGGAAGCAGGAGCTCATTTTGTTAAAACGTCTACGGGATTTGGGCCTCCATTTGAGATGAAACATGTCACTTTGATGAGGAAAGCGGTGGGCGATACCATGGGTGTGAAGGCAGCAGGGGGCATAAAAACATATGAGAAGGCAGTGGAAGTCATTCAGGCTGGAGCAAGCAGGATCGGAGCCAGCGCAGGAGTGGCTATTGTGAAGGCTGCTCTGTAGGGTGGAGTCATGAGAGGGCTTTTTGGGACCTCTGGGGTGCGTGGGCATACAACCAGTGAAATCACCCCACAACTGGCCATGGACATTGGAGGTGCAGTGGGTGCACTGATTGGAAGAGGAAAGAAGGCGTGCACAGGAAGAGATACGCGTTTCGGCTCACACATGCTGGAGCTGGCCGCACGTTCTGGATTGATGTCCCAGGGAATTGATGTCACAGAATGTGGTGTGGTTCCCACTCCCGTCCTAGCTCACATGGTGAGAGAAGAAGCCGATTGCGGTATCATGATAACAGGGTCGCACCTCCCCCCAGACATGGTGGGAATTATACCCTTGTTGGAAGATGGGGCATATCTGCCTGATCAACAGGCCAGACTTGTGGAGGAGAGCATTTTACACCGGACATTTCATAAAACCAGAGTTGGAAATATGGGACTTGGTGGGCTGTATGAGGTGGCAGATTCTCTTTCCCGGTATAAAGAGAGACTCCTTTCTATGGTTGATGAAGATTCTATTGCTAAGAATGGATTTAAAGTGGCTGTTGACCCTGTAAATGGCACTGCCTGTGCGTTCCTGGCTGACATTCTAGGTTCCCTTGGATGTGAGGTTTCTGAAATAAATGGAGAACCTTCTGGAATTCCAGGCCGATCTCCTGAGCCCCGAGCCTCTACGCTCACCGATCTCTGTGCACTGGTAAAGGAGAGTTCATTTGACCTCGGTGTTGGATTGGATACAGATGCAGACCGTGTGGTCTTTGTCGATGAAAAGGGAACCCCTGTATCAGAGGATGTCATGGGAGTGATTTTTGCAGACCATGTCTTTCATGAACAGAAGGGGATTCTTGTGACCCCAGTCAATTCGTCAGGTATTGTGGAATGGTTTGCCAGAACCAGAGATGTGAAGGTGGAATACTGCAAAATCGGGCAGCCTGCTACTGTGGAGGCTATAAGAAAGACTGGTGCAGCTTACAGCTATGAGGAATCAGGTAAATACTACTTTGCTGAAGAAGTGAACTGGTGTGACGGACTGCTGGCCACCCTGAAACTCCTGGAGATCCTTTCTCTCAATGATTCTACACTATCTCAGCTGGTGAATAGATACCCCCGGTTTTACCAGGTCAAACAGACTGTTGACCTTCTTCCGGAGAAGAAAGATGCAATCATGTCTCTTATCGAGAACCGTGTGCAGCAGGTTTTGGGAGACAACCAATCACGGATCGTAGAGATTGACGGTTACAAACTGGTTTACCCTGATGATTCTTGGCTACTCTTGAGAGGGTCTGGTACGGAGCCAGTGCTCAGGATTTACTCTGACTCTCCAAACAGGAAAAGAGCTGAAACCCTGGTGAAGAGAGGAATAACCCTTGTTAATAAAATCATGAACTCAAAGCTCGTCTGATTCTTGCTATTGACTACGCAAGTCCTGTTAAGTACGACTTCGCTCCATGTCTCGCCACGAAATGCCACAATACCCCTTCTTTCGGGATTCCCTGGGAATAGAAGTGGTCATTCCTTCTTGACCTTCTGCATTGCTGAAACGTCTCCCGTGGTGACTAGTTGTCTCAAGAACCATCTGGAAAGGAGCTATCAGCGTCTTGTCGTGTCCTGGAACTGAACGCCTCGTTCAACGCCCAGGCCTTTTTCTACTCCGATATCATGGATTTCTACACTTGTACTTCCTGTACAATCCGTATCCCACCAGAAGAGGAGCTCCCACAATGCAAACAGGGCATACTGCGCTTGCAGCCACTCCAGCTACCGCGACTGCGGTCAACCCCCCACCAGCTGCCAGATAGAGAGTTCCATCATCAGTAGGATCTTTCTTTTTTTCGAGCGATTCAGCTTCCATCTTTGTCTTTTTTTAAGCTGGTTTTTAAGTATTTCCCGAGAACGTCTGGAATAAACGAAAATTAGATATAGTCTCATATAATCTTTATAATATGTCTATAAGGGCAGATACTCTGAGTCGGCAGAGGCGACCAAGAGGGCTACAGGGTTTGTCGCAGGACAGGCCTTATCACACCCGCTACCTAATCCACATTTTCAACGAGAAGAACAAAACGGATCTATTTCTTTCCCTTCTCGTAGTGTTTCCCAAGAGCTGCCGGTGGTACAGCTCTCTTCACTGCTCCAGCCAAGACCAGAATAGTCAGAACATAGGGAATCATCTGAATGAACTGATTGGCAGCCACTGTCCCCTGCAATTTCATTTGCAGAGCATCAGTAAAACTGAAGAGAAGACTTGCTCCAAAGGCTCCTGCAGGGTTCCATTTGCCAAAGATGTTCGCCGCCAGAGCGATGAATCCTCTCCCTGCAGACATGTTTTGGCTGAACAGGTTCAACCATCCCAGGGACAGGTAGGCACCCCCCAACCCCGATAGCATGCCGCTGGCTGTTACAGATAAATACTGAATCCGGTGCACGTTGATTCCCACGGTATCTGCAGCCTCTGGGTGCTCACCTACTGCCCTAATTCTCAATCCCAGAGGAGTCCTAAACATGATGACCCAGGCAGCAACAACAATCACAATCATGATGTATACCAGAGGGTTTTGCTGGTCAAAGATATCCTTGAGGTAGGGAATGTCTCTGATCAGTGGGATGGACAAGGGCTTCAATCCGGAAACAGGGTCTGACGCTCCCCTATTTCCCCAGATGATCTGGAGCAACAGCGTGGTAAGCCCAAGAGAAAGAATATTCACTCCCACTCCACTGACGACCTGATTTGCTTTGAACTGGATACATAGTACCGCATGCAGCAATCCAAAGGCCCCGCCTGCCAGGACTGCGCACAGCACACCGATCCAGGGATTTCCCAGAAAATGTGTGCCCACTACACCAGCAAAAGCACCCATCAGGATCATGCCTTCCAGTCCGATATTAATGATACCACTGCGTTCTGAGTACGCGCCCCCGATGGAGGCCAGGGCAATAGGGGGAGATATCCTTAAGGTTGCACCCAGCAGTATGGCAATACTAGAAAGCATTGGCAATCCCTCCTTTCCTGATTTTCTTGAAGATTCTGAACATTTCAGGAGCTGCCACAAACAGTATCACGATACCCTGGATCACCACCACCAGATCTGTGGGGACATTGGTCATCTGTTTCATGACCATCCCTCCGTTCCGCAGAGCACCAAACAGCAAAGCACCCAGTACTACTCCCACAGGATGGTTTCTCCCCAGAACAGCAACAGCGATCCCGTCAAATCCGTACCCCGGGGAGAATCCGAAAATAAACCGTTTGTGCAGTCCCAGTACCTCGCCTGATCCACCCAGTCCTGCCAGCATTCCTGATATGAACATCGATATGATAATGCTTTTCTGGACACTTATCCCCCCGTATTCTGCAGCTGTGGGGTTGAGTCCTACTGCTCTGATTTCGTATCCCAGGGTAGTCCTATACAGAATATAGTACGTGACACCGACGCAAATGAGAGCCACGATTATGGCTGCTGATAACTGGGTGGAGGGTACCAACCGTGGAAGCTGGGCTGATGGTGTAACAACATCAGTCTGAGCAATCCATCCTTCAGCCTTCAAAGGATAGTTGGCCAGATAGTTGCACAGGAGCACACCGATGTAATTCATCATAATGGTGGTAATCACTTCATGGGCACCCACCCTGGCTTTCAACACACTGGGCACCAGAGACCATGCACCACCTGCAAGGGCCCCGGCTCCCAGGGCCAAAGGAATGTGAAAGAACCAGGGAAGCCAGGCAAAGTTGATCCCTACCACGGCAGCAGTAATGGCCCCAACGTACAGTTGTCCCTCACCACCAATGTTGAATAACCCACATCGAAAGGCGAAGGCCACGGTCAGCCCTGTAAAGATGAGGGGTGTTGCCCTTGTGAGGGTCTGGGCAAAATCATACGTACTGCCGAATGCACCTTCGTACAGTGCCTTGTATGCCTCAAGAGGCGATGAGCCTGCAAGATATACAATCACTGCTCCCACCAAAAGGGCAGCAATAACAGCAATGATTGAGATAAAAATGTCCATCAGACTTTCTTTTTGAATAACCTGAGTTATTTTTATTAATCGTGGATTCATGCGTGTCCACCTGCCATCAATAATCCCAGTTCTTCTTCAGTGGTCTTCTGAGGATCTCGCTCTCCCACAATTTTCCCTTCGTAGATGACAGCGATCCTGTCAGAGAGACAGCGAACCTCATCTAAATCTGCAGAAATGAGAAGTATGGCCTTGTCCTTTTTCCTCATGCTGAGAAGGGTTTCATGGATGAACTCGATTGCGCCCACGTCGAGACCTCTGGTAGGCTGTGAAGCGATAATAATCTCGGGCTCTCTTCCCAGTTCTCTGGCCACAATCACTTTCTGCTGGTTTCCACCTGACAGATATTTGACCTCACTGTGTACCCCAGTTCCTCTAATGTCAAAGGTCTCCACCAGCTCGGACGCATATGAATCCACCTTATCATATTCCATTCTGAACCCGCGGGAAAAAGGAGCCTTAAAGTGGGATCCCAGTATCAGATTCTCGGATAGAGAGAAATCCTGGATGAGCCCTCTCTTCTGGCGATCTTCAGGGATGTGGGATACTCCTGCGTTGATGAAGTCCCTCGGGGAGGAATGTGTTAGATCTTCCCCGTTTACAAGAATCTTCCCCCCGCTTGGGCTTCGCAGTCCCGTTGCCGTTTCTGCCAGTTCCAACTGGCCATTGCCTTCAACTCCCGCAATGCCAAGAATCTCACCTTTCCGCAGTTCCAATGTTATCCCCTGTAGGGCTTTCACTCCTCTCTCATTGTATGCTTCCAGGTTCTGCATCTGCATCACAGCCCCCTTTGGGGGGTGAGGAGGTTTTTCCACTACCAGGCAGACTTCTCTGCCCACCATCATTCTTGCCAGACTGGCAACATCTGTTTCCCCGGTGTGAACTGTTCCCACCAGTTGTCCTTTTCTCAGCACGGTGATGCGGTCACAGGTCGCCATGGGTTCCTTCAGTTTGTGGGTGATGAAAATGATAGTCTTTCCTTCTTCTTTTAACGATTTCATAACTTTGAACAGTTCTTCCCCTTCTTGTGGGGTCAAGACTGCTGTTGGTTCATCCAGAATGAGAATTTCAGCTCCCCGGTACAATGCTTTCAGAATCTCTACTCGCTGTTCAATGCCTACTGATATATCCTGGATCTTGGCTCTGGGGTCTACAGCAAGACCATACCGTTTTGAGATTTCTTCAACATCTCGTGCTGCCTTTTCTCTGTCCATGAGGAAATGAGTCTCCGGCTCAACACCCAGGACAACGTTCTCAGCCACAGTGAAGGGAGGCACTAACATGAAGTGCTGGTGGATCATGCCAATACCCAGTGAGATCGCATCATTGGGATTTGTTATCGCAGTGGGCTTACCATTAACAGAAATTTCACCAGAATCAGGCTGGTATAGCCCATACAAGACGTTCATTAACGTGGTCTTTCCCGCACCGTTTTCTCCAAGAAGAGCATGAATTTCTCCTTTTCTAACTGAAAAAGTAATATCGTCATTCGCCAGAACACCAGGGAAGCGCTTGGTTATGTGTTGCATCTCCACAGCATTGATGGGTTCTGCATTCATTGCCATCATAAGCGTATTTCCCTTAAAAAGGCTACCGGTTGCATCTCTGGTGGCAGTATTTGATGGGCGAATTCTCACGATAACAGCTTAGGCAGTTCCTGCAAAATCAGACACCTCGCCCCTCTACTTCCTCATGGCTGTCTTTCTTTCATGATTTTCGGTTCTAGCCTCTGCCCCTGGCACTCTTTTGTCTGCTCTCAGCACTGAGATGATGTTCTCGAGAGACTGGTCATAGTACAATACGCCCCTTTCTCTGAGAATCTCCAGTATGTGCAAAAGCTCTTTCTCCTCCAGATGGGAAAAGTGTTGCTGTACCTGGGTGAATGACGTTATGCTGTCACAGAAAACTAGAAGGTCGGTCTCGTCTCTGCTAAAGGTACAGGAAAGAGACCTTGATCCTTTTTCCTTAAAGGCAGAACAATCGGGATATTCTGTCCACTGATAATCGCTTCCAGCCCGGGAATAAAACTGCAGAAGTCTTTGAAAGGTGTTCCACAAAAGGTAGTGGCGAATTCTCCCTGCAAAGAATCCAAAGAATTCAAATCGTTCCCCCTCTGGCAGCTGCAAGACAGATGCGATTTCTGCCCACATGGGGTCTTTGTTGTAGGCATCCCTTTCATGTTCTGACATCTCATTGTAATATGGTGATCCCTTGTACAGTGTGAAGTACTTGGGGACAATGGAATACTTCCTCAGGAAGAATCTCAGAAATCTCAAGTTCACACAACTCTCCAGGACGTCTTCCTCAGTTTCAGGTGGCGTCTCTGCTACAAAATTCCCTTTGATCTCGAGGTTGTGTTGATCCCCGAGCTTGAGAGCCTGTATATTGTGGGCAAAAGAGTGTCTCTTTTCCATTTTCTTCAAGAGAGCATCAGTCATTGCTTCAAATCCGATCTGCACGATTTCAAAACAAACCTTTTTCATGGCACGTGCTGTATCGGGGTTGATGAAGATTGGAGATGCTTCTGCAAAAAGGCGGTAGGGACGTCCTCTTCTTTCAGAACTTTCCACAATCAGGGCAAGCAGATGGTGGAATCGCTTCTTGTTACCGGGGAGTTCAGTATCTACAAATACGAATGTGTCACCACCGTGTCTCTTGGACTGGAATTCCAGTTCTTCGACAATGTTCTCAGGAGATCGAGCCCGATATGAGAATTCCTCATTCAGAACGCAAAATTTGCACCTGTTCCAGGGGCAGGAGCGCGACCCCCAAATGGGGATGATGACCCGCATGTCTTCATGAATGTGGGTTTTCAGTGCCGCAAAATAGTCTGTGTGGTCTGCAAATGGGTATGAATCCAGATCACAGCTTTCAGAATGCTTGTTTGTTGAGATGATGGCGGCACCATCCCGGTACACCAGATGAGGGATCTCGGTGAACGTTCCCTCTCGTATCCCCTGAATCAGATGAACCAAAGGGTATTCTCCCTCCCCCCATACAGCGTAGTCAGCCAGCTCAAATACCTTCATAAAGGCGTGAGCCTGTTCATCATTGCGAATCCCTCCAATGACGATCTGTATTTCGGGGTTTAATTCTTTCAGTCGCCTCATTACATAAGAGCTCAGAAGCCACTGGTAGGTCTTTAGAGTAAATCCCGCCAGAGGTTCTTTGTAGAGGCCATTTTGGTATATGTAGTCATCGATTTTTGTTCGAAGTGTGTCTACAAAGGGAGGTATTTTCCCCTGATCAAAAAAGGGTGAAAAATACTGGTCGAGAACAGTCGTCTCGTGATGGGCACCTGAGAGATGTCTCACTGTATACAGAACGGGAGTATTAAGAGAGGACAAGGATGAAAACACAGGATAGTCCCCAATGTGATCCTGGAGTTCTGACAGCTCCTCAGCAAGTATTAGATTCCAGTAGATATTTGTCACAGAGATTCCCCTTGATTGCAGGAACCCTTTCAGATATCCCAAAGCAGGATTGGGAATATCGTAACTGTAGGGGGGCAAACAGTTTAGTATCATTCATGGGCCTCCTTTTGCTTACTGACATATGTTTTCACCTGTGGCAGCCCGAAAACCTGCCTGGTAAAATCCACGGTGAAACAGCCAGGAGCATCCAGTGTTCCTTTCTCTCTCAATGCAATGGCAGGGCATCCCCCCATACACCGGGGAAGCATGACGCAGGCTTTACACTCAGTAATGGCCAGGGGGTTGCGGGCCATCCACGAGTAGTATGCAGGTGTTTTGTCCAGAGAACCACGAGAGTTCAGAGACCCCACAGCATGGCGGGTGTCTCCTACCAAAGACATGCACTTGTAGACACGGCCATCCACATTGATGATGTGAAACCAATCAGTAATACCAGCACACAAGGAAAAGTACACACCAATTCCAAAAGGGAGTGTGGTGAATCCTTTGTGAGCAGCCATTTCCATGACTTCACTGAAGAGATCTGAAGTCCCCGGATATCCGTAAGAACTGTAGTAGTGGGTACAGTAATCCATGCGGGGAGTAACCGTCCCAAAGTAGGTATGGGCCTTCTCAAGGCCAGCTTCTCTCAACATTTCAAGAAAGGTAATGATATTGTCTTCCCATACGTTAATTCGCATAATCAGATTCATGCCATGATCTTCAACACATTGGGCACCCTCTACCACTGATTGCAGGCTGCTTGTCTCATCAGGGAAAACCCTCCTGGTGTGGTGGTAGTACTCAGGTGCATCAAAAGTGATATGAATATCTGCTACCGTGAACTGTGAGAGGTTGTCGAGTCCTTCAGGAGTAAGGAGAGTTCCATTGGTGAAGAGCTTGATGAGGAGAGAAATACCTGCTTCACTACATGCCTCTTGCAGGGTTTCAGTAAGAGAGGTTATGCACTCTTGATTCAAGAGTGGTTCTCCTCCGTAAAGACTCACAAAGAGCGTGTCAATGCCTCGTACGATCTGATTCTCAGCAAAGGTTACCCCTCTTTCTGCTACCTTCTTGCTCATATGCCCAGTGCAGGCAGAAGAATTCCTGTAGCAGTACCTACAGTTCAAGTTGCATTCGTGCGTGACAATGAAGTTCAAGAATGCAACTCTCCCAAGAGGAGAGCCCCGATATCCTGTAGAGGGGAGGCACCACTTCTTCTGTTCCAAGGAAGCCTGTATCAAGTTCATCTCTTGACCGGTGTCCTCTATGAGAAGTCCCTGCTTTGATAGTGCTTCAATAATCTCAGGGGAGCCTTTTCCGGTCATGAGGACGTCATACATTTCAGAATCAATCACTGTGAGAGACCCGTTCAATGTATTGTATACAAGGAAATCCTCTCTAAATGGGATAATAAAGCAGTACTGTGATCTCTGCATAATAATCAAACCCAGATGATCTTTCCCGCCTTGAACCGGTCAGGAAGCTTCTTTTCGAGGTACCAACGAAGCTGATGTTTCATTTCCTGGTACGGTGCATAGCATCCAACTGCGTGGAATGTCCCATGCTTTTCATATGCAACAGCAGCACATCCTCCCCCACATGAGGGTAGCATCTGGCACTCACGACATTCCGGTATCTGCAGGGGGTCTCTGCTCATCCAGTCGTAGTAGGTCCATGTATACTCTGGTATGGTACCGTCTTCTGAAATATGACCAATGGAATGGTTTTTCTGCCCCACGAAGGTGAGACACTTGTAAAGATCTGCATGAGGATCTATGATGAAGGTTCCTTCCCCTAGGAATCCACAAAAGACGTGAGCTGGCTTGTGGGTGCGAATGACAGCAGCCGCTTGACCTTTTTGATCCACAATATCTCTGAATTCAGCAAGTACCTCACGGGCTTCTTCCTCTTTAATGCACTTGGAGTAGTCCTTACATGCTTGAGTTGATGCCCCCACTGTACCACAGCGCACAGGGACATTCTTGAATCCCCTCTCCTGAAGCTCGTCCAGCAGCTCACCGATGAACGGTCTGCTTTCAGAATCCACGTTCACCCTAAAGCTCACTCCGACGTTTTGGTCCTGCAGAATGTGAGCTGATTGCATCATGTCATCAAAGGTACCTCCTCCACTCTTGTAGAATCGTTTGGTGTCGTGGATGCGTTTGGGACCATCCAGCGTGATCTGTACGTAGTCTGTGTGGTAGCGCTTCAACGTTTCAGCTATTTCAGGTGTGACCAGAGTACCATTTGTCACCATCATTGTCACGTATGAGATGCCGTGGTCTTCTGCCCAGGAAAAGCAGGAATCCATAATGTACTCAGAATCGTCGAATCTGAGCAGTGGTTCACCACCATACAGCGACACAGAAAATTCCCGCGCGTGAGTGTCTTCCACGTATTTCTTTATGAATTTCACAGTTCTTTCCCTGGTGTCAGCATTCATTGTCCCGCGGAATAGCTCTCCTTTTCCTTCATAGCAGTATGGACATGCTAGATTGCAGGCATATGTCGTTATGAGCATGAAATGGGGAAAATCCACCGTGTATTTCCTGTATTCATATCCTACCTTGAATTTTCGAGATTCATCAAAATCATCTTCTATGATTACCTTGAGCGCTGCAAGAGATTTGAACAAGTCAGAATCCAGAATGTCAATATTCCCGGCTTTCAAAGCTTCCTTCAGCTCTTCATCTATTCCTATTACTGCACCACTCATCATGTTGGCCAACAGGTATTCTCCAGGAGTCTCTGTGGGGATAACTATGTTGAAGTTTGACACTTTCATGAGGTTCACCTCAGGAAAAAAGAAAGGCAGGTTGAACTGCCTTTTGTTATAGACTTACACATAGGGGTGGCAAATTCTGCAGCACCAGGAACCAGTTCCTTCCGTGATGCACAGAGGCTCCATGATTTGCTCTTCTGCTTCGATGAGGATAGTCATGTTCATAGATTCCACTTCCTATTGCTATATAAAGTTTCTCTTTATCTTTATATACTTTTCTATTCATATGAATTCTACTAATTTCGTCACTCTTATAGTAATCAAATAAGAGCAAATGCAGAAGCCAGTAGTCTTTAAAGACAATATCTCTTGATATTTTGGACTACTTTCGTCCATGTGAGGTTAAATGCAGAGATTCTCAACCGAAATGCCCCCTTTTCTCACTTTTGTAAAAAGTGATAATGTTCGGTAGAAGAGCTCTCCCTCACAGATTTTGCAGAATCTGGTAATTGCACCTGCGATCATGAGCTGGCCCGAGAACAAAAAAGTAAAAAGTAAAAAGAAGAAGTATTAATCCCAGGTGTATTCACCGGCCTCGTCAATACCAGTGGGAACCTTGATTTCGCCAGATGCGATCTGCTCCCTGTAGTCTTCAATGATGTCTCGTATGTCATTAGGCACGTGCTCGCAAGCACCAACACCATTCTCTTTTGCGCCAAAGCTCTGTATGCCGCCTGCAAAAGTCCCGTCGATTACCTGCCGTATGGTCTCGTATACAGCTACATCCACACGCTTTATCATACTGCATAAGAAGGTCGTTACCGGTACTCCCTCAATGGTGTCGCACTGATCCGCATCTACGCCAATGACCAATCCACCACGTTCAAAAGCCGCCTGGATAGCTCCCAAGCCAGATCTTCCGGCAGCAGCGAACACGATGTCTGCCTCTCCGTCATACTGAGCAAGGGCAAGCTCCTTTCCTTTTGCAGGGTCTACCCAGTCGCCCACATACTTCCAGGTGACCTCAACATCTGGATTGACGTACTCGGCTCCAAACTTGTAGCCAGCCAGGAATTTTCGAATCAAGGGTATGTCCATTCCACCTACAAATCCAATCATATCAGTTTCAGTTTTCAGACCAGCAGCTGCTCCTACCAGGAAACTACCTTCGTTTTCCCTGAATACAAGAGAAGCCACATTAGGTTTGTCTACCACCATGTCCACGATCGCAAACTTCTGGTCGGGGTATTCATCTGCAACAACAGTGATGGCATCTGCCTGATCAAATCCTATACCTATTATCAGTGCATATTCCCCGGACTTGGCGTACTGCCTGTGGAATCCTTCGTACTCAGCGATGGCTGTAGGTTCAACATAGTCAAATTCAATGCCGAAATCATCTCTAGCCTTCTTGATACCTACGTAACAACTATCATTGAAGCTCTTGTCTCCTAGTCCACCAGTGGCAAAGACAACAGCAATTTTCAATTCGGGGGGTGGGGGTGTAGAAGTTGGTGTCGGAGTTGTGGTTTCTTCCTCCTGTCCGATGCATCCCAATGTAAGGGAGCACAAAACTACCAGGGTGAACAGCATCTTAATACTTTTGTTCATATGATTCCCTCCACGCTCACAGAGCTTGAGTAGATTTAAATACGTTTCGATGAAGCACCGAGGGTTCACTTTGATGTTAGAAGGAGCGTATGCGAGTCGTTGCTTTTCCGAAATGATGGTCCATTTGCAGGCCAATGAAGTCCTCCTCAAGAGCAACTGGGATTCGCTTTTTCTTTCTTACCCTCTTCCAGCTTTTCCTTCTTGTTTACAGGGTTCCGGTACAGTCCTTGTGTGAGAATCCCCTTTCTCATTCTTGAAGAAGTTCCTTCATTCTTGAGACCCCTCGCCCAGCCTCAAGGAAGCGTTGCTCTTCAGAACCAAAAAAGCTTTAGGGTCAAGGACTGAAAGGGAGGTGAAAGATGTGAATCTGCCCGTTTCAGTAAAACCCTCAATTTCCCCGCTCTCTCGGTTCTGGGTTCAGAAGGAAGGAGTTTTCGTGACCAACGGCGCCCGTGATTTAAGGGACCCAGAAAGCTGTAGCTCCCACTGTTAAAGTTGAAATAATTAGAACTCTTTGCTGAAGTCCCATCGGCATTCAAAATGTTCTCGTTCTCACTACCTGTTCTGGTGGGTAGGACGCCCCGGCAGCCCTGTCCCAAAGCTTCTGCTCTCACGTACATTTTGATCTCCTGGTTCTTTCAACTTCCTTCCTCTGGAGACTGAGATGGAGGTTCAGTAGCGTGGATTCCTGCAGCCTGCATCTCAGTCCATGTGTACAATCCTGTCTGAAAAACGGGATACACCTACGGAAGATTTATATAGGGTTTATATTAATTTTCTGTTGCATGGAAGCGCACCAGTTGGACATTGTCTATGCATACGTTCAGTATTGCAGCGACACGAAGGAAGTGAGGTACTCAAAATTCCATAAATGGTATAAGCCTTATAACCGTAAACAATCTACCTTCAGACTTTTGAATAGGGCAGTTGAGGAAAAGATCATATTTCCACCACGCATTTTCTGCATACAGAAAGTTAAGGTCAACCTGGTAGAACACAAGGAAGTTCCCCTCGTTGATCAATTCGAGAAGATTAGCAGCCAAGAAGACACGTTCTATGCAGTCCTCTTGCTGGGGGCTCATTCACTTCTGTATTTTTCGGCAAGTGATACCGGGACCAACTTGACATATTCGAAATGCATCTTTCCGAGCTATCCCCCAAAGAAGGAGATACAGCATATTGATCCGTGCCTTCATGAACCCAGAAAGCTACCTTGTATGGCCCCACCTGACTGGTCTTCTTTTGACTGGGAAGTGTTTCAGAAAAGGAGGGATCCCACTGAATCAAGTATCAAGATTGGAGGGGTGCTTGGAGTTTCCCACAGAAGAGTCCTGAATAGCTATAAAAGAATTCTAGGAGACTGTTCCGTGTGGATTCCTTTCTTTCCAAAGGGCTACGGGAATTACACACCCTACTTTGTTTCTTTTGAAACGGATTATGAGACTGGGGTTGTTGAGGAACTGAAAAAGATCGACAGATCCAGCTACGTTTACAGAATTGATGACACAATGCTTCTGAATCTGTTCTTTGAAAGGCGTCTTGAGATTGACAGCATGTTGCAGTTAGAAAAAAAGGGGATAATACACGATCTCCGTGTATCCTCCCCAATGTATAGTTTTGAACGATTTCAATCTCAACAAGGCATTCCAGAACCAGGGCCATCTCCAGACAAAGTGTAAGGAGCTTTGGTCTTGACAGGTTCAAATGGCCATCCCTTTAGTCCTTTCGTATCAATCACCTGAGAAAAATTTCATGAAATTAGAATATATGGTTTTCTGGGGGAACATGACATTCAAGAATATCTCTAAAGTACGGATTTGATGGATTTCAATCTCTGCATCGCATTTGAGAGCCAGGGCCATTTCCCACCAAGGAGTGAAAACGTGTATTAAATGGGACTAGGTGCTCATCTCCTCAGTTCTTTTCTGCAATCTTCTTCCTTTTCTTGGGTTAGGCCGGTAATACTTGGCAATAACCAGAGAATACCATGTACCTTCACGAGCGAACATATCGAGCATTCCCTCTACTACCAACAACGGGTGGAACAATTGCAAAGCTGTCTTGGCCCATGCTACGGAATAAGCCTTTTCATGTGTTTTTAGTTGATTTCGGATCAAGGGAAGCTATCGTGTTCAAGTGATGTAGTTGCAGTATCTTGCTGCTTTTGTCTATGAGTTCAATATTCAGGAAGAGCACATTCCCTCTCATCAATTAGGAGTTCTTGGCTGCCAAGGAATTTGTGGTATCTGTCGTGGTGGAGAGATGTAGAAAACCTTTTATACTGTTGTGTGCCAGTACAATATGTAGTGTAACGTAATGTAACACAACTCCTATCCCTCCCTCGTTTCAGGACTGGTGGAAAAATGGTGAACAATAAGAAACGGATCACTGTCTATTTGGAAGAGGAACTATACAAAGAGCTTGTGCAGGTTATGGATAAGTTGAGAGAACAGGACAGCATACACTCAAAGTCGGAAAGCGCTTGCGCCAGACACTTGATTTCCCTGGGAATTCAAAGATATCTCACAAGCTGAAGAAAAGTTTATAAAGTAAACTAAGTGATGGGAATTCACCACATCGGAGGTGAAGTAATGATTCTGTCAAGTGTGGAGAAGAAGAAGATGAAGGAGGCAATTGATGAACTGAAGGAAAGTATTATGAGAGAGGCAGAGGGGAGAAATGTCGAGATAAGCAAAGACTCCTTGTTAGATATTGAAGAAATCGAAGATAGGTTTGATATTGAAGCAAGAAGACCCCGGTTTTCCTTTGACTGGCAGAAAAGCAGAAAAGGCTGGGATATCCTAAAAGAGTTTATCCCGAAGGAGGACCTGGCAAAACGAAAGAGAGAGTTGGCGGATTATCTGGATAAGTCACAGTAGTGGGGGGCAATATGAATGGTTCTTTCTGAGAAAGTTGCTGAAACGCTGAAAGAAGTACTGGATTACCCTTTGCAGGTTTCTCAAAATGCATTCGTTTATGCTGAGGCTGTGACAGGTGAATTGGTTTACGAAGGCATGGGAGAATTTCGAGATGCTATTACTCATATATCCAGAGCACTCTGGATAGCTGATGAAGAGGAGGCACTAAGAAATCTGGATGAGGCATTGAACACATCCGGAGAGCAGGTGTTGAAAGCATTGAGTGGGCAGCCGCAAGACAGTTCGAATATGTCAAGAGGATAATTCAGACACCTTCCTTCATTTTCAGATTGATATTCTTCAAGAGAAAGAGTGAGGTACTCGAGATTGAGCGCCAAATCAGGAGACTACTCTTAGAGGGAAGAGAAAAGAAATCTAGGAAAGACAAATGGGTTGAGGCAATTCTTGATTACAAGAAAGCCATTGAAAAAACTGACAAGCTCTATGAGATGTGTCCCTCGAAACTTGAATACCGGTATAGGATATTCATGGTGGTAACTGGCTTGGCAACACTGGCTGCCCTGGCCATAAATGTCTATCTCCTTTTCGGGACTGTCTAAGGGACATTTCTAATCAGTGATCAGTGAGTGTAGGAAAATCAGAGACTTGGGATACGAAGAATTATCCCTGCTAGGAGGATAGGAAAATCCGAAATTCGCTTTCTGTTGAGTCAAGAATAAGAGAGGGTTTAGGCAGAATCATCTATTTCTTTGAGGTCAGTAGCGTTTTCAGCATGGTGACGCCTCATTTCAAGTTAACATAATCTACGGTAACAGCAATGACCAGTATGGTAAGAACCAGAGAAGATCCCACCAGGAAAATCGCAAAGTGAATAGTCCCGGACACAAGATTTGAAACCAGATACACAGCTGTCAACGATATCAACGTTACAAAGGCCAGAAGCAGTGATTCTCTCAAGTGGTTCAACACAATTCCAATGCTCAACCCGATGGCGGTGACAGAATCCAGCCCATCCACCACAATGGCAGGAAGCATATACAGAAACAAGATCCCCAGCATGAACCCCAGCAGCACAACAAAGGCATAAAATAATGCAGACACAAGCCCTGGTTCTGATATCATCTGAGTGACAGCCAGGATTCCTCCAACGATCAATATTCCGGAGATTACCCCTGCAATGAAGAAGGCCACGATGATAGAGAATATGTGACTCTCTATCTCCCGGATTCCCTTTCCAATGGACGATTCGCCAGTAGCTATTCCCACCTTGGTCATGCCGCAGATGACTGCAGCCCCACACACAACAATCAGGAAGATGACAGCACATAGGACGAGCAGCTGGCTGAATCGTTCTCCCAATAAGTCTGGAATCGTCTCCACGAGTTCTGAAATCGACGAAAAGCTTCCAAAGGCTGATGAAAAGATGTACAAGCTGAACCCTATCACAGATAGAGCAGGAACAATAAGAGATGGCTGATTCTTCAAACTGTCAAGTGACAGGTAGAGTACATCCAGAAGTCCCAGCCGTCTCATAGACTGAAGGTATTCACTAAGAATAAATAGGTTTCCCCTGCTGTACACCCTCTCCTTTACCGTTTCGCATGCTCCCTCTCAGGCTGTTCTTGATAATCCTTCGTTGATCTTCATCACGTTCCTGTCAGGTGATTTCACGTCCTGCTTGGTGATAGTTTCTACCCCACTCTGGAAGACCAAACCTTTTTATGGAAAATTCCGACAGGAGTATCAGGTGATCAAATGGATTTTAAGCAGATACTTGTGGAGAAAAAAGGTCCAATTGGTGTCATTACAGTGAATAGACCTGATAAACTGAATGCTCTTAACACAGAAGTTGTCTCAGAGATCAGATCGGGATTTGAAATTCTCGATACTGATTCTGAGGTGAGAGTTGTCGTAATTACTGGGAAAGGTGATAAAGCCTTTATTGCAGGGGCTGACATCTCTGAAATGCAGAACATCAGACCGTTGGAAGCTATGGCCTTTGCACAGCATGGCCAAGCTACTCTGAGGGCCATGGAGAAAAGCGATAAAGTCGTCATTGCGGCGATAAACGGGTATGCCCTTGGTGGAGGACTTGAGCTTGCCATGGCATGTGACTTTCGTATTGCTTCTGACACGGCAAAAGTGGGGCAGCCTGAAATCAAGATCGGAGTGATCCCTGGATGGGGAGGGACTCAGAGGCTGGCCCGCCTGGTGGGCAAGACCAAGGCTAAAGAATTGGTGCTGACAGGGAAGATGATGTCTGCAGAGGAAGCAGAACGCATTGGACTGCTTACCATGGTGGTCCCACTTGACACATTGATGGAAACGGTCATGAAAGTAGCTCACTCTCTTGCTGAACTGGGAAAGTTCTCTCTTGGAGCGGCAAAGCACGCCATTGATGATGGGTGTGAAGTTGACTTTGAAAAGGCGCAGGAGATTGAACGGCAGTTCTTTGCTCTGTGTTTTGCACACCCTGATCAGAAGGAAGGAATGACTGCATTCTTAGAGAAGCGAACTCCTAGATTCTCCTGAGACAGATACGGTTGCGAAGTCAAAATCAGAGATTACCGGTGAAAAGCTTTTTAAGGTGCACTCTAATTGGGGATCATGACTACTGTTTATGATGTTAATGCCTATGATCTGCTGGCCAGACTCACAGAGGAACTCAAAGATGTAGGGGATATTAAGCCTCCTGACTGGTCGAAGTACGTGAAAACGGGGACTCACAAAGAGCGCCCCCCTGTACAGGAGGACTGGTGGTACATCAGGGCTGCATCGTTACTGCGCCGGCTGTACATTGATGGTCCAGTGGGTGTGGAAAGACTGCGGAGGCATTATGGAGGAAAGAAAGACCGTGGACACAAGCCAGAGAAATTTGGAAAAGCGAGCGGTGCGATTATCAGAAGGCTGCTCCAGCAGATGGAAAAAGCTGGATTTGTGGAGCCTGTACCCAAGGGAAGGAAGTTAACTCCAAAGGGTGTATCATATATGGATCGGTTGGCATACGAGGTGAAGCTGGCGGCCGGAGTGGGAGAACTGGAACAGTACTGAGGGATACTATGGAAGATATAGAAGATGTCAGAAGAAAGAAATTAGAGGAATTAAAAAGACAGCAAGATGAAGAGCAAGAAATGATCCAGCAGGAAATACAGAAACAGGCAGTACTGAAACAGATTCTTGATGTAAATGCAAGAGAACGGTTGACCCGCATCAAGATGGCCAACCCCCCGTATGGAGATCAAATAGAAGCTGTCTTATTTCAGCTGTTGCAGGCTGGTAGGATAAAGAATCGCTTGACAGAAGAACAGTTCAAGCAACTGATCCATCAGGTTTTCGGCAGCAGAAAGAAAGACTTTCACATTGAGAGGCGATAGCATGTCACGGTATAAGAGCTTGGCCAAGAAATTGAGGCTGGGAAAAGCACAAAAGCAGAACAGGAGAGTGCCTGTCTGGGTGTGGATGAAAACCCAGCTGCATGTCAGGACCCACCCCAGGAGACGGCACTGGAGAAGAACAAACTTGCAGAAGTGAGAACATGGAAGAAGGAGAAGAACGAGTATATGTGGTCCCTCTGAGGAGTGCCAAGCATGTCCCCCGCAACAGGAGGGTTCCCCGCGCAGTGCATGAATTGCGTTCCTTTCTCATGCGTCACACCAAAACAGAGAGTGTAGTTATTGGTCAGAAATTGAATGAGGAGTTGTGGTCCAGGGGAATCCAGAAGCCCCCACCAAGGGTGCGGGTACGAGCAACAAAGCATATAGAAGAAGACCACGAGTTTGTGGTGGCTGAACTGGCAGAGTAATATGATCTCCAAACTGGACTTTGAAGGGATTTCCTTCATTGGTGTGTATGGATTGTGCACAGATACAATTACTCTCATACGACCCGACCTGGGAAAGAAGCTATCCACTGTGGAGCGAGTGCTGAATACGCCTGTCCTTGAGACTACTATTGGAAGATCATATCTGATAGGCGTTTTTGCCACTGGGAATTCCACCTGTCTGGTGGTACCCTATTTCGCAGAACCCACTGAGGTAGAATCGGTGGAGGCGCACGTGACCTGTGCCGTATATCCTGAAAAGTTTACTGCACTGGGGAACCTGGTGCTGGCAAATGACAAGGCCTGCATTGTGAGCCCAGTTCTGGATGCGGAATTCTTCCAGGATGCCCTGGGAACTGAAGTAGTCAGAGCGCAGCTTGGCGAGTTTCTGACTGTGGGCAGTGTTGGCGTGGTAACCAACAAGGCGGGAGTTCTCCACCCCCAACTGTCTGATGAAGACATAGAATTTGTGGAGGACGTGTTGCAGATTTCCTGTGAACGGGCCACTGCCAACAGAGGTGTTGGATATCTCAGGCTGTGCCTGCTGGCCAACACGAAGGGTATTCTAGCAGGAAGGGAAACTACAGGACCTGAACTGGTCCGAATAGAAGATATTCTGGAGGGTTAAAATGTCTGAAAAGTCTGAATCTAAGAGTACATCAAAATCGGAAAAACCTGAAAAATCAAAAGTATCAAAAAAGCCAAAAGACACGGGAAAGGCGAAGCAGAGGAAATCACCTGCAGGAAGAAAGGAGAAAAAAATGAAGACTTTCACTGTTACAGGCGAATTTGTCATGGGCGACTCACTGCAGAAATTCCAGAAAGACATAGTCGCCCGGGGTGAGAAACGGGCTCGAGAGAAAATATTTCAGGATTTGGGATCCAAACACAGAGTGAGGCGTTCTCAGGTGTTAATTGATGCAGTGGAGGAAGCGAAATGACGGATGAAAAGAGGGGAGTAACCCTGCAAGAGATAAACGAACAGGAATTGGCTCTTAATATCCAGGTTCTCCAAGAGCAGGGGAGAATACTGGCGTCTAATGTGGAGCGATTGTCAATGTACTTGCAGGAGCTTGCTGCCTCCAGAGCCACATTGGAAGGAATGCAAAGCCTGAAAAAAGGAGATGAGATTCTGGTGCCCATCGGAGCCTCCAGTTTCATCAGGGCGCGGATTGATGACATAGAAAAGGTCATTGTGGGTGTTGGCTCCAACGTGTCCATGGACAAGACGCTGGGTGATGCAGCAGCCAGCATGCAGGAAAGAATGAATCTGGTGGAATCAAAGATCAAGGAGAGCCAGGACGCCTACATAAAAGTGGCTCAGAAACTGGACGTTTTCACGGCAGAGGCGCAGAGGCGCGTGCAGTCCATCTCACAGTAGTACTGGTGCTCTACATAAGCGTTCAGAGAACACCAACCTAATCCAAGAATCAGCTAAAGATTGTCTTGAAGTGAATCTATGTTTGACATTTTGAAGAAAAAACTGGATACCTTTGTCCAGAAAACTATTTCCGATAAGGATCTGGACAGTATATTGTGGGAGTTGGAAGTCTCACTCCTTGAAAGTGACGTTTCCATGAAAGCTTCTGAGAAGATGGTTGAGACCTTACGATCAGAACTCGTGGGATCAAAGGTAGGGCTAACAGAAAGGAAAAAGAATATTATCCAGGATGCTTTGAAAGATGCAGTCTTACAGGTTCTTGATGTAGATTCTGTTGATCTGGAAGCCCTAATCAGGGAAAAAAATCGCGAAGATGGTCCTCTGATTGTACTGTTTGTAGGGTTTAATGGCACAGGGAAAACGACCACTATTGCAAAGCTTGCCCACATCCTCAAGCAGAAGTTTACTGTGGTCATTGCGGCTTCAGACACCTTCAGGGCAGGATCACAAGAACAGCTGGAAAAACATGCAGAAAGAATCGGGGTCAGGGTGATCAAACATGGATATGGTGCAGATCCTGCAGCCGTGGCATTTGATGCAATTAAACATGCCAGGGCAAAAGATGTGGATGTGGTGCTGATCGACACAGCAGGGAGAGCAGAAACAAACAAGAACCTCATGGAACAGATGAAGAAGATCAAACGGGTGACAAACCCTGATCTGACCATTTTTGTGGGTGACGCCCTGGCTGGGAACGCCGCAGTAGAGCAGGCGGAGAAGTTCGGGGAAGTGGGCATTGATGCATCCATACTCACAAAGATCGATGCAGACGCCCGGGGTGGGGCAGCTCTCTCCATCAGCTGTGTTACAGGAAGACCTATAATCTATGTGGGAAATGGACAGGAATATACTGATTTGCAGCCTTTTAACTCAGAATGGCTGCTGGAAAAACTAGTTTCATAGGCAGGAAAACTCGGTACATTGAGGTGGGGTTCATGATGCGAGAAAGATTTGGGAGGGAGGGATTGCAATCTCCTTGAATTTTGATCGAGTAAACAAAGCACAAAGTATAAATACGTGGGGTTTGAAAAAGCCATATACCCGAGGTGTGCTTCATGGATTTCCCTGATGGAGAAATTCTACAGCGGCTGGATGCAAGAGAACTGGATTTGGCAGAAATAATAAAGTCCCTTCAGGACAGGGAATTTACCGGAGTTCTAAAGTACTTTGGCGAGAAACTGGGCAACATTCTCTTCATTCGAGGGGAGATAGTTGCCATGACCTATGGGAATCTGGCTGGAGATCAGGTGGGAGATGTCCTCCTTGAGGAGACCACCAAAGGAGGAAGAGCAGAGATTCACCAGCTTCCTTCTCAGACTGCGCGATCTGCGCTCCGGTATTATATTGACGTTCTAGGATACCCCATTGCAATCTGGAAGCTAGAAGATGCCCGACGGGAAGTCATGAGGCGGGCGGGGATCAATGAGCCTGATGTGGCCACCCTAGAGCAGATGCTGGAATCAGAGGGAGTGGCACACCTGCTCAAGAGACCTGCGCCTGAGATCATTGCAGCCAAGAAAGAGGTTACCTGCGGATGGGATGCTGTGGGGCTGATGGACCAGTACCCTGTTCCCTCTAATACTCACATGAACATTCTGGTCATGGGAGGGCCGAACCCGTACAAGCAGTTATGGTGCCAGCAATTCATCTACGGAGAGCTGGTAAAGGGGTTGGGAGCTGTCTATTTCAACTTCAATACCACCCCGGATGACATTCGGATGAACTTGGTGCGGCTGGGAATGGACATTGAAAAATTCGAAGAAGAAGGCAAGTTCTTTTTTGTGGACTGTTTCCCCTGGAGATTGAAGAAGTCTCCGGAGAAGTTTCATTCAGCCATTGATAAGTCATCACTCCTGGATTTTGGACTCGCACTATCTGAGGCTTCAAAAGAGATAGATGCTCCTTCCAGTGTGGTGGTATTTGACTCTCTGAGCAATTTGATGATTTACTTTGACCCAGATCAGGTCATCAAGTTCGCTGTCAATCAGGGCTCAAAACTGAAGGAGATGGAATGGACTGGACTGTACATTGTGGAAGAAGGGGTGAATGATACCAAGATTGAGAATTCACTGAGGTTCCTGCTAGACGGCGTATTTGTTATCGAGACTACAAGGAAGAAGTACCTGGGTGAGTTCAAGATTGAATGGATCCGGGGTATCGTGGACAAACCCACTGCTTACTACTTTGACGTTTCCAAGAAAGGACTGGGTCTTATTCCCAAGAAAGGGTGAGCCTTTTCTCTTGCTCAGTTCTGTCAAATATCCAGGACGCACTGGAAAAAGCGTAATCCATCTTTTTCTCCACTTTTGAGCCCAAAATAGGTAGCAGCTTTGACTTCTGTCTTGATCTCGTGTTTTTCCTGGCTGAGACGTTCTCCTCTGGCAGTTCCTGAAAGGTACACGCCTTCATTTCTCTTGATGCTTACGGTGAAGTCCGAGAAGACCATCTCGGTGATGTCTCTCTGAGCAAGCAATTCATTCAGCCATTCCACAAACAGTGATTCACAGTCATCTGCTGCAGCCTCCACCTTGATTTCTCTGCGGGGAGTCACTCCGTCCACGTTGACCATAACGGAGAACATGGCTCGAGCACCATTTTCAAAGGCTTCTTCTACGGTTTTTCCCCACGATCTGATTCCCACATCAGCGTCATGATCTAGAAGTTCGAACTTTTCCATGGTCCAGCCAGGGCGCCCCATAAGAAAAACCTTTGCAGTCTTGAAAACCGATTGTTATTTATAGTTCTCGTGATGTGCACTCATTATGAGAAAGGCGTTCGCGGTATTCCTGGTACTACTTCTTGCATCAGGTATTGGGATAGCTCAGTACGTACGTACTTTTGACCCGTCAATTACTGTAGCAACGTGGCCCTACAATAAATCCATGGCCTTCACGGTAACCTGTGATGATGTCTCTTCAGGATACTCTTTGGAGTATTTGCAGGAAATCCGTTCCCTCCTGGATTCATACCATGTGAGAGCCACTTTCTTCGTCATACCATTCCACGGCGAATGGGACCTCATGACAGAATCCCCAGAACTCGTCCGGGAACTCCATGAACTTGCAGGGGCAGGACATGAAATCGGTCTTCACGGGTACGCTCACTACCAGAACGAGTTTGTGTGTCCACCTGAAAGCCAGCGAGAGCTGCTGAAGAAGGGGCTGGACATAATGAATCAGGCAGGAATTACAGTGAGAGGATTCAGAGCACCTTGTCTCCAATGCACCGAAGAGACCCTCTCTATACTGAAAGAATATCACTTTGCATACGATTCCAGCATGTTTGGCGAGAGTGGGAGGCCTCTGTTTGGTGGCCCTCTTCCCCAGCTGCTTTCAGGACATGAGTACACGTGGTATTTGTCCGAAGAGGAGTACCGTGAGAACGTGAGCCTTGCTCAGAAGGAAGCAGACAGCAAGTTCAAAGAGGAAACGGTGTTTTCAGTGGTGATGCACATGAAGGCAGTTAACGAAGGTGAGGGCATCAGCCTGATGAAGGAATTATTAGCTTTTGTCACTGAAAAGAATGTGTGGAACTGTACTTTGCTGGAACTAGTGGAATGGGAGACAGCAGTGAAGGAGGTCAGGTGGGATTCCAGAAAGACGCTGACTGGAGGAGACATTACTTTCTACAACGTTCCAGAAGGGCTTTCATTGACTATTGTTCTTCCCTCTCATTATGCCTCCGACTTGTCCAGTGATGATGTCACCATGACCTGCCACACGGATGACAAAACGTGCAAAGTCACCGTATGCTTTGAAAAATCATATGGGGAAGTGACCCTGCCTTTTACTCTTAGCTATGGGTCCCTGCAGTCTCGCAATGATATGGAGATGGTGCGCGGTCGATCTCTGGATTCTTCACTCTCACCTCCTTGTCAGTGTCTCCCTGGGGGAATGCTTATCGCATGGGAGATGCTGTGCCTGCCCTATAGAAATGCAGAACGTGTGAAATCTCTGGAGGAGCTTCTGCTTCATCCTTCATTCTTGTAGGTTCTGTACGCATCAAATGGGTGTGAGATCACATCTCTTAACAAGAATCACTTGATGAAATCACTCCATTCTCAAAATCGTGTTGATGAGGGAACATATGCATCACAGAATAGATGCGCGAACTGAACAGGTAGAACCAGAACCAGAAAAAATATATAAAGACAGAGTCATGAGGGAAATGCAGGAACAACAAGAAAGGAGGGTCAAAATGCAACCAGGAGCGATCTATGAGGAAAAAATTGTATCAAAATGGATTATAGTTGTACTTCTTTCCATCGCGGGATCTATGCTCTTCTTATTGGCATATCAGGTTCTGATAGAACCACTTGGCTCCGAGCCTGCTCCTAATTGGTTCTATCTGATAATGTTTCTCCTGTTTTTAGGAATTGCTTTCACCTTTGGAAGGCTGATCATAAGGATGACACCTGCCTCCATTTTTGTGGGGTTTGGACCACTTGGACACAACATCGCCTGGGACAATGTGGAGGACTGTTTCCTTGATGAGACGTCAGCCGCAAGGTATGGAGGTGCAGGTGTGCGGACGGTAAGGATTGGTGGACACTGGAGGATTATCTACAATATCGTGGAAAGTTCCCGCGTGGGCCTCTCGCTCAGAGAAGGCAGATTCAGAGATATTGTATTTTCCACACGGCATCCTGAGGACGTCATGACAACAATCAAGGAGTGGGCGCACATTCGAGAGGAATAGCCTTCGTTGGTAGGTTAAGTGGGGCTCGCTTTGGGATTCCTTGTTTCGCAATACTCATACATGAAACTCTTCTGGAGACTTCGTGAAGCAGGTGGGTTCCCCATATTCCTTTCCTGTCCCGGCCGCCTCGGATTATTGAGTTGTATGATAAAGACTGCTGAGACGATGCTACACGTGAGAAGAGATAACTCAGGTACAACAGCAGCTTGACGTCGTTCAGAATTATCCACCGTATATCGAATTTCTGTATTCACTTGCGGAAGGCGACCAACACGATGGCGAAAGCACCCGCATATATGAAGGCCCCAACCAAGAACGCGTAAGAAAACCCAAATGAAAAAGCCAGTATCATCCCAATGATACTCCCCATGACAGAGCCTCCCCCGTTTACAGCATACATCCAGATAACGTCTTTTTCTACTTCCCTGGACACAATCCTCAGCCCCAGGGGAAAGGGCATCCCCATGAGCAAGTACAATGGTGACAACAGGAGAACACTGAGCACAATCTTAGTGGGGATAGGATTGGGCATGAAATAATAGATGAGAGGAGATAACCCCACTACATAAACAAGGGCTACCAGTATTAGTATTGCCAGTACTCTCTTCACCATTTTTCTCTCATTGGAGAATCTTCCCGTTATAAAGCTCCCCAAGCCAGAGAATATCAGCATAGAAAACAAGATCACCTGGAAGGCATAGGCTGGCTGGCCCAGGAACAAGGACAACCTCTGAATGGACACTGCTTGTATGAGTATGTACCCAATCCCCAACAAGACGAAATACCCAATAAAAGGTATTGTAATTCGGCTCTCGAATTTCAACCGTCGTTCAGCAGCTACAGGCAGTACCAGGAACAGCACGGTCAGAGCAAAGAACCCCACAAGCATGTATCTCAGAAACGATGGTGCGCTCTTCTCAGTATGGTAAAAATAGGGATGATCATCAGTTGTGGGAGTGACATCTCTGCCTTCTGGGACGAGGCTAAGGTAGGAATCCAGGTTGACACCAGAATAGAACGGTGCATACAAACACTCGAACTTGAATACATCAGCCTCCGGGCTGTTTATGGAAACATAGTACTCTCGTATAACGGTCTCCGCCTGAGCTGCCTTTTCCAAAATAGCATGAACACTCTGCTCATCCAGGGGGTTCTTGAAAATGAAGGTGTAGTCTGTCTGTCGATACAGGTTGGTGTAGCCCGAAGACATCACATGTCTGAAAATCATCATATGCAGTTCGGGAGAGACTCCCTCTCTCAGTAGTGCTTCTCTCGTTGTTGAAAACTGCCTCAGCAGCCGATAGCTTACCCCAGTTTCAGCATCCAGTGCATTATACTCATCCATGAGACTGGTCACCAGAATTGCGGCAATTCCATCATCCGAGAGGTGGTTCCAGTAGTCTTGATTGGCCTCCACTGTGTAGACATACGTGTCAGAAAAGGTCTGCACAATTGAGGAAGGCAAAATCAGAGCATCTGAGCCCAGAACTCCATTCTCAATGAGATCAAATGTCCTATTACATCGGTTGACATATGTTCGCCCATCCTCTACGACATACGTGACTTCTGGTCTGGAGTAGATGTCTTTTGACACATCCTTGAATTCTGAAAGCATCATCTCCATGATGACGGGATTGATTTCCACTCCCACGACATCGGTGGAACCTGCTTGTATTGCCATGGCCAATTCGACCCCTCCACCTGATCCAATGGCCAGTATGGACTCGGGATTTTCAAAGAACATGAAGTACCTGATATCTGTTTCATTCCCTGTAAAGGGATTGTCTGATTTTAGGACAGTGACAGGATAGGACCCATTGACAATGAACTGGACCTTCCCCCATGGGAATTGGACAACATCCACTCTCGAGGTTGGGCTCCACCGGGTATACAGTATTTCAGAACCTTGTTCAACATATGCGGTCAGTGGCTTCTTGGGAACGGGTTCCATTTGGTCTTTCATGTAGAAAGCTCCTCCCACGAGAATCAGCATGACCACCATGAGGCCCGCCATTCTCCTGGAGGGTCTCTTGAAAAAGACCGATGAGACCAAGGCCACCACACTGCAGAAAATGACGACTCCTTCCACAGATAAGGTAGGCACAAGCAATGAAACCAGAAATGAGCCTGCAGCCGCTCCGACTAGATCACCGAAATAAATGTAGGAAATTTCGCGCTTGGAGGATGTGGGGTAATTCAGAGCGGAGCTCAGCACAATGCCTGCAAAGAAGAAGGGGACAGCGGGGAGTAGAGAGAAATACATTAAGAACAGCAGACTGTCAATTGAGAGCAGTTCCAGATGGGTGAGGGAGAGCTGCTCAAAGAATTCTGTCTTGCTGGCATGCGAAATAGCGACCAGACTGATTATCATGAACAGGCTGAAGAGCAACGCTGCATAGGATAGCAGTGTGAAGTATTCTTTTCTTCTGGAGATGAAATAGCCTAGGACACCACCAACGCCCAGTCCAAACATGGCAATTGAAACGATGATATATGAAACATTGGTCCAGAACATGAACCCAAATTGATATGATAGAGATACTTCAAAGCATAGGCTGCCTAAAGAGAGGAAGAACACGCCTGCAATGAATATTGATAACCGTCTGTCCATGGGATTGAATTTGGGACTCCTTTATAAAGTTAGCCTTTTGCGCCCTTGGGGAGATCCGTGTTATGACTGCAAGATGAAAGTGTCGTGGACTCTTCCATGAAAGACAGAGAAAGAGAGATGTCTTTGGAGGATTCCAGCACCTGTGCTTTTCACGTCAGAGCCGGCCGCAAGGGTTGCTATACAGCGTTCAATGAGTGAAGAAATGGGCCCGGATCTGCTTCTCTATCAAAAACAAAAAAAGTGAGTCCCTGGCTCACTTTTTTCTAATTACTACACCTAGAAACATCAGAATGAATATCAGTGCTGTTCCGAGGCAGCCGTCAGTTCCACATTCACAACCACAGTCTCCATCAGCTGGTGGAGATACAGTGGGGTTGCTGATAATCTGCTGTACCGCAGCGTATGCATCTACACGGCCCCATCCCCAGAGGCAGTCCTTGTTGACATTGCCCTTGTCGATGGCAGTAGCACCCATGCAGTTCTTAACTTGTAAGGGCGTTGCTATACCACGGGCGTCCAGCATCAGGGCAGCGACACCCGCTATGTGCGGTGTGGCCATTGATGTACCAGACATTGAAACATCACTGCATGAGGTTCCGGCATCGGCAGCGTAGATTGATACGCCGGGAGCTGTGATGTCGGGCTTTGTTCTTCCATCAGTGGTGGGACCTCTGGAAGAGAAGCTGGCTAGAGCATCTGACTTGTCAGAAGCACCAACGGTAATGACATCTGTTGCATCACCGGGTGTATTGATAGTGCAGCAGGAAGAGCCCTCATTTCCAGCAGCTACAACCATTACAACACCCTCTCTCACTGCCCAGTTGCATTCTTGGGCTATGCTGCTGGTTCCATCTCCACCCAGACTTCCGAATCCGATCACTATAATGTCCGCTCCGATGGAGACACCCCAATCGATACCAGCAATGATATTGGAGATAGTGCCGTTTCCAGAAGAATCCAGTACCTTTCCAATCATGAGAGAAGCACCTGGTACCACACGTGAAACGACAGAGGCAACGTGAGTCCCATGACCATTATCATCGTATGGTGTAGGATACCCATTAACAAAGTCTTTCCAAGCTACAATTTTTCCTGCGATATCACAATGAGTAGGGTCAGCACCTGTGTCGAGAATGCAGACCTTGATGCCTGAGCCATCATATCCAACAGCCCAGCAGTCGTCAACATTGATTAGCGGGATACTGTCAGCCAGCAAGGCGTGAGCATTCCCATTGGCCTCAATGAATTCAACCAGGGGCTCTTCAGACAGAGCTCTTAGGTTAGAAACGCGAATGTCAGCTGTTGCCCCCATCCGGCTTAGAAACCGGTAGTGGATGTTGCCGAATTGACTCACTTTGCAGAAAGCATCGGGTTCTTTGAACCAGACCAATACTCTCAGAGTATCACTTGCGTTCATGGTGGCAATCATGTCTCTCACAGACCACCTCATCTTCATTACGCTGTTTGGGACAACACTCACGTACTCGCTGGGACCGACCTTCTTGAGGTACATTTTTGGAATCTTGAGCGTCCTTTCGTCGACCCGTGTAACTGGCAATTTCTCAATATTGATTTCCTTTGCAATCGTGTTCATCACACCAGCATCAACAGAAAAAAACAGGTAGTCAGAGTCTTCACCTCTAATTTCAACTTCCAGCTTCAATACATCTCTGCCTTCGTGCCCAAAAGTCTGCACATGGAAAGTGACCTTCTCTGGAATTGCATTGACAGTGACCAATGACATCATGAGTATGACAGCTGTGGCGAATCCCCTTCGACTCATTTTCAAATTCTCACCTCCTCTTTGATTAGTTATACACATACTTTTCCGTACACTTATAAGTATTTTGAATCAATTATTTTGCATATATGTAATTAAAGGACGATAACCTGAGAAACCACAAAACGAAGACGTTCAACGAACTCGAATGACTCCAGTGATTCGTTCTTCTGGTTCCCGCTCAGACTCAGATAGAACAACAAAAAAATAAAAGAAAAGTTAGTTTGAAGGAGTACACACGTTGGTGACATCGACAATCCAGGTACCAGTATATGTACCCACTTCCTGTGGATCAGGTACAGTACCACCAAAAGTGAGTATCCGAGTAATACTGTTAGAATAGCCTAGGATTCCAGCATCTGGGATTCCTGCTTCATCCACATCTCTGTAATCATCATAAATGATTTGAGCTGCTGCAGTCAACACAGTCTGAACTGAACTTTCATCTTCAACATAGAACTGTCCCACCGGAATGGTATACGTACCTGCTATCAGGTCAGCCCCTGTGACTGAGATATCAACTTCTCCATTCGAGACCATGCTGATCACGTTGTCATTGGTAGCTGTGAGAACTGCTCCCGGGTCTGCGCTCCCAAAATCAATGCTATTACTCTGGACTGCGAACGAGAGGAACTTGTTCACTGTGGCGTCGCCCTGCGCACTGCTGACAGTGGGATTTGCCGAGTCAGTGGCCTCGATATGATAGTGCCAGTAGTCTGTGGCAGTGGGCCGGGCAATTCCAGAAACCTGCCAATTGAGGTCGAAGGTGACATCTTTGTTATTCGGAATGATGGTAACGTTGGTGGTTGAGACATAGCTGTTGGCGACATTCGCCGCCCAGTTTGCACTGTTGGTGAAGTCGACGACTGCAGGGTTTGTTCCAGGGTTGGGATTTGTCCATGTCCAGGTGTAGTAGTTTCTGCCATTTCCTGAACTGTCTGAGCCATAGTAGAGTTTGATGACAATGATGAGAATGTCTGCAAGTTTGTTACTGTCACTTACGGTGGCATTGATAGTGTATTGTACCTCGGGGTCAATTGTCAACGGTCCAACTGTGTTGTTTGTCACCTCTGGGGCTTTGTTGTTGACTGTGACTGAGATATCTACGTTCTCAGAATCCGCTGCCGTGTTTTGTATACTGAGTACAGCAATACCCACTATTGCTATGACGATGACTTTCCTGTTCATCTGATCACCTATCTTATGCTTTTTTAAGTTATGATATATAAAGGTATTTGTGAAAATTACCGTTTATGAGATAATTTGTGAGAAAATGTGTGATGAAACGACTTCATGTGTGAAGCAGTGTGATTTCTATTGTACGTTCAGATAAATCCCGCGGGTTTCAGGAAAGTTCTGAGATTGCGTGCTCTTCATATCTGGATTCCTGGAGTTGAAATAGTACTCATGATGAAAGAACGTTTCAGACATGTGGACAGAGATCAGTTGGGTAAAGAATCCCTTGGCACTGGGGCATTTCGCTCCACGGATTGTTTGGGGAGCTTTCATCAGAGAGAACGGAAAGAGATCATCTTCAAGAACGCTGGAATGTCCGCTCTCGTGCTGGTATGGGTGGCAGGATGTCTGGTATGCTGTTTGTTCCCATTCTTGCAGGTCAATTCTTCCAAAAAGCTTTTAAGCCTCATTCGTGTACGAGGTTCATGCCAGAGAAACCATTGGATCTTATTCATGGAAGTCTTGACAACAAGATATCAGTACAGCTCAAAGATGGAAGAGAAATCATAGGTGTCCTCGCAGGATATGACCTGGACTTTAACCTAACCATAGACAAAGCCACACTGGTGGACCAAGGCGGAAGGAAAGGTCTGGGAAAAATCGTGCTGCGGCACAACAACGTGGTGTCTATAAAGCCGTTCTAGGGTTCTCTTGGTATGTCCCCTGGTATCCTTGTTGGGCCTTGTCAGACATTTTTGCGAAGAATAACTGCAGTAGCCGTGCATTGTGCTGTAGAGAAATACCATGAGGGTTGTAAACCACAAGCAGGGAAATACTCGCTCCATGGAATCCTGCATCCCACACTGCACTCTCTATGGTGGCACCTGACCGCAAGAGAGACGAACGCGGCCTGCCCAGAGCCACCATGTCAGAGGGGATTGTTACAATCTCGTTGAAGGTCACCCTGTAACAGCCTGGAGGGAGGGTAACCCATTCATTGACAAAAGACATTTCCTCTGTGGAAGGCAAAACTCTTTCTTCGTTTGTGAAATCGATCCTGCCTTTACCAGTGAATTTCTCTACCCTCTTGAGTGTGAGATCAACACCATTTGGAGTGAGCTGTGTAGAAAGATCACGGAAGTGCGTAATCATTCCTTTTTCAATTAACTGGCTGAGACTGCTATCACTGAGAATCATGGGGCTCATGTTCTGTCAGTGCTTAAAATGATTTGGTTTGAATCTCATTCCTTCCTGATGAGAACTGCAGTAAGAGATGCCATCAGTCCCACTCTGCCAGCCAGCAGAACCTCATGGTGCTGGGGTCATTTAGGTACTTCTGTACCTTCATCATTTCCCCCTTCCTGCAAGGATTCAGTCACACCTCGAATCTCACAAATGTCAGAAATGGCTACGGGAGCCCCCAGCACGAGCTTTCCATACTCACCATCAAATCCGGGAGGATAAAATCCGAAGTGATCTTCCTTAACGCTGAGAAGAGCGTCCAATACATCCGAATTGATTCCCTTTAGTGTCTCTTCAAGGGAGTCTCTCTCCATGAACCAGAGCTCGCATTCAGATCCTACTCTCTCCACTATGGTTTTATATTCCTTCAGCGCTTTCTTTGCGGTGACAGATTGTATATTCAGTCCTCGTGCCACGACCTCAACCAGGGGGATCATGTTTGTAAATTCCCTGGGTTTTTCGGTCTTATATGTTTCAATGCTCTTCATGATATTCTCCATATAGGTTACGCTGATTCTCTCTTTCATTCCTGGTTCTGCGTCCTTTTCTGACTGTTTCCTGTGCAGGGCAACCACCCGCTCAAAGACTCCTCCTGTCAGGTTCTTCGAGCAGATGGGGCATATGTGATTTCGGGGCACACATTCTGGTGAAAAAAAGCAGTATGATCCATTGTGACCTTTTCTGTCACCTCTGTGTCCCGTGAGAAAATATCGGCCTTCTGCGGGATTGAACTCAGCAGTACGTATGACATTGTCCTCCCTTATTGCCCTGACTAGATGAGAAAAAGTCAGCCTTGGCAGCCGGAATGTGGTGAACTCCCGTCCCATGCGATGCAGATGGTGGGAATGGGCATCGCTACTGGATATCCAGGTCCTCGAACTCAGTTCTGGAATCAGATGCAGTAGCGTGGGATCTGCACTCAATCCAGTCTCCACCGTAGAAATACTACGTTCGAAATCTCCAAAGAATTCGTGAAGGTAGGTAACAGGGCAATTTGACCCATAGATACCATCTGGAGTCAGTATATGAGCGGGAATCACCTCTATCTCAGGGTCAATATCTTTCAGTGTGTGGAGGCGATAGGAGACATCCCCCGGATCTTTGCACACAATGAATGGCCTTCCAATAGTGTTTCTCACACCCCAGTCCTGCAGGATTCTGCAAAACAGGTCTACTGCATCAAAAGATGGAAACAGTATTACTGTATGAACTGATTTTCTCCTGTGGCGTACCTTGGAGGTTATGATGACCTCAGTCTGAAGCACAAACGATGTAGGTCTTTCGTTGAAAGAGAATATGCCATTATCTGTCTCTCTTAGAGTTTTTTTCAAATAATCCAGCCACTGGGGGTGCAGACAATCTCCTGTTCCCACCACCGTGATTCCTTTCAACGACATCATGTCATCAATTCTGGTAAATGAGATGCTGCCCACACCACCTGCGTATCCAGAGTGAGCATGAAGATCTACATTGACCTGCATGTTCCCTGTTTGAGTGCGGTTACTTAAAGGTTGGTAGGCTCGTAATACTGTTCGTACTGATGTATTAGAAGCCCTATAGTCTTCGCTTTGCTTTGTACGCAAACTGTCTCTCGTACAGTTCCCTGACCTTGTCTATTGAATCGGCATCTCCTGCTGATTTATCGTCTCTGATGTTCGTAATGCGAGCAAATCGCAGTGCGTACCCTGATGGATAGGTAGGGCTTTTCTGGATTTCATTGAAAACGACTTCAACTACTACTTTGGGTCTGACATAGACAGTATACGTATTCTCTGACACCTTCAAAGCCAGCAGAGCTACTGTGATGTCCTGAAACTGTGAATCTGTCAGTCCTTTGAACGTTTTACCAATGACAGCTCCCTCCCTCGTAGCCAGGTGATAATTACTCAACCATCCTTTTCGTCGGCCATGACCCCATTCTGCAGCCTTAATTATCAGGTCCAGCGTTTCTGTGGGCTTGATCTTGAGCCAGCTCTTGTCCCTCTTTCCCGGCACGTATGTGCTGGTCACCTGTTTGGCCATCAATCCTTCATGGCCCGCCCTCAGCGCCTGGGATAAGAATTCGTCAGCTTCTTTTGTGCTCCCGGTGATCAGCCGCTGAACCAGAAAAGGACCAGCTATCTCAGATAGCAGCGCTGTCCTCTCCAGGTAGGTCTTGTCAAGGAGAGTTTTCCCCTCAAGATAGAGGAGATCAAAAATATACAACCGCAGCGGTATCTCCTCTGTTGAAGTCCCAACATCATGGATTCTTCTGAACCGTCTCAGCACCTCCTGGAAAGGGAGAGGTTTTCCCTTTCTTTCTGCCACCACCTCACCTTCCGTAACGCTTTCTGGAAAATCTCCAACTAGTGTGACAATATCTGGTAAAGACTCTGTGACATCAGTGAGACGTCTGGAAAAGATTCTCACCTGTTGTGCATTCTTGTGAATCTGGATTCTTGCCCCGTCCAGTTTGTATTCCAGGGCCATTTTCTGTTTGATATTCTGTATGTCGCCCATCTGAGCAAGCATAGGCTTTATAGGGCTGAATAGCGTTATCTGTGTAGGAAGATCCTTATGAGTTAGAGCGCGCAAAGCAGTCTCTCCAAGATCGCCCAGGAGGGCATGGGAACGTTTTACCGTTTCTGAAGAGAGTCCCGCAGCCTCCGCTATGGCTTCCAAGACAATCCCCTCACTGGCTCCAATTCGCATCTCTCCAAAAAAATTCTTCAAAATGTAGGTTCTTTCCCGGTCTGAGGCTTGGCCCAGTAGGCTGGAGATAATCCTTTCTTTCTTTTTCCTCTGGGATGTCTTTGCAATCTCCTGGAAGCAGGTGTACACATCCGCGATGGAGAGAGCTTTCTGGAACAGAGGCCGCTGCTGCGACTTCAGTGCATTCTGGACGGTCCTCCAACTGACATCTAATGTCGTGCTGGAGGACTCTGGGAATACCTGACCAGTGATCAACAGGACGGAAAAAGCTATCTCATCAGGGGGGACACTCCGCAGAAATTCTGACAACACGTGGACTTTCTTGAGCTTCTTACGAGTGGAGCCCACCTGCTCGCAGACACGAGCTAGTTCCGAGAATTGCACTACAGCCACCTCTCCAGTGAGTTGCTGTGGAACCCACGCAGCCGGGTGATCAGGGTATTGATGGTCTTTTCACTGAACCTCCGTTGTCTCAGAAAGTCGAGAAGGTCGTCCTCCTGGAGAGGCGAATATGCCAGGGAATACGTAGCAGTGACATCTGGATTCAGAAATATCTGTCTGATCTCATGTAAAGTCTGGGGAAGTTTCTCCTGCATCTCAGGGGGAAGGGCTTCCAGAGTGTCATACGTTCTCATGAGGTTCAAGGCAGTTTTGGGGCCAATGCCTTTGATACCTGGAGTAAAATCATTCCCCATAAGAATTGACATATCCACCAATTGTTCTCGCGTAATGTTCAAATGATCTAGGAAATCTTTTAGAGTGATAATCTCCGGCTTGTACCTTCTGGAAAGCCCTTTTGAGGGAAGATACTCCTTTCCCTGGACAGTGACGTAACGAACCTGTCTCTTTGCGCCAAATAATAGTGTGTCATAGTCCCTGCTTGCTGCACCGAAAATGTCTCTTGTCATAAATGCTGCCTGGGCCTCTGCCTCTGAGGGAGCCTGCACCCAGGGTATCCCCATGTAGGTGAGCAGCCGCTGTGCATCTTCAATCATGTCCTTGGTGAGCCTTGAGGTCATGGTGGATTTTGAATAGGCTGTGGCATAGTCTTTTATTCTGAGTGCTTCTTTCCATTCTTCTTGTGCTCTTTCCTTGATTTCTTTCCTTTTTTGAAGTTCTCCTTTCTTGAGGGCGGGCGGCGTTCCATCGAAGACATACACCAGGTTGATGTGATAATCACAGAGAAGCCGTGTGGCTCTGAAGGCCAGCCCATGCAAGTGAGAAGTAATATTGCCCCGATCATCAGTCAGGGGCACGCCACCACCTGTTCTGATAAGGGCGAGGAACTGGTATAACACGTTGTTGGCATCAAAAGCCAGCGTTTTTCCTGAGAGTTGCGCTAGATCTACCACTCTTTTCTTGATGATCGGGGTTAGGTTGACTCCCATGGTACCCACAGGGAAAGTGTGTATATAGGGATTTCCACTCGTAGGTTATTCAGGTGCCAGAATTCCCTCGGGTAGTGAAATCACGTTACCAGCTCTTCTACAATCATGGTGAGGACCTCAGACAGTTTCTCCCCTACACCCTGTAGCACTCTCAAATCCTCGATTTCACGAATGTCTTCATCCAAGTCGTCAAGGAGCCAGGCCACCTTTCTGTACGGCCAGGCTCTCTTTGGAGATTCCAGCTCGATGCGATATGCTGTATCAAATAGTCTTTCTGCCACCCTTTGATTGAAATTGAGACAGTAGCGAGGGATGCGATCTTTCAATTCATATGCCTCTATCATGTTGATTGCTCTTCGTGAAATGTCTGCAAAATACTCCAGAATGTTGGAGTCATAGAGAGTCTCGTAATCAGAGACAAGCTCTGGAAACGTGGCTCTCAAGAGCTTGAAATATCGTACTCTCACATTGTCATCCAGAGTCAATCCACCCACCAGCACAAAGGTGGCCCCATGTTCTTTTGCTGCTCTGATTACATCTTCCATCAGATCTGGTGAATCGGTAATATAGGGGAGAACTGGCATGAGATTCACCCCGGTGAGAATGCCCGCCTCTGAGATCTCTTTCATTGCCTTCAATCGCCGTTCTGGAGAAGGGGCTCCTGGTTCAAAGAGACCAGACAGCTCCTCATCAACAGTGGAAAAACTGAATGAAACGCAGGCCCATGTCCTCTCGTTGATCTCCTGCAGAACATCAATGTCTTTCACCACCAAGTCAGATTTTTCTATAATATGCACGGGAAACTCAGAGTCTCTTATGACCTCCAGCATTTTTCTGGAGATGCAGAATTTCCTTTCAGCAGGCTGATAATCTCCCGTGGCAATTACCCCTTTTTTTGCCTTCTTAAGCTCTTTTTCAAGTAATTGAGCAGCATTACGTTTGACTTTTATGATTCTCGAAAAATCATCTGGTGTATCTGTATGCAGGTATTTATCCTGCCTTGCATAACAGTATTCGCAGGCATGCTGGCATCCTACGTACGGATGGGCGGAATACTTGTTCCAGAACCAGGAATCTGCATGCTTATATGTATTGAGGATTCTTTTTGTATCGTACAGGACGTACGGAGATCCCCCATTCAGCGTGGTCTGTTTCATCTCCCCAGAGCGGCCAGAACATCTTCTGCAGCCTTGAACCCCACTTCCAGTGCTTTCTTGTTGAGATCAATGGTCCTGGGTGGAACACTGTCAAAAACTGCTTTCTGCATGGCTTCCACTGAAACAACACCTGTGAGTCTGGTCAGGCTTCCCAGCATAATGATATTCGCCACAATCTTTCTTCCCAGATCTTCAGCCAGAGCGGTGAACTCAATCCGTATGGGATCGAACTCGCCTGTGTCAATGACCAGGGAAGGGTCCACTATGATGGTGGCATCTTTTTTCAGATCATCAGTGTACTTGTCAAAAGCGGGCTGACTCATGGCCACCAGAATGTCTGCCTCCATGACACCTGGAAAGGCAATAGGTTCATCTGAGATTATCACTTCTGATCTGGACGCACCGCCTCGCGCTTCGGGACCGTAGGACTGGGTTTGCACTGAGTAGTAATCAGAGTACACAGAAGCAGCCTTTCCTAGGATCATGCCAGCAAGCACGATACCCTGACCACCGAATCCACACACACGAATTTCTTTCCTCATGATTTCATCCTCTCCACCAGTAACTTCCATTCATCCATGAATTCTGGTTTTTCGATGTCCACAAACTCTCCAATCGTGATCTTCTTCCGGGCTTTGTCTTTTTCTTCTTCCGTCCCGTACTTCATAATTCTATCATATTCCTCAACCAGAATTACATTCTCCTTGTACCAATTCCACATGGACTCAATATCCCGCAGCTTGTTATACCGTCCATAGGCTGTAGGGCAGGGGGATAATATCTCAATAAAGGAAAATCCTTTTCTCTTCAAACCTTTCTCAATGGACTTTATGGGTCTATATGGGTGTGTGACAGACCACCTGGCAACGTAAGGCGCTCCTGCTGCCACTGCCAGAAGAGACATGTCAAAAGGATGCTCCACATTCCCGTACGGGGTGGTGGTTGTGTTGGCAAACCGGGGTGTGGTGGGAGCCACCTGACCTCCCGTCATCCCGTAGGTGAAGTTGTTGACAGCAATTACAGTGACGTCTATATTCCGTCTGATTGCATGAATGAAATGATTTCCTCCAATTCCCACACAGTCTCCATCCCCTGTGAATACTACAATATTCAGATCGGGCTCAGCCGCGTGGACACCCGTGGCGAATGCCAGAGCTCTCCCGTGGGTAGTGTGCAGCCCATCAGCTCTCACATATCCGGGCAACCGTGAAGAGCAGCCAATGCCGCTGACAAAGATGGTTTCTGTAATGTCCAACCCCACATTGTCAATAGCCTGTATGGTGTAGTGGAGGACGTTCCCGATCCCACATCCTGTACAGAATATGGTGGGAAACATGGCTTCTCTGAGATACTTCTCTCTGAGCTCAAGTGTGTTGGTTAACATACGGAGGGAGTTTCTTCTCATTGATTTATAAAGGTTTTGCCTGGCAGTTGAAGAATCCTGTAATCCTGAAGTTCAAAAATGAAGAAAAGGATAACAAACAGAGGTCCTGATGAAAGATTCTTGAGTGTGGACAGGTCATAGCCGCAACTGACGGGCTCTTCGGGGACTGTCCAGATATGCTTTGGAAGCTTCAAGCACATCCCTGGTATTCGAAAAGGTTATTTGATCTCTTGCCTTCTCATATGGAAGCCAGGCATATCCAATATGTTCCGAGCTGATGGTGACATCCTTTGTCTTGGATTTGGCCAAAAAATAGGTGACAGTCTTGTACACTGTTTTTCCATCTTTCCTATAGAAGTAGTCGATCTCCTTTTCGAAGTCTGTGAACTCAACACTTCTCAGTCCAGTCTCTTCCTCTATTTCTCTGGCTGCTGTTTTCAGCCTGGTCTCTCTCTTTTCCCTATTCCCCTTGGGGAATCCCCAGTGTCCAGACTCGTAGTGAAGGAGTAAGAACTCACTGTCGTGATAAATAACAGCTCCACATGATTCTTCCTTCATGATATACCTCATTTTCCCTAGGTTTCCCAGATGACATGAGTTCCATCACAGTCAAAAATCAAAAAAAGGAAAGAGAGATTACTGAGGGTTTCATTTCTGTTTTTTCAGTTCCTCTTCCACCAGTGTTCTCCTGAGAACCTTGCCCACGATTGTCTTGGGTAGAGCAGTACGGAATTCTACCTTCTTGGGGATTTTGTACTTAGCAAGGTTTTCTTTGCAGAATTGGATAATCTCTTCTTCTGTAGCTGTTTCTCCTTCTTTTAACACAACGTAGGCTTTGACTGTCTCCCCACGGTACTCATCTGGAATACCAGCGACCGCAGCCTCTTTGATCTTGGGATATTCAAACAGCACTTCTTCAATATCTCTGGGATAGATGTTAAACCCTGACGCAATGATCATGTCCTTCTTCCGATCGACAATGTAGAAGTATCCATCTTCATCTACTTTTGAAATGTCACCAGTATATAACCACCCGTCTCTCAAGGTTTGGGCAGTTTCGTCTGGCATGTTCCAGTACCCTTTCATCACTTGGGGCCCCTTTATACACAATTCTCCGATCTCATTTATTCCCAGTATCTTGTCTCCTTTTTCGACATCCACGATCTTGCAGTCCGTGTCGGGGAAGGGTATTCCAATGCTGCCTTCCTTCACCAGCCCTTCCAGGGGGTTGGAGTGGGTGACTGGTGAGGATTCAGTCAGTCCGTATCCTTCTCTGAGCTTTCCTCCTGTTAACCGTTCGAACATCTGCAGGACTTCCAATGGGAGAGGTGCTGCCCCACTGATACAGTATTTTATTGAGGATAGGTCGTATTTCGAGACATCAGGGTCATTGTTGATGGCGATGTACATGGTGGGAACTCCGGGGAACAGAGTGGGTTTTTGCTTTTGAATCAGGGAAAGAACTTCTCTTGTTTCCCAGCGGGGCACTAAGATCATGCTGGATGCGATGTAGATGGGGAAGTTCATAGACACTGTCATGCCAAAGGAATGGAAGAATGGAAGAACTGCCAGTAACCGTTCTTTTCCCACTTCGACTTCAGGGAACCAGTTCTTGCATTGGATTGCGTTGGCCACCAGGTTCTTGTGGGTGAGCATGACCCCTTTGGACACACCGGTAGTACCCCCCGTGTACTGAAGAAGAGCAACTTCATCAGATTTCACGGTGACTGAGGGAGGTGTATCTCCTTTTTTCATGACATCCTGGAATGGGATGGCGTCAGGCGCAACGTTGGCAATGTCTTTTCTCTTGGCAAGGGGATACAGAAGGCTCAAAGGGAAAGGGAGGTACTCTTTCAAACTGGATACGATGACCCTTTTGAGGCCTGTTTTATTTTGAATGTTTCTTGTCTTTGGGTACAGCATCTCAAGATCCAGGGTTATCATGGTCTCAGCACCTGAATCATCCACCTGGTACTTGATCTCGCGCTCAACGTAGAGGGGATTGTTCTGGACAACGACTGCCCCTATTCTCAAAGCGGCATACAAGGCGATCACGGATTGGGGACAGTTTGGGAAGAACAGAGCCACTCTATCTCCCTTCTTAATTCCCAATTTGGACAGACCACAGGCAAATTTGTTGACCTGATCAGCAAGTTCTCGGTAGGTCAGTTTTCCTCCCATGAAGACTGTAGCCACGGTATCTGGGAAGTTCTTTGCAGAATCTTCCAGAAATCTGTACAAGGGGATGTCAGGGTAGTCGATAGTCTGGGGTACCTTTTTGGGATAGTGCTTCAGCCATATTTTTTCCATAAATGTTCCTCCTGTTAGAAGAAAAGGTATCTTTTCAATTATTTAAGGTTTGCTATTGTAGCAGTTAGGTTTGCACATGTTGCAGGAGGGTGGAAGTTATCATTACTAAGGATAACCCTCAGAAGCTCAGATTTTGAAATGAGTGGTCCCGACGCTGCACGATTCAGTAATCCTCCTGTCCCCCGAAAAAGATTTGCATTTTCTGCTATTGACTGCATCCCAGGAAATGGGTCTCACTGCGTAGACAGAAGGATCTTCCGTCCACAGCTCTGGACACAGCAAGAATCCCGTTCAGATGATCATATTCATGCTGAATCAACTCTGACATATCCCCACAGTATTTCACCTTCTGTTCTTTCCACTTCAGATCGAAGAAGGTTACCCTACACTGACTGTACCTCTTGATCTTCACCAGGAGATCAGGGAAGCTCATGCAGTCATCCCATACCTCCATTACTCTTGTATCCTCAAATTCAAGTAGTGGATTGATGAGCACCACAGGTTCTCCTACATGCAAGTATAGTAGCCGCTTGTTCACTCCGATCTGAGGAGCAGCAATAGCCCTGCCCATTTTATGGGTTTTCCTGAAGTCCATGAGCGTATCATGAAGATCCCCGACAAGAGATCTCACCATGTCAGTTTCCTCTTTTTCAACCCTTTCACAGACCTTGTACAGGGAAGGATTTCCTAACAACAATATCTCTCTTACAGCCATGGTCATACCTCACTTCACTTCTCCGCCGGGATGACTTAAAAGGTTCCTGGTTGTCATGGGCAATTCCATCTCCATCGTTGTATTTAAAAAGGCAAATTATAAGTTTATTTTATTATAAATTTGTCAAGAGATTCTATTTTTGTCAAAAAGATCAAAAATTGACTATTTCAAAAAAAGGCTCAAATGAACAATTTAAAGAAAAATAAAAGCAAAAATGAGCATAGATAATCAGAATAGAAAAGTTTATATACTACCTATCACACAAATACATTTGAAGATTGGATTAAGAGCAATATGGAGATAGAAGGTCCAGTAAACTTTTATTCCAATCCACATTCATTAAACAAAGCCAAAAATAACCTTAAAGGAGGTAACAAAATGGGAAAGTCAAAAGGAAAGAAGAAAGGCGAAGAAAAGAAGAAGAAGTAATACCAGTGCACTAGCGATTCCCGTCTAGTGTATTTTTGGCTTTCTGTATCACTTCTTATTTCTTGTTCACATTCTCGCATTTATTTCTTCATTCTTTTCTATTTTTTTATTGATTTTTCTCACAAGTAAGGGACCGTTCTGTTCTTGACTTTTCCAGTCACATCGAGAAGGAAATCACTCACCTCTTTTCTCCAGAATTGTCAGGACGCTTGCCAGAAGTATGAGCACACCACCAGCAATGGTAAATTCGTTAATTGGTTCTCCCAAGATCAGATATCCATAAATCACACCCGAAATGGCCTCCATCATCATAATCACTCCGGCATGGACAATGGGAACATACTTAATAGACTTATAGAGGATACCCATACCAACAACCATGGGAACAAGGGCGAATAACACCAGCAGTATTGCCGTTTCCAGTGAAACAAAGAAGGAAAACCCTGTAATCAACTGTGCACTTGTAATCATCCTTGAAAGTAGTCCAAACCCTACCGTAAAGATAGATCTGAATGTATAAAACCAGAACATGCTCACCAGAAAATGTCTCGATTTCAAAGAGAGTGATTTGATCATGATGAATTCCACAGAGAGCAGTACTCCTGCAGCGAGAGCAATGCCCCCTCCTGCAACGTTGAAGCGAGAGATGCTCCACACTTCACTGATGAGAAAAATGCCAAAGAACGCTGTGGCCACCGCTGTCCTCCTCGCCCAGGTCAGCTGTTCCTTGAAGAGTATTTTCCCCAGAAGTGCAGTCCATGCAGGCTGTGTATACAGAAATAAGACCACCACAGCAACAGGAGTCCCCAGGGCCACAGCCGAGTTTTCGAAAAATCCAACAGCTGCCATGATCATCCCCAAAACCACATAATAAGGAAATTCTTTTCTTGGAATTGAGAAATCGATTTTCTTGATACAGAAAACAACCAGAATAACCAGGAGTGCAAGAAACGTCCGGGAAAAGGATTGCTGGAATGAGGAAATTCCGTTGTCTCTCAACACAGCAGAAAAGGTGGATATAGTGCCTAAGAGGCATCCTGCTATAGCCAGGCTGATGCTGTGCTTGACATGTGACATACACTCACTTTGGCATCCCTAATAAAAGGATTGGTAATCCCAATTCTATCATTTTATAACCCATCCTTCACAGGAAAAGTCTTATAAAGGCTAGATGAAACCGTAGCAGATGGAACGAACGGATTTTACAGAAATGGATATTTCACAAGCCATTCGCCACATTGCACTCCCCTCCATTCTGGGAATGTTCTTTGGCACTTTATATAATATCGTAGACATTTTTTGGGTAGGAAGACTGGGATATCAGCAAATTGCGGCGGTCGCCCTCTTCGGTATATTTTTTGAATTTGTCATTGTTTTCAATGAAGTGGTTGGCGTAGGAAGTGTTGCCTTAATTGCACGACATTATGGTGCACGGAATTTTCAACGGGTCAATGAAGTGGTGAAACAAACTCTTTTTCTCAAGTTGATGATTGCGGCAATCTTCTGCGTCACCGGCGTAGTACTGGTAGAACCCATCATCGTTGCTCTGGGAGGGTCTGGAGATGTTATTGAGTATGGAGTGGCCTATGGAAGGGTTATGTCTGTGGGGTTCTTGTTCATGTTATCTGGATTCACGCTGTTCACTGCCATGCGGGGAGTGGGAGATGCCAGGACGCCCATGAAGATCATGATCGTCTCGAATTTGATGAACATGGTCCTGGACCCTGTTTTCATTTTCGGACTTAACCTTGGCGTGACAGGAGCTGCTGCAGCGTCTGTTGTTTCCCAACTGGTTAGTTTTGCCATAGGTCTGTCCGTCATCACAGCAGGAAATCACGTGGTCACTATTGACACCAAGCTAGAATTCGATTTCAAGACCATGAAGACCATTCTCACTGTCGGACTTCCCTCTGGAGCAGAAGCTCTGATGCGAAATATTTCAAGCATGGTTGCCATTCGGATTATTTCTGCTTTTGGAATGGCAGTTCTTGCAGGGATGGAGATCATGCTACGGCTAATGGGGCTGGTGTGGATGCCTCTCATGGGATTGAACCTGGCCTGTGGGACTCTTGTGGGTCATAACCTGGGAGCGAAAAAACCTGACCAGGCTGAAAAAACAGCGTTGAAAGCAGGATACATGGGTGCAGCGATTATGGTTGGCATTGCCGTGCTCTTTCTTGTGTTCAGCACACAATTGGTCACACTCTTTAATCGGACAGAGAGTGTGGTCCAGGCAGGAACTTCTGCCTTCAGGATTGTCTCTCCCTTCTTGATTTTTCTAGGGTTTTCCATGCCATTGAGTGGTGCTTTCTACGGATCAGGAGATACAAAGCCCCCCATGATCATTACCTTTCTGACTTTTCTCTTGTTCCAGATTCCCATGATGGTTTTCATGTCTAGAGTGCTGGGATTCGCAGGCGTTTTCTGGGCCTATGGACTGAGCATGCTGGGGATGTGTGTACTGATGGTGACCTGGTTCTTCAGAGGAAAATGGAAAGAACGGAAGTTAGAATAGCACCTCCCACCGTCAGATGAACCCCATGGTTCCTATTGATATAGTAAAACCTTTATAAATGTGCGACAGAACTGGCTCCTACAATAGGTGATAGAATGAAAAAATCAGTGTTGGCTCTTGTTGCACTCTCCTTGGTACTGTTCCTCCCCAGTGTGGGTGCAGTGGAAACTGTCACCGGAGATCAGGTAGTCATCGATACTCCCATCAATGATGATCTTCTTGTTACTGGGGGTACCATCAGCATAAATGCACGCATTGATGGCGACGTCATTGCTGCAGGTGGGATCATTGACATCAATGCTCCCATTACTGGTGACTTAATTGCTGTTGGGGGACAGATACAAGTTAAGAGCGACATTGGAGGTAAAATAATCGCTGCAGGTGGCACGATTTCCGTCAGAGGTGCAGTGGAGACAGTGATAGCTGCAGGCGGAGCCATTGAGTTTACATCTTCAGCAGTTGTCGAGAACTATGTCATTGCAGCAGCCGGTTCTTTGAGTAATGCAGGTGAAATCGGCGACGATCTACTGGGATCGACTGAGACATTCGAGAACACGGGCATGGTGAAAGGGAAAGTAGAGGTGGAGAAACCTCCCACTCCTGAAGCGGAAATGAAGACCGTATTCAGTTTTTTGACCGTTTTGTCAAGAATTGGATACTTCCTTCTGGGGTTAGTGTTCATCAAATGGTTTGGTGCACTATTTGGTACCATCCAGAAGGAGGTCAAAGAATCCTGGCCGAAGAAGCTGGTTGTGGGATTCATTTCGATCCTGGTCACCTTCGTCCTGTTGCTCATACTCCTGGTCTCCGTGGTCGGTATTCCTGTTGCTACTATTTTGACCATGTTCTTTGTCATGGCAATGATGGTAGCAGGAATCATTGTGTCATATGCCTTCGGTGAATGGCTGCTGAAGCTGATCAAGGTGGAACCTCACTGGATCATTACCTTTGGTCTCGGCTTCATTCTGGTTAACCTGTTCTTTTTGATCCCAATAGCAGGCTTTTTCATCCGGATCATTGTGGTTAGCCTGGGATTTGGAGCCATAATCTATACAGTGAAAAACAACTGGGGAACAATATCGGCCCCCGCTCCATAAATTCTCTTCTTTCTTCTTTTTTCTAATTTTTGAGCTGGAATCGATGGTTCCAAGTGGAAGCCAGATGTGAATAGCTCGTGCGCAGAGGTTCGGAATTCCTGACACAACGTTTTTAACCGGTGTCTCCAGGTGTGGATCGTGAAAACCAGTGATCTGGGATTGTTGGTTGTTGCTTTCGTATGGGGACTAACCTTCGTCATGGTCAAAGAATCACTCCTGTTTATATCACCTTTCAAGTTTCTGTTTTACAGGTTCTTTCTGAGTTTTCTATTTCTTGCAGGGCTATCTGGGAAACGGCTGCTCCGCCTGAACGGCTCAGTCCTGGGGCATGGAGCAGTCATTGGAGTGTTTCTTTTTCTGGGGTATGGGTTACAGACAGTAGGACTGCAGTATACGACTCCTGCAAACACAGGATTCATCACGGGGCTCTCAGTGGTCATTGTACCTTTTCTGGCGGTGGCGCTCTTGAAGAAACCGCCTGGAAAGGGTGCTTTTTGGGGGGTGGGATGTGCAGGTCTAGGACTTTTTCTATTGTCAGTGGAGGAAATGGAAGTGAACCAGGGAGATCTTCTGGTACTTCTGGGTGCCTTCGCTTTTGCCATGCACCTGATCCTGGTGGGAAAATATGTCCAGAATCATGACCCCGTCCTGCTGACAACGGTACAAATAGGCATGGTAGCTCTGCTCTCATTAACAGCAAGCTCAGGACAACAGTGGTCTGTAAACAGAACTGTAGTGGAGGCCCTTCTTGTTACTTCTGTTTTTGCGACTGTTATGGCTTTCTTAATACAGAACCTGGCACAGAGACACACGCCTCCCACCCGTACAGCAGTCATATTTGCCACAGAACCTGTATTCGCCGCTCTGTGTTCATATGTATTGACTGGGGAGCTCTTCACCGTCCGAAAAGTGGTGGGATGCCTCCTGATCCTCACCGGCATGCTGATAGCAGAAATAAAGGGTGAGAGGATGAACACCTAGACCCTATCATACTGTGCATTAATGTTCTTACAGATCCGTTCTTCATTCCCCATGTGAGGAAGATCTAACAAGGAGGGGTTCTGAATCAGGGTTTCCTTGCTGTATTTCTTCTTGAGGTCTTTCAGAGTATCCAGAAAGGTTTCCAGATAGGTTATGTGACGCACGATTTCTTTCAAATCGCACAGTTCGCCATGCCCAGGAATGATGAACTTGATTTCTAGGGTAAGCAGAGATTGGAGAGCTGCTATCCACTGAGGTAGATCAGCGTCCCCCATGTAGGGGTGGTATCCTGCGAAGAGCAGGTCACCGCTGAACAGCACCTGTTCTTCAGGTATGTATACAACTGCACTTCCCAGGGTGTGTCCTCCTTTATGGGCGACTATAGTGTCTGGTTCTGCATGGATCGTGATTCGTCCCCTGAACGTAAGAGTTGGTAGCCGGAACTGAACCTGCTGAAGTCGCTTCTCATTTTGAGGTTCTTTCTTCACATCTTCCATGTAGAGAGGAATCATCTCTTTGAGTTTTTCGTAGCAGAAGGCATGTCCAATAATATCTGAAAAGTACATGTTGCCAAACGTGTGGTCGGGATGAAAGTGGGTATTAATGAGAAATTTTATGGCCTTATCAGTGGTTTCTTGAATGCGTGTGATATCCTCTCTGGTCTCATCAGGGAAGGCGGCCGTATCCACCACAAGGCAATATTCATCACCCAGTATCCATCCGTTATTAGAGTTCCCGTGTTCACCAATTCTACAGTATACCCGATCAGTGACTTTCATGAAGATAGGTTCTCTGCAGGGGTTAAAAGGATGCTGGCATGGACAGGGAGAAGAATACTGCAAAAAATAAAAGAACCTAGGGCACGCCAGTGGGTACCTCAGCTGGGCGGGAACCGGTACATTGCCATCCAGAGTTCACCGGGGGTCTTATCTATCAGGTATGAGCTTTCCACAACCTGGGCTTCGTAACTCTCTTTTTCTGTTCTTACGATGTCATAGTGTGTTTTTTCCATAGAGGCAAGATACTTCCACAGTTTCTGGTTTTCTTTATCCCTGGTGGACAGGTAGGTATAGACTCTATAGGCATTGTCTTCATTGTGCATGGCTGTCTCAAGAGCGTGGATCAAACTGTTGACGGTGGTGACCTTGGCAGAACTCTCCAAGGGTGGAAGCTCCTTAGGGACCGTGTATGATTTATCTCCAAATTTCGTCTTGAATACCTCGCGAACAGTTTTTTCGTGTTTCTCTTCCTCTCTAGCCAAGTTCTCCAGTCTGATGGCAGCGAGCCCAGGTGCGTTCTTGGCAAGATCCAGATAGAACGCTCTGGCTGCTTTTTCGGATTCAATGACATACCCCAGAATATCTTTCAAGTCCAGTTTAGCAAGTAGGTCAAAAATTTCCATCATAGTCCTATAAACGTCCCGTAATATTTAAAGATAACTGCTCCTGGATACGCTTGGTGTTTCATCATGACATCGGGAGTGTTTCTCGAAAAAACACCGCCAATTCTTCACATCCTCGGGCTGGACAGTACGTCTTTCATCTATCAATTCCTAGACCTTTACCGAAACCATTTTAAAGACAATAAAGTAGGCCATTGCAGGAGGTGCTGCAAAGTGATCGAAATCAGATTTCACGGTCGAGGTGGCCAGGGAGCTGTGATAGCTTCTGAAATTCTTGCCGACGCCGCGTTTCGTGATGGAAAATACGTACAAGCCTTTCCTATGTTCGGTGTGGAGCGCAGAGGCGCCCCAGTTACTGCTTTCACCCGGATTGATAATAAACCAATACGGATAAAGTTCTTCATCTACAACCCTGACTACGTGGTGGTTCTTGACCCCACGCTGGTAGGACAGGTGGACGTGGCTGCAGGATGTGGGATGTCCTCCTCCTACAAAGAACAAGAAGAGGGCAAAGCCATGATCCTCATTAATACATCCATGGATCCCAAAGATGTGGGGTTGAAAGGAATGTTTTCCGTAGCTACCGTGGATGCTACATCAATCGCTGTTAAATACAAATTGGGATCAAGGCAGGCTCCCATTGTCAATACGGCAATACTGGGAGCATTTGCCAAGGCCACCGGAGAGATTAGCCTGGATTTATTGCTAAAAGCTATTGGAGAGGGTGTTCCAGCAAAACAAGAAGAGAATGCCCAAGCAGCCAAAGAAGCGTATGAGATGGTGGTACTATGAGTGAAGCCAAATTTAGAGGGGCACATGATCTACCCCCATGTTCCATTTCTGTCACGCATGAATTGACAAAGACAGGAAACTGGAGAAATTCAAAGCCTGTGTTCCACAAGGAGAAATGTATCCAGTGCGGTATCTGCTGGAAAGTGTGTCCAAATGCCTGCATTAAGTTGGGTGAATATCCTGAATGGGACATGGACTACTGCAAGGGCTGTGCTGTTTGTGCAGAGGAATGCCCGAAGGACGCCATTGAGATGGAAGATGAACGGGTGATGGTATGAGTACCGTCAAGGTCATAACTGGAAATCATGCAGCCTCTTTCGGGGCCAGAGATTCCCGGGCAGAGGTCATTGCTGCCTATCCCATAACTCCACAGACACAGATCGTGGAACTCCTCAGTGAATTCTGTGCTGATGGGACCTTGAAGGCCAAGTTCATCAAGGTGGAGTCAGAACATTCTGCTATGGCAGCCTGTATTGGAGCCTCAGCTGCAGGGGTCAGGGCATATACTGCAACATCTGCCCACGGCCTTGCGCTCATGCATGAGATGCTGCACTGGGCAGCCAATGGAAGACATCCTGTCGTAATGGCCAATGTCAACCGTGCCATGGGCCCCCCCTGGAGTATCTGGACTGACCAGAATGATTCACTCGCTCAGAGAGACACGGGATGGCTGCAATTCTACTGCGAGAGCAACCAGGAAGTGTATGATACCACCATGATTGCTTTCAAGGCATGCGAGCAGGTCCTCCTTCCTGGCATGCTGGTATTAGATGCCTTTATTCTGTCCCACACGTATGAACCGGTGGAAATGCCGGATCAGGAGCTCATTGATGAGTTTCTTCCTCCCTTTGATCCACCATACAAGATGGACCTGGATGATGCACGGGCCTTTGGTGCTCTGACAACGCCAGAGTGGTACATGGAATTGCGATACCTGATTCAGGAGGCCCACGAGAAGGCACTCGTTACGGTACGGGAAGTGGAAAAAGAGTTCGGAGAGACTTTTGGGCGTTACTACGGCACACTGGAACTCTACCGGTGTGATGATGCTGAAGAGGTCATCCTCATAGCGGGATCAACTGCTTCGACAGCCAAGGACGCTGTAGACATCATGCGGAAAGGAGGCAGGAAGATTGGACTGGCCCGTATCAAATTGTTCAGACCATTTCCCAACGAGGAGATCAGGGATATTGCATCTCGCGTGAATAAGATGATTGTGATTGACCGGAACGTCTCGTTTGGAAATCAGGGTATCTTCTTCAATGAGATTAAAGCCAGTCTCTACAGTGCCAAGAACAGACCGCCTGTGTACGGATTCGTAGCCGGCCTAGGAGGCAGAGACATGAAGATAGATGATATTACGGGAATTGTGGAACAGGCTGATACCTGTGACATTGAAGAAATTCTCTGGTGGGGGGTGAAATTATGAGTGAAAAGAAGAAGATGCGGGCAACAATCCCAGAAGAGGAATACATGTTCCCCGGTACTGTGGACTGCCAGGGATGTGGAGCTGCATATGCCATGCGGCTGGCTCTCAAAGCACTGGGACCCAAGACCATGGTGGTCATTCCCGCCTGTTGCTGGTCGATTATTGCGGGACCGTTCCCCACATCAGCTCTGAAGATGCCAATTTATCATACGGCATTCGAGACAGCTGCAGCTGTAGCATCAGGTGTCAAGGCAGGTCTCAGCATCAGAGAAAAGGAAGCCACCGTCCTGGCCTGGGCGGGAGATGGAGGGACTTTTGATATTGGAGTGCAGTCTCTCTCTGCTGCCGCAGAACGTAATGAAGATTTTATCTACGTGTGCTATGACAATGAAGCGTACATGAATACGGGCATTCAACGGTCATCTGCAACCCCGTGGGGGGCATGGACTACCACAACGCCCAGGAAGCATCCCAAGGACAGACCCAAGAAGAACATGATGGAAATCATGGCTGCACACAGAATCCCATACGCGGCAAGTGCAACCGTGGGTCACCCAGAAGATTTTGTGAGAAAGCTTAAAAAGGCCAGGGAGATTAGGGGGACACGGTTTTTCCACGTACTGGCTACCTGTCCGACAGGATGGAGAAGTCCACCTGAACTGATGCTGGAGGTACCCCGGCTGGCAGTGGAGACCTGTGTATTCCCACTGTATGAGATTGACAACGGTGTCTACTCAATCAGTAAGAAGCCAAAAGAGAAATTGCCTGTCACGGAATACCTCAAAGTGCAGGGACGATTCCGGCACCTGACAGATCAGCAAATCCAGTACATACAGGAACATGTGGATGAAACCTGGGAATTGCTCCTGAAGAAGGAGAAACTAGGAAGACTGTTCTAGGTGATACAATGTTTGTAGAAGTAAGATGGCATGGACGAGGGGGTCAGGGCGTGGTAACTGCATCGGAATTACTGGCAGGGGCCGCTCTGGCAGAAGGTAAATACCTGCAGGCCTTTCCTGAATTCGGGCCTGAACGAATGGGAGCTCCTATCAGGGCCTTTACCCGGATATCTGATGGTCCCATTGAAATTCACTCTCATGTGTACACTCCTGATATCGTGGTGGTTCTGGACCCCACGCTACTGGAAAATCCCGCCATAACAGAAGGTCTCTCCGATGAAGGGAAATTAATCGCAAATTTCTCTGGTACCCCTGATGAGGTAAGGAAAATCACCAAATTCATGGGCAGAATTTACACAGTGGATGCCACACGGATTGCCATGGAGACCATTGGCAGGCCCATTGCCAATACGTGCTGTGTTGGTGCACTGGTGAAAGTGACCAGTCTCGTGGGCCTTGAACAGGTTGAGAATCAAATCCGGCAGATGCTGGAATTCAAAATAGGAAAGAAAGGAGCTGACGCCAATGTTGAGGCTTTGCGACGCGCATATGACGAGGTGAGATCATGAAAGAGAAAGGATGGAAAGAATGCCTGTGGGGGGGACTGATTGTAGACGCAGGGAACTCTGTCCTGTACAAGACAGGAGACTGGAGATCTCAGAGACCAATCAGAGACGAGCAGAAGTGTACTGACTGCCTGCAGTGCTGGATCATGTGCCCGGACGCAGCCATCAAGGTAAAAGATGGAAAGATAGTCGGAATTGACTATGACTACTGCAAGGGCTGCGGGATCTGCTGCAAGGTATGTCCCTTTGATGCTATTGAAATGAAGGAGGAGGGAGAAAAATGATTCACGCATTCTCTGGCAACGCAGCAGTGGCCTATGCCATGAAACAGATCAACCCTGATGTCGTGGCAGTCTACCCCATAACTCCCCAGACTGTGGCCATGGAACGGTTTGCTGACTTTGTGGCTGATGGAGACGTAGATACAGAACTCATTATGGCAGATTCTGAACACTCTGCCATGTCGTGCTGCATTGGGGCTTCTCTGGCAGGTGGGCGAGTCATGACCTCCACAGCGTCAGCAGGACTGGCCTTAATGTGGGAAGTCCTGTTTGTGGCGGCCTCCAACAGGTGTCCCATCATCATGAATGTAATGAACAGGGCACTTTCTGCCCCCATTAATATTCACTGTGATCATTCGGATGCCATGGGAGCAAGGGACTCCTCATGGATTCAGATTCACGCGGAGAATGTGCAGGAAGCGTATGATAATATCATACAGGCAGTCAGAATCGCAGAACATGAAAATGTCAGGCTGCCCGTCATGACCAACATGGATGGGTTCACCTTGTCTCATGCTACAGAGCGTATGGAAACGCTGGAAGATCAACAGGTCCAGAAATTCATTAGCGAGTTCAAAGCAATTTACCCTCTTCTGGATGTGGACAACCCAGTAACGTATGGACCTCTGGATCTGTACGATTACTACTTCGAACACAAGAGGCAACAGGTAGAAGCTATGGAATTGGCCTACGACGTGATCAAGAAAGTAGGGCAGGAATATGGAAAAATGACCGGACGGTCCTTTGACATGTTGCACCCCTTTGAGATGGAGGATGCAGAAGTAGCTGTAGTGGTCCTGGGATCCACGTCAGGAACTGCCCGAGTTGCTGTGAGAGCTATGCGCCAGAAGGGTATAAAGGTGGGATTGGTGAAGCTGCGCGTATTCAGACCGTTTCCCAAGGATGAATTGAGAGAGATGCTCAAGGGAATGAAGGCAGTGGCAGTGATGGATCGGTCCGACAGCTTTGGCGCTTTTGGAGGTCCTGTCTTCAGTGAAGTGAGGAGTGCATTGCTGGGTGAAGACGTCGAAGTAGTCAACTACATTTACGGACTGGGTGGACGAGACATCAGACAGGATCAGATCGAGCAGGTCATCACTGACATGAGCACTGTGGCCAAGACAGGCAAAGTGAAATCGTTTGTTACCTATCTCGGGGTGAGATAAATGGTTAGTCTGAAGAAATTATCGGAAAAGGAAGAGTTGCTGGCACCTGGGCACCGGTTGTGCGCAGGATGTGGTGCTTCAATCATTGTCAGGCAGGTGCTCCTGGCTGCTGAAACCCCCGTGGTTATTGCCAATGCCACAGGATGCCTGGAAGTTGCCACCACCATCTACCCTTACACTGCATGGAGAGTCCCCTGGGTCCATTCTGCATTCGAGAATGCAGCAGCCACCATAGCGGGTGTCGAAACCATGTACCAGCTGAAGAAACGGAAGGGCGAGATTACCAGGGATATCAAGTTTCTGGCCTTCGGAGGGGATGGTGGTACCTACGATATCGGGATACAGGCATTATCTGGAGCACTGGAGCGAGGTCATGATATTCTGTATATCTGCTACAATAATGGGGCCTACATGAACACGGGTATCCAGAGGTCATCGGCTACACCAAAAGGAGCTTCCACAACCACCAGCCCGGCAGGGAGGGTAATCCCCGGAAAGAAGCGGTTCCCCAAGGATCTGACTGCAATTGTGGCGGCCCACAACATCCCGTACTGCGGACAGACGTCACCGTCATTTTACAATGACCTCACTGGCAAGGTACAGAAGGCCCTGAGCACTGAGGGTCCCACCTTCCTCAACATCATCTCTCCATGTCCTCGAGGATGGAGGCACGAGACAGACGAATCCATTGCCATGGCAGAGGAGGCTGTTACCAGCTGTTTCTGGCCCTTGTATGAGGTGGAGAATGGAGCGTGGAGACTTACCGGATACTCAAAGCAGATTGCAGAGGGGAAGAAGGAGAAAACCTCTGTTATCGACTGGATGAAAAAGCAGGGACGGTTCAGACACCTGTTCACCGAAACGAGGAAATCATTCCTGGAATCCATACAGGAAGAAGTGGACAGAGAATGGGAGAATCTCAAGAAACGGTGCGGGTACTAGCCCTTTTTCATGTGACATAGATTGTGGGAAGTGCAGAATACTTTTCCTGTGCTCTCGCACAATCTATAAGAAGCACAGAGTTGAGAGTGGGATATCTCCACCGGAAGCCAGCTCATATGAGCTGGCTAAACACGCTCTTTGTCTTTCCTCCCTTTTTTTATGTGGTTGAATGAACATTCAAAGAGAATCAAATCAGTCTAGAACAATTAAAATCAGCTCTTGTTGATCTTTTCAATGTTAAAGCTTCTTTTATTCCATGAAATACCTCTAATTAAGATGAAACACTGTAGATATCTTTTTTTTTCGTGGTTATAAAATTCTGTCATGAAATTCTTTATATATCAAGTCGGGTAGGATGACATACTCATCTTTCATCTTCCCTTCTTCTTTTTTTTAGAATGTTCAAATTCACGAGTGGTCTGACTTTTGTATCTAGAATTGCAGCATCAATCAGAATCAGAACTCAACTCAGCATAACCTATTTCTGGCGTGAATACAAATCATGATGATGACCACCTGCACTCTCTGTGGAAAAGACTCAGTACTGTCTGGCGTGCTCCCTGTGTGTCTGACCTGCATCAGGACACATCCTGGAAAGGCTCTCCCCCTGGCGGAGGCAGTCCACAGAAAAGTCAAGAAGAACTATGGCATGCCGGAAAAACCCCCAGACCAAGGGGCACCATGCGGATTCTGCGTCAATGGCTGCCGAATTGGAGAAGGACACTCTGGATACTGCGGAATGCGATGGAACAGCCATGGCTCAATAGTCCCTCGATCTGGATCAGAAGATACCGCTTTTGTGGAATGTTACTACGATCCCCTTCCAACCAATTGTGTATCAATGCACTATTGCGGAGAAAGACACGCCATATCAGGCAAGAATCTGGCTGTATTCTATGGAGGCTGCACCTATAACTGCCTGTTCTGCCAGAACTGGCACCACAGGATGGTCTCTCATACCATGAGTGTGCAAGAACTGTCTTCTCGAGTCGATGATGAGACAGCATGTATTTGTTTCTTTGGTGGTGACCCCACTCCTCAGATCCTGCACGCACTCAATGTGGCCAGGAACGTTGACGTGCGTGTCTGCTGGGAAACAAATGGTGCCTTCTCACGGAGTCTCGCCAGGAGAGTGGGCAAGACAGCCTTTTCTTCTGGAGGCACCGTAAAATTTGACGTGAAAGCCTATTCAGACTCCCTCCACCACGTCCTGTGTGGGACCTCAAACAGACATACACTGTCCAACTTCAAGTATATTCATGAACGATTTCCCAGGAAAGAGCCTCCCATCCTGGTGGCATCCACCTTACTGGTACCCGGCTACATTGATGAGAAAGAAGTAGCTGACATTGCTCAGTTCATTGCAGCGCTTGACCCTGATATACCCTATTCTCTCCTGGCATTCCACCCTGATTTCAGATTCTCAGACCTTCCGTGCACATCCCGGGAACTGGCACTAGCATGCCTGGAAGCAGCGCGTGAACACCTTTGCAGAGTGAATTTAGGCAACGCCTGGCTACTTACGTGAGTCTTGTCGATTCCAGTCTTCCTGATAAATTCTTTCAAGGAATGTACCTGTTATGTCGTATCCGGAGATTTCAGAGCAAACCTTTAAAAACGTTGATCTTCTGGCAGCATGATGATTGCCATTCTTGGTATTCCTCTAGCTTTTGCCACCATTCTGCTCCTTGTGAGAAAAAAGGTCAGTTACGGTCTTGCTATCGTAGTGGGGAGCCTGATTATCGGTGTGTTCTCAGGATTCACTGTGAGGGAATTTGTAGACTGTGCAGTTGAGACTGTTAGGGACGAACAGACACTCACACTGACTGCAGTCATTACTCTTATTGGCATCATGGGTTACTGCTTTAAGCAGACTGGCCAGATTGATAATACCATCAGCGAACTACGGGGAATTTCAGGCGAAAAAACAATTCTAGCTGCCATACCTGCTGCATTTGGCATGCTTCCCATCCCCGGAGGTGCTCTCATGTCAGCGCCAGTCATAGAGCCAGAGGCTGACAGACTGCAGCTGACTCCGGAGCACAAGACCTACCTGAATCTATGGTTTCGCCACGCACTGCTCATCATTTTTCCTCTCAGCGCAACAATTATCCTGCCTGCCAGTCTGGCGGGGATAAGCGTTTTCACCATGGTTGCACTGCTTTTGCCTCTCTTTTTGGTGGCTGTGGCTACAGGGTATGTGATGGGATTGAGATCGATTAAGAAACGTGAAGGTCAGCATGGAACAGGAAGTATCATGCGCGTACTCTATGGGCTGTCTCCCATATTGCTGGTGATTGCACTGAATGCAGTGGGAGTCCCACTGGTGGTGGGCTTGATTCTGGGGCTGGTCCTGTTGCTCTTTGAGAGTAATCTGACAGTCACGCAGTCACTTCATACCGTAGTACGAGGGATTTCAGTCAACATGGCAATAGCCATGGTGGGGATCATGTTTTTCCGCCAGGTGGTTACTGCGTCTCCCGTGGTTGCGGAAGTCATGGGTCTTTTAGAAGGGAGTCCTGCAGCACTGCTGATCGTTGGCCTTCCTTTGGTGGTCAGTCTGTTCATGGGACTTGCTCTTCTGTCTATTGGAGTATGTTTTCCCTTGCTGGAGTCACTATCTCCGTTTTCTCCTCCTGTTTTTGCCACTATTCTGTATACCTCTGCATTCGCTGGGTACCTGGCAAGTCCCCTGCACTTGTGCCTGATTCTGACAAAAGAGTACTTTCATTCATCATTATTTGGAGTTTACAGGCGTTTCCTACCTTCAATTGGCATCCTTATACTCTATAATATCTGCTTTACACTGTTTTTCTTGTGGCGACTGTAGATTGTAGAATTAGGGATTATCTGGCAAAAGAAGTTCTGCCCTTCAGCTAATCTTTACGGAAAAGAACAGATATTCAACCCCTCGATCTAAGTCTAGAGCTCTTCCAGCTCTTTTTTAAGTGATTGGTACTCCTCCTTTGAGATTTCGCCTCTGGCCAGTCTCACTTTCAAAATCCTGAAAGGATCGTCCACAGCGGGTTTCTCGACAAGGGGAAGACCTGCCCTGGTCCTTGTGATCTGTTCCTCGATTGTCCTGAAAATTTGAGATGCACTCTTATTGGGAATTCCCCTCAGTACACAGTCCTCTGACATGAATCTCATCTCGATGTGAATGCTTGAATTTATGATTCCCTTCTCTATTCTGGTATTGGCCATGTCGCTGTACCGGTAGTCTGTAATATTTCTACGGAGCCCAAGGGTGGTGGGTCTCCTCACCACGATTCTGTGAGTGGTTACAAAGATTGAATCAGGGGTTAGAGCCTGTTCTAACCTGGCCTGCCTCACTGCATGAAGAACGTGCTCTCCCGGAATCAGGACGTCTTTGATGTCTCTTGGGACTTCAATCTCAAGGCCGGTGAAGATTCCCCCAGTGACAGACCCTTTCTGTTCTTCATTCATTGTGATGACCTTGAGTCAATCCATATAAATGTTGGTTCGGATTTGAAAGAGGTTGATGATGCTTTTTATATCAAATCTCTGGAATGAATTACTTGCAGGTATTTCAAAGCCACACAAATCTCTTTCAGTTGGAAGAAGACGTCGATCAGTAAGATTTTTGAAATGGAATGGTTCTTACTCATGCAGCTGGGCCGTCTGTCTCCCATTACCCTAGTTTCTTTAGAGAGCTACACCCGAAGGAAGCGTCAGGACCACATCCCACCACAAATCCCAGGCCCAGAATCCAGGCTGCTGCATCATCCAATCTATCGATCTCGTACTCCACGACCCCCGTGTACGAATGAAATACTCTCTTGTCACTGCGGCTCGATCTCCTTTCCAGTTTATGGTAATGTTTCTCGCACCTGAGAATCCTTCCCTTGCCCTTTGCATCTGGGATTATATGCCCGCTCCCATATTCATTAACGAGCCTGATAACTCTGTTTCTGATCAGAGAGAGAAGTCGCTCAAAAGAAGGGGGAAACTCATTGCCTGTGAAGGGTGTTCTGAACCCAACTGCAATTCTCTTGTCAGTAATCCTCTCTGTGTCGTGGATGTCCTTCAGCAAGAGATTTCTCAAAAAAATTGTCTCTCCGTCATATATATTCTTGCCCGTAAATCCACATTCAATACTCCTGACATGGAACCTGTTCAATCCTTCGTACCTGGGAGCGTGCAACCCCCTTTTTCCTAAAAGATTCATTCCAAGTATGACATGGGGAGCCTGAACGAATGGCTTTTCTTAAGCAAGAACTCAGGAAAACAGTGAACAATATGAAAGATCAATACAGTGAGTTGTTATTGTGTGCAGGCGTGGTGGATAAGAAATACAACTGTACAGTCCTAGAATGAGCTGCTATGCATAGAATATTTCAGCTTATCAGTTTCTTCCAACATTTCCGACAGATAGCTCGCTCCTCATAGTTCCTGTGAGGTTCTTGAACATAAAATATTGCACCGCAATCACTACATGTCCACTTACTCAGCCTCGATATGTCAACATCACCAAGACTCTCGACTCCAGATGCCACTAACCTCCTCATATTCCCCTGGCCAGCAATGATCTTTCCCTTGTCCCGCAACACTGCTAACGTATCCACAACCCTATTAGGATTTTCAAACCTCTTCACCACATCCTCAATCCTCGTGTCATCCTGTGGGATCTGCTGCAGAATGGTCTCCTCATCATACTCGTCCAGAAGCCTCTGTTCTTTCACTTTACATTCTTCCTTCTTTTCCTCTAAAGTGTGACCATTTATGGAACTTTCACATTTCCTTGAACCTTCATCCTTTTTCTCCGTTTCCACCTCATTATCGTCCTCCAAAAAACATGGAACCTTTTCCGAAAAGAACCAATTATAATCCCCTTCTATTTCACACGTACCTCCATCACATTTCACGTTCAGGTTCCATACTTCCTTAAGCTCTCCCAGGTACTCTTTCAGCCGTTCCTCTGGAAATATATCCCGAAAGTACGAGTGATCACAACTATCCACAGGTTCACCAGTTTCACCCTCAAGTCTGCACTTCACAAAAATCACCCGTCTCCCATCAGTAGGATCTGGCTCATGCGTTAACCACCCAATATCCTCTAATGGCTCAAGGAACTTCGTCCTTAACCGAGTACGGCTCAGAGACATCTTATGAACTGTAACATACTTCTCCCGTATCGACTGGTACGTTATTGACCCAGGGATCTCACAGAGCACCTCATCATAAAAATCAATGACAGGCTGAGGCACACCCGTTACCGTGGTCTCCCTCACCGAATCAAATAATGACCTCCCCACCCAGAAATCATACTCATTCGCAATCAAATATGACCCCTCATCCCCTACACCAAAGCGGACTCTCTGCTCCTGGTGCAGAAAAGCACTCATCCGGATGAGTTCCATCAACTTATCAAAATCTCTCATAACTCGGGGCTCGTTCCTCTCGTACGTTTCAGCCAGTCCCTCTGCATACGGGACACAGACCTCAACCTCTGACTTCAGGAGATTCACCGCTTTTTTCAATAACCTCTCCTGTTCATCTTCCACATTCAGCCAGGGCCTGGAATACTGCCTCCCCTTGTATGCCAGAACCTCCCGTATCTTCTCAGTTGAAATATCTGGAGTGGTCAGCATACTCCGGGTCGATAATTCCTCCAGGAACGTATAGTCCGTGGTGCAGAACAACGTGGCAGGCCACCCCTCGATAATGACCTTTTTCGTGCCCAATTTACCCGCGATTCTGTCCGTGATCTTGTATTCAATCTCCCTTCGATCATGGCTTAGTATGGGCCTTAACATCTCCAAGGTTTCCTTCCGCGGAGACTCCATAAACACCAGAATCTTATCCTGCAATGAAATATACACTTTCCCATTCTCTAACTGACCACGTTCATGTATTAACGCTTTGGGGGACATATCACCTATAAACCATACATCCTTTTCCGGGAAGTACTCTGCAACAGTTTTAGCTAAGTGCGTTTTCCCCACAGAGCTCTCTCCCTTCAGG
>JACVGT010000009.1 GCA_018992685.1 Theionarchaea archaeon
TCGCTGTCGGTTTTCTCCAACCTGGGTCTGCAGCAGGACCCAAGGGTGGGGTTGTTCGCCCATCAAAGGAGAACATGAGCTGGGTTTAGATCGTCGTGAGACAGATTGGATGCTATCTGTTGGGAGTGTCGGGTGTCTGAGGGAAAGGTAGCCCCAGTACGAAAGGAACAGGCCGCCGTGGCCTCTTGTGGATCGGTTGTCTGACAAGGCACTGCCGAGTAGCTACGCCATAGTGGATAAAGGCTGAAAGCATCTAAGCCTGAAGCCACTCCTAAAAAGAGACACCCATTCTCCTGTCATATGGTGGGGCCGGTGACGGCAACGCCGACAGGGGACGAAGGCCCCCATAAAAGATGGGGTTGATAGGCTGGGGGTGTAAGCTGCGAGCTTCGGCGAGCAGTTCAGCCCACCAGTACTAATAGCCTGAGGTGCCCAGTTTCTGAAATAGTCGGGTCAAGCGACAGGTACAGCAACGTGTGCATGACTATCGTACGTTACATTTATAAGAACAGGCTCCTGAGAAAATATGATACTGTTGAGGTGAGAAGCAAATGGGTACAGAAATGAACTGCTTTCGGCCAATTAGGTCTCCTGAAGTCGCGATCCTTGAGTTGATATTTGCAGCTGAAGAGAGAGGAGACCCTATAGACTATACAGAACTTCTAGAGAAAACAAGTGGACATATCTCTTCTACTACTGTCAGTAAATCAATTGATGTTCTCTTTGATCTTGACGTACTCTCAGCTGAATGGAGAAAGGGGAAAAGAGTCTTCTGCGTTGGACATGAAGCAAAAGAGGTTGCAAGAGAGGTACTTAAGGAAACCCCATCTGCTTATGCCTATTACGAGAACATTGAAATAGACAAGAATTACTATGATGAACCTCTTAATATAGACAGAAATCTATGATCTCTAGGAGATTCGTCTACTGAAATTACTCTTTCGTTAGCAGTCTTTTTGATTTCATTGTTTACTCTTTCTCTCAGAGGAACGTCATACTTGGACTCAATCTTATCCCAACCAGCATCGACAACTTTCAGTTGAATGTTTGATTTTTCTAGTTCGGGCACGAATTCATCTATGAAGAGTTTAAGAAATTCGAACTTGGCGTCCATGTGCCCACATTCTTGGCATGTAATCTCCTTTTCTTCAACCATCTTTCTATCAGATATCTTCTTTGTGAAAAGACGGAAATTCCGAAGGAATTTCCATCGACTCTTGTCGAAATCCCTCCTGTTTCTGAGCAAACACATTCTATCGTTCATTCCTTCTGGTTTTCTGGAAAGAGCAGCTCCAAAATCCATCACAACAGGCACCAGATAAAGAAGATTCTTGTCTAGATTCACGAACATCCGCATTTTGAAGAGCATCCTATCTTTGAGACGAATGTATGGACATGGGGGTTGCCTTTCCACATGTGTATGGGGGTATTCAACAGAAATCTTCAGCATATTCCTGTTCCAAGCATCTGTATTGACTATGAATGAACTGTCAGACAGGCTCTTAGCAATTTCCCAGAAGTCAAAAATGGACTTTGCTCCTTCGACGATGCACTCCACATAGAAATGATCTTTGTCGACTGGCATAAAAGTGCGCCCCATATGGCTACAAATCTGTCTGCCGTATATTGTGTTGAATTCCTCCTGATTCTTATATGTGGTTTCCGGATGGATAAGGATTGAATGCTTTGCCCATTTCCTCTTCCTGGACATTTTTTCTGTAAAATCCTCTAGTTTGCGAATACCGTTATCAGTACCTGCGATATAGTAGAACGCTCGAATATTTCTTATGTTGGTTTTTTGTATTGTTTTCAGAACATCGATTGTGTGCTGTGCAGTGCGTATACCATCGTCAAAAATCGCTACCTTCTTTCCACTGTAGTCGTAATCAAGAACATAACTGCTCTTCATTATCTTTATTTCGGGCTGTGCAAGTTCTTTATATTCGTTCATCTTTTCTCTCATTATGGTTGTACCAGTCAGGTCCACTGTCACAAGAACGTCGATTTTGTCAAGAATCGGAATGATCTGTTCTTCTATCAGCTTATTTATTGTCCTGTTGAGTTCGTCACGATCGATGCTAGCGTAAAAGTAGTCAAAGATTGTCTTGTCTGGATTACGGCATTCAACATTTTCGAAAGCTGAAAAGACTTCATCAAGGTACTTGAGTGCTTCTTCTGTTCCCTTTCTTCTGCCTAGGTTCAACGCTATTTCGAGAATATCTTCTTTTCGACTGATCATAGGTCATCATTCCCTCTGTGCTGCGCGTGGTCTTCAGCTCCATCTTTGGTTCTGGAAGGACTATTGGCTTCCCTAATGAGATTATAGATGGCGATTTCTATGTCACGATCCGATTTGAGTGGTCGGGCTTCTCTAATGAATGACGATATCCACTCTTCTTCCTTTTCTCCCACAATCCCTACTTCGAGTGACAATTTTTTCCACAGAGATTTTTCAATTAGTCTTCCCAGTAGAAAACAGGAGGATTTTATGAGTCCTGGGATGCAATTCCTTTCTGATTTTTCATTATCTGACAGTAGTCGACACTCTCTTAGGAATACTGAATCAACCAAAATAAGATGAGGCGTAGATTCTGATCTGCAGAGTCTTTTGATTTCTTCGCTTGCATTCACTGGATCATGAATTTCCAGAAAGCGCACATCGATAGGTATTATCAAGGTGTTCTTTGGAGATCTTTTCTTAAATTCCCTAGACATTCGACTTCTCATTTCTGTGATGTCAGTCTCAAAAGGTTTCCATCTCCTGTCCCTTGAACAACTGTCCGGAGACATTACAAGAATATAAGATCTCTCACTTGAGTAGTTGACTGTCATTTTTTCTCCTCCAATCTTTTCCAGAGAATGTTTTGTAGAGATTTCGGACGGCAACTGTTTCTCCTATCAGAAAGTCTCGGGGTTCTTCTTCACAGCACACATATTCGACCTCGTGGTATGCTTGGTTTCTCAGGCAGTTCTTAAAAAACCTGCTAGCAATGTTCATGCTTTCAATAGCATCCTCACTCTGCAAGAATCCTTCAGCATCTTCAAAGCGTTTGTTGCTTTCAAGGCACTTCTTTGAAGACTCTAGGTTGAGCCCAAGGGCACGTACTATTTCCTCGCTGAGTTCTTGATTACAAATAGCCTCAATATTGTGAACGAATTTCTCCATGTTGTGCTGTGTGACTGTATAATCCAGGTTAGATTCCCTGAATATTGCAGCCTTTTCGTTGATGAATACAGACAGTATTCCCAAGGAAACTGCAGGGAAGTAATACGTTAGGATCAACATACCTGTTCTACGACATGTTTGCCAAAGACATGTGTTAGCACCCATGTCTACGGCTATGAGAACAAGAGGAATCACAGCAATTAGAGGAATTGAAATGAATTTGACTAGGAAAATAACAACATCTCTCGTTTTTAAGATGTTTCCATTTATCATTCTTTGTGAAATGGTTGACTTAAATACTAAAACATCAAGAAAGAATACCCCGATGAAACCCACGAGAAGTAATGGATTAGAAACTATGATTGAATGAATGGAATTCAAGGCATATAGCGCGGGAATTCCCACTAAGGGAGAAAAAAGAATAGAGTTCACATACTTCCATCTTCGAACCTTCAATGTGTATACCTCCATCTTCTCTTGCAAGTATACTATTCTTATAAATTTTTCGGTTTTAGCCGTTACTTCTACAAGTAAAAAATTACTGCACATTATTGTGAACTTCGCAATATTTCTCTGATTCCGGAGAGGCATCTGTTTCGGCCTTTAGTAATCGTTTAATCTCTTTCGTCGTCTATCATATTTGCGCGTGGCAGTGGACTTAGATTTTTACTTCACGTTCTGAAAGAAACTTAGGAATCTGGAAATTCATTTAATATTCTCCCCCAATTCTTAGGTTGTAACTTCTGAACTCAGTTTTTGTGATAGATTGTATGATTGTTCCATTTGACACTTAGATGGTTTAAATTTATCGATTCGGTCAAAGCATTTGGATGATCCAAACAAAGTAGAAAGGGAGGAGGAGAAGAGGAGCACAGGAAAGGAGGTGTTAAAAGCTAAAGGCCAGGCTCTGGGGCCTCTAACCAGAAAGATATTGAAAAGAAGTGAGAGAGAAGCTAATTCTCCATATTAGGGACTCTTGCCGCAGGAAATTACAAATAGAAGGAAGATTTACCAGTATGTTACCAAGATAATAAGGAAGAGGACATTACAGCATTTGCACCTTCCAACGGACTGGATTGCTAGAGGGATCAGAGGACATCCTTGATGTTATACTTGACGATATCATACGGAATTTCTGTGTCGAAAACGTATCCAATAGTTTGAATCAAAGGAAGCCAAGAACGGTTAAGCGATTGGATATTGTGATTGAATCACTGCGGAATGGAGACACGATACATCTTCAACCATCCCGTGAAATTGCTTGCAGACTGTCAGAAAACTTTCAAGAAGGAGAAAGCACCTCCTCGAGCACAGGACGAGTTGAATCCATGAGAACTCCTTCTTTTGTGTGAGCTCCTTCTTGGGTAGCCCCTACTCAGGTGATTTGAGTGGTCCTTCCACACATAATCTTTTTAAGCCGATATAAATTCTAAGCAGTGAGGAGATGCTCATGCGTACCATGTATGACCATATTGAGAAAATCAGGCAACATAACCCTGAAATACGCCTGGACATTGGTCAGCCCGATCTTCCTGTGGATCAGCGAATTATTGAAGCTACAGTGGAAGCCCTGCGGGCTGGCAAAACCAGATATACCTCCGCATATGGTATCACCCAGTTGCGAGAGGCTCTGGCCGAACTTCACAACGTATCAACTGATCAGGTTCTCATCACTGTGGGAGGAAAACTACCCATCTATGCTGCCATATACCTGAGTGGGAAAGCAGCAGTCATTCACCCTGGATGGCCCGCATATGAGGAAAATCTGGAGTTTCTCAAGAAGCCCTATACCACGATTCACGCCACTTTCGAGGACCAGTTTTGCCCCTCCTTTGAATTGCTGGACAGCACATTCGACCTCATTCTTACCAACTATCCCAACAATCCCACGGGGACCGTTCTCTCCCGGGCCAAGATGAAAGAACTGGTGGATCTGTGCAATGACCATCAGATCACGTTGCTGGCAGACGAAATCTACTCGTTCCTGGTCTATGACGACTTTGTCTCTTTCATGGAATTCGACTGTGAAGATCTCATCTACATTGGAAGTTTCTCCAAGAGTTTTTCCATGACTGGTTACAGACTGGGATACGTTGTTTCCAGTCCTCAGTGGATACGGAAACTCGAAGATTTCCAGGTGCACACTGTTACCTGTTCTGTAGAATTCGCTCAATGGGCTGCTCTCAAAGCACTGACCCTCAGAGAGGAAATCAACAGCAAGGCTCATGATATCTACGTGAGCCGGAAAAAGGCCACAGAGAAGGCACTTGCTGGTATTGGGGTGCCTTTTGTTCCCTGTCAGGGTGCGTTCTATTTATTCCCCAAGATCCAGGTAGACAGTGAATTGTTTGGTGAAGAACTTCTCAAGGAGGGTGTTTCAGTCATTCCTGGAGTCTTCTTCGGAGACTATTCACATCACTTCAGACTTTCTCTGGTCAGCGACAGGATGGAGGAGGCAGTTAGCAGGATGGGTGCAGTCCTGGAAAGACTTACCTGATCTCTCATTAAGGACTGGAAGAGAATCTCTAGTGGGCACGTGGGCAGGAACCACGGGACATGTTCCATACTATGATTGTACTCTCCCCTGTGCACCACGCACAATGCATTTATAGATGGAACCCGACCGGTATCAATGCATGTACTCATAGATTACCGGGAAATCACTGTCCAGTCGTTGCTCATGTCCCTGTCAGGCATGAAAACTCCGCCTGTCCACGTTGAAGTAGCTCACCTGCCTCTTGGTGACTTCTTTTTGGTTTCCAAGGACACAGGAGTGCTCATTGAACGTAAGTCCACCTCTGATTTCATTTCTTCTCTGAGGTCCAGCAGACTGTGGGATCAGTTGCTGCGCTTCATGAAAGCCTCTACCTTGCTGGGCCATCCACTGAAACAGAAATTGCTCATCGTCCATGGTACCTTTGACCGTGAACCTCCTGTGTCCTGGCCACAGATCATGGGAGCGTACATGGAAATCCTGTTTGTATATGACATTCCTCTTATTGTCTGTGAAGATGATGAAGCACTCTACCAGTGTTTGAGAATTCTGATCAAGCGGGAAGCTCAGGGGAAGAATGAGGTACTCCCTGGTTCACACTGGTTCAGAAAACACTGCTCCCCCTCGTTACCGGAAATGGATCTCAGACGGTATGTACTGGCATCAATCCCCTCCATTGGCGATGTCCTGGCGGAGAATTTACTGGATCACTTTGGTACAATTGCGGCAGTGGCACATGCTACAGAAAAGCAGCTGCGGCGAGTAGAAGGTGTTGGCAAGAAAAAAGCCGAGAAAATCCACAGCATCTTTCACTGACCATAACTTTTCCCTGGCAAAACAGTCGTATCTACGCTCATTCTTCCTTGAATTCTGCGGGCTTGCAGATATCACAGCCCTCAAGCGTCACCATGTCTTGATGGATCTGACAGAAGGCCTCAGACTCACGCATCTTTGTACACAACCTGCACACTGAATGAAGAACGGCAGCCCTGGGCATGTGATTCATAGCTATCTTTTCTGCAATCCCTTTTACTGCTTCATCAAATCCTTCTATTACTGTAAATCTGTCTTCTTTCGCTCTCTCCACGTGCAGATACTGACTCACAGAGGCCTGCGTGATCCCCACAGCTTCTGCAATATCTGTCTGTTTCATGTGATAGGTCTCAGACAGTTCTCTGACGATAGCAGCTCGTAAGGATGGGAGAAGCTCCTTCACTGCCAGTTCACAGGGAGGCTTCATATCTCTAATTCGGAAATGCTTATATATAAGTATAACGGTGTTATATCATGGATACCATAATCCTGGCTCACAACTACCAGAGACCCGAAGTTCAAGATAGAGCTGATTATACAGGTGATTCGTTGAGACTCTGTCAGATTGCCCGTGATGTTGAATGTAAGGATATCGTTTTCTGCGGAGTCGACTTCATGGCAGAGACTGCAGCCATCTTGAACCCTGAGAAGCGGGTCTTCATGCCAGACCCTTTGAGTCAATGTCCCATGGCCCATCAGGTTACTTCAGAGGACATCATCCAGGCCAAGAGCCTGTATCCTGATGCGGCAGTGGTGGCATACGTTAACACAATGGCAGCAGTGAAAGCAGTCTCGGACACCATCTGCACGTCGGCCAATGCCGTCTCCATCGTTTCCCACCTGGACACAGACACGATACTGTTTACTCCAGACAGGAATCTGGGCAGCTACGTCAGACGGTTCACAGACAAGGAGATAGTGATTGTTCCAGAAGGTGGTAACTGTCCTACTCACCACCAGCTTGTGGCTGAAGATGTTCTTCTGATGAAAGAGAGGCATCCACTGGCCAAGGTGGCTGTCCATCCTGAGTGTAGACCTGAAGTAATTGACTTGGCAGATTACGTTGGAGGAACAGAAGGAATTCTCAATTACGTGAAGAATTCCGATTATCAAGAATTCATTATTGGCACTGAGAATGGAATGCTGTATAAGATCCGGAACCAATGTGCGGGGAAGATTGTTCACGCTCTTTCTACCTACACGGTTTGTCCCAACATGAAGATGACGACTGTGGAACGTCTGGAAAGAGTCCTCAGAGAAAAGCCAGGCGAGAATGTGGTCGCTGTTGATCCAGATGTGGCTCGGAAAGCAAAAAAGGCTATCGATGCAATGTTTGAGTTGATGAAATGAGGATCCCCGATGAAGTGAGAGCCGATATTCCATTGACCCGAAAGGTAGCGTATTTGGACAATGCAGCTACAAGTCTGACTCCTGCCCCAGTGGTGGAGGCTGTTGTCCGATACTACATGGAATACAAAGGGAATGTGCACAGGGGTGTTCATTCCCTGTCAGAAGAAGCTTCCCGGGCCTTTCATGAGGCACGCGAGAAGGTGGCTCACTTCATCAATGCGTCTCCTGAGGAGGTGGTCTTTGTGGGGAACACCACAGAGGCCCTGAACTGCGTGGCTCTGGGGCTGACTTTTGACCCCGGCGACATAGTGGTGACCACAGAACTGGAGCACCATTCTAATTTTCTTCCTTTTCTCAGGCTGCAAAATCGAGGCGTTACCATGAAAGTTCTGGAAGCTGTACCTCCAGGTGTCCTGGACGGAGAACAGATGGAGAAAATCCAGGGAGCTCACCTGGTTACCTGCAGCATGATATCCAATGCGATGGGTACTGTCCTCCCTGTGCAGGAGATTGGTGCAGCGGCCAGAAAGGAAGGGGCGCTATTTTGTGTGGATGCAGCTCAGGCTGCAGGACACGTCCCTTTGGATGTGAGAAAGTTGGGCTGTGACTTTCTTGCGTTTTCAGGCCACAAGGGCCCCATGGGCCCGACAGGCATTGGAGTGCTCTTCATGAAAGAACGTGTTCAGAACCAGATGGAACCCTGTTTTCTGGGAGGAGGAGCAGTCAAGGACGTTTCTCTGTCAGGCTATCAGCTGGCAGATGTTCCTCACGGGTTTGAACCAGGAACTCCAAACATTGCAGGAGCTATCGGGTTGGGCGCTGCTTTGGACTACATTCGAAAAATCGGTATTTCTCACGTACAGAAACAGGAGGCCCTGCTCACCAGACTGACTGTGGATGAGTTCTCTAGTATCCCTCATGTGACATGGTACGGTTCTCGTGAACTGGAGACTCATGCAGGAGTCATTTCCTTTACAGTCGAGGGCATGAACTCTCATGATGTGGCGTCCATACTGGACACCCATGGGATCATGGTTCGTTCAGGCCATCATTGTGCCCTTCCCATAATGAAGAAGCTCTGTATTCCGGGGACAGTCAGAGCGTCCTACCACTGCTATAACACAGTGCAGGAAGTGGAGCTGATGGTTGACATCGTGAGAGAGGTTTCCAGGACTCTTGCAGGGTGATACCGTGGACCTCTGCAGCGCATATCAGGCAATGCCCCAGAAAAACTGTGGGATTTGCGCATATGCAAGCTGTTCTACCTTTTTGCGAAATGTGATTTTCAGAGGGGACTCCCTGAGAAAGTGTTTGTGGATGGAGCAGGGATATCCACTGGATACAGTGGCTATGGAGACCCTCGTTCAGGCCGTGCAGCCGAAGATCACTCAAGTGAAACCTGCTGCCCTCATTGAGCCCTGCACCACGCAATCAGGTATGGTGATGGCCGAACTGTACCTGGCTCACCGCGAAGTTGAGTATGGATACCTCGACCCTGTGGTGTGTGACATTCTTCCTGTCTGGACGGAGGCAGTGCGGTGCTCCAGGCAGCTAGGCATTGCTCGCATTGAATTTGGACAAAAAGAGATACTCCTTTCAATTACGGGAAAGACTATTATCAGGCGTGCTGAGAACGAGGAGGACATTTCCAGGACAGGGGAATTGCTCTCACGGATTGTAGAAGGTGCAACAATCTGCACTTGTCTGTCCACCAGGATGGAGTGTATTTCCGGGGTGGGAACCTGCACAGACTCCAACCCCCCAAATATTACCCCAGAAGAGAGATCACACCTTCAATGGGTGGATGATGTAGCAGGAAGAATACGTGACACGTGGAAAACCTCTTCCTCTGATCTGGGCTCCTTATCTCTGAGAAGGCAGGCCATAGCTCTCCTGGCTTCCAACAATGGTGGCCTGCTGCTCCTGTCTGCAGCTCATCACCTTTCACTCCTTGAAGCAACACTCACAGATCTGAAAGAGCACACTTCCTTTCTGTCAGAGGAGACGCCCACAGAGGTTCGTGCTCTCGTTGAGACTGCTCTCACCAGAAATGATGGTACCACATACCATGACCTTTGTGGCTTTTTGCTGGAAGAGAAACCTCCACTGTACAAGGAACTTTTCAGTGTCATCTTTCATACTCATACCATTTCAAAGATTAGAGAACAGTATCTTACGTAATATCCTCTTTCTGTTTAATCTTCTGCGTCCCATGCGGTACCTGTGTCCGCAGAAGGTGAGAACCGTAAACCTTTAAAAAGAATTCAGCATAGGGACGCCGATGAAACTGGCGAAGCTTCTGACCCATCAGGATGTCATCGAATACAGTATCCTTCAGGGAAAAGTAGGAGTTATGGCCATCCATGGGGGAAATATCGAGCGAGGTACAGAGCAGATCGCCGTGTGCATTGCACAGAACAGCAATTCGTCATTATATGTGATCTCTCCCCGGACTCAGAAACGAGACTGGAAATTTCACATCTCTTCAAACAAGATCAGTCCCAAGGATTCAGAGAAGCTCGCACATTTCCTCGGGCATATCTCCACAGCAATCTCCATCCATGGCCACGTCATAAAGCGTAATGTCATCTGTGTGGGAGGTCTGAATCACGAATTGAGGAGACGCATAGTGCAGTCCCTCAGAGAAGATTTCGATGTGGTGGACTCCATCGAAGAAGGGGGAATCTGCAGAAACCTTTCTGCAAAGAACCCCAAGAATATTGTCAACTTACCCAGAGACAAGGGGGTTCAGATTGAGATACCGCTCCTCATGCGGAAGGTGTTCAAGCACCGCCCCTGTGATGAAATGCCCACTGAAGAGACACAATTACTGGTTACCCGGCTGACTACGATTATTCAACAGATTGAGAAATCTCCAGAAGAGTGAAAGCAGCACTCACTGCATCTTTTCCGAATATGTAGGCACAGGGCTCAATTCCAAACCCGCCTTTGTCAATGAGAACATCCCTGCACTCATTCACTGAATACGAGAATGAGATTTCCAACTTCTTGAGAACAGATATCAGCGTATCAGTGTACTTGATGTTGATTACTGCTCTTTTTCCTGTTCTCAGTAGAAGAGAGGCCAGGTGGTGAGATGCGCCAAATTCGGGATCTGATACTGCTGTGATCACCCCGTGTACAGGGGCAAGCCGTCCAGGAAAAGCAGCTACTTCCATGGGATTCCTAGCGTTTTCCAGGCTCATTGCAATGTTCATGTGCACCTGTGGCATGAGATCTATCACAGCCGAGCATGATTCCAGAATCGAGAGTGCTTCTCTCACATTCTCAATTACACTCTGTTTCTCGTCCAGTATTTCAGGGCTTCGAAGTTGATAACATACGGTACATCCCGGCAGGCTGTGAAGACTGCATGTTGACCCTCCTTCCCGCCATCTGAAGCAGGTTTGACAGAGATACAGAAGGATGTCCTTTTCCTCTTTGCCCTGGGCCATCATGCGGGCAATCTCCTGTGATACTTCATCCCGTTCAGGAGCAAATTCAACGCTCTGAGAAAGGTACTTTGATACCATTGCTTGTGAAACGTGGAGAGCACGGGAAATTTCTGTCTGCGTCAGCCCTGCATGTCTGAGGGCATGAGCTACTCGTATTCTGAGATCGTACAAGAGATTCTCCACAACTATGAGGCACGGGGGATACATTATAACTGGATTATACTCCAACCTTAAATACATTGTGCAAATTTCGTGCTGATCCCAGTATTGATCCACAAGAAAAGCAGTGAGGAGTGTCAGGGCTTGCTCTGTTGAGACCACCATTTCAAGACAATCACGAGAGTCACGGCAAGAGCTAAGAATCCAGTTCCCAGGCAGGTGCTGTCCTTCTGGGCTGGCTCAGGCTCTGGTGTTCCTTCAGAAGACAGGTCAACTCCATAGATGTTCAGGTTGTCATCTCTGTTGTCTGTCCATACGATATAGTCCCCGTAGATAACAGGTGCCCACTGGTCAGCAGGATCTGACGTAATCCGCGTCTCCTGCGATGTGACCAGACTGTACAGGTAGACATCAGTGTTGAGGTTTCCAGTCCGGGAATCCACCTTTTCCTGTGTCCATGCCACTGTGGTTCTGTATACTGCAGGATACCACTGTGCACTCGGGCCAGAAGCTACAGTAGTCGCACTCTTTGTCACATAGTTGTACGCAATGATGTCCTCACTTGATCCAGTATAGTCCGTGTAGACTACTATTTCGCCATGAATCGCAGGGCTGTATTGGTCTTCCTGGCCGGAGGTGAGCTGGGTTTCTTCTTTGGTGACCAGATTGTACAGGTAGACATCGTAGTTTCCATGTCTGCTATCAGTCCAGACTACCCACTCCTGGTACATGGCTGGTTCCCACTGGCTTCCGGCATCAGCTGTAATCCGGAATTCCTCTCTTCTCGAAAGGTCGTACCCATAGATATTATAGTTACCATCTCGTTCATCAGTCCAGACCACCGTGTTACCATAGATTGCTGGTTCCCACTGGTCCTTTGAATTGGTTGTAATCTGGAATTCCTCTCTTGTCGAAAGATCGTACCCATAGATATTATAGTTACCATCTCGTTCATCAGTCCAGACCACTGTGTTAGCATAGATTGCTGGTTCCCACTGGTCCTCCAAATTGGTTGTAATCTGGAATTCCTCTCTTGTCGAAAGGTCGTACCCATAGATATTATAGTTACCATCTCGTTCATCAGTCCAGACCACCGTGTTACCATAGATTGCTGGTTCCCACTGGTCCTCCAGGTCAGCAGTCAGGGCAAACTCAGCAGAACCTCTAACAGAAGAGCACTGAAGTAGTATCAGACCGAGTACGAGTAGAATTCCCTCTACTCTCTTGGAATGGTTCATTTCTTATACCTCCTTTGCTGCCCTTGGATGTGAGGGCTAATCAGAAAGGATACTATTTACGATTATTTAAGGGTTTCTATCTTTCTAGGAGGTGAAGGACATTGCGTGTCTTGAAGATTAGGAAGTAGCATGGTTGGTACAAACATCCTGATAAGTCGTGCTGAGTCATCCTGAGGTCGTTGCCATTCTCACATAGGCATCAACATCGAACTTCCTTCTCAGCCCTTGAGCAGTCATGAACCTCACCGTGCCAAAAATGGGTCGTTCCTTCCAGGGTCTGTCGTGTTTCCCAAAACACCAGGCCACCCCGGTGTACCCATTGGGATCTCTGCCATCAAGTTCGTATCTGTCATTCAGCATGAGAGCAGTCCGGTACGCAGTTTCAGGTGTTGGGCTCCATTCCAGGATTTTCTTTCCCCAGTACATGCGCATGTAGCCGTGCATCTTTCCAGTTTTGACCATCTGGTTCTGGGCAGCATTCCAGTAGGGATCGTGGGTTTCAGCAGCTTCCAGTTCTTCGGGCGTATACAGATATTCTCTGGGGTCTTTTTCATGCTCCTTCAACGTTTTCCTAGCCCATTGAGGTAACCCTTCAACCTGGTCGTACTGGCTATTGTAAAAGACAAAATTCATGCTCAATTCTCTTCTTACCAGTAATTGTTCCAGATAGGCATCTTTTCCAGGGCCATCTTCTCTTGAGACTTTCAATGCAATATATACCGGCGAAATCTGTCCAAAATGGAGATAAGGGCTTAGATTTGAAAGATAATCTTCTGTGGGGTCATTCCGGAGCTCAAGATAGAGGTCAATTTTCTCCCTTATGAACCTCTGGAGAAGTAACTTAGCGGATTCAGTTCCTCCTTTGAATTTCGATGTCTGTACTGTCCTCCCTATGTTCAGGCCACGAAGAACAGCTTCCATGTCACTGGGAGTGTCCACTTGCAGGGAATCGAATTTCATGGTCATTGAACTCGCTTCAGGATATGTACCTTCCAGGGGAACAAGGTAGTATTCCTTCATTCGTTCGATTTTTGGACGAAAAGTGGCTGCAGAGTACTCTTCCTTGGGTGAGGCCACTTCCACCGGGACTACAACATTTGTCTCCACCTGGATCACAGGACATGAGACATGAGAAGCAACAGAGGTCTGCCATTCCCGCTCTTTTCTCAAGTATCCTCTATCTACCACCACGAGGCAGGCATTACCAGCGAACCTGGGCACTGTGACGGGTGGAGAACCAGACTGGAGAACAAACTGGACGTTCCGCTCTTCCAGTGAGGTCTTCACCTCTTTCAATCCCTCCAGCATGAACCGATAATGTCTTTCTTCAGTCTGTTGCTCATCAGTCAGGCAGAAGAAGACTACCACAGGGACATGAAGTTCATTTGCCCGGATAATGGCATATTCTAGGGCATGATTATATTCTGTGCGGTGGGATGATTGCATCCAGTACATGACATAGTCTCTGGGCTTTGTCTGATTCGTGTTCAGATACTGGATTCTCTCAGTGTGTATCATTACATCCCCTTTTAGGTGAAGGTTCCTGTCCTTTCAGGACATTCAACAGGCCTTTCTAACCTTGGAAAGTCGTGGGCCACATTCAAGAGGAGACAGGTTCTCAGGTTTTATGCACAAACAAACTGAAATGCGTGCCTGGTTTCCAATCCGACAGGGATACTGGAACCGGCATCACAGATCACAACTACAGAGTGTATCGGAATTACTTAAAGCTATCTACTGGCTGATTTGGAGTGTAGCCTACTGGGAGGCCCCTGATTGTTATGTAGAATCTGAATTAACCACCGCAGATCGAACACATCATATCCAGGCAGGAGCAGCATGGGGGGTGCAGATGCCAACACGTATGGAAAGGATTTTATTATAGAGGAATAACTCTCTATGATGATCGAGGATCTGAAGGAGACCCGGCATATGATCTTTGCCAGGTACTTTTACAACCTTTCCTATAACAAAGACACGCAGGAATATGCATGTGATTGTATCAGTTTCAGAACCCGGAAGAAATGCAGACACGTGGAAGAATTCAAGAAATACCTTGAGGATCTTGAAGAGAAAAGAAAACTCTTTCAGCTCAAGGACGAGTAAGATTGGGGAAATCCAATGGCATATTATGATTTTGACCCTGACATGCAGGAGGTATTCTCTTCCCAGTTTGGGGATATCCCTCTGAGGAACTGGAAATCATGGCTTTCTATTTCTGATAGAGGCGAGTATGAGGATGTCGCCCTCAAACAATCAGGGTTGCCAGAGGAGAGTCTATCAAAGATTGATACAGAGAAAACAGATCCCAGATCCTTTTCTGTAAATGTTGACTCCTCCACGAAGTCTCATGAAGATTCTGTTCTAGTGTTCTGTCACACGTCGGGAACATCAGGTGGGAGTATCAAAGATGTGAAATGGTTTTACATGTCAAAAGAGCTGGTGTCTCTTCTATGGGCCCCAGGAATGCAGGCCATCTTCCAGAAGAGTGGTCTTTCAAATCGGTCTGAAGCTGTGGTCTTTGTACCCTCCCGCGGGAGCGATGATGGGTTATTCTACGGACATGGCAGGAAGGTGGTTAAGTTGTATTCTGCTGAGTTTTCTCAGCGGCTGGTCTTGTCCATCATTAATCCAAATTCGTATCTCATATCTGAGTACAAGGATTCGCGCTCAATTGAGGTCCTGGCCGCGCTCCTGAACATGGACAGAATATCAGTGGTTTCTGCACCGTTCTTGACCGTTCTGGGATGGGCAGATCCCGGAAGGTTGCGTCTTGGCCTGGAAAAATCATTACGAGAACCTGTCGCCACTGTAGAGGGTGAACAGCTCAGGAAAAGGATTGAAACACAGGGGGTTGAGGCTGCAGCTCTCGAGTTACGAGGAGAGCTTTCCCAGGTACTCTCTGATGCCACTTTAATCTTCAGCGTAACTGCCATGACTGAGAAAGAATGGGACGTTATTCGCCAGTTTCTTAACTGGGAAAAAGGAGAGGAAAAGGTAACCAATCTATATGTGGGGAGCGAGGTGGGTCCCTTCGCAGCCAACCTTGAAGGAGACTGGGGGCGTATGCATGTTTTTCCTCTCACTATTCCAGTTGTAGAGCATAGAGGGGAAAGAGCCCTCATTTCACGGACAGAGCTTGAAGAAGGGAGACTTCTAGTTTCCAGAATGCACAACGGTGAGCCCGTGATTAATATCGATACAGGAGATGTGGTGTGTATACAGGATCAGCACGGACTGCCGGTGATCGGCGGTGAGATCTTGCGGGATGGGTTCATGGTGAAGAGAGAGGTCATTCTATCTCCTGAAGTGGGCGGGAATCTCAACGTCTTGGTGGGTTCATATTTTGATCTGGGGGAGATGAAGATAAGAAACCCGCGGTTACTGGTGGAATGCCTTTCTCAGAAATCAGGGATCAAAGGTGCCGTCGTGATCAAGGCTGCAGATGGCAGGTGGGAAATGGTAATTCCTGCAGGGGAGAAAAGGTCTTCTCAGAAAATAGAAAAGATTCTGTCTCTCTGTCCGGGCGGAGAGGTAGTTTATGAAGCACTCTCTCGAGGAGACATGAGCATTAGACTGGTGGAAAACCCCCTGGTATCAGAACTGTCGCATTCAACACTTCTAGAAAGAGTGAGAAATGGAGAACTTCCCAAAGGCGCTTTGACGAAGTGGCCGTTGTATGTGGTGGTGCCCTCAGGTTTTCCCCGCCCGCCTATCTGAATTGGTTCGCTGCAGCATCTCCTCAGATTTGCTGCAACGATCCTCCTAGGATTACCTGGAAACACTTTTTCTTCAACAATGAGATCAGTCGCAAGCCACAGAGAAATCGCCATCACAAGGTAGCTTTTCCGCAAGGTATTGGCCTCTGTGGATTCTAGTATGCCAGCTTTTCATAGATCTGTTTTTTGGGTTCCAGTACTCTTCAACTCCTTCACGTCTTCTCCAGCTGTCCTTTGTCAGATTGCCCTTTTTGTCCAAGTAATCCTCTCGGTGAGGTAATTCCGTGCTATTATAGAATCCCACCTTTTTGGGCATTCCGTCCCTATGCGTTTCGGTAGTCTCCTTCCATACAGGTATGGAAACTCCAGCATAAGCAGGGAGAAACATAGGGGATGTCATGTACAAAACCTTCTTCTGAAGATCGACAATTCCTTTGTAGACTTCTCCTTCCAGCCAGAATTTCATCCATACTGCTCTGCTGGATGCTTCTGCCTCCAATCGATCAACCTTACTCAGACGTCTCTGGATCTTCTCAGACTTGTCTGGCTTCACACCGAACCGTTGAGTGAAGAGTCTCTCGCCCAATTGGTGATACTTCTCCACAAACAATACCGCGTAGAAATACATTATGACATTTAGAAGCAAAACCAGAAATGTAAACATTGTCAAAAATGTCAGCCCTTTGTACGCAATCGCAACTGTCATCACCAGAAGCATAGACGTGTAAAAGACAACGGGTATACTCAAGCTCTTTCTCATGACAATGGTGCGTTTTCTGTCTTTATGAATTTTGCTTTTCTATTGGATTCTTCCTGGATATGTCCGGAATTCCAAGAGAATCCTATTTCCCATTCATTGAGATTCTTTTCGTACTGGTGTGTTTGCACGTCCAGAAGTCAACAGTCCCAACTCGATAGAAGTAGAGGAAGTGATCGCCACGGGAGTGCGACATGATGATTGTCACAATCAGTATGTCAGTCTCTCCATACTGGTTCATGGTATGGGAGCTGTCTCTCTTACATCACATCATCCACCTACTCAAACCGAGTAAAATCCGGAACAACCACACACTCATAAGAGCGAAGTTAAAATCAGAACGATGAAATTGTAGAAGAAATGAATTATCATTGGAATATAAATACAATGAGTCCTTTCGTAAGCGTATACTTTCGGCACTGTTCCCAGAAAGCATACAGGGATTATAGCGGGATTCAAGTGCATCAGTGAAAATAGAAGGGAGGTCAGTAGGATACCGGGTCTCACTCCCCACTTTTTTCTCAACATAGGATACATATAACCTGAGAATACAATTTCTTCTACAATGGGGGCAGTCACAAGCCAGAGAAAAATCGCCACCACAAGGTAGTTTTCTACAAGGTACTCATTTTCTGAGCTGCTTGGCAGCGGGACCCGGTACAGTGCAAGGAGTATGAGCGCGACCCAGCTACCTAGGAAAAGGAGAGTACCTGCAATTCCTGAAATGAGAGTCTGGGTTCTGGTGGGCATCACAAACCCCAGAATCTTCCTGTAGTCTGGAGGGGATTTTATGATCTTGTATATGAAAAAGACCAGTGCTACTGGGGGTACCATCACTGAGAAGACAATATAGAGAATTGTTTTCTTCACTCCCCACTGCACCTCCCATTCAGATTCGTTCTTCCTCAGGACACGTATCACCAGGAAAGCTCCTCCAAAGCAACAGAGAGCTCCTATCACGAGAAGGATGGAAAATTCTGTCCTGTACCGCGTATACAGGAGATAGGTATTATCGAGAATGTGCTTGAGGTTCTCATACTCAAACCACAGTCGTGCGTGGATGTATGCATTTCTTTTGAACCATTTTTCTCCCAGATCAACGTTCCTAAGCGTCTTTTCCTCCGTGCACATCTCATCCAGGACACCGTGGCATGTCGTATTAGCACACAACACCATTTTCCTCCCGAAGAAGTCTGAGTAACACAGTAAATCCAGATCACCATCACTATCAAAGTCGGCGAAGCTCGTTGTGGAGGAACCAGGAACCTCAAACTGAGCTTCAAGAATTCCTTCGCTATTGAATACGTACAGATACTCTGACCATGCATCTCTGACATCCAGGCTCAGACTTTTCAGTCTTTCAATGGCTTCTTCTTCGAGAGAGATCATCCGACTCTTTTCCTTCTTGGGGAGGGGTAACGTGGAAGACAACTTCACTGTCTCCATCTGCATCGATATCAATGATATCGGGCCCTGAAGCAGAAGTCTCGAAAACAATGTTCCATATCTCGTCTCCCTTATCATCAAACACTCTGTAGAAAGGAGGACGGTCATAGAACTCGCTCCATGTTAGAACCTCGTAATGGTTGTCCTGATCAAGATCACATACATCTGCCCAGAATACAGGGCCCTCGTAGTCCCAGAGTCGGTTGAATTGATCATCATAGACATAGACATGGCTTTTCCCATACTCTCTTGGGCTGTCCATGGCTATGATGACGTATTCCATACGAGAATCGCAGTTTAAATCGCAAACAAAAATCTTTGGTTCCACCAGCAATCCACCAGGATTCGCATCAAAGGATACACTCCATTTCACGGTGTCTTCAAGCGTCATCTCGGATACATTGTCCAGCTGCAGAAGGAAGAGTCTCTCCTCTCCATTGACATCTAGCACTTGCAGGAATGAAGGCTCCAGAAATTCCTTTTCCCAGATTGGAGTTCCATCATATTCAATGATCTTGTAAATGAAGCTGTACCCGGAGAGCGTCCTAATGAAATCATGAGAACTCTTCTTGAGAATCAATTCCTCCTGGCCATCTTCATCAATATCCAGGACATTCACAACTGCGAAATCTTCTTCATATTCATGGACGGTAAATCCCTTTCTGTCAAGTATGTAGTTTGCTACTAGTATTTCCTTGTACCCATCGTGGGTTATGTCTGAAAAGAAGTATTCATACCTTCTGAATAGCTCGTTGGGCCCTAGGTGTATACAGAACTCGTGGCTCCATAAAAGATTGCCAGTATTGTCGATGCAGGTAATTCTCATTCTCCTTATTCCAGGTTCCTGATTATAGGAACCGATATCCTGGGTAAAAAAGATCTCTTTCAATCCATCATTATCCACATCCTCAAAATAGAGGGCATCAGACTCTTCATCTACCCACGTTTGCCAGATGATTTCCCCAAATATGTTCAAAGCTGTAAGGAGATAGTCCTTTTCTCCCTTGCTGACAAAGGTAAAAAACAGAATTTCAGAATATCCGTCGCCATCCAGGTCCGTCACCTGCACGCTCTCGTGGTTAATCTCTTTCTCCCAGGCAGGGCTGAACCCGCACTGCCCGGTGAGGGAAGTACCGGCCACAAAGAGAAAGGCCACAAGGAAAAGGGGTTTCGTTATCATGAGTAGCACCAGGAGGGTTGATTTTTCTCAGATCAGTCCCACGAAGAGAATGGTTGCCACAGCCGAGGATTTGGTTCCACATTCCATTCTTTCATATCTGAAGTACGTGTTTATAATTCTTATCCCCCGTACCGGTCCTGGTGGATTCAACTACTGATAGTGCCCTATCTATTCTTTTGATTGGCCTGCAGATGGTTCTGTGTGACTTCACACTACCACATCAGACTTCTTCAGCAATCGATAGATAAAGAAGATCATTCCACAGAAGATCACCCAGATGTTTTCAAGAGTGACAGCCAGCAAGTTGAGGGGTTGAGATGTGACCACTGTCTCCCCAGAAATGAAAAAAGTGCCCAGAATAAGAAAGATGGCGACTGAACCAAACGCCAGAAAATCCATGATCTTTGTTGGCTGAAAAGGTCCTGGAGAAGGCCGAGGTATCTTCAGACTCCTGATAAACAGGAGAGCAGCGACAATGACAAGTATGATGAAGGAGAGATACCCTGTTGCTGTTCCCCGGGGGGTAACAGGGTTCTGATGAGCGTAGATCATCACAGCTACTTGATATGCTACAACAGAGACCCAGCCCACCTTTCCCATTAGAGGATGATTCCAATTCCGAGATTCAAGACGGTTGGCCAGATAAAGTGTCACCATTCCCTGTACGACTCCCCAAGCGAGAATCCCCACTATGAGTAAGGTGCCAGTGTTTACCCCGGCCATCATGATTCCCGAATATACTCTGGGGTTGAACAGGTTGCCTGTGAGAAAAGCTATGGGAAAGAGTCCGTACAGAAAGCCACATAGGAAAATCTGGTAGTTCCTGAGTCTGAACCGTACCATAAGGTCCTCAAGCATGGCAAAATAGGTAAGGTAAATCCCAAATAAAGCTAAAATGAAGAGGGGCCTGGTGAAAAACTGTGTGATCCCTCTGGCAGAATATTCAAAAAGAAGATTGAACAAGGCACAGTACAAGATGAGACTGAATCGGTTTGAGAGTATCTTCATTTTCTTTCCTCCTTTCGGGGAGCTCTTTCCTTGCGTCTACGGAGCAGGGTTCTCCGTTTTCTCCATTTGAGTGATTGGAGAGCGGTTCTTGGGCTGCAGTGACGGAGATTATCAGTTCAGGCTCTCTTCACCCGGAATCTTATAAATCTTTGTATCACGGTCTATTCCAGGATTCACCTGCAATCTGGGCAATTCTGTTTAAGAGAATGTCTATTGGTGGCAGACAAGAAGAGTTCACAGGCTACCATGAACTATCCATTTTTCTTTCGAAGATGAGTTCAAAATATTCAGGAGTACCACCACTCATGACTGAAACTGATGGAGCAAATATCTGGACTAATCTCCACCCTTCTCTTGCATGTTCCTCAATCAATTGGTGGTAGTCTGTCTTCGGTTTTCTGGCGGATATCCAGAACCCTCCTAACTCAATTTTCACAAATCTGTATTGGTACACATTAGGCCACCTCTCTTTTCTGGGATCTGTTGTGTCGTTGAACCATGAAGTCCCCAGAATCGACGATTTATAAAGCTTGCGCGGCTCAAAAGAAGCAAGTGGCGTCTGTGATTTTGGTTACTGTCTACCATGCTTTGATTACGAAGAATATCAAGTAGGCATAGGACAAGAAAAGTCATTTCAAGTCTACTAGGATCATTTGCCGTAAGTTATGTGAGTGTTTTACAGCGTCAGTCAAGTCATTGTCATTGCCTTGATCTGCTTTGTCCACTGTCCTGTATCATGAGAAGATCTTTACGTAAAAGCCCAAGTGCCTGTAGACACAAACACTGAATGTCTTTGACCATTGAGAAACAGTGAGATTTCGGACAAGTACAAAGGTCCGGGACCCGGATTTGAACCGGGGTCGTAGGATCCACAGTCCTACAGTCTGGACCGAACTAGCCTATCCCGGACATATGGTATCATCTTTCATACTGGTTTAAAAACCTTTGCCTGCATCCTCGGCCTTTGGTTGAGTTATAACAGCAGATATACTGTCGAAATCGGCCAAGCTCCGAAAAGAATAGGTTTACTCTGCTACCACGGGGCACTGAGAAACCAAAAGTTATATATTCTTTCAATTGAATTCTCATGAGGTGATTGTATCGAACCGCATAGGAAGGAATTGATCACAGTCCTGGTGGAATCACAGGCTCTGGAATTCGGAACCTTCAAGCTCAAGAGCGGACGTATATCTCCATATTTCATTAACATGGGAAGAGCACTCAATACGGGTGCATTTGCCGCCAGAACAGCACAGTGTTACGTGGAAGAGATTTCAGGATTGAACTGTGACTTTGACTATCTCCACGGACCTGCCTACAAAGGGATACCTCTGGCCGCCCTGGTTGCCAGCTACCTGTACGTTACCCATAATGTCAATAAGAGATGGGGATATGACCGGAAACAGGAGAAAGCCTATGGTGACTTGGCAGAGAAAGCAATTGTGGGAGACCTCAGAGATGGCGATTCCGTCCTCATTGTTGATGATGTCATAACCACGGGGGAAACAAAACTGGAGAACTGGGAGAAACTAACGAAGTTCAGGAAGAACCTGACTCCGAAGGGCATTCTCATTGCTGTCGACAGGCAGGAAAAAGACGAGAGTGGGGAATCGGTGTCTCAGTTCCTCCAGGAGAGAGGATTTACTCTTTACAGCATCCTGAAAATCACAGAAATCATTTCATATTTGAAAACCCATCCAGTCAATGGAAAAATGTATGTTGACGAGCAAATAGTCACAGCCTTTGATAAATATTTTACCTCGTATGGAGGATGATATGAGATCTACAACTGATCTACCTTTACACCATGGGAAAGCGCCCTCATGGCTCACCGTCCGGATGAAGGCACTCGCCAGCCAGATATTCGCCATTCTCAGTGAGGAGTACGAAGCAGAGTGGATCTTGCAGAAAATTGCAGATCCTGTGTGGTTTCAGAGTTTGTGCTGTCTCCTCGGATATGACTGGCACAGTTCCGGGACAACAACGGTCTTATGCGGTGTTTTGAAATCGGTGGACATTCCGGGAGTTAATGTTGTAGGAGGCAAGGGGAAGACGTCTCGGAAAATCCCCCAGGAAATCGCCAAGAAAGGAGAGGAAATGAACCTGTCCTCCAAGAGAATCAACTCTTTAGTGCATGCGTCCAAAATGACAGCAAAGGTTGACAACTGTCTGGTGCAGGATGGTCACCAGCTTTACCATCAATCTCTCTTCTTTTCTGAATCAGGATCCTGGACCGTGGTCCAGCAGGGCATGAACCCTTCCACCAAGTACGCCCGCCGCTATCAATGGTCTAACCCGTCTCAGTTTATTGAAGAGCCCCACAAAGGCATAACAGGAGAAAAAGCCTACACAGTTATGGATCTGACAGCCAAGGAAAGCAGAGAATGCAGGAAGGTTTCCCTGGACGTGGCAAAGGAAAATCCCATGAGAATCAGACGTTATGCCCATGAGAATCAGGAGACCCTGGACCATTACGTGGGCATCAAGAGTTATGTCATGCCCAAGTCCATAAACTGGAATGCTCTCAGGAAGGCATATGAGACCCAGCCTGAAACATTCGAAACCCTTGTTGCCATCAAGGGAATGGGTCCAAAAACCATTCGCGGATTGGCTCTGGTGTCTGAATTTACCTTTGGTGAATCTCCCTCGTACAAGGACCCGGTGAAATTTTCCTTTTCATTTGGGGGGAAAGATGGTGTCCCCTTCCCTGTGGAAAGGAAGGCTATGGATGAGGTCACGGAAATCCTCAAGCAGGTAGTCCAGGAAGCAACCCTTGGTAAGAAAGACAAGTTGAATGCTCTCAAGAGAATAGCTGCCCTCAACCAGTAGCTATGCTCCGGAAATACTCCTCGATCAAGACTGAGTACACGATGCAATCCACGTAATTGCCGTTCTTGAACATGTCCTGCCTCAGAATACCTTCTTTCTTGAACCCAGCCTTTTCGTAGCACCTTTGGGCCCTTTTATTACTGACGAATGTTCGCAAGTAGACCTTGTTGAGGTTCAATGCTTCAAATGCGAATTTCAATCCCAGAAGAACTGCTTCTGTCCCATACCCCTTTCCCCAGTATTCCTTATCTCCAATGAAGATGCCCAATTCAGCCTTTCTGTTGTGGAGATCAATATTGTGCAGTCCAATATTCCCGATGAATTCGCCTTTCACGGTTTCTATGGCCAGGATTTTTGAATGATCATCCTTGAGGTAGCTGTCATACCATCTCTGCTCAGACTCCATGCTGACAGGTTCTGACATGGAGAGTGTCTCTGTAATCTCTGGATCATTGAGCCATTCCACACACTTCTGGAGGTGTTTCCTTTCCAGTGATTGCAGGCTGACCTTGGTTCCTTTGTACATGGTGGAACATGTCTCTTGAGGTATAAATGCGTTTCCTTTCATATTCCTGACTTTCTTACAGAGTAACCTCTATAAAGGATGATTCTATACAGCCAGTATGTTCCCCATCTATGAGGGTTCCATGTGGAGACCGCCTTCAGAAGCCAGAAGTCTCATTTTGCAGGCCACTGTGGGGTGCTCAAACAATACGTGTACGTTCTGTGGTTCCTACAAGAATAAGAAATTCAGGATCAATCCTCTGGCGCACTTGAAGGAAGATGTCACTGTAGTGAAGCCATACTACAGGAACGTCAGGCGCATTTTCCTGGCAGATGGTGACGCACTGGTGATAAAGACCAGTCAGCTTCTGGAGACCCTTGATTATCTCTACGGGGAATTCCCCTATCTGGATCGAGTTGGAGTGTATGCCTGCCCTCAGAACCTTCTTCAAAAGTCTCTTGAGGAGTTGCAGACGCTTCGAGACCATGGATTGGGAATCATCTATCTGGGAGTTGAGACAGGGCTTGAACCACTCCTTGAAAAAGTGCAGAAGGGAGTTACCAGGAATGAAATGCAGGAAGCAGCATGCAAGGTGGTAAGAGCAGACATCCCGTTGTCAGTGACCATCATACTCGGCCTGGGAGGGCCGGAGGCATCTGAACCTCACGCAAGAGAGACAGCATCTCTTCTGACCTGTGTTGGCCCAGATTATGTGGGAGCCCTCACCTTGATGCTGGTGGAAGGGACAGACCTCTATACCGAATACCAGAAAGGTCAATTCCACCTCCTGGCCCCAGAAGAAACTCTCAAAGAGCTGTACTGGCTCATAGAATCCTTGGATTGTAAGACCGTGTTCAGATCGAACCATGCTTCCAACTATGTTCCCCTCAGAGGAACCCTGCCTGAAGACAAACCCAAGCTCCTTCATGAGATTAGAGAAGCCCTGAGGACGGGGAACCTGAAGAGCGAATACCTGAGAGGACTCTGACCATGGCCAGTCTAATGAAAAAGTTGCAAAACCTTTAAATACTTCACTAACCATAGAGGACACACACAATCGAAGCGGAGAGCTTGAAATGACGGCGAGGAACACAGCACTGAGGACCCTGATTATGTTCTTCTTGATCATAGCCATAGTTTCTGCGGTTGGTGGAGACAGTGCGGTACCAGTAGAGGGTGACTTATCAGGCAATTCAACCACTGAAGATGCAGATAATGACGGAGTCTTATCGGCACAGGATTGTGATGATACTGATCCCCATGTCTATCCGGGGGCAGAAGAAGTCTGTGATGGGAAGGATAATGACTGCGATGGCCAGGTTGATGAAGGGTGTTATACCTGCATCATTGACAGGGACGGAGACAGTTTCCCGGAGTGCAATGACTGCAATGATTATGACCGGGACATCTACCCCAGGGCTCAAGAAGTGTGTGATGAAAAAGACAATGATTGCGACGGTCTGGTGGATGAAGGGTGCTGTGTGTGTTACAATGACCTGGACAGGGATACGTATTCTGACTGTAATGACTGTGATGATACTGACCCCACAGTGTATCCTGGAGCCATTGAGGTATGTGACGGCAAAGACAATGATTGCGATGGCATCATTGATGAGGGATCGTGGTGTGATTACGCAGAAATCTGGGTGAATAAAACGTGCAACGGATTCTACACTCAGGGCGAGCCAGTGGATGTTTCCTACCGGGTTCGCACCTCGAGCAAGAACTGTACCATCACGATTATGGGGTATCCCACTCAGGGGAGACCAACCACCCTGGTCAAGGACCAAGTTATTGCCCCAAACGAGGTGTACCAGACCCGTACCTCCGCTCAATGTCCAGCAGGACTGGTTCTCCTGGTGATCACAGTTACTCTTCCTGGCAACCCCCCAAAAACGTTGTATGACGATTGTGCCTTCCATGTAATGAGCTGCACCGTCACAGATGCAGATGGTGACGGGTATGATTCACCTCTGTTTGATGGTGAGGATTGTGATGATACTGATCCTGCCATTCATCCAGGTCAGCGGGAGGTCTGTGATGGGAAGGATAATGATTGTGACGGGCTCCTTGATGAAGGATTCGACTGTGACTATGTTGAAATATGGGTTGAAAAGAAGTGCGGGAGTACGTATGACGATAGAGAACCGGTACAGGTGTACTTTGAAGTTCACTCTTTAGCTCCCACTGCTCGAGTAACCATCACAGATTATGCACCACGGGGAAGAGCATATCTTCTTGCAGCAGACAAAGATGTGGTCTGCAATAAAGTGTACCGGCTGACAGTGACAGCAAAGTGTGCGGGGCTGGAAAGGCTGACCATCACTGCAGCTCTTGAGATTGATGGGGTAGTAAAATCAGTGGCAAGTGACTGTGGGTTCTACGTGGTGAACTGTATGAAGCCTGACAGTGATGGGGATGGCCACAACTCTGTTCTGGTAGGAGGAGACGATTGTGATGACAGTGACCCTACAGTCTATGCGGGCGCTCTGGAGCTTTGCGATGGAAAGGACAACAACTGCGATGGTCTGGTGGATTTTCCTGATAATGACCGTGACGGTGTGGTGTCCGATCAGTGTGGGGGAACGGACTGTGATGATTCAGATCCAAGGGTGTATCCGGGGGCAGAAGAGGTGTACGATGGCAATGATAACGACTGTGATGGAGAAATCGATGAAGGAATAGGTGCAGACCAAATAGATGCAGATGGGGACGGATATCCGCTGACCACAGACTGCAACGATAGGCGGTCTGATGTGAGCCCGGGAGCGCGTGAATCGTGCTCAGACGGTCAGGACAATGACTGCGATGGGTTAATTGATTGCAATGATCCCGATTGTGACCAGGATGAGTCGTGCAAGAGAGGTATTGATGTTGCAGGCCTTCTTGACATACTGATGACATACAAGGTTGTGGTCCTGGGGGCGATCTGTGGAATTGCTGCTGTTGTGGGAGGGTTCCTGTACTACAGGAAGAGAAAGACCAGCATTCGCGAAGAAGTGGGACCTCCTCCAGAGAGACCACCAGGTGAAGAAAAGGTGAAGTCCTTCTGGGGATTCAGGAAAGAAAGAAAAGAAGAAGAAGAGAAAGAGGAACCAAAAGGAGAATTCCCGTCTGAAGAAAAGGAGGAGAAAGGATTACTGCAATTTTGGAAAAAAGAGAAGGAAAAGGAAGAAGAAAAAGAAAGGAAAGAAGGCGAGAAAGGGGAAGAAGAGGAAGGGCCGAGGAAGAAACCTTTCTGGAAATTCGGGAAGGAGCCAGAGGAAGTAGAAAAAGAAGAGGAACTAAAAGAAGAATTTCCTTCTGAAGAAAAGGAGGAGAAAGGACTACTGCAATTCTTGAAAAGGGAAAAAGGAGGAAAAGAAGAGGAGAAAAGGAAAAAAGAGGAAAAACCAAAGAAGAAATCCTTCTGGAAATTCAGGAAGGAGGGGGAAGAAGAGGAGGAAAGAGAGGAAGAGACCCTGGGATTGGAGGATGTCATCTGAACTATCCCGTACCTGGTCTGGGACTGCCAGAGTCCCGCTCGTTAGCTTTAAATGTGGAATTCTATATGTACGTCAGATGAAGAGATCGATTGTCATCATGCTTCTGTTCATGGGATTGATAACCGTCTGCACAGCAGACGATTCTTACACATCGGTGGTTGTTCTTGCCAATTCCATTGAAAGGGAACTCAATACCGATTTCATTCAGGATTTGAGGGAGAACAGAGAGGTAATTGTTGTCGATCCTGCAGAGTTTCAGGCTTACAAGTTTTCCCCCCATATCATCATTTTGGGAGGAGCAAGAGCCCCTGATACAGGGACGATCACAGAGAATGCTCTCCCTTCGCGCGAAAAAGAAGGTGCTTCTCAGTCTATGGTGGTCACGTTCAACGTGTGGAAGAATGACCAGGTGGTGGTGATACTTGCAGGACCAGACAGAGAGGGCACCAGAGAAGCCTGCGATGAACATTTTCACCACGTTGTATCTCTCTTGGATGCTTTGGAGGTTGTATCTGATATTGTTGGTTCATTGCAGTCTCTTGTGTTTCTATGGCCATCTCCTCTGGATCTTTCTGACCAGATCGCTCCTTTTGCTCCCCTGGCCATGCCCCTCAAGGTCACTGACCTTCCATTTCTCGTTCCACACACTCTGAATGAGGAAACCTGGTTCTTCTGGATGGATGATCGTCCTTCAGCAAAATTCGCCCATCCCACTCGATTCATCTTCTACGGGATTGCTACAGGGGCCTGCAATGTGTACAGCGAGAAGTGGTGGCCTGTGCTCAATGGAGCACCTCTGTGGGTGGATTCCACCTCTTACTGGGATGCATCGTACTGGGTTCATAACCCGGGGATTGAGAAACCTCGTGCCTATTCTGCAGGCGCTGATGGCTCCGGAATTGAGCTCTCCACCTCCCGGGATAGGGCACTTCTTGTCAACGGATGGGGGTCAGGACAACCACTGGGTGGCGACATGGCTGAGGATGAACGGGGAATGAGAGAAGCCCTGACTTCAATAGGGATCATGACGGAAACGGCCTTCACGAGGTCTGAAATTGAGCAGGTTCTGACTGCGTGGTCTCAGAAAATGAAACCTGAAGAGACGCTGCTCATTTACATTACAGCCCACGGAGACAAGGGAATATTCCTGATTCGGAATGCTGTCTTCACCATTCATGATCTGATTACGCTTCTCGCACTTTTTGATGAAGGAATCCCCATTCACATCATCCTTGATACGTGCAATGCCGGATACTCACTCTCTCCCCTCAAGTCAGAAGTAGAGCTGGTTATGGCTGCAGCAGGTGAGGGGGATGCAGCCTATGGTGATTGTGATCCTGCAGGGGATATCAATCCGAGTGACTCAGGGAGTGAGTTCACCAGTGGATTAGTTGTTACCATCAAGGAGCTGGCCAGAACAGGAAGCAGAATAAATCAGTGGAAAGTCCAGGCAGCTTCCCGGAATTTCAGCTGGTACATCCTGTTGCTCATGGAATCATTCACGGCAGCTCGAGAATTAGATATCAATGCACGTTCAGGTGTCACCACACCTCTCATCTGGACAGCAGTCACCGATTTTGACCCACCCACTCAGAGCCCTCAAGAGGAGAGTGGGTGCCCCTGTGGGGGAGGGTAGCCCCTTTGTCCAGGAACTTGGTGTCCAATCACCTACTCTACTGTTACACTCTTGGCGAGGTTTCTGGGCTTATCAATGGGGAGACCTCGTTCTCTGGCTATGTAGTATGCCAGCATCTGACCAATAACAGTAGCTAATATGGCGAATTTGCCATCGGAGGAAGTCTCCAGCAGGAAGTCAGGAGAAAATTCCGAATTGTTTGATATAATAATGGTCCGGGCACCGCGGGCCTGAACCTCTTTAGTATTGGATTCCATTTCAAAGTCCTCGTCGGGAATCAAACACACCACAGGAGTCCCGTCTTCAATGAGGGCTATAGTCCCGTGCTTCAGTTCTCCTCCCATCATTCCCTCCGCATGGACGTAGGCAATCTCTTTCAGCTTCAGTGCAGACTCACGTGCCACAGGATAGGACAGTCCTCTGCCAATCAAGTAGATGTCCTGGCACTCTCGAAGTTCTCTTGCCAGGATTTTCACCTGTTCTTCATTGGTGTCAATGCACTCCTTAATTCTTCGAGAAACGGTATCCAGGTTCACCACATACCCGAATTTCTGGGCCAGAGCCAGCAGGGTGATAACCTGGTTGGTATATGTCTTGGTGGAGGCTACACAGATTTCCTGTCCTGTCAAAATCTCTATAGACAGTTCAGACATTCTCTGTATGGTGGAATATGGGACATTGACAATGGAGGCAATCCTGGCTCCCTGTTCCCTGGCATGCTTTAGTGCTTTCAGTACATCCATGGTTTCTCCACTTTGGGAAATAGCTATTATCAGGGTTTCTTCATCACACGTCACGTAGTTTCTGAATTCAGATGCGATAATGGTCTGTGTTTCCACCCCCGTGTCATGGAAGAAATGGACTCCCAGGAGTGATGCGTGGTAGCTGGTGCCTGCAGCCACAAAAACCACTTTCCTCGATTGCCGTACCAGATCAGAAAGGACATCCAGCTTGTGGGCCTGGTCGGTTTTCAAGGACGTAACCAGCCGCTCTGCCACAACAGGTTGCTCATGAATTTCCTTTATCATGTAGTGAGGGAAGTCTTTTTCAATTTCTGTGTAGGTGACCTTGAATTCCCTGATCTCCTTGGCAATGGGAGTTCCATGCTTGAAAAAGGTGTAGCCTGTGGCCGTGACTTCGGCCATCTCGTAATCTTCAAAGAAGATCGCCTTCTGCGATCTCTCACTGAACGCAAAAATATCTGAGGACACCACAAATCCCTCAGGTAACAAGCCGAGAACCAGAGGAGAATCCTTCTTAAAAGCGTAGATCTTCTCTTCCCCTCTGGGCAGCAGGAGGACAGCGTACGTCCCCTTCGCTTCTGCCATGAACATATCAATACTTTCCTTGATGGTGAATCCCTCTCTCATCTTCTCCTCAATGAAATGAGCGATGACCTCTGTATCTGTTTCAGACATGAAGTGATGATCCTGCAACCTGTCCCGCAACCGTTCATAGTTTTCAATAATACCATTGTGGACAATAAAGAACTGATCGTTGCACGCTGCGTGAGGATGGGCATTCTCCCTTGTGACACCACCATGCGTAGCCCAGCGGGTGTGGGAAATGGCAGCTCGTGTTCTGTATTCTGGCACTGTCGTGAGAAAATCATCTATTTCGCCTATGTCCTTCTGCAGGGACCCTTCTACTGTTGCATATCCAACAGAATCATATCCCCGGTACTCCAGTCGTTTCAATGCCTTGAGGAGCTCTATCGTGGTGAACTCTTCCCGGGAGATCATTCCGACAATTCCACACATGGGTTACCGAATATTCCCTCCTATTTGAACGTTTCTCACAAACAGTTATACTGCTGATATTGTGAGAATTACTGTGATATAGACTGTGCTCAAACTGCGAGTTAACCCTTCCAATCAATTTCATCTCATCAATAGTGCCACCAACACTGATATAATCCCACATGTGCCCCCCAACATCCAGAGCAAGGTCACCAGGGTCTTCTCCGTGAGAGGAACCGTTCTACTGAGGACATTGGCGACAGAAAGATAGGGTGGTGGGTGTAACCGTCCTTTGATCACCTTGGTAGGTCCGTAGGATTTCCCGGTGAACCCTATTGGCACTTTCAGAAAAAACTCAGTGATGGCTGGGAGGAGAGCAATCACTCCCAGAAGTTCTATCTTTCCCAGGATTACAGAGCTTGCAATCACAGCTCCAATGGGAAGGGTACCCGTATCTCCTGGAAAGATGTGTGCTGGGTACTTGTTGAAGATGAGGAAGGCCAGAAGTGAGAGCCACAGCGAGCCCAAGATGAGTTGGGACGGCTCTCTCTTGAGAATGAGACAGCACACTGCCAGAGAGAAAGCAGCAATCGCCCCCATTCCTGCTTCTTCTCCATTGAATCCTGCCAGGATATTGGTGGCGTTGGAGCAGGCACAGACCCCCAGTATGACCAGTACGTAGTAGAACCACGAAAAATCCACCGACCATACCACCAGGTCTACAGTCGTATCTGTGGTGAGGAAGAGCAAGGGTACGCCCAGTCCCATGGAGAGCGCCAGTTTTTTCACCTGGGACATCCCCTTCAGGTCATCATATGCTCCCAATGTTGCAGAGAGAAGGAGAACACAGGTGACTGCTGCATAATCTGGCGTGCCCAGGAGGATGAAGGCTATTCCCAAGACAATGGTGAGGCTCAGAACATACGAGACTCCTCCCATTTCAGGTATGTCCAGGATGATGGGTTTGTGGACGTCTTTTCCTGTGATGTTGTGGGCTTTCATAAAATGAGCAATCCAGGGAGTGGTGATCAAGGTGATAACAAATGCGAGTCCAGCGTACAGGATCATGCCGTAGTTTAGGGATAGCAAAGATAAAGGTTCCGGTTGTAAAATGTGGGGTACGATTGTCCCCCTCAAATCTTATATTATACCTCTGGTTGATAGTATCATGAATCGCTGGATTTATGTGCTCATTTGCGTGCTGCTGGTGGGTTCGGCCGCTGTTGTTGCATACTACGGGTATGAACATGAAGAGCGATCGGAGCCCGCACCCGAGTCGGCCTCGGAACTAACCCCGAACTCGTGGAATTTGACTGCCTTGAGAGAAGCGAATGAAGAGATGAGAAAGGAAATTGGACTCAGGGTTTTCAGCGAGCTTTCTTCAGAAGGTATTGAGGAGGCACAAACCATTGCACACTCAGATACGGTGGTGGCTGCAGTCCTACAGCGGCTCGGAGAATGTACACCCGAGGTTTTTGGAGGACCTTCAGGAAGAATTGCAGTTCTCAGGTATACCTCAGAGGAATGGGTGGCCCAGGTGACAGTTGATCTTGAAGAAGATGAGGTCGTTGCAGTCACCCTGAATAAGGGAATCCTCCCTCCATCTGACCTTTTGACTTTGGTTCATCTTGCAGAAAGAGAGGTGCCGGTACACGTCGTTGGTACGCCCCTGTTGAGGAAAGTCTCACCCTCAAGAGAGGGTGCTGAGGTTGTGTTTCTCACTGATGAGGGTACGATAGAAATCCGGGTTAACGGTGAACAGGGAAGAGTGATACAGTTTGAGAAAACTCCACGTTCTCTGTGGGAAGGACGCCCCCTGAGATGGTTATGGGTTCTCATACCCGCTTCAGCAGTCGTGCTCATACTCGTTTTCTGGGTTATTTCCAGAAGACCTCCTCCAGCTGGAGGGACTGAACCAACGCCAGAAGAAGAGGCAGAACCTGAATCAGGTTGAAAGCTTGAGTATTCTTTTCCTCTCTTGTTTCCTTTTTTGTGTGGCTATCGCTTTACCTTTGACTGGGCCCGCAATATGGCTTCAACAAAATCTTTTGCAGTGACTCCTGCCAGCGTGATTCCCTCCTTCTCAAGGAATGTGTCGATTTTCTCTGCCAAAACCTTTTTTCGTATCTTCATTCCTATTAATTCATTTTCCAACTTTTCCAGGGATTCTGCAGGCTCGTAGAAGAAATCACCGGAGATCAAAATATCGTTGATTCGTCCGTGTGCTGTCTCAATGGTGATTCGTATGAGCTTGTCTGCTTTGTGGGAAGCCTCGCACACCATGACGCCACCTGCCACTTTTGTGCACTTGGCCTTCACGAGTGACAAGAGTCGTTCCCTTCTTTGAGAGGTTTTGTGCAGCCACTGGTCAGATTCAAGCCGTGCTATGATCCCGGAAAGGTACTCATTTTCCAGGGCAGTCAATTCACCAGGGGCTAGGGATACGCCCAGGAGCTTCTGATATTCTTCTACCAGACGGTCAACGACAGTTTTCCGGTCTGGAACAGCACCAAGTTCCCTCCTGAAAGAGGTCATGTACTTTTCGAGGGACTGCACCATCTTGTCTCTGAATTTCTCTGAAGGAACCTTGAGGACGTTTACCATGACCTCGGTGTTGATATCGAAGATTACATTGCCGATGAGAACAATGGCATCATCAAATGTCACGGCTCCGTTGCCAGAAGCTTTTCTCCGCTGGATAAGTACGTCATTGATAGGCCTGTATACTGCCGGAAGGCCAAAATGCTGGTAGACATTGACTGTGGGCTGCAGAAACTTGCTGTAAAAGGGTTCCACACCCAGAGGGACAGCAGGATCATCTTTGTGAACAACAATCTGGTAAAACTGCTGGTTGGAGTCGAGATAGACAGCTCCTCCCCCTGTCTGTCTTCTCACCACAGGGATACTATGCTGGTTGCAGTATTCAACATCGACTTCCTTTTCCAGTTCCTGGTGAATTCCGATACACACATAGGGAGATTCAGGATAGATGAGAATAATAGTATTGGGGGCATGGGTCTCAGTGACCGCTCTGGCAACAGCCTCATAGACACTCTGTATGTAGTATCCATCTTTCTGGTCCAGGGTTAAGAGTCGCCATTCCATGTGCAACCCTGTATTACTGGTTTAAAAATGTTTCTTTGTTGATGGCATGACGCACAAGTCAGTATTCAACATTTTGTTGGAGTACTATTCACCGGGTGATCTGAGGTGTGGACAAGCATGACAGCCATATGCCAAGAACCATAACGGTTTGAGGAGCTGAACTGCTTAAAGGTTCAATTCTGGAACTCTTCTGAGTGAAGGTTGGCTTGTTCCTGCTGATGTGGAATCCATGGTACGATCTTGAACAAATACCTTTACCAACCGTTAAGTTTATAAACATGTCTGACAAAACCCTCAATGCAGACTGAAATAACCAAGCAATATCAAGTTCTAAGGTGATAATATGGCTCGAATTCGTGAAGGAGAAATTATGAAAGAAGGGACAGAACGCTACGTCGCCAGAGATGCTCAAAGAATGAACATACTGGCAGGACGAATTGTAGCGGAAACTGTCAAGACAACCCTGGGTCCGAAAGGCATGGATAAGATGCTTGTGGATTCCATGGGCGATGTGGTCATCACCAATGATGGCCATGTGATACTGAAGGAAATGGATATAGCCCATCCCGCCGCAAAAATGGTGGTGGAAGTATCCAAGACACAGGAAGATGAAGTTGGAGATGGAACCACCACAGCCGCTGTCCTCACAGGAGAGTTCCTGAAAAGGGCAGAAGAACTGCTTGACCAAAAAATCCATGCTTCTGTAATTGCCAAAGGATTCAGGACAGCATCAGAAGAAGCTGTCAAGATTCTGAAACAGATCAGCAAGGAGAAGTTTGACGATGATACTGTAAAGAAAGTGGTGGAGACTACGCTAACTGGAAAAGGAGCAGAAACTGGAAAGGAGCACCTTGCACAATTGGCTTTGGAGGCTGTAAAAGCGGTGGCCGTTGATCATCAGGTTGATCTTGACGACATCAAGCTGGAAAAGAAGGAAGGAGGCAGTCTGGAAAGTTCGAAACTCATCAAAGGAATCGTAGTGGACAAGGAGGTCCTCCATTCAGACATGCCCAGGAAGATATCTGATGCAAAGATTGCCTTGATCAATGCTGCTTTGGAAATCGAGAAAACAGAAACGTCAGCTGAGATCCGCATCACGTCACCGGATCAGCTCCAGGCATTCATGGATGAAGAAGATAAGATGCTCAAGAAGATCGCTGACACGGTGAAGAAATCCACTGCGAATGTCATATTCTGCCAGAAGGGTATTGATGACCTGGTTGCCCACTATCTGGCCAAGGAAGGTATCATGGCTGCTCGAAGGCTGAAGAAGAGCGACATGGAGAAACTGGCCAAAGCCACAGGAGGCAGAGTCGTCACCAACATTCACGAGCTTTCTTCTGGTGACCTCGGGTACGCAGGACAGGTAGAAGAGCGGAAAATCGCCAAGGATGAAATGATTTTCGTGGAAGACTGCAAGAACCCCAAGTCAGTGACTATTTTCCTGAGAGCAGGGACGTCTCACGTGGCCGAAGATCTGGAACGATCCATGCACGATGCCATCAGTGTGGCAGCGGCAGTATACCAGCACAAGGCTGTTGTTCCTGGCGGTGGAGCAGTTGAGACCGAATTGTCCAGGAGACTGCAGGAATTTGCAGGATCTGTGGGCGGCAGGGAGCAGCTGGCAGTGAAGGCCTTCGCAGAAGCTCTGGAAGTCATTCCACGGACCCTTGCAGAGAACGCGGGACTTGATCCTATCGATGTTCTGGTGAAATTGAGAGAGAAGCACTCCAAAGATGGGACCAGCTTCGGACTGGACGTGTTCCAAGGAGAAGTAGTGGACATGGAGCAGGCAGGCGTTCTTGAACCCACAAGAGTGAAAGAACAGGCTATAAAATCAGCTTCAGAAGCAGCAGTAATGATCCTCAGAATTGACGATGTCATTGCTGCCACCGAACTGAGGAGACCAGAAATGCCCGAAGGCGGCCCAGGAATGGGCGGCATGGGCGGCATGGGCGGCATGCCACCAATGTAATCTCCTTTTTTTCTTTTCTGTTTTTTGGTGTCTTATTGAAATCTTGTGATCTATTCTTGGGGAACAGGTTACAGACTGAGACGGGCTCCCTTCTTTTAGGGAGACACGGAGACGAGTTCTCTTTCTAAAAGTGCCAGTTCTTCATCTTCAAGAACTCGTGGGTCTACCAAGGTAATAAAACGAGATTTATAGATTTTTACGAATTCAATAATGGAATGGACGAATCTCAGCATGCGATCAATTCCATTGTGCACAATCAGATACTCCATCCCCTCCAGTAACACAGTCGCCCGGGGGGCTGCTTCAAAGAATTCCTGAATTGTCAGGTGCAGCCGGGCCAGATTTGTCGGATCAAGGTTGCTGTCCTCTGTGGTTGTTTGATTGAGTTGAACCACAGGAATCCTCCTTAAAGGGAGAATCCCAGAGAGAACCTCAGGGGATTGTCTCATGACAATCAAGCCAAAATCTCCCCGGATAATCCTGTCTGTGAACAGGTTAAGGCTCTCTTCGAGCACCCTTTCTTTTACCAGAAATCCCTGTCCTTCAGGAAGACTGTCCCTCATGACCACGGGAGTGATGAAAGGGCACTGGTGCGAATATGTCCGGTACACTGCGCAGTGGAGAATATCAGGACACTCAGTACACACGGTATCCTTCTTACTGGCACATTGAAACAATTGACAGGATGACCGCGTCTTCTCGTTCCCCTGTGGGCAGCTTGGACAGTGTCCTTTCTGGTAAGATAAACACTGAGAACACATAGCACCGCATCGTGCATCAGGAGGTACATCAGTGTCCTGCGAAAGAGACAACTTGATCCGGAGCAAGGTGCCTGACATCAGGAGAACCTCCTGCTTTCAAACCTGACCACAACTATACTCGTCCAACATATCAGTAGCAGCATCAGTTCTCGGCCGGTGATCAAGGCACATAATGTGGCTCTCTGCATCCATCTCTTGTAGGTACTCTGACCATAAAAAGCTATTTGTGGTTACAGTGTGTCACTAACTGAGAAATCGATGTCTCCGAATTCTTTGGTGGTGGCACCGATTCCAATGGTGTGTTCTCCTGGAGACAAGTTCTTGTCCTGTACGGAAAGTGTCACTTTTACACCAACATTCAGGGGAACCGTATTGGAATCAGAAATCTGAGTAGCAGGTACAGAGATGTCTCCTGCAGCAACTGCTATCCTGTCTTCTGGCACCGGCTTATTGTCCACAGTCAGGCTCATCTTGGTTACAGTAGCGTCCATTAAATTGTTTTTTATGACGAGTTGATATCCATTCTCAGTATTCTTCAGACTTCCTTTCTGGTACAGTTTTTTCAGCATGAAAGAAGGAACTTTCATATCATCACCTCTCTTATCCCATTAAATCTCTCATTTCTTTTAGTGCCTTCAGGGAAGCTTCTATAGACTGGGCAAGTTCTTCATGCTCTTCTGCTGCTTCATCTATAGATCTTCCTTCCATGACCGCATCAATGGCCTGCCTGAAGGCACGGGAACCTGCAGCAGGCCCCATTGGATGTGCGTGGATTGCTCCTCCCGCTCCAATGACTATGTCACGCCCCAGGTCGTTGATGAGTTCGTCCACCATAGGCTGGGCGATTCCGCCAGAAGGCATGGGAAATACGGGAGGAATGTCGTGGAAGGGGTAGGTCATGGTCTTGGCTGTTTGAACGTACCGCTCCTTGAGGTATGGGGCTTTCCCGTAGGGAGCAGGAAATACGATGACATCAGCCCCGGCCAGCCTGGGAAGTTTTCCCAGAACAATGGGGGATGCAACACCAGAAACAGGTGACTCGTACAGGGCTCCTGCAAAATCCATGTGAGTCAGAATGGGTACGGTAATCGATGGATCGTCGGCAAGAGCTCTCAGGACAGAGATACCGGCTGTCAAGTAGTTGACCATGATGCAGTTAGTGCCCAGTTCAATTGCCTTCTCTGCATTCTCCAGTACCTTGGGGATGCGGTCAGTCACATTCACTGCATACAGGGTCTTCTCTCCTTTTTCTTCCTCTGCCCTGTCAGCAGCTTCCATGTACAATGGTATCCTTTCATCCAGGGTGTTAAAGGGGGCGTCGGCCAGAAGTTCATCATCTTTTATGATGTCTGCACCTCCCCGGGCTGCCTCAAAAAAGAGGTCTCTTCCTGCCTGAGGCGGGTATCCTGTACAGGGTTTGATCATGTTGTTGAGCAATGGCCTCTCCGGTACGTTCAAGATTTTTCTTATTCCTTTTATTCCAAATTTGGCCCCTTTGAATCCACTGGTAAAGCTTTTCGGAAATTTAAGATCCATCAGTTTGATTTTGCCTCCCATAGAGATATTTCCTACCACAGTTGTGAGCATCATGGGGATCTGAGCCCCGAAATTCACCCAGGGGAAAGCGATCTGAACAAGATAGTTTCTCTCAGTGACATTCGGGAGTTCGAACTCGTAGTGGGGGATCTCGTAGATGCCAATGACCTTAGCAACGTGTGTTCTTCTCACGTCTTCCGTCTCTCCAGGTACACTAATCCAGGTACCTGTGCTCTGCTCCACGGCTATTGCAGGTGCAATCTTGTAAACATTGTACCGGGGGCTTGCACATACATAGTAGGTGGCAATGACGTAGGCTTCATCATCTACACCCTCGGGGAGGGCTTCTGGAAGTGATTCGACATTCATAGGTACACCTGCTATCATTTGGGGGGTACGCTTATATCTCTTATCCACCCTTGGGCCTGATGAGAGCTGTGCTCTACGGTGAAGACCGCCTGGCAAGACCCTCGCCGGTGCTATGAGAATATTTGCCCTTGGCCGGTTCAGGCAGTGTGACCAATCACGATTCGACAGTATCGGAAGGGCACAACCTATTTAAGCTGTTATTCAAAAGAAATCCAATGGAGTACGCCTGCACATCTGCCGTAATCGTTACTCCTTCAGTCCAAACCGTGCAGGACGTAGCCACCATCTCAAGGGAGGTGACAAAATGGCACTGTCAAAAAGAGAGAAACTCACTCAGGCGTTGAAGGACCTGGAAGCTACAACTCCGGACATTGAAGCTTCAGCCATCGTTTCTGTGGATGGGTTGATGATTGCCTCGGCTCTGCCTCGGGATGTGGAGGAGGACAGGGTAGCTGCCATGTCAGCAGCCATGCTTTCGCTGGGAGAGAGGACGGCTGGTGAGCTGACCAGGGGCGAACTCTCAGAGGTATATGTCAAAGGAGAAAATGGATATGTAATCTTGATGTCGGCAGGAGAAAATGCAGTGCTTACTGCTTTGGCTCGCAAAGATGCTAAGCTTGGATTGGTCTTTCTGGACATGAAGAGAACAGCAGAAGAGATCAAGGATAATGTGTAGTAACCTTTTAAAATGCAGCGTTTGTCAAGGGAGCCAGAGGAGTAACTATGAAAGAGCTCATAACTATGGCCTTTCGCCAGGTCCGAGGGATTCGAGACATATTCATTCCAGAAGAAGCTACACCAGTCTTCAGTAACATTATGGAGAATTTGCACGAAATACTTGCTTCCCAGGTTGCCGACTATCTTCTGATTGAGGGTGAACAGGGACGGTTCTATGCCCGGTTTTCTAATGATGGATGGGTTGGAGTGACCACAGATCGTGATGTCAGCGAGGTTCTCATACTGGCAGCCTTGGATAGAACAGCACGGTTCCTGGACAAACACCGTCAGATCAAGCAGAGAATCAAGCACCTTCAGCATGACATTGAGGAACTGTTTCTTATGCAGGGAATAGCCGCAGCAGTGCGGGAGATGGATCTCTCTGTGGGGACTGACAGCCTCACTGGTACCATTCGGGTGTCTGCACGAGGAGGACGGTCTGAGGCAGTCCGCGATCTTGTTGTAAAGTTTTTGGACAAGCAGCTTCCATATTTCATCAGGAACAAAGTGATTGTTGTCACAGAGAAGCAGTCACTTTTTGAACGGATAACACGAGATCAGCTGGTAAGGATCATAAGAAGAGTGGAGCGATTATGATGAAAGCGAAGATATTGGTGACAGGCGCTTTCAATGCGGGAAAGACTACATTCATTCACAGCATCTCCGAGATAAGACCTGTTTACACGGACAAGAAAATGCTCGATACTGAGGAATTGACCACTGTAGCCATGGATTTCGGGAGAATAACGATAGATGATGATCTGGCATTGTATTTGTTTGGCACTCCCGGACAGGAACGCTTTGATTTTATGTGGGAGATCCTCAAAGAAGATATTATTGGGTTTATTCTTCTACTGGACAGTGTCACTCCAGAAATTCCTACCACCCAGAAGATTCTGGACTTTCTTATTTCACATTCAGATGTTCCATTTGTTATTGCCTGTACAAAAAGAGATCACGTACATGCTCTCCCCATGGAAACACTACGAGAGCAGATGAAAATGGATGATGTCCCAGTGATTCCCTGCGTTGCAACTCAGAGAGACAGCGTGAAGGAGGTTCTTCTGATTCTCCTTCGTGAAATATTGAATAGGTTTTCCTGATAATGAAGAGACTGGACCTGGCATCACAATCATAAGGTGAGGCTGAGGCCATGGTGATTGAGGAAGGCATTGAGGTCATCTCGACTGCAAATCCCTCCTCGTGCCCCCTGGTGCTGCACTTTTATGGAGGATGTGGCAGTCCCCAGGATGCCACACTCCTTCAGTATGTGCTGGGTCAGCAGCCCGGAAATAAACCCTGCGTCGAAGGCGTCTCCAGCACCTGTTGAATCACGAGCGGTGTAGCCAAAAGACGGAACATCGATGATCTCATCTGTGAGGATAGAGCAACCTCCTCCATTCTTGGTTACTATTAGGCAGCGAGCAGCCAGAATATCAGCAGCTTTTTCTAAGGAATCAGTCTTGACTTCTCTCTTCAGATCATCTTCGTTTAAGAAGACATAGTCGACATGAGGAACCAGTTCCGGGAAGAGCAGTTCCTGTGGGTCCCACGAGAGCGTGAGAGGCGCATCCCTGCACATGGATATGAGGTCCTGTACCACAGTCCTTGGGCTGCTGGACACATGAATGTGCTGTGCATCTCGTATGGATGCATCAATTTTGATGTGTTGATTTGCCCCGGTGAATTTGATCATTCGTTTTGCCTCTCCTTCCACCAGTATCACCGCAATCCCTGTTGTGCCAGTTCTTATCACATTCTCTGTACTGACATGGTAGGATGCAAGATCCTGAAGCTGTATGTCACCAAGGGGGTCCTCTCCCACGGCACCCACCATCCCCGTGGTGAGCCCCAGAGAACCCAGCCAGCACGCAGTGTTGCCAGCAGAGCCACCGCAGGAAAAGGAAGCTTCTTCACAGCGCATTTTCTCGTGCAGGTCAGGTAGGCGGGCAACGTGAAAGCTGATGTCATAGTTCAGGTTGCCAACGCAGACGACGTCCATGCCCTTACTAGAAGTGAGCATTCTTAAATATTGGTGGCTGTGAAGATTGGGGTGTCACGACGACTATGAGAAAAAGGAGACAGCATGAAAACATGCATCCTAGAAACTGAAAACGAGCAGTAATATCGCTGAAATGAAGACTGCTGTCCATAAGAGAGGGTTGTAGCGCACTACCTTTGAACCATCCATTGGGGGTATTGGGATCAAATTGAAGACAGCGAGGAAGAAGTTGATCATGGCCAATTCTGTGAGGAACCCTGTGTACACACCGGTCAATTTCAGCAGCAACGCTGCGGCTCCTACCGCGATGTTACAGACAGGCCCGGCAAGCGATGTCTTACCTTCAATTTCTGAAGTCACCCATCCTGTGCTCATAATCATGACAGCTCCTGGAGCGGCAAAAAACACGATCCTGGTCAAGCCCAGAAAGAAAGCAAGGACTAACCCCCAGGTGTATTTTCTGTATTCTGCCCAGAGACCATACTTCTGGGCCATGTACTTATGTGACAGCTCGTGCAAGACAAAAGCACTTCCCACAATAATGAGCATCTGCACAATCAGCACGGGATTTCGCACCAGACGGCTTACACCCAGTCTGAAAACAGCAAAGGAAATACCCAGGACGATCCAGGAAATCACAAGATCTTCCATTTCTTTTTGACTGAATTTCATTGGATTCCCTCTTTTTGACAGCTTTTATAATTATCGATGAGATGATGTTTGATGCCCTTGAGATGGCCCGCTCCCACCACTACCACCACTGTCCCTGAAAGAGATGACAGGTTCCGTGCCATTATGCGGTCCCGTTCTTCTATGAGCACTGCATGTGCTGAGGGACTCACTTTGCGCAACTCCTCGGTTAGAGAGTCAACCATGGCTGAGTCAATGTGGTCCAGTTCCATCTTGGTAGGGGTCAAAATGTAGAAAAGCATTCTGACGATGTCACCAAGGGAGAAACTTGAAATCAGCTTGTTGAGCGTGGCCACGATGTTTTGATCGATTAGCACGATGGATGCCCCCACAGTGCGAGCCACTTCTGCGGCCTCCAGCATCTCGGCACCTGGCAAGACACCCGTTTCCTGGCCGACTTTGTTCTGGAGGTATGAAAGCAGGCTCCCCACCACAGCCATTCGGAGACCCATTCTCAACATCTGAAGGAACCCGGGGGATTCCCTGGACTCTGACTGGAGAGCCAGTAGTCGGCTGGAATCCAGTTCCAGGGCAACGTGATCAGGACGAATATCCAGAATGGTGGTTTTCACGAGATCAACGCTTTCCTGAAAGACATGACCCGTTCCCACCAGAACAAATGTGGTCTGTCCGAGGGTCACTTCTTCTTTCATTGCGGTACAGGAGGGGGGGAGATATATAAAGATTCAGATAATGATATGCACGGTAGGACCAATATCAGAAAGAGTAGTAGGTGGGAAATCTGTTGATTTCCAAACAGCACACAAGAATATTCCTATTCATCTTTTCACCTCTCCTAGTAATCCATAGCAGTTTTTAAAAAGTCATGTTTTTTCGATATTTAGTATTACGAAGCTCTCTTAAAGAAAAGATTGTCATTTAAGAAATGGGAAATGAGAAAAAAAAGAACTCTACTGTGTACAGCACTCTTCAATCTCTTGCAGAAGTTCCAGTGCTTTCAGTGCCCAGTAGTTTGCAGCAATGTAGTTTCCGTCAATGAAGAATTTCTCAGCCATCTCCAAGTACTCTTGTACTTCATCCAATCTGTTGACACAGCATGTACTGTACAAAGGGTCACTCTCAACGTTGAGGTTGTCACATGTCTTTTGCACTTCATTGATGAGGCTTTGTACTTGTGAGATTCTGTAAGCAGCCAAAGGCATAAACGGCTTGTTAGTATCTGGATTGCGGGGAGTGAAAGAAGGTCCTTCTCCGCAGAAATCAGTGTCAAGCGTTGCACCAAAGATATCTCCATTCCCATTTCTGTAATCCGTCCAGACAACGGCATTGCAATATATTGCAGGCTTACTCTGTTCACTTCCCAGTGTACATATGGGAAACTCTGTTGACGTGGAAAGGTCATAGCCATAGATATCCCAATTCCTATTCCTGTGATCATCCCAGATAACAACATTGCCATAGATTGCAGGCCACCCCTGTCTATCTCCCATTGTACATATAGAAAACTCTGTTGACGTGGAAAGGTCATAGCCATAGATATCCGCGTTCCCATTCCTGTAACCTTCCCAGACAACAACGTTGCCATAGATTGCAGGAATTGCCTGAACACTTCCTAGTGTACATATAGAAAACTCTGTTGACGTGGAAAGGTCATAGCCATAGATATCCTGGTTTCCGTTCCTGTAGTCTTCCCAGACAACAACGTTGCCATAGATTGCAGGACACCGCTGGTTACTTCCTAGTGTACATATAGAGAACTCTGTTGACGTGGAAAGGTCATAGCCATAGATATCCTGGTTTCCGTTCCTGAAATCGTCCCAGACAACAACATTGCCATAGATTGCAGGCCACAACTGATTACTTCCATCTGTACATATAGAAAACTCTGTTGACGTGGAAAGGTCATAGCCATAGATATCCTGGTTTCCGTTCCTGTAGTCTTCCCAGAAAACAACATTGCCATAGATTGCAGGCCACAACTGATTACTTCCATCTGTACATATAGAAAACTCTGTTGACGTGGAAAGGTCATAGCCATAGATATCCGCGTTCCCATTCCTGTAGTCTTCCCAGAAAACAACATTGCCATAGATTGCAAGATGCCACTGAGTAAATCTTTCTGTACAAATAGGAACCTCTAACACAACAGAAGCACCAAAAACACCTGTCACCAATACAACCACCAGCATCACCAACACTATCATCCATTTTTTTCCCAGTCTCATTTCTAGCATGTACAGGAAAAGATAATTGACCATTTAAAGCTTTATTTTATTAACTACGTTAGTCATTAATGTTATTCACCAACAGGATTGTCTATCCAGTTCTGGATTTGAAGATTCAACCTTCCAAGAAGTCCCTTCATCTTCCCCTCTATACGTATATCACGGATCTGATTAAGAAGGCTTGTGTAACTCATGGTTACAAGATTGGAGGTTGAGTGTGCATTTTCTCCTCTTTCTTGTATTGTAGTTTCCGCAATAATTATGCAATAATGTTATACATGTCGATCTCCTGGTGTACTCGTAATGTATATAAGCTCTGCTTCGAGGCTGGATTATGAACCTCGTTATCATTGGGTTGGGCACTGCAGGATATGCTGCAGCCATGGAAGCTGCAAAACGTGGTGCTCACCTGACTGTTATTGAGAAACGGGATTTTGAAACTTTCTCTCCTTGCGGGCTTCCCTATGTCGTTGATGGATCTATTCCGTCTTTCGAAGATCTCAAACACTCTATCAGGTTACGAAATACAGAGAAATTACTCTCTCACAGTGTAGAATCTATTGACATCCAGAAGAAGACAGTTAGAACACGAGATTGCAAGAAAGGAGATTACAAGACCGTTCCCTACGACAAGCTGATCATTGCTACAGGCGCCATCCCCGTGATACCCCCCATCAAAGGAGCGAGAGAACTCCTTGGGAAGGGAACCTTTGTTGTTTCCGGGATCGGGGATACAAGCGAGCTCAAAAAGAAGGCAGAAGTTTCCAAATCATGTGTTGTTATCGGAGCAGGAGCCATTGGGCTGGAAACTGCCTGCACGCTCCACAATAAAGGATTACAGGTGACTGTGGTGGAAATGCTGCCTCAGGTGTTTCCCCAGGCCATTGATGAAGACATGGCTCTCGATGTGAAGAACCACCTGGAGGACAGTGGAATTCCCGTGGTTGTGAATGCCCGGGTAGAATCTGTCACGCAGGATGGGGGCGTGGTGGTTACTGCTGACAGGGAGTATACTGCTGATTTTGCCATGATTGCTGCAGGAGTGAGAGCAAACTTCGCTCTGGCAGAGAAAGCAGGAATAACGATTGGGAAGTGGGGGATCAAGGTCAATCCGAAAATGGAAACCTCTGCTCAAGATGTGTATGCATGTGGAGACTGCATAGAGACGTATTCCTATGTCAACGGTGAGCCCTGGATGATGCAGCTGGCTACATCTGCCCTGCAGATGGGACAGGTTGCTGCAACAAACGTCATGGGAGGGAATGCTTCCTACCAGGGATGTCTCAATACCTTTGCTTCAGAATTGGGTGGAAAGGAAATTGCATCCTGTGGATTCACTGAGAATCAGGCGGCAAGATTCGGATATGATGTGGCCGTGGGAGAAGGAGCAGGAAGAGTGACTGCAGACTACTACCCGGGAGAAGAGACGGTCAAGGTCAAACTCATCGTGGACAAGAAAGATCACCGTCTCCTGGGAGGGCAGGCGTTTGGTGTGGGCGCATTCTGGAGGGTGAATGTGATTTCTCTTGCCGTGAAAGCACATATGACAGTGGATGAGTTCTCCACAATGGAACTTGCCTACACGCCGCCATTGTCAACGTCACACGATGTACTGCTGAAAGCCTGTGATTTTGTGTTGAGGCGACTGTGACAAGAACGCTGTCAGAGGGACGAATTCTTTGATCCTGAATATCAGGGTGACTGAAGAGCTTCCAAGACCGAAAAGGCTATCTTGGATATCCCACAGGCATCACATACAGTGGAGTCAGCTCTTCAGGTATGCTAAGAACCTGCTGAACATCCTGATCTATGAAAGCTCCTACTGCCACTGTCCCCAGGGCCAACCCTTCTGCTTGCAGATAGATATTCTCACCCACGTGACCTGCTTCCATGTGTACGTAACGTATACCACGTTCTCCATATCTTGCAGTAGTCTTCTCATATTTCGCGACAATGACAATACTGACAGGAGCGTCCTCAATGAACAACTGGGTTAAACAGGCAACAGCCAGCCTGTCTCGGTAGTCTCCTTCTTTTATCAGTCGCAGCACATTCGATGTAGGGACATATTCATAAATGCCAGCACCTAGTCCCTCAACCCCTGGATCGCCCACTACGACATATAGTGTCAGAGGGTACGTAGCTCCGGCAGAAGGTGCACTTCTCTTGAATCCTTCCGTAATTCCCTGGCCCGCCCAGAGGAGCTGAGAAATCTGGTCTAAAGTCAGAGGAGTATCTTGAAAGTCACGGACAGACCTTCTTTTCTTGAGGGCTTCCTCCACAGACATGTCACCTGTAACATGGGGAGCTGGGAGAACGATCTCAGATTGCTTTTCAACCACAGTCAAAGGGACGTTCTGATTCAAGCACAAACTGGAACTCAGGATAAGACTCAACACAAGCAGCATTCTCAATGGTACCATAATCTCTGTTCGTTGGAGATCCATAAATACATTGGCTGTCTCGTGTCTTGCCCTTTCGCCAACAAAGTTGAATCCCTCGAATGATCACCCACGTGATCCAGAGAAAGAATGCGAAAAGAATTCCAGGAAAGAACGTGATTTCATGCTTTCTTGATCTGGATAATTTCCACCTTGAACTCAAATATGGCGGGATTGAGATCCAGCACAACCTCAGTGTCGGTCACTTCCATGACTACTGCATATTGCCCCTGGTAGGCAACAACATTCCCTACGCGGGCTTCTGCACTCTCTTCGAACTCTTCGCGCAGAACTGTTACCTCGGTTGGAATGACTGAGAACCGATGATTGAAATCCAGCCAGACGAACTCTTCTGTGAGTTGATATACTGTGAATCGGCGATTTCCCCACTGATATGTCTCGTTAAGCTCAGGCTCTATTCCACTATTTGTCTCGAATTCTTCCCTGTTCATTTTGACAACGTTCTCCTCCTTCCAGTATCCATACGCTTCCAAAGGATACAACCGCAGGATTTGCTCCTCTCCCACCTTCATTCCCAGGAGGGCTCTTTCCACAGCAGGAGGAGCTACTGCAGCCTCTCCGGGATTCCCTCCAATGACAATGGTTAGAGGCTCATAGGTTCTTTCTGTGTCGTAGATGTTGGCCTTCTGGGCTATTTGATCATTGGATGTATCTATGATCGTCCCGTTGACGCTGAGGACATAATCTATAACCACCGTGTCGCCCGGACCTATTGTTGATTCCTCACTGAGAAGTGATGCTGAAATGACCAGAGCGATACCCACGATCCATAGTGCTTTTTTCATTTTAGTATCGATAAGCCTTGTAATTTCCATGGTTTGTAACTGTCCTCAAATTTATAAAGGTATTGGTTAGCCGGTGAGCAGGTCGGCAGGCTAGCTGGCTATCAAGGCAATCAACCAGCAGGGTACCATGGCCCCTGAGAGAGTAATACTCTCCCTTTCAGAACATTGCAATGGAAGATTCAGAAAGAGACGTCCTCTTGACACCCCTATCCCGTGCTGCTTCTATCAAACCTTGAACCACTGCAACTATTTTCCGGATTATTTGAAAAGCGGAGAATTTATAAAGGACTATAACCTATTACACATATGACTTTGAGGTGTCATCATGCTCAAGCCAAAAGATCGCACTGAGATTCAGTTGAAAGTTGCATCAGCCCAGCAACAGGATTTTGGACGAGGACTCGTTCGCATTGACAGGCGGTACCAGCAGATGCTGGGAGTGAAACAGGGAGACGTCATCGAGATCGAAGGAGGAAGAGTAACAAGTGCTGTCGTGGTGGATTCGTATCCCAATGATCGTGGTCTGGATATTATCAGAATAGATGGACTAACTCGGAAGAATGCTCGGACCAGCATGGGAGAATATGTCAGGATCAGGAAAGCATACGTACAGGAGGCCCGCCAGATCGTTTTGGCACCCACACAGAAGAACATGCACCTGATGATGCCTGGAAATATAATACTGCAAAACATTCTCGGTAGATCACTGAAAAAAGGAGACATTATCAGCCTGGTGCAGCAGCGGAGAAAACCAGGCGGAACACTCTTTCAGGATCTATTTGAAATGATGGATAATACTCCTTTTGGACTGGGAGAAATGCGGTTTCTGGTAGTATCTACCTCTCCTGGAGACATCGTGAGAGTGACACAGAGGTCAAAGATCAAGGTACTCCCTGAAGCCATGGAGGTTACTGATGCTGAAATACCTTCTATCACCTATGAGGACATAGGAGGGCTGAAGGAAGAAGTCCAAAAAGTGAGAGAAATGATTGAGTTGCCTCTGAAGCACCCTGAATTGTTTGATCGACTTGGAATTGAACCTCCCAAGGGTGTCCTGCTGCATGGGCCACCGGGAACGGGGAAGACCTTGATTGCCCGGGCAGTGGCTTCAGAGTCCCAGACCAATTTTCAGTCAATAAATGGCCCAGAAATCATGAGCAAGTTTTATGGCCAGTCAGAGGAGAACTTGAGACGGATGTTTGAAGAAGCCCAGCGCAACGCTCCTTCCATCATTTTCATTGATGAACTGGATGCCATTGCTCCCAAGAGAGGAGAGGTTACAGGTGAAGTGGAGCGCCGTGTGGTTGCCCAGCTTCTTGCTCTCATGGATGGGCTGCATGCCAGGGGAAAAGTCATCGTTATTGCCGCCACCAACCGTCCCGAGGCCATTGATCCTGCCCTGAGAAGACCGGGGCGGTTTGACCGGGAAATTGAGATAGGTGTACCGGCCAAGCAGGGAAGGAAGGAGATTCTGCAGATTCATACGCGAGGGATGCCTCTTGAAAAAGAGGTTTCATTGGACGAGCTGGCCAGCATCACTCATGGATTTGTGGGTGCAGATCTGCAGTCTCTGTGCAAGGAAGCAGCCATGTATTCATTGAGGAGAATCCTCCCCGACCTGAATCTGGAGGAGGAGAAGATTCCCCAGGAAGTCCTGGAGAAAATTGCAGTCACAAAGAAGGATTTTGAAAGAGCACTGCGCACGGTGGAACCCTCTGCCATGAGGGAGATCATGGTGCAGACTCCCAATGTGAGCTGGGAGGATGTGGGAGGGTTGGAGAAGGCCAAGCAGGCTTTGGTGGAAGCTGTGGAATGGCCCTTGAAAAGGCCTGAGGACTTTGAAGAAATGGGTATCAAACCTCCCAAGGGTATTTTCCTGTATGGACCCCCCGGATGCGGTAAGACGCTGCTGGCAAAGGCTGTGGCTCATGAGAGCGAGGCCAACTTCATCTCAGTGAAAGGGCCTGAGATTCTTTCAAAGTGGGTTGGGGAAAGTGAGAAGGCGGTACGAGAGATTTTCAGGAAAGCCAAGCAGGTTTCCCCGACGATAGTCTTTTTTGACGAGATTGATGCTATTGCTGGCAGGAGAGGCGTTGAAGTGGGGTCGCGGGTTGGTGAACGTGTGGTGGATATGCTGCTCACAGAAATGGACGGACTTGAGGATTTGGGCGATGTGGTGGTCATTGCTGCCACCAATAGGCCGGATATGCTGGATCCTGCACTCCTCCGTCCGGGAAGGTTGGATCGACTTATTCTGGTACCAGCACCGGACAAGGAGTCCAGGAGGAATATTCTGGAAGTCCACACCCGCGGAATGCCCTTACAGGATGTGGACCTGGACTATATCGCATCCATTGGCGAAGGGTTTTCGGGAGCTGATCTACAGGGATTGGTCAGGGAAGCCGGGATGAATGCTCTCCGTGAAGGAGGCAAAATGGTGGAAATGAGACACTTCAGCTATGCTCTGGAGGAGATAGAGCCTTCCATCTCAGACGACATGGTCCAGGAATACAGCAAGAATGTGAAGCGGGAAATAGAAATGTACCATTAGGTGACACTATGGCAAAAATTGCAGCCTCCCGAATTCGGGATCGGATGGTGGTCACCAGCCAGGGTCACGAATTGGGGCTCCTGTTTGATGTGGTGGCCGATGAGAAGACAGGTAAGCTGGTGGCTTTGGTGGTGGAGCCCACCACGGAGGAGATGAGAGAGATGCTCCTGACAGACCGTGAGGGGCTTGTATTGATACCTTTTACCGCCCTGCGGGCCATAAGAGATTTCATTGTGGTGGATGCCCGTCGGGTGCCCAGGAAGATAAAGAAGGTTGGCATGTTTGCCAGAGGGAAAGAACCCACAATCTGAGAATCAGCATCATGCCCGGTCTTGATTTATTCCTGAGCAGAATGGGGCCAGGAACCCCCCAGAAATTATTAACGAGAACTCTACTATTCTAAATCTGTTATATCTACGAAATGAGAGATCAATTCTTCCTGAATATGGATTTCTACTGCAATTCTGAACTTCTGGAGCTCTCCCTGATGTAGTTCTCCTCTAGACAACTGGTTCTCCCTGTCACAGTCTGAAGGTCAGCATAGACTTGACGTATCCATCTTCCTTCCCTGTCACTCCATCAATGATCTCGTACCTGTTCTCATAGGAAACCAGGAAATATGGGTAATAGAGGAGCCCTGTGTCCCACACTGAAGACCTCTCCCAGACCTCTGCTGCTTTTTTTGCCTCTTTCTCAGTAATGGTGGGGAGAATCATGGATTCCTTGTCCAGGTACTCTTCATCTGTCTGGAAGTACCTTTTGATTTTCTTTCTGGGATCATCAATAATATTGTGCTGTATTCTGGACTGAAAAATCTCATAGTTCTTATTCCCCAACTTCTTGTGCTTCTTAATCTCTACCAGTCCCTTCTGGATGAGAGAACCCATTATTCTCTTCACTTTTCTCTTATCAAAGTGCGTAGCCTTCATGAGATCAGTCTGTGCTGCTGATCCTTTTTTCATGAGGGCTATCATCACTGTTCTCTGGTCGGGAGACAAATCCATGAGGTCTCGCACTCCTCGCGTTCTCCGCCCTTTTCCAATCATCACTTCACCTGTGATACCGTCCACAAAACAAGACAGATTCTGGTATTTTCCTTTTGGTGGATAATAATCGAAGAAAACCTGGTAAACGGGGTAGTAGATTTTGAAAATACCATGGATCGTGTCATTCTTGAACAGCATTCTGCGGGCCCCTTTTATGGCAATATCCTCAATGCGGTCGTCTACCGCCGAGAGAACGACTTTCGCTTTCTTGAGGTTGAGGTCTCTCACAGAATCAGGAATTTCAAAGGCTCCTGGAGACGTAATAGCAGGGGACCGGGGAGCAGATTCTGATCTCACAGGCGGAGTTACCTCTAAATTTACCACATCAAAAAGGGAAGGCCGATCTCCAGACGTCCCAAGGGGACGTTCTTTGCCACTCGATGTGAGTTCTTCCTCCTCTCCTGGTGTAATCTCTCCGGGTTCTTCCAATTGTGTCTCGATCAACCCCTCTTCTGCCAGTTCGTCCAGGAGTTCTGATAATGAAAGGTGTAGCTTGTATTCCTGATTGATACTCTTAATGAGTCGTTCCAAACTGTCTGTGGTTTCTTTTCCCCATTTTTCCCGTATCAACTGTTTCACATTCATACGCATTTCATCCGGATCAATATCCAGCATGGGCTGTCTTTCCCTTCCTTCATGCTGAGAGATACGAGGTCTAATACTGGCCAGAAAGCAGCGAGAGGTTTCTTCCTGCTTGTCTCCTACAATCGCCATTCCTATGGGCAGATTCTTGATGAAATGGTCTTCCTGGAATCTTTCTGGAACTTCCGAGGGCATCCTCCGCAGTACGGCCTTAATGTCATCTTCATACACCAGCTTATGGCAGGCCACCATGTCTACCTGCGAAAGAATTCTGGAGTCAATGGCTGAGGGTTGCTGGGTGGCCAGCACAATAGAGCATCCCGGCTGTCTCCCCTGTCTCACATATTCAATCAATGCATCGGTAGCTGCTGTTTTCCTTCCTGACCCGGGGACCAGAATGTGGGCCTCGTCTATCATCAGCCAGGTAACAGGGATGCTCTCTAGTAGCCCTGCGAACCCTGCAGCTTCCTTCCTGCTGAGTCTCTTTCGGGTATTCAGGATATTCCTCCCAAGAATACCCACCACCAGGGCCCGGACATTATCCTGCAGGAAACTGACATCAATAACAGAGATATGTCCTCGTCTCGACAGGTCTCGGAGCTGAGTTCCCTCTTTGTCAAAAATCCCCCATTCTACAGCCCCTTTCAGTCTCGCAATTGAGGCCCTCCGGGTGGAGTTCTTGAACCCATGGTTCCGAGATTGAATCCCTTCTTCACATTCGATGCAGGCAATCATGTCCGAAATACCGTATGAATCCTGCAGCCCTCGTATCGCTTTCCCTTCTCCTGTCGTGTACCCGTCCCTGACCTTCTCGAGTACTCTATCAATCAGAAGCCCCATGGTGTCGAACCGGTCAAACCCGAACGTCAGACACCAGTCGTCTGCTGTCAGTTCTGCAGGTCTGATTGTAAAAATTTTGTCCCAGGTTGCTTTGGGTGCGTCCTTGGCATATCCAGCAGGGATGAAAACCTGCACACTCTTGATCCCTTTGGGGCTTAGACTCCATTCCCCAAGCAATGCCTGTTCTCTGTCCACGGTGTTGGGACTCTTCATGCTCCAGAAAATCCCCATGGGATCAATGACAATAACACCGACTGCATCATTTGTAAGGGCCAGCTCTTCTGCAATGACCCCCAGCGTGTAGGACTTCCCCGACCCACGCATTCCACAAATGAAGATGGCATGGGGTGAAATACTGTCCAAGAGCACTCTCTTCCCATAGAATCCTGCAGAATCAGAACGTTCCTCTGCCACTATGCCAATATCCATGGCTGCTTTTGTCTTGTATTCTTCATATACACTTTTCTTTCTGCCCACAAAAATACTGGTTGCGTCCTGCAGTGCTCTGAACTCTTCATCCACGACCATTCCATTCTGCATATCCTTAATGTTAATCAACAATATAAATAGTTTTCGGTAAGCAATAAGATCCAACCAAAAAAATCACGAGTAGAACGGGCTTCCAGCATGAAACCCTAGGAATTCTCACAATCTCTCCGAAAGATTTAAATGATAGAATGTACAAAGAAAGAGAGAGGTGAAAGATGTGAAATCGAGAAAGATGGCTGTGCTCTTCCTTCTGGCCGTCATCGTTGTGGCGGGAGTTTTGCCTGTATTGACTGAGACCACTGATTCTTTTGAACAGATCGTTACATCAATACAGGACATAATCTCGCCCATCAGAGGAGATGGCGGAGGAGGAGGATGGCCCAACAGTGGCGAAGAAGGCTAGTACCTTTCCGTGTGGTACATGACAACAATCCCTTTGTAGAAATCTGAGAGAATGGATCTTTCTTTCAGGGCATATATTGCCTTGGAGAGAGAGATTATCAATGGATCAGTGCGAATATAGATCCATGCCACAAGATAGCTTCCCACTTTGAAAAACATTGGCGTCGTTGGAAGCAGGCTGAACAACTCTATGAGAGCCTTTTCATAGTCGGTCTTAAACAGGAATACGTATGTGGTATAATTGGCGTACCCTTCTGGATAAAACCAGGTGTGCGTGGTGGCGAATCGGTCGACAGTGTCCAGCCATTCGTAAAACTTGCGGAAGCTTACATCTTGTTCCCTTACAAGCGGTGCGATTTTGCGCCTGATGTCTCCTCCAAAGTCAAGAAAGAATTCCCATTCTTGGTGATCCCAGGGAATGTCCACAGGATTCGAGACCCATGTGGATTTTTTCCAGGAATCACTTTTTTCTATTTCTTCCAGCAATCGATCTGCACACTCGTTCCATTCCAGAGACGTGGGCTTGGGAGTAAAGAATTCCCCTCGTTCTCCCGAGATGACGATCTTCTTGAATCCGGGACAATCATCAAACTCCATTCCCGGGTCTCCTGCAGCAACTATCGGGAAGTCTCCGAAGACAACGGCCGAGTAGCTGAGTCTCCTGTTTTGTCTGAGTCGCTCGAATGCTTTGAAAGGGTCATCAAAATCCAGTACATAGTATATCCTAGGGCTTTTCTTCACAGGTTTCAGTCTGAGACCAGGCCCCACCATGATCTGCTGATCCAGCATCTCCTGTAAGGCTTTTGACACAGACTTTCTGTAAATACCCAGAGATTTTGAGATTTCGTATATCTGTGCCCGCGGATTGTCGTATATTTGACAAAATATCTGGTAGAACCTTTTCTTTTTTTCCACATCGGAGAGAGAGGGCATCTTAAAACACCCAACAGTTAAATACCATTCCAGCAAATTTGGTAATGTGCCGGAAGCTTATCTTGTAAGAATCTAAGCACAAATTTAAAAGTCTTTCGGCCGATCTTTCACCCCCCCCTAATCGGGATCGGTGTTTCGAGCACCGATCCCTCCCTGTTCTTTTGTGTTATTGAGGTTCTGTGAGAGTGTTATAGGCAACCATGAACTAGATTATTCCAGGAGCTGCTGCTGAGCGCATTCTATGTCTCAGCTGTTTGCTGTCTCTATTTTGAGATTCATTGAAATACACGCAGAGCTGAGATTCCTAGAAAAATCAACACCAGAACAAGAAATACCAGGGCAACGTATCGACCCTTCCCCACAGCCAGTCCAATAAGAGCCACAATCAAGCATCCCAATCCCAGTGCCAGACTCGTGGGTGGTTGTAGGACCTGGCGAGCACTTTCCATGAATTGATCTTCAAAAGAATAGCACTGGTCAGCTTGCCCTGAAATAGCAGATGCTCTGGACCTGTATTCCCGGGCCTTTCTGCCTACAGATTCTGCAAAATCTCCATATTCATCAATGAGGTCCGCCAATGACGACTTTTTCTTCTCCAGATCGGCAATAATATCTCCCGTGCTGATATCCTCAAAGGATTTGTAGAGTTCGCTGGTCTGAAGAGTTTTTATCTTTCCTTCGATATCCTCAATGTCCCTCCTGAAACTGTCTGCTCTTCTTCCCAGGGCAATCTGGATGTCATCCAGTGCTGCAGCCACAGAAGTATAGGCCATCTCTGACTGTTCATACGCATTCTTAGCCTCAGAATACTGCTGATTTCGAAAATACCGCTCTCCATCACCCTGGTACTGCTCCGCCTGGCTGACCTGGGTATCTACCTCAATGAGTTGCTCACAAAGGCTGATTATCTCATCGCATTCCCGTATCCTGGCAGATATGTCAAGGCGAAGTGTCTCATACAGAGAATCCAGAGACATGGTCAGAAACAGGTTGGAAACGTCTTCAAACGTGTTGCGTGCCCAGGTGGCTTCCACACGAGCTTCACTGTATTTTTTGTCCAGCATGAGGAAATGCGCTTCTCTCAACGTGTTATGGGCTTGGGCGAGCTTCTCTGAGGTCTCTTTCAGGACCCTCATCTGTGACATTTTTACACTATCGCCCATCTTTGCATACAAATCCCCCGCTTCCCCGAACAAGTACCCTGCTTCCTCATATCCGTAGTTACGCAGCTGCTCCAAAGCTGTCGCTACGGTTCGGTCTGAATCCATGAATTTCTCACATTCTGTTATCTTCTTCTGGCACTGTACGTTCATGAAGGTGTTCCCTGCTTCTTCAAACTTGGTGCGGGCCTGTTCAAAGTAGACCACAGCCTTGATGTATTCTCCCTTCTCCAAGAGGCTCTCTCCCAGGTCGTAGAGCTGCTCTGCCTCTGAATCCGTTTGTTTCTTGAGCTCTCCAACCCCCATCACATATAGTCCCAGCCCGTATCCGCCCACAATTTCAGGATACTGATCTAGATTTATGTCACCAACCATTCCTTTGATATAGTTCCCCTGGAGGTTCTCAGAATTCCATATGAGCTCTGTTGTGGAGAATACTGCTATGTAATTGTTTGAAAACACAGTGAGTTCATTTTGTGAATCTTTATCAAAGTCAGCACATTCCAGGTTCCGAACCTCACCTGAAGTATTAAATGTCTTCAACGTGGTACCATTATAGTCCAGGACATACACCATTGAGGCTGCTCCACACATGATATTTCGAGGCCCTATGAATTTCCCTGCGTACACGGTATTGACATCATAGGGAGAAGTAGAATATTCCCACTTGAGATTGGGATCATCATTGGCAGGATTGGTGTCACCATATTCAATGTTATCCAGAACGTACAGGTACCAGCTTTCCCCCACTATCAGTTCAGGTTCCAGATCAGGGTCCTGGTCAATTTCGTGGGCTGCTGTATCACTGTCCACGTCATACGCATATATTGTTTTCACAGGGCGGGCAGCATCAACTTCATATTTCCACTTTACTGTCAGGTCGTGCTCATATACTGTTACTTCATCTGCAGCCACCACAATCTCCTTGGTGGGATCTGCATCATCATCAAAATTCACGATAATAACATCATAGATCATGCCCGAAGGCCTGTCTGCCAGTGGCAAATCTCTTGCTCTGTACGTGGGGAGAATGGGTATTGTGCAGTTGTTACAATCAGTATCATAAATGAGAATATCCAGGTTGGTCACTGCAATGATCTCCTTGCAGTTGTCTGCATCAATGTCTGAGACCAGAATCTTTCTTACACAACCCGTGATATTGACAGGATTCCCCATTCCATCATCATCAAACAACTCCTGGAGTAATACCCCTTCACTGTTGCTCACCCTGATAATGGACGATGTGCCACAATAGCAGCAGCTGGTAAAGATAAGTTTCCGGGTGGTAGTGCAGATGCTGTCAGCTGCAATGGCTGAAATACATCCATTGGAATAACACGGTTCTGCCGCAGCATCATTCAGGCACAGCTTCTTGTTCCACACCAGGGTACTGTCTGCCTTGTACTGACTGACGCTTCCGTCGCAGACCATGGCAGTTGCAGATCCAGAAGGAGTGCTGACCATTCTCTCAGAGGAAGAACCGGTGGCAAGCAAGATTTCACTGTATCCATCTGCATCTAAATCTGTGACCTCAATATCAGTGACTGCACCTGGCGCCTGCCACAGCAGAGAGAATTGTATGTCTGCTCGTACTGTGCTCAGCGCCAGCAGCAATAACATGAGAGCGATCTTCATTCTCATAAATCATTATTACTTATCAATACTATATAAAGATTTCGATTCAGCACGTGGATTTACAGTGAACCATTGACAGACATGGTAGAAATTGCCGGTTACCAGGCGTTCACGTACAATTCATTTCTGTTTCAGCAGGTCTCTGAGCTTCCTGGATTCTTCTCTTGCCCTTTTTTCATCCATCACCCGCTCCAGAACATTCCTGCAGATTTCCGATACCAGGGCATCCAGCTCTTCTGACGTGATGTGCCTCTCTGAGATGTCGAGCTTCATGATGTGGCTTCTCATGATAGTTTCCGACATGAAATCGCCAAACAGGTTTGCCAGAAACGCTTCGATATCTTTCATGATTTCATAGGGATTCTTATGAGCTCGTTTTTCAATAGTCTTCTCTGACGGTTTCTTGGTCATCAGGTGAGAGATGCCTTCCCGTTCCAGCATCCTGACCAGGTCATCCACATCTGGAACAGGGACATCCACGTGATGGGTGAGAAAGTCAGAAGAAACAGACGGGAATCCGTGGATATCGGTGTACCACTTGAGAGCGAATTCTGCCCGTTCTTTTTCCAGAGAGTATACAGACAGAGTCCCTTCTACAGCGTTCCAGATTTTCTCCAGTGCCTCCTCTCCACCGCTCTTTTCGAAGGTGGCGGCCCGTACCGCTCCATCAATGATTAACAAGTTCCCTGTCTCCTGGTTTGCATACTTGACGACGCCGGTGAACCGAATCTCCTGCAGTTCTCTCAATAAGGTATCGATTTCTCTAACCTCTACCTCTCTCTGCAGTGGGCCTGTTGGAAAATCCATTTACTCACCCTGGTCCTTTCGTCTGGATTTCCACCTTTTCTTGAACTCTTTGGCCAACGAGACTTCCTTCATAAGATCTTGCCCCATTTCACCCAGTAACCGCCTTACAAGAACATCATCTGTTTCCTCCTCCTCAAAAGGCTGAGAAACGTGTGGAGAGGATGATAATTGATAGAAATCAACGATCCCTGACGATTCCATGTCATCATAAATCTTCCGAAGCGCCTCCCTGCCCATGAGTTCCCCTGAAGGATCCATGATCAGTGCTGCCTGAATCTTTCCCTTACCCAGGACCATGAGTCCTCTGGCATCGTCTGAGCGTACCCACAGGTACCCGTCAAAGTTCCGGGAGGCTGCACTCCGCAGGAGGGCTTCAAACGAGAATGTACCGTTACAGGGGGCGTTGAGGACCAAGGTTCCTCGCTCCAGCCCCATCATCTTCAATGCCATAAACCGTTTCAGATCTTCAGACGCCTTTTCTGAGGATATGGTCTCCTCAACAGGCGATTTCAACCGTGACGCATTGTTGAAAAAAAGATAGTCGTCTACGAACTTTCGTCCCTGTTTATAGGCCTTCCCTTCAGTAAAAAACAGAGCAATCTCCCTCAAAGCCTCATCTCCCAGTCGTACAGAATCTGCTGATTCGAGTACAGCAGCCACAGGAGTTTCCTTAAACAGAATTGCACCTTCCTGGACGAAATCTTCGACTTCTCTGGTGACCCGCAGGCACCCCACCAGGGATTGACGTTCCAGCTGAAGAAGGACATCCAGAAGGTCTCCACTCTTCACACCGGATAGGACTCCCGTGAACAGAGAGGTTCCAATCTTGAACTTTTCTGTCGTTCCAGGAGCAAGGAACGTCTCAGGATGGTCTTTCCTTATGCGTTCGAGTGTTTCCTCCCGATATGTAGCTATTTCAGCCAGGGCCTCCTGATTCAGGGATAAAATATGGTCGAGTGCCTGTCTGCTGTACAGTTTTCTACCATCAGCGAATTCTGAGAACGCACCAATGATCTCCCGATTCTCAAAGAAAACAAAATGATCGTGAAGTCCATTATCCTCTACCGTGAGCCGAACATATCCAGTGTCAACGGCATCCAGCACTTCCTGAGGGTATACCCCTCTACGAAGATCAACCTCTTTTGCTGCAGGCAATCGCATGAGTCACGCCTCTTTTTTCTTCCGGTAGAACCCTTCCAGGTTGAGCCTTTTCATCAATCCCTCACGCAGTTCCTCCAGATCACCTGATCCTAGCTTGTTGAGGGTTTCAAGTTCCTCTTTTCTGGGTTCAACCTGAAGCGTGGGTTTCCGAGGAGCAGCATCTGTGCCCAAAACAGCTGCTAATTCTTCTCTGCGATTAAAAAGCCCCTCATCTACTTCTGCTTCTGTTTCTTCCTTCTTTATGGCCTGTTTCGTTGGCATTCCCAGAGTTTCTTCAGTTACCTCCGCCTCCGGGAATCGATCAAGGAGCAAAGCCACCAGGGGGTAACGGTGCACCTTGATCTCAGTATTGTAATCATTGGAAACTTCAATCATCAATGATACAGCCTCTCGACCCTCAGACCTGGAATCACCCTCAAAGAGTGCCAGGCGGGGCCGGCCGTCAAAGAACAGTATTTGCCCCAGGGAGTTATCCTCGCCCACGACTTCTACGTATCCCGAAAAATCATTTTCAAGGTTCTCCAGTAATTCTCTCAGAGCATGATGACCTCCGGCTCTGGCTTCGATAATTTCTCCCTTGGGAATGTCCATGGTGGTCAATGGTGAATGTAAACTTTTAAGGTTTTCTGTGGTCGCTACAGCAGGCTTTCGAGCTGTAGCTTGCCATCGGAGGGACCCTCAGCAAAGATGATATCATTCTGCATGAGGCGAAAATCCTTCTGGGGATTGAGCAAGTACTCCTTCCCTCGTTTGACCAGGAAGATGTGCATCCCCGTCTTGGTGGCAACCTTCAATTCTTCCAGGGTTTGATCTGCCAGGACGGAGTCCTGCGATATATGAAACCGGGCTACAACTTCTTCAGTTTCCTGCATTGCTTCTGCGAATATGGGGTGGATTTCTCCCCTGAAGACGTTTAAGGCAATTTCAAGAGCAGCATCTGCAATACTCTCAGTAGCATTGATGAGTTCCAGGACGGAGAGGAACCGTTCTTTGCTGATGTCTCTCACCATGTCCAGGACAGTCATCTTGGCCTGGTAGTTCAGGATATCCATTTTTTCTTCCAGTTCTTCAACATCTTCTGCTATTTCTGTGTCTCTAAAGAGTAGGGCGGCAAAAGCCAGATCTATCATTAATTCTGAGGTATCCTTCATCTCCTGAATTGTTTCCCTGAGCATTCTACCACTTGCTCCTCCTGCCCTTGGCGATTTCTTTGAGAATGAGGTGGCCCTCTTCTGTCCCGCGGGCCATGAGGACATCGTTGTTGCTGAAAATGAATCGCTTGGGGGGGTTATACACCCATCGTTTACCTCTCCTGACAGCAATGATGGTGACACCAATGCGGGAAGCGAGTTCTGATTCTCTGAGAGGGATTCCAATGAGCTTGGACTGTTCTTCCAGTTCTACCCTGAAGATCTTTTCATCAGTGTATTTGAGGGATTCCTGTATGACGGAGTGAATGTCCAGATCACGGGCGACAGTTTCTGCAATGTTCTGGGCGTGGTTTGAGATGTCCTTTATGGCTGTTGCGACGTTCAAAATCTCTGAGATTTGTTCTGCATCTTCCCGGGTCCGGGAAGCGAGGAGGGCTCTGATGGTTAACTGGTAGTGTAGTTCGTCCATGGTTTCTTCAAGGGCATACACTTCGTCAGCAATTGCTTCTGAATCAAAGAGAACGGAAGAATAAGCCAGGTCAACGATGAGTTCTGAGATGTTTTTCATTTCGATAAAGATCTCTTTGAGGTTCATGTCCTCAGGATGTTTGTCCATTAAGGTAGTGTGGGTATTGGAGTTTTTAAGATTTTGTATGGGTTGGCCAGGTTCTGGTGAAAGAGTGGTGCTATTGTGTGGGATAACCGGAGGTAACGGCGGGATTGCGTGGGTTCGTCACAAAGTGGTTGCAGCAGCAATCTCAGGGGTTCAGGTAATGCTTCGTCCTTTTCTTTGATGGTAAACTTGATTCACTGCACTCAATTCTCTAATCCTTTTCACATAATTCCTTGAGTCTTTCCCATAGCTCGTCTTCATCCATTTCTTTGATCATTCTGGGACTCAAGGAAGGTGGTCGATCATCTGACCGATACACCGGGTACTTATACTTATCAGAGGATTCCTTGCGCTCAAAAATCTTGCGGAATGGCATTGTGTACACCTTGTCATGTAGAGTTCATTGTAGTCCTTTATAGACGTATGGCAGACATCCAGAAAATTCCCACGTTGAGGACTACACTCTTGCTCTATTCTGTTCTCCCAACTGCATTCTTAAAGATTCTCCGCTTCTCAGTTCTCTGATCACTTCGACACCTGCAGCAGCCACGGAGATCGACGTTTCAGAAAAGATGCCGGCAGTGCCTCAGAGGCGTGCGGAAGCACGTGATCTGAGAGCGTTTGCGTTGCTAGGTGTCCAGCAGCAATTCCATCAACTATCTAACCTATTCCTGCTACATTCTCTTTCACGAACAGAAGAAAAGAAAAATCAAATAAAGAGAGTAATATCAGCTTTGGATGCTTCCTGAACGTAGGTTGCGACACCTACAACATCATCTACGGGGATTAAATCCTCTTTCCGAACACCCATAACTCTCATGGACATCTCACAGGCCAGGAAGGTCACTCCCAGTTCTTTTGCGTCTTTGATCATCTCTCGAGGCAGTCTAACGTTTTTCTTCTTCATCATCCGTTTCATCAGCCATCGTCCCATCCCCAGCATATTCAGCCTTGAAGGGCCAATAGCATCGCCGCCTCTGGCCATCACATTGAACATCTTGCCCATGAACCCTTCGCCTTTCCATGCGCCCCCTTTCTTTATCACATTCAATCCCCAGAATGTGGAAAACAATGTCACGTCCATGCCTGAGGCAGCTGCCCCGGTAGCCACAGTCAGAGCAGCCATAGCCTTGTCCAGATCTCCGCTAAACACAATAATAGACGCTTTTCCCATGGTTACACCGTTCTAGCAAAGTACCTGACAAAAGTATCATCTGGCTCAGAACCCAGAAACTCATTTCCTGTCTGTTCACACCAGGCAGGTACATCCCTCTTTGCACCTTCATCATCTGCCCACAATTCAATTATCTTTCCTGAATCCATTTTTCTCCTCTGTTTGGCCAGTTCCACGATGGGCTGAGGACATACCATACCTCTACTATCCAGTTTTACATCTGATTCCATTCTATCACCTCTACTACACAAATGTTCAAAATTCCCATTGATTTTATACAATCGCAAGATTTATAAAAGTTTCGACTTTACTTTGTGCATGGATGAAATCGACAGATCAATCTTGAACGTACTCCAGGACAATTCCCGGCTGTCCTTCAGAAAGATCGCCCAGAAGATTGGCGTGACTGCGGCAACAGTCAGTGCCCGGGTGTCGGATCTGGAGAGCAGGGGTATCATAAAGAAGTACACAGTCCTCCTTGATTACGACCAGCTTGATAAGGAGACCTTGCTCATCACACTGGATGCAGATTTGTCCCAGATTGACGACATAGTCCAGGCTATGGTGGGGCTCCCAGAAATATGCTGCATTCTGCGGGTTACAGGGAACTTCGACCTAGTGGCGCTGATGAGGTGTGACGGCCATAGAGGTGCGCGGACGGTCTTGAACAGCATCAAGAGCATACCGGGGGTACGAATGGTGAACAGTCAGATGGTCTTACAGACTCTCCAGGAGACCCTGTGTGTGAAAATGTAGGTGGGAGAATGAATATTGGTGTTATGGTTTTAGAAGGGCCGTATCAGACAGAAAGTGTGGATACAGCCATACATTTCGTGGAGGCAGCTCTCGAGAAAGGGCATACAGTAAAAGGGATTTTTTTATTCATGGACGGTGTGTATAACAGTAACAAGCGTGTAAATCCTTCAGGAGAAAGGAATGTTGTTGCCATGTTAAATGCAGTGGGTGAAAAGGTTCCCGTCACCGCCTGCGCCGCCTGTGCACAGTTTCGAGCAGTGAAAAAAGACACAGTTGCCGACAATGTGAGATTGGGCGGTCTGGGAGAACTGGTTAGCCTGGTACAGACATGTGATAAGATTGTTACTTTTGGTGGTTGATATGAACATCATTCTATTCAGACAGGCCCCGTATGGAACCTCGTTCACAGGGGAAGGTATCAGGGTCTTGAGCGCGCTGCAGGCATTTGGAGTTTCCAGCAAGGTGCTTTTCGTGGACGATGGGGTGTTTGCACTGATGAAAGCACAGAATCCTTCTGCACTGCATATGAGAAGCATAGGAGAGGGAGTGAACATGCTGGAAGAAAATGGGCTGGAACACGTTTTGGTGTGCGGAGCGTCCCTGAAGGAACGAGGAATTGATGAGAAGGACTTAATTGATGCGAAAATTACCATTGTGGACAAGAAAGAGGTCGGAAGACTGTTGGAACATGCTGGCATCATACTCCCATTTTGAGGTGAGTCCATGTTATTCATTATCACAGTAGTTCCGAATGTAGAAAATTACTGCACACATCTTGCTAATATCGCAATGTGCTGCTATCAACGAAATGCTCCTTTAGTAGATCAAGATTAGTGTTTTCCCTTGCTAGCCCAAATACCGAGAACTATAGATAAGATGGAAAGCCAAAGCATTATTAAATAATTGATTTGATCTTCCCTAGGAACTTTCAGTAGGAGAAGAATCCCAATAATAGCTGCTACTATTATAATAATTGACCATTTTTTCTCCTTAATACTTGAGAAAGAAAAGATCGGGGTGCCTGCATATTTGTGCAATAAGACCCTATTTTTCTCTTTCAAATCATTTTTTATGGAAGATTCCCTCAGTTCTTTAAATTTGAGAATTTCTGAATAGATTACTCTGAGTATATATTGAATATGCTTTGCATGCATGCAAGCATGATATCACCTCCACTAAGATTGATTAATTTGCCAATCGTTCTGAGAAAAATCTGGTATAGTTAGTACTAACTTAATATGATAGGAATGCTTCTTTCTGTTTAATAGGAAAAAATGATTCAGTTATAGAACCACGTGAATAGTTATATGAAGAAAAGAATCTATAAAAAGCATTTAATAATCGAAAACTTCTTAAGTGGTGAACGCGAAGAAGATAAATATGTATAAGAACGAAATTTTAGAAATACTCGACACGATGATTCAGTCTTTGACGGAAAATCCCAACCAGTTCGTCTTCCAAGGAGTCAAAGTGACTGGATTGAAGTGCATAAATTCGGATGGAGGCACCGGTATGCACATAGTAGCAGGAGCCCCAGGATCTGTAGGAATGAAAGTAACAGCTTCAGCCGAAGACATTGATACAAGAGCTATTCAGAATATGAGTAGACAAACAGAGATTAATCAGACGATAAACGCTTTGGAAGAGTTCAGAGCCGAAATATGCAAAGAAAGACCAAATATGCCAGTCTTGAGAAGAATCTTGGAAACGGGGGAAAGAGTACTCGCGCCAGTCATTTCAGCGATTCTAATAAAGATGCTTTCATTGTATTCAGGCAGTTAAATGGAAGTGATGAAAATGACTCTAATGGGAGATATCGAATTCGATCAATTGTAGTGAACTCGAATTTATTGTTATTTTATCTTCGACAGCAGTTGAGTCTGTGTGATGTAAATAGGCTCTCCATGACTGTCGTACTTATCTGTCCGAGACGCCATAGTTAGAACTAACTTCAGAGAGAGCTTTTTTCCATCTTCCAGCTCATACTCATTCCAAGATTCATCAATCGCAGAAAAATCTATATCTTCATCAATTACTGATTCATCAAGCTCATCTATTTCATATTCTCTATCCCCAGGTTCTCCAAGGAGATTTGGATGAGCCAGTACACCAATTACATTATTTGAGTTAAAATCCATTCTCATTGCTGCTTCATTCTCTTCAACTATTCTGAGCTTAACTAAGACATATTTAACTAAAATAATACTGCCATCTTTTAACTTATACCCATTCCAGTTCTCTCTTAGTATTTTATAATTGACAAATCCATACTCTGAGAAGTCTATCATTTTCATTACACCTTACACCTCGCAATAATCAATAGTCCCAAAATCGTTCGCATGTATGATCATGGTCTTTGTTCGAAATAGCTCCCTAATGCCCTTCCTTTCCTTAATGATTTTAGGTTCACAAATCACAAGACTATCGGATTCGATCCTCAAAATGTGGACTACTTTACTATATGACATTGGCAATTCCACATTAATTCCTATTGGGATTTTCATTCCATTACCTTGTAAATGTCAATTACTCCTTTTGCCGTCTTTCTAATGAGATATTTCTTTCCAGAATAGTCCACTGGATAGAATTTCTCCATTTCCATTCTGTCAATTTTCATTCTAATCTTTCCATCTCTAATAAACACAGGCGAATCAACCATTTGACCAGTTGGAAGTCTAGTTTGTTGGACAGTCATTAGTACTGCTCTCATAGAAGAGGCTATCGCCTGAAATGATACTTCATGGCCTATCAAAAACTCCCCAGAATTCATAGGACAGCTTGATGTATTTCTTATTTCGCTGACTTGGTAGTATGGATTCGCAACAGCATGGTTGGAGATTATCATAGAACATCACTTTATGGTAAGACTGCTTTGGTAAAGTATATAAGCTTTTCTATAATTTTTGGTATCTTCATCTTGAAGATTACAGAATTGATAGGATTTAGTCAAAAAAGAACAGAGAGCCTGAGGGGGGTGAAAGATTAGAAGTGTTTACAGGCTCCCTGTCGTGCCACTCGGTAAAAATCCTTTCGGCCTCTGTCCGATTCGATTCTTGCGGTACTATGTGAGAAGGTAATTATCTCGGAATTTCACCGATGCGAGGATATGTCATTCCTTTTTTCTTTTCTTCTTTTTTGAAATTGTTATCCTCTCCTTCATTGTTTTTCTCCTTTTCCGAGCCTTCCAGTGCAATTGATTCACCCATATTTCTTCCTCCTATTTTTGTATTGGTTTCTCGAAGAGGTGAAGATTAGGAACCTCTACGATAGCTTTAAATAGTCACTTGGAATAAGAGATTTACGGTGAAAGACATGTGCATTTACTTACCGGATGACTTGAGGAGATTGAATCACTCCATGTATCGCACATTCTTGAAAGAGCCTCGATTACATACTAAGGATGCAACAGTAAAATGTGGTGCTTCAAGGAACACAATAGCGAAATACTGGAAAGAAGGATTGGAGAAAGAAAAATTCTTCCCTCCTCAATTACGCCTTAACATGTACAAGAATAGGAAAGAGTACATTTATCTAATACAGAGTGATTCAGCACATAAACTGTATTCTCATTTTCAGAAAAATCCTGATGTTATTTATATCTCTTACACATCAGGTAAATTTGACCTTTTATTACAGACGAGCAAGCCTCTGGACATACTTCCAGATAGGACAGTTCTTCACGGGAGCAGAGGGAACTATATCTTTCCTAGTTTGACTGATTGCTCGTATGAAAATGCTCTTGATAGAATGGAAGCCACGTTAGAAAAAGAGCAAATGCCATCGAAAATACCAGTTGAATATCCTGATGAACCTCAAGAGAAAGGAAGTCCTCATTATGGGTGGATGATATATCCATACATTAAATATGATTTAAGGACTGGATTCACTCCCATCACAAAGAAATTACACATATCCTTTGAATCCTTCTATAAGGGGATTAATTACCTGATGAATGTCTCAACAGTATTGCTTCCATACTACCCGCTTGGATTCAGACTATATTCACAGTATTTCCTCGTGTTCTGGTCAGATTATGAGAAATTTCTCTGTAAATTCCTTGGATGTCTACCATGTCATACCTCAATAACGAAAGTAAACAACGAAGCATTAGTCATGCTGGTCTCAATCCAGAAAGGAGAAACATTTAGTGAGAGACTATTTCATCTCTTTTTCAAGATGGTTGATATTGGATTGATTGACCATTTTTGGAGTTCAAAACCTGTCTATTATTGGAGACCAGATTTACCGTGACTAGCCAGGGCTCCCACCGCTTGAGTCTCCTGCACCGCATGACTGGTTTCTTTGAATTGTATTCGATGACTCAAAGGGAATTACATTCAATGGTTCAAAGGGCCAACCTTTCAGAAAGTTCATACATCTTCACCTCTCTTGTATTTTGCAGAACTGATTAAAAATGTTTGGGTAGTTACTGCTTAAGAATGTTAAAATGAAATGTGCAAATCTGTTCTGTCTGTAATTGGATGGAGACTTCTTGAATAATGCTTATTGTCGATAGAATGAGTATGACACGGAGGGGTCATTCTACTATCGACAAGAATACTCAAGAAAAGTTTATATAATAGTACTTGCTCATACTATACATGATACGGAGGTGCATTCAAGATGGTTAGTCAGTTAGAATTAGTTCTTATACTTACCATTATGTCTGCTATAATTGTAACGCTGATTTTTGAATATTGTTGGGAAAAAATCCCAACAATTAGAGTCAGAACAATAAAAACACGCCTCACGATGAAACAACTGGTTCTAATTGGAATCTTAGCAGTAATTGTATGTTTCATCTTTTGGTATCTAATTTTCTCTCCTTCTCTTTCATTTCAATTTTGATCCAAGGTATTTCTATTTCTGGTGGTTCTATTCCGAAAAAAGACGTGCTAAATATCTTGCCAAGCACAAACATTATTAGAACCGTTGTAATTACAGTACAAAAGAATGCACAATGGAAGAAGATAAGCGATTCTCCTTTCCATACCATAATCGCTAATGTTGCACCGTAAAAGAGGATGTAGAATATAAGAAATTCTACTCGCCATTTTTTCGATATTGCCTTGAATGATTCTATTAGTTCTTTCTTATTCATTATATCACCTCCTATGAATTTTAATTTAGATATGCAAAATGAATATTAGCAAAAAAAGGGTGAGAATCCCCATAGGGTGTGCAGTAATTTTCTACATTCGGAACTACTGTATCAATACGAGTCTATTTACTTCCCGGTCATTTGAGTCATGCGTGAGCATTGCGGGAACTGATGATATCATACTCCTCATTGAGGACGGAGTATATGCAGTACTCAGTGATGTGATTCAACACGCTCAACAAAAGGACATCACGTTGTATGCATTGAAAGCGGACCTGGAGGCCAGAGGCATTCAGACTCATCTCCCTGTTGTAGACTATGGTGGGTTCGTAGATTTGGTGGAGGAGCATGCTGTGGTAACCTGGAGGTGAACCCACAAGTATAAAATGATGAAGACCTGGTAAGAGTATGCTTTCACTCTCCTCCATGGATGGCTACAGGACAGGAACCTTCACCTGGAACAAGAAAACAGCACCAATTCCTAACCTCCTTACTGTAAGAAATGATGTGGTATACCTTGATGACATTACTATTGAAAGGCCCACAGTGTACGAGAAGGAGGTGAAGACAGAGCTGAGGACTGCCTCGGTGCTGAGAATTCCCTACACTACACCAAGAAATGTTGCTCTACGATTTACCAGGAAGAATATCAGCCTTCTATCTTCGGGGGTTGAGGTATATCCCTTGTACATTACGAAGTATGATACGCTAACGACCGATTTCCTCTCCAAGATTCCTTTCCATCACGTATTTTTTGTATTCTGCCCGGAAGAGAGGAGACTTCTCCGCACACTCTTCTATGTGCGGAACGCCTATCCCCGTTCTCTCCTCTATACATTAGCTGAACCTGAAGAAATACCCGTCCTCCTCACAGCAGGTGTAGATCTTTTCAACTACACAGTAGAAAATGAAGAGGCACTCCGCCGGGTTCTGGAGAATCCCACCAAGGAATACCTCGAAAAAGAATGCAATTCAACCGTGAGGACAAAAAGACTGCTTCGACTGTTATACAGAGAGTTCTATGAAAGTATTGAAAAGTATACCGCATTCAAAAGAAAGAAAGAGCTGTACATTTCAGAGGATGCTTTGTATAGGCCTGAAGTCAGGAGGTTTCGCCAGAGAGTCAGAGAGCGCTACACACCTCCTTCTCACGTTGTTGTGTTGTTCCCCTGTTCTGCAAAGAAACCCTATTCTCAATCCCAATCTCACCGAAGACTCAGGACAGCCATCCCCAGGAATGGTGTCCTGACTGAACTCATACTCACTTCTCCCCTGGGAGTCGTCCCGAGAGAGCTGGAAGACTTTGCCAAGTATGATATACCTGTTACAGGCCACTGGTCTCATGAGGAAGTTATGGAGACTGCTTCTCTTCTCAATGACATTTTGGCAAAGATACCACATCCAGTTGTGTATTCCCACGTATCCACTGCATACCAGCCCATTATAGAACAACTCCAGGTTCCTGTAATTGATACGGCAGAGGGCAACCCCCTCTCTGAACAGTCCTTGACTACCCTCGCCTCCCATCTTCAGGATCTGGACAGGACTCCCTTTCTGGAACGGAAAATGAGAGCCATCTCAAAATTCCTATTTCATGAAGATATTTTCCCCGGAAAGATCTCCGTGACCGGTAGAAGAACCAAACTCATTAGGTCGGACAAGGTGCTTGCCAGGTATTCTTCAGATCTCATTCTCGCCCAGGCAGGGGCTGAAAGGGTAACGACCTACTGCGTGACCGTAGATTTTGATTTGAGAGGGGATGTCTTCTGTCCGGGAGTCCTCTCCGCCTATTCTGGAGTTCGACCAGGGGATCAGGTTGTAATAAAAAGGATTATAAATGGAGAGCATGCAGTAGGTGTGGGTAGAGCAGTGCTCCCCGGATTTATGATGAGAAAAATGGACCGCGGAATGGCAGTCAAGGTGCACACGAGGTTTCACTATGCAGGAACGAATAACTGTTGATGGAAAGAAGATCGTCCTGGTGGGAACAGTCCATGTGTCTCCTGAATCGGTGGAAGAAGTACGTCATGCCATAGAGCAGGAAGACCCTGACACGGTGGGTGTGGAACTGTGCGAAAGGCGATATGAAATTCTCACCAAGAAAAAGCAGTGGGAAGAGCAGGACATTGTCAAGATTATCAAGGAGGGGAAGACCTATCTTTTTCTTGCCAATCTGCTCTTGAGTAATTTTCAAAAGAAAATGGGTGAAGAGGTAGGTTCTGAGCCAGGTGCAGAAATGGTTGAAGCAGTGAAGATTGCACAGGAACATGATATGCCGGTTGAATTGTTGGACAGGGACATCTCTATAACCTTAAAGAGGGCATGGAATACAATGGGAATCACGGAGAAGCTCAAATTGCTCTACGCGCTGCTGGCAGGGTTTTTTGTGGACACGGAGGACGTCCTCGAAGAGCTAAAAAACCAGGACGTTGTTACTGAGTTGATGGAGGAACTTGCCCAGCAGGCTCCAGGAGCAAAGAAGGCACTCATCGACGAGAGGGATCAGTATATTGCCTCAAAGATTCTGGAATCTGAAGGTAGTATGGTTGCAGTTGTTGGGGCAGGTCATCTTCAGGGCATCAAATCCATGCTGCAACAGAAGAACATTTCTCGTGAGGGGCTGGAGGGTACACCTTCAGGGAGAAGCTGGTTCAAGATAATCGGGTATCTCATCCCAGTCATCTTTGCATCGATTGTGGGGTATTCATTTCTGCGGGGAGGAGTAGGCTTCACCTTGCATCTCTTATGGCTGTGGTTCCTCATCAATGGAACGCTGTCCGCCCTTGGTGCTGCACTGGCTCTGGGACATCCTTTGAGTATCGGCACTGCCTTTCTGGTAGCCCCCTTTACATCGTTGAATCCGACACTGGCTGCAGGGTGGTTTGCAGGTTTGGTTGAGGCATATGTGAGGAAACCAAAGGTTGCTGATTTTGAAGCACTTCGAGACACAAGCTCCTTCAAAGACCTCTACAGGAATCAAGTAACTCGCATCTTACTGGTCATTGCCTTTTCTAATATTGGGTCCACCATTGGAACAGTCTGGGCCCTTCCATACATGGCACAACTCCTGGGATAAATACCTGAATTATCCACTATGCGGGTCCTTGCAGACGATAAATGGCCCCGTAACGCAATCAAATGGTTATTAATCCGCCAGACAGGTACTCTATTGGTTATTGCTTCTGACTTCTTTTGAGTAATCAGCAATAATGGAAGGTTCCTGATTTGTCAGCTTCTGTGCCACCTATGGAAAATCAGATGAAATGCACCAAAACCTTTATATCCATTAGGTTCAAAGAAGGAAAGGACCAACTCTGGGAGGACGGGAGTCCGACATAGGTGATGCAGTGAGAAGGATACGAACGCATGTAGAGGGATTTGACGGGTGTATGGAAGGCGGTATCCCTGAAGGCCACATGGTTCTGGTTTGCGGCAGTGCGGGGACAATGAAAAGCACGCTTGCATACTACGTTTTGTACCATGAAATACTGGAAGGTGATTACAATGGCCTCTACATTACGCTAGAGCAGAGCAAGAGCAATTTGCTCACTCACATGGAAGGAATGGGAATGAATTCCTCAGCAGTAGAGGGCAGACTCGATATACTGGATCTATCGCAGATGCGCAGGGAAATATTGACTGAGGGTCAGGATATGTGGATGGATTTCCTCTCTCACCTGATTCAACTTATACAGCGGGTAGAAAGCTGTAAACTGGTCGTCCTCGATTCTTTAAATGCATTATACTCTCTGGTGAATTTCCAGAATCCCAGAAACGAGCTCTTCCTGTTTTTTGAGAAATTCAGGGATCTGGGGACCACCACGTTCTTCATAGCAGAATCAGTCTCAGATGCCATTACGTGCGGTGAGTATGGATTGGAGGATTTTATGTGCGACGGAATCATTCGGTTGACCATGCGCAATCAGGGAGAAGGGTTCAGCCGATACATTCGATGTGTGAAAATGAGGAGTTCGCGACTTGATACGAGCTTCTTCCCTTTGCTGGTGACAGAAACAGGCTTCAAGATTATTCAGAAGTAACAACGTCTGGTTCTCCACAGAATATGGTAACGGATTCCATTGCGTCGCTTTCCGTTTCACATTTCTCAAAAGTGGAAAAAATAGCAGTTTGAATATCTTCTACTTCCCTTATCTTGTAGTAGACAGGTCCAGAGGCCAGGTTCATGGCGGTAATGAGAAAGGCCAGCCTGTTCATCTTGGAATCAAACCCTATCACTTCAACGATAATGACTCTGTTGCTGGTCCGGATTCTAATGTCAATGGGCCACCCCAAATCCCCGTAGAACTCATTCAGTACCCGTTCCCAATCTGCCGGGTGCTCGTGGATTTTTTCGTCCAGATCAGATTGTTCTCTGAGATATGAATACAGTGAGAAGAGCAGATACTGCTTGGGGGGCACCTGAATATCCTTGTTCTTGAGCAGCCAGTGCAGAATCTGTGAGGGGACCACAACTCCATAATGGTCTTCAATGTACTGGTCTCGCCGGCTCTTCTTAATGAGGCGAGATTCCCTGAGCATGTCAATACTCCCGTACTTCTCCTGCAGGAGATCCATCAATTCCACCAGTTCTCGAATGGCAGCAGAAAAATTGCCCTGGTGTTTCTTAATGAGAGGCTGCAGCATTTTCACATGTTTGTTGTCGAGTGCAACGTTCTTCCGGACTTCCATGCCACAGGGTGTGAATCCACACTTATAAAGGTTGCCATTTAATCACACATATTCACACATATTCACACATTGTGTGATCGTCAGCAGAAAGGAAAAAGACAGGCTGCAAAGGCCTAAAGAGTAACGTTTAAAAGAACCTGGCAAAACACAACACGATGAATATATCATTGATTATACCTGCTTATAATGAAGCCGAACACCTTCCTCGCATTCTTGCTGCCATCCCCCCGCTGGTTGGAGAGGTCATTGTTGTGGACGACGGTAGCTCAGATCAAACTGCAGATATTGCACGCACTAATAGCGCTATTGTTGTTCAGCATCATGAGAACCAGGGAAAGGGAATGGCCATGGTTTCAGGAATTACTGCAGCATCAGGAGATGTTGTGGTATTCATGGATGCCGATATGCAGCATCATCCTGAGGATATTGAACGGTTGGTGGCATTTATTGAGGATGGTTCTGCAGATCTAGTTATCGGAGTACGTACACTGGGTTCGCGCAGTGACATGCCGCCTCAGAGACGGCTGACCAACTTTCTGGGAAATCTCCTGGTTTTCCTCAGAATCAGAAAGTGGATTTCTGACACTCAATCTGGATTCAGGGCCATAAAGAAGGATTTTCTTGATAAAATGGTTTTCAAGAGCAAACGATATGAAATCGAAATTGAAATGCTGGTGTGGGCACATAGACTGGATATGCGAATAAAAGAGGAACCCATAAAAGTTAAATACGCAGGAGAAAAATCTCACTGGAAAGTGAGAAATCTGTTTAGAGTCTTTAGGATTCTGTATTAGGAGGTACTCTCATGAAAATTCTGGAATACGTTGAAGCACATGAAAAATGGAGAGGTGAATGCATCAACCTCATAGCATCTGAGAACATGTCTTCCAAGACCATGGATAGAGCAGTGTGCTCTGGGTTCATGCACAAATATGCTGAAGGCTGGCCTGAGAACAGGTACTACCAGGGATGTTTCTACGTGGATAAGGCAGAACTGGAAGGTAATTCCTATTTTTATCAGCTGTTTGAGCCGGAATATGTGGATTTACGTCCTATTTCGGGAGCAACTGCCAATATTGCCATGTTCTTCGGGCTGACCCGGCCTGGTGATACGCTTATCAGTCTACATACCTCGAATGGAGGACACATCAGTCACGCCCAGTTTGGGGCTGCAGGTCTCCGGGGGCTGAACGTAATGACCTTTCCTTACGATGGCGAGGAAATGAATATTGATGTTGACAAGACTTGTGAGATGGTGAGGAAAGAATCTCCCCGGCTGATCGTTTTCGGAGCGTCTCTGTTCCTGTTCCCCCATCCTGTAGCCCAGGTGAAGGATGCTGCAGAAGAAGTGGGTGCAGTCATTGCGTATGATGCAGCTCATGTTCTGGGACTGATTGCAGGGAAGAGATTCCAGGATCCTTTTGGAGAAGGAGCCAAGATTGTCACGTCCTCCACCCATAAGACCTTTCCTGGCCCCCAGGGGGGTGTCATCATGATCAGAGGGTTGGCTCAGGAACAGGCAGCAAATTTCCAGTGGGCTACCTTCCCAGGAGTTGTGAGTAACCATCATCTGCATCACATGGCTGCCAAGGGGATAACGGCAGCAGAGATGCTGAAGTATGGGGAACAGTATGCCGAACAGATCCTCAGGAATGCAAAGGCACTGGCAGAGGCCCTTCATGAAGAAGGGTTTACTGTGGTGGCAGAACACAAAGGGTTCACCGAGTCACATCAGGTGGCTCTGGATTTCAAGGAGTTCATTGGGAAGTGGGCTGCACAGACGTTGGAAAAGGCCAACATCATAACCAACAAGAATTTACTGCCATGGGATCCTGTAGAAAACTCTGATAACCCTTCCGGGATGCGTCTGGGAACCCAGGAAATGACCCGGATGGGGATGAAAGAGTCAGAGATGAATTACATTGCTGAACTGTTCAGAAAGGTGATCTTGGACAAAGAAGATCCAGAATCAGTGAAAAAGGAAGTAATAGAGTTCAGAAAGGATTACCAGAACGTCCTGTACAGCTTTGACCAGGACCAGCCTGAATGAGGAAACTGAAGTGGTTGCGTGAGGAGTGAAGAAGAGATCATAGAGCATATAGCCATGATGAAAACTCGCGAAATTCCCACATGGGTGATACGAGACCGTCTCAACCATGATGCGATTCTGGACGATCTGCTCGACTTTGCCAAGTGGCTCCTGGAGATTGAGGACAAAGAGTAGAACACGCCTTCGCCCTTCAGCATTCCTGTGCTGCTCGTTCAAGCTGTTCTCTGGGCTGGAAATCTCCACATTTCCTCACACACAGTCGAATCTGGTCAACCCTTGACGGTTTTCTGCAGTGGAAGACGGGGCCATTGTTTCTATTTCCCCTCTTTTCTGCAAAAATACACCCAAAATCAATCCTGCCGAAGTCGTCCTCCACCCTGACTGATTTTTCTTCCATGGTGCTCACTTCCACCAGGACTGAAGCCTCCAGAGCTTCAATGCGGTGCTTAACACCTGGCTCGAACCTCAGTGTCTTCCCCGTTTCAAAGATATATTCTACATCCTCAATGATACAGTGAACCTTTCCATTGATGACAAAAAGGGTTTCCATTTTTTCTTCGTGATAATGGTAGGAGAGACGCCTGTTCTTCTCCACTTCCAGTACTTTTCCAGTGTAGAAACTTTCCTCAGCGAACGTGATCTCCTTTCCCCAGGGTTTCTCCACGACACGCTGCATGACTATTTTACCGTCATAAAATATATAAAGGTTTCTGTACTTGAAGGTGGATTTTCAGGGTGAAGAAGCGGTATCTTTTCCTTTTGGACAGAACCTTGATCTTTGTAAAGTACAATCAAACAGCAAAATGGAACGGGCCGCGAGGGATTTGAACCCCCGACCCACAGGTTAAGAGCCTGTTGCTCTACCAGACTGAGCTAGCGGCCCTTGAGGGTATTGCTCTCGTTCTATAAAAACCTTGTGGTTTCATCTTTCTTCTCCCGGGAAGGACTTTCTAGACTCAGAACTCATCATGAGTCCAGGAGCACTCTAGGTTCCCGTACAGGCAGGGGATTCCCCAGACGAGTGTGTCGAAGACAGCCCCTGAAGATTCTATCAGAAGGTCCCCAGCAAGAATTCTCCTGGAGTGAGAACAGAAATCGAAATACTGCTTCTCCTCAATGCAATCGGGCACTTCACACTCGAGGAACAGAAACTGCCAGGTACCATTAAAATGAGGGGGCAACGGACAACCTAGGTAAATTCAGGATCCATGAGTTGAGTAAGGAGGAGATGGTAGAGCGACGTGGATATTTTGAGGGTTTCCAGGAGGAGCAACCCTTTTGCGATGGCTGAAGAAACATTGGTCCATTTCTCGTAAGGAGTAGTATCACCAGTGACTTTGTATTCAGGTATTCCCAATGTCGCTGTGGCCATCTTCATCAAGGGGTTGTCAAGGGGATTGACCCCCATTTTCAGTGCACCCACCCAGTCCACGGCCAGTGCAGACGTTCCTCCGATGAGCGTTTTGGTATGATTGAGATGTTCAATCACACACCCGTTCAACCCGTCACTGCTCCAGAAAGCATCTATCAAGGCAAAATCCGGGGGAAACCTTTTCAGGACATCCAGCGTGGCCCGTTCCCATCCCACAGGTTCATGATAATGGTTCCACTTGTCCTGGACAGGCAAGGTGCCGAAAACATTCTTCATGGACAGGGTGTACAGGCAGGCCAGGTGGGTCTTATTTTTGCAGAAAGTTATTCGGTAGTCTGCATTTTTCCACGTGGTTCCCACAAAATCGTTCTTGAGCTCTCCCTGATAGTCGAATGGTTCTGACTCTTCTGTCAGATCTACCAGAGTATACCCTTTACCTGAATATCCCATGGTTCTGGCCACGAGGTGCACTGTTCTTTTTGGAAACCATTGGGTGTAAATGTTTCTTGATTCCACCACCGCCGCATTGTACCCCTCTTCGCTGATCCTCTTTGCCAGGTATTCCACCAGTTCAGGATCTGTACCCACATGGAGATGATTTTTTGAGTAGATAACCATTATGTTCGGCTTTATAGCTATTAAAGCCTCTGATTTCTGTTTGTTTCTTTGAGTAATGATATGATTCACGTGGGTGAAGAAAGAGGTCTTCTCTATGAGGTTGTCCATGGCTTCTCTCTTGTCCTCTTCCGTAACGACAGCAACCACATCCACGACATCACCGTCTCTGGTCCTCCAGTGTGTTTAAGAAGATTTCGGAAGCGAAAAGGGAGCAACCGTCAGGGGATTTCAGATTCACCAAGAGGGGCAGCCTTTCTGAGGTACGGATTGGTCCAATTCTCATGGTCTGTCTTGTTCGTTGAGTGAACTAGCTCAATGTGGCCCTTGTTCATGTTACGTATCGTTAGAAAAGAGTTTTAAGCACAGACGTCTAGCCCTTCAGAAAGGTGCATTATATGGATCTGGACGAAGCAATAAAGGGGAGAAGGAGCATTCGACGTTACCTTGCCAGTCCCATTCCAGAGGAGTTGATCAGAGCAGTTCTTGAGGCAGCCACCTACGCTCCTTCAGCAAAGAATGGGCAACAATGGCGATTTACAGTGCTCACGGGAAGCGCCAAGAAGGAATTGACTGATGTTTTCAGGCAGGAATTGAGGATTTTGTCCGAGGAAATTGGCCCAGAGAACATGGGGTCGTCTTTTGGTTCCTGTGCCATCATGGAGGAGGCACCTGTGGTAATTGTGGTATGGAATGCTGGAGAAGAAGGTTGGGAAACTGAGACCCACAGTGTTGCAGCAGCAATCCAGAACATGCTCTTGAAGGCCCACGGACTGGGACTGGGTTCCTTGTGGATTGGAGACATTTTCTATGTTCCTGAAGCCTTTATGCGGCATTTTGGAAAGCCATGGGAATTGATGGCAGCAGTTACCCTTGGGTGGCCCGATCAAGATCCTGATCCCCTGCCCAGGAAGCCGGTAGACCTGGTTGCAGAGTTTCTGGATTAGAGTAACCCTGTGCACAGGTCAAGAAAACACTCGTTCATGCTACGAACAGATTGCGGATCTCTCTGGAGGGTGTACCCTCTTTTAGATGAGCATATCTGATTGAACCCCACTGCTAGCATACATTGGAGGAATATCATGAGAACAGTACTGGGAACGCTATCGGAAGTAGGTCGAATAAATCAGATAGTCTTACGTAGACCAGAACAGGCCTTTCTGAGCCAGGAGAATATAGATAGACAGTGGCGTGACCTAGCCTACACAGAGAGGCCAACCCTCACCAAGGCGGTTGCAGAATACAACTCTTTCGTGTCTCTGGTCAGGGATCAGAATCCAGGTGTCCATTTTCTCCCTGCTTCTGAAGACCTGACTCTGGACAGCCTGTATGTACGCGATGCTCTTGTTTTATGTCCTGATGGCGTTGTCCTCTGCAACATGGGAAAGCCTCAAAGGAGACATGAGCCTGCTGTCGCAGGATCCTTTCTTGAGTCTCTGGGCGTCCCTGTTCTGGGGTCTATCAGAGGGAACGGACACGTGGAGGGTGGCGATGTGGTCTGGCTGGACGGAACTACCGTAGCTGTGGGGCGCACCTACCGCACGAATAGTGAAGGGATAACTCAGTTCAGATCGTTTTTGCATGACGTGGAAGTGATTTCTGTCCCCCTCCCTCATTACAGAGGACCTTCTGACGTGTTTCATCTCATGTCCATTTTAAGCCCCATCGATATTGATCTGGCTGTGGTGTACTCACCTTTGATGCCCATCCCTTTCCGGGAGGTTCTCATAGAGAGGGGCATCCAGTTGATTGACGTACCAGATAGCGAATTTGAGACAATGGGATGTAACATTCTGGCTTTAGCCCCTCGCAGATGCATCATGGTGGATGGGAATCCCGAGACGCGTCACTTATTACAACAGGCAGGTGTACAGGTATCAGAATATCGAGGGAAGGAGATTTCAATCAAAGGGCAGGGAGGGCCCACCTGTTTGACTCGTCCCTTAGTGCGTGAACCTCCATAGCAAGGTAAGGTGCCGTCATTCCTGACAGTGTGCCTTCCTGTAACACCGATATTGTCAATAGAATCAAAATAATTCAGAAGAAACAATAAGAATCAATAACGGATATGTTTATATAGAATAACTTTCTATAAGTATTGTCTTTCGGGAATAGTATCAGGAGGTTGTTTTAATGGATGTTGGAAAAGCCATAATGACCAGAAGAAGTATTAGAGACTACCAGAAGAAATCAGTGCCAGACGAGGTTCTGGTAGATATCTTGGAAACAGCACGATGGGCCCCCAGTCCAGTCAACAGTCAGCCCTGGCGGTTCATCGTCATACGAGACAGAGAGACCCTTGCTGGGATCATGGCCCATGCCAAGTACGGTTCTCATCTCAGTGATGCTCCCATGGCCCTTGCAGTTATTGCCACCGATGTGGAGAGGTTCCACTGGTTCAATGAAATTGAGGAAAACAAATATGCAGCAGCTGTGGTGGCAGATAGTATCATGCTGGCTGCATGGGAAAAGGGTGTAGGCACAGGATGGGTTTCAGTGAGCCGGGACGATGTGAGAGGAATTCTTCGAGTCCCTGACGAGTACACAGTGGTGGCTGTAATCACCATGGGCTACCCTGTGACGGTTGAGCCTCACCAAGATGCTGACAGGTGCCCTGTGAATATGATGGTTTTCTCTGAGAAATTTGGTGAACGATTCCCCCGCATTGACAAGCAATGGGTAGAAGAGCATCACAGGTAGGTTTTTTATTTTCTCTATTATTTGTATTTTTGAATAATGACAGAGCAAAAATAGATAGAAAATCAAAAAAGATAAAAAGAATCAGCTGAGTTCCTGCTCAAATTTCTTGATGAGAGTGTCCAGTTTCTTGAGTTCTCCCTGATCCAGAACTTCTTTGATCAGTTCATCTGTAGCAGCATCGATTTCGCTGCGTATTTCTTCCAGTGTTTTCTGGTCTTTTATGGATACCGTCTTTCCGTTCTTCGTTATTTCGCCTGATTCTTCCCGCACGGTCAGTTGGAATCCTGCTGAATGTAGGACTCTCTTGTTCTCCTTGCAGATGAGTTTCATCTTGCCTGAGTGGAGGATTTTCTTCTCCTCGTCCACAACCAGGTCTAGATTCTCTCCCTTTACGGTCAGTTTGTCGTTTACTGTAATCTGAGTGTCTCCCTTCACCAGTACTGTCTTCCCGTTGGTGTTAATGGTGATATCTTCATCTTTGGACCGAATCTGAAGATACAACCCTCTGCCTCTGAAGCGACGAGTTCTCGGATATGAATCCAGGAGATGCCAGGGTCCAATGCGGACCTGTTCCTTTTCTGAAGTTTCTCTGACTTCAAGAGGTCCAACCTTAACATATTCCCCTTGAGGTGTCTCTCGCACCTTAATAAATGGCAGATCAACCTGTGTTTTCTTCAGTTTTCTTTTCACCTGATCGGCAAGCTTTCCTTGCAGCTGCACCCGTGCAATTTCCAGGACCTCTTCTTTCTTCAATCCAATGTCATCAAAGGCCTCCTCACCTGCAGGTGCTACCAGCTGTTCAGCTTTCACAGATCCCCACTCACGTCCTGCAGCTACAGTCACACCCCTGTACACATCTTTGTACATTTTGAGGCGTGCATCCACAGCGTAGGAACCTTCTCCAAGGTAGATACCACCAATTTCCTTTCCTACTGCTGCCACAGGGACATACAACGATCCCTTGTTCAGTTTGACATTGGCGCTGTTGCGGGAAATCACCAGATCCTCCTGCAGGGTGTAAATTTCTTCCTTAATTTCTGGTTCCGTATCCTCTTCATCGTCGATCTCAACGAAGAAGGAGGGAGGCCGTTTCAACCCTCCCAGAATGTATCCCAGCCCTATGGCGACTATTCCAACCACCAGTGCATAATCTTCCCAGGACTGGAAGATATCAAAGATCTTGATGAGAATCCAGAACAGGAAGGACACTCCGCCGACCGTAAAGAGTACAGAACGCGCTGCCCAGTATCCTGCCCTCTGTTGCAGGGCTCTCACCGAATACCCTAAGAGCAGCAGTATGATGCCCGCTCCCAGGAAGTAATCAATGTTGAATCCTACGTCCATGGCACCAAACCAGCCTATCCACCGCAGTATTTCGAATCCAAACCACAGTCCCACCAGAGGCCATCCCAGGTTGGTGAAGAGCTTCTGGATTTTTCTCCCTGTGGAGTACCTCGATCTGAACGCCGTGGGTATTTTGGAGAGCAGATGAAATCCTACTGCTACCTGCAAGAACTCCACTTCGTACTCATAGGCTCCCAGGAAATCAGTCAATGCTGCAATGAGCCATAGAATCACAAATACACCTGCTATACGTCCTAAGACGTCCTTGACTGTTTTTAGATCGTCTTTCATATGAAATCACCTTCAATATCTTTAATTTCTTTTATGAGTTTCCAGATGTCTGAAAGCCCTAGACTGATGTTTATGCTGTTCTCAGAGATGTCGATTTTTCCTTCTGCTCGCAGGGTCTTTACCAGCTTCAGGAGTTTTTCCAGCTTGTCTGACTCAACTGTCTCCGCACCAAGAAACCGTTCTCCACATGTGCAGTGAAATTCTTCCATCTCAAAATCGGACAACGTTTGGTCCCAGTCTCTCATGTAATCACCAGGATCAATGTCCTTTTTCACCTTGATTTTCCGCCCGCAGTGCGGACAGGTTACTGAGAAAGAAACACGGTTATTCAATGACATCACCTTTCTTTACATGAAGGAAGCCCACCAGGCGAAGGGCGATCTTCCCGTAGACGGTAATCAAGTATCTGCCCCGGTACCGTTCCTGTTCTGCATACCCCGCGTCCATCAAACTGGAGAGATGAAATCGCAGAGGACTGTGCTCGAGCCCTGTAAGCTCCACCATATCGGTGAAATACTTGCCATCAGTGTACAATGCCTGCAGGATTTTTAGTCGTTCACTGTTGGCCAGGGGTTTGAGGAGTTCTGCTGCTTCTTCAGGTTTGAAATCAGTGTATTCTTCGTAATACTCTTTCTGCTCCGACAGAACCTTTCGTACTTCAGCCACAATCTGCTCTGTTTCCTCAGATGGTTCAGGGAGAGGTTTCTGTTGTTTGAGCAGTTCGTCTCTCAGCTGTCTCATCTCCGCTCTCAACTCTTCTTTGAGTTCCTTTTTCACTTGTTCTATGTCTTCCATGCTGTCACCATTGTACATTTCTATGTACCTCTAGTGCTCTCCTATTTATAAATCTTTCGGTTAAAATGTATTTTAAATATATTGAAGTATTAGTAAAGTGCATTTTGATGAACTATCGAAGGGATGGGAAAGGGAAATCGAGGGTTGTGGACGGTGAAAGTGACATTGGAGGCATTCCATCAGGGCTGGAGAATGAAATCAGCTCCTGTGATACAGGCTCCAGACTCCTTGCACGAGCCCCCCCTTCCAGTATATTTTTATAGTCATGGAATCATGGAGGTATATGCTCGTGATTCTTGACGGAGACGGGACATTGTGGAGTGGAGATATTCTGGCAGGATATCTGACTACCCCCCTCCACCAGATTGATGAGAACACAATAGTAGATCATCAGGGGAAGAAGATACACTTGAAAGAAGAGGCGAGAAAAGTACTGGAAGAGCTTCACGAAAGAAACATTTTTGTGGCATTAGCCAGTCAGAACAGGAAATTGCCGGTTATCGCATTGTTAAGGAGACTGCAGCTGACTCCGTATTTCAATTTCCTGGAAGTTTCGTGGACAGAGAAGGATGAAATGATACACAATATCTTGGGGATTTTTGAGAAAAAGGGAAGAGACCCTGGTAGAGTCTTTTTTGTGGATGATTTTGATTACAACCTGGAAATCGTGCAGGCAAATCCTGAATTGTCTCATGTAACGTGTATTAATGCTTCAGAATTGGATTCCCTCAGGGACATTCTGGACATTGTGGGGACCCAGATTGAATGAGTGTCCAGAGTTACATGGTGACCTCATGTGGCAATCTGAGTCCGCTTGCTGCATTGATTCTCAACCTTTTAAAGCCTTTCCATATGAGTACTGCTGATACAAGGTGAGACTCCAGATGTATTCCCGAGAGCAGAGAACATCACCGGGTGTCGCTGCATATAAAACCAGGGCAACCCCCTCCTATCGTTAGGGCCCAGTGATTGATTGCAGTCTAGAACTCCCCTCTTTCACCAAATACAATCCTTCTCACACGTTCCTGGGTTTCCTGAGGAGGAGTTACCGTGTTTACCATGTGTGATTCTGCTCGTTCGAAATAGTCTCGAAAGAAGTTGGTCCTGATGCGCAGCTTTCTCTCATCACGCACTAGCTGGTGAGGGTTACAGAAGTCATTTCTCACCATGTATTCCAGAGCTTCTTCTGGTGAGAGGCGATAGTACAGTTCATCGTCGGGTTCTCTCTCCAGAAGGATGACTTTCACAATGCAGGTTTCGTCCTTGGCCCTGCTCACTCCCAGAACATGGCGGATATCAGCAATAGCCCTCCCCCTGTTGTCCAGCCTCTTGGTTTCTACCAGAGATTCAAACTCGGGATATATGGAGGCAATGTCCTCTCGTATGTAGCAATTCCTTTCTGAGGCTCTAGCCAAAACAATGTCTCCCATGATCCGGGTGTAGTACCAGTCATCAGACACAAGACGTGCCCCCTTTTTCAGCAGAAGTCCATACGAGTGAGTGGTCTTCCCCATACCTGAGGGAGCAATGATTGAGACTCCTCTGCCTTTGAAGTCTATCGCTGCCCCATGGACTGAGTGCCTGGAGTGAATGGATACATATTCTTCCAAGAAGTCGCCTGCCACAGCCAGAGCCAGACTCTTCACCCAGCCGTAATAGTCTGAATTGAAGATGAAGCAGGTCTTGCTGACAGGTTCGTACAACACCCTGAACCCTTCCTCATCTGACAGAGCAAAGATTCTGCCATGAGGTCTGATGTATTCACTCATCTGTTTGAAGTTATCTCCCCACATGTCCTTGAACTCGTGATTGTCAGTGTTCAGTTTGATGCAGGCGCCTGCGAGTTCAGCTTTTCTTTCGTAGAATACTCTATTCTTAAGTTTTTCCAGCAATTCGTCCTTCTTGTCAGGAGTAATCAGCAAAGCCTGGTACATGGTTCATGATAGAGGAGCAGTTATAAATAGGTTTTCCTCCGTGTATTTTGTTGTGATGAGATGCGAAAGGTGTCCCCTGTTTCATTGCATGCATGAGGATTATATTCAGGAGGACTATTCATTCAGATTGCCAGAGATGGTTCCTTCAATTGCGTTGTTGATGCAGTCTTGTCCTGAATTGATTCAGGTCGGACAGACTCCAGGTTGCCACCTGTAGCTCTTCTCTTCCTTCTCAGATATAATTCAAATGTCGTCTATGGTGCAGCATTCTTTTTTATCACTTTTTCCTTCCACATCCCTGTTTTGAAGAGAGCGAGGGCTATGACGGCTCCCAGGACATTACTCAACCCCATGCCGAACCATACTCCACTGGCACTCCAGCCAACCACAAATCCGAAGACATACGCAAGAGGTATCCTCAACCCCCACAACCGCGAGAGCTCAATCACCATGGATGGAACATTGTGGCCAGATCCCATAAAGCATGCATTGACAGCACTGAACACACCAAAGAAGGGAACGCCGAACAGAAATACCCTGATAAAAGTATCACCTGCTGCAATCACCTGAGGATCATTGATGAACACCTGGATTGCGAGCCTTCTCAAAGGGAACAAGACACAGCATCCAATCACGAGAATAGAGAACATGAGAGCCATCCCTTTTTTGGCTGCCTCTTCTGCTCGTGATACATTGTTGGCTCCAAGACTCTGACCCAAGATGGTAGCAACCCCCACCCCCAGTCCATTGATGGCTATGAACATCAGATTGATGATTCTGTCACCTATTCCGTAAGCGGCCAGGACAGCTTCCTGGTTGGGGAGGCGGGCAATAATATACATGAGGATCACAAACCCAAAGGCCGTTCCTGACTGACCAACAGAAGCAGGAATCCCAATTCTCAGGATCTGGGTAATTCTCCATTTCACCGGTTTCAAGCAGGAAACAGATAACTTGATGCCTGCTTTCCCTGAGAAAAGAATGTAGAGAGCAATAGCAGAGGAAACAGACTGGGAGAGGACTGTGGCTGTCCCTGCTCCTATGACTCCTAGACGGGGAAGCCCCACCAGCCCGAAGATGAGCAATGGGTCAAGGACCACATTCAGCAGTACTGTGGCGCCCTCCACCTTCATGGGAGTAACAGTATCTCCATATGCTCTCAAAATGAATCCGAAGATGAATGATATAAACATAAAGGGAATGCCCATAAAGATTATTCTCAAATACGTGGTGGCAAGTACAGCAATTTCCTCCTTCAGTCCAAGCAACTCAACGATTTCTGAGGAAAACAAGAATCCCACAACACCTATGCACACCCCCATGACCGCGGAAATGAACAGGACCTGACCTGCTGATTCATTCGCTTCTTTTGGGTCTCCCGCCCCTGTATACTGGGATACCAGCGCTACCCCTGCAGAACCAAACCCAAAGGCCAGTGAAATCAGGAGGAAGATGATGGGCCAGGAGATCTGGAGAGCTGCCACTGCGAAGGTACCTTCCGGAGGAACCAGCTTCCCCAGCCAGAACGTATCTACCAGGTTGTACATAGTGTGCAAAAGGTTGGTGACCATGATGGGCCAACCCAGCACGAACAATGTCTTGACTATTGGACCCTCCAAAATATGATTCTTCGGAATTTGTGCCATCGGTGCCCAATATAGGGACAGCTTATAAAGATTTTCGGTAGACAAGACAGCAATATTCTTGCAAAGGCAGCTTCTGCTTACGCTTGTTTTGCCGATTTTTCCTTACATGGCATGAGTCCTACGCAGAAGTTCCTAAAGATACATTTCTGAAAAATCGTGTCACGAAATGGTATGATATCGATGAAGACCGTAGTTCCTGCAGGCATTTGCACGACCAGTTAACTCTGCCGCTTCATCTGTAGACCTGACCCGGCCACGACCAAAACTTATAAATTCCCTCTTTTTGCTGTGATACCATGTGGCATACCAAAGAGCTGGAACAGGTCTTCACTGAGCTGGCCACTGGTGACCAGGGGCTGACCGAGAACCTGGCTGATATGAGGCTGAAAGAGTCAGGCTACAATGAACTGAAAGAGCGGAAGGGAAGAGGAGTCTTAACAATCTTTGTGGAGCAATTCAAAGACCTGTTCATTGGTGTGCTCATACTGGCGACCATCGTTTCATTTCTCCTGGGGGAGACAATAGATGCGTACGTCATTCTGATCATTGTTTTCGTTAATGCTGTTATGGGACTGGCTCAGGAATACAAGGCTGAGAAGGCTATTGAACGTCTCAAAGAGCTATCTTCTCCTTCTGCTACCGTTTTGCGGGATAGGAACATTAGGGCCATCCCTGCAAGAGCAGTTGTCCCGGGAGACATTGTCATTCTGAAAGCAGGGGATTTCATTCCTGCAGATGGACGCGTATGTGAAGCCTCCTATCTCAAAGTGGACGAAGCGTCTCTCACCGGTGAAAGCATTCCTTCCACCAAGGTAACTGAGGTACTGCCTGATGCACCGTTAGCTGACAGGGAAAACATGGTGTACATGGGGACGGTGGTTACTGACGGGAGGGGAAAAGCTGTGGTGACAGCCACAGGAATGAACACAGAAATGGGAAAGATTGCTGAAGAGATTCAGGCCATGAAACTGGAGAAGACACCGCTTCATGAGAAATTAGAGAGGTTTTCCAAATATCTGGCGGGAATAATTGGTGGGTTGTGTGTCATCATTTTCTTTCTGGGAATTCTCAGGGGAGTAGATACCTTCGAGATGTTTCTCACCGCAGTATCTCTGGCTGTGGCTGCCATCCCTGAAGGACTTCCTGCAATCGTCACTATTGTACTGGCTCTGGGTGTGCAACAGATGATCAGGAGGAATGCCCTGGTCCGGAGGCTGAAGGCCGTGGAGACCCTTGGGTCTGCTACCATTATCTGTTCAGATAAGACGGGTACAATCACACGAAATGAGATGATGGTTTCTCAGCTCTATAGCTCCCCCAGGTTGTACACGCTTTCAGGCCAGGGGTATTCCCAGGAAGGTTCCTTCTACCTGCATGCCGGCTCCAACGCTCAACCGCATCCTGAGGAGCCCGATACCCAACTCTTGCTTCTCTTGCGGATTGGGGCTTTGTGCAACGATTCGCGCATAACTGCAGAATCAGTCATAGGAGACCCCACAGAAGCTTCTCTGCTGGTGTCTGCTGCCAAGGCGGCGTTACACAAGGAAGAGTTGGACATCAAATACCCGCGGGTCAAGGAAATTCCTTTCAGCTCTGAACGAAAACTGATGACTACACTTCATAAGATTGACACCACCTATCACGTATATACAAAGGGAGCTCCTGACGTGATTCTTGATCTGTGCACTCACGTTCTTGAAGGAGGTACTATCAAAGAATTGACCAAGGAGAAAAAGGATGAAATCCTCTCTGTGTACCACGAGATGGCTTCACATGCTCTTCGCGCTCTGGCCATGGCATATAAGGACATTGAAACCCTCCCAGAAGATACTGGGTCTGTAGAACTGGACCTCATCTTTGTGGGCATTCAGGGAATGCGGGATGACCCTCGAGCAGAAGTGAAAGAGGCGATCTCTGTTTGCCGAAAAGCAGGTATTAAATCCATGATGATCACAGGAGACTATAAGACCACTGCTCTCGCAGTAGCAGCAGATGTGGGGATCACGGGTGGTGCTCTCACAGGACAGGAATTGGAGCAGATGACTGATGAGCAATTGGCCGAGGACATTGATGGTATCGGGGTGGTGGCCAGAGTTTCACCAGAACACAAGACTCTCATTGTCAGTGCTTTGAAAGCCAAAGGTCATGTTGTGGCCATGACAGGTGATGGGGTTAATGATGCACCTTCTTTGAAGAAAGCGGACATCGGCATTGCCATGGGCATTACAGGGACTGATGTGGCGAAAGAAGCTGCAGATATGGTATTAATGGACGACAACTTTGCAAGTATTGTTAGTGCAGTGGAAGAGGGCAGACATATTTTTGACAATATCATAAAGTTCATCTACTTTTTATTGTGCTGCAACGTTGGAGAGATTTTTGTGCTCTTTCTGGCAATTCTCCTGGGGCTGTCTCGACCGTTATTGCCCATTCAGATCCTGTGGATCAACCTGATTACTGACGGATTCCCCGCCCTCGCTCTGGGCTCTGAGCCCCCCGAAGAAGGAATCATGGATCGTCCTCCCCGAGACCCTCAGGAGAGCATTTTCGCTGGAGGACGGGGAGCGAGCATTGTGGAGATGGGGCTGGTGATGAGTGTTCTTGTGCTGGCTGGCTTCTACTTCGTTGGACAGGGAGATGCTCATGCCCGGACACTGGCCTTTTCTTCCCTGGTATTTGTGCAGTTGGCCCATGCATTTAATGCTCGTTCTGAGAAGAGATCGATCTTCAAGGTGGGTGTTTTCACCAATATGTGGCTTATAGGTGCTGTCATCGTTTCAGTTGTGCTGCAGCTTGCTGTGGTATATACTCCAGTCTTGCAGCCTGTATTTGGGACTTCACCCTTGCACCTCGAGGATTGGCTGATCATTCTGGGTCTTTCAGGAATTGTTGTGGTGGCAGGGGAGATCAAGAAGAAAGTCAATTGACCGTTCCAGACTGGGGTCCTGTGGTTTCAGAATTAAGACGGATGATGACCCTTGTTGAGCCCTGAGACCTCCTCTTACGGAGCTCTTCCATGTCGAAAACCCAGATGTCTCCTCTCTGAACCTTCCCCAAACCTTTTTAAAGAAACATTTGGACCTGAAACTATGCCAGAAAAAGTAATCATCATGGGTGCTGCAGGAAGAGACTTTCATGATTTCAATGTCTACTTCAGGAATAACCCCCAGTACGAGGTGGTGGCCTTCACTGCAACTCAGATTCCTGATATAGAGGGAAGGCAATATCCCCCTGAACTTGCTGGATCTCAATATCCTGAAGGAATACCTATACTGCCGGAAAGTGAACTACCTGCGTTAATTAAAAAGCATGATATAGACACTGTCTTCCTCTCTTACAGTGATCTTCCTCATGAATATGTTATGCACAAAGCCTCTGAAGTGCTGGCTGCAGGCGCCAATTTTGAGCTCCTGGGGCCAAAATTCATTCAGCTGAAGTCCACTGTCCCTGTTATCTCTATTTGCGCAGTGAGGACAGGGTGTGGCAAGAGCCAGACCACGAGACGGGTGGCAGACATTCTGAGAAAAGCAGGAAAGAAAGTGGTGGCAGTGAGACACCCCATGCCATACGGCGATTTGAGAGAGCAGATTGTCCAGAGGTATGCTACCTATGAGGACATGGACAAGCACAAGTGCACCATAGAAGAACGAGAGGAATATGAACCTCACATTGACAGAGGCGTCATTCTGTATGCGGGAGTGGACTATGAGAAGATTTTGAGGGAAGCTGAGAAGGAAGCAGATATAATTCTGTGGGACGGGGGAAACAACGATTTTTCCTTTTATAAGTCAGATTTGCACATTGTGGTGGCCGATCCTCACAGATCGGGACATGAGTCGTGCTACCATCCCGGAGAAGCCAACATCAGAATGGCTGACGTTGTGGTGATCAACAAGGTGGATACGGCGTATCCTGAAGATGTATTTTCCCTCAGGACAAATATCAGGCAGCTGGCTCCCAGTGCAGTGATTGTGGAGGCTGCATCTCCCCTGCTTATCGATGCAGACATTGCTGGAAAAGACGTGCTGGTAGTGGAAGATGGTCCCACCCTGACACACGGAGGAATGCCCTACGGAGCTGGGACTATGGCAGCTGAAAAGCTTGGTGCAACCCTTATTGATCCCTATCCCTATGCAGTAGGTTCCATCAGGGATACATTCGACAAGTTTGAGCACCTGGGACCTGTACTGCCTGCCATGGGGTACGGAAAGAAGCAGATCAAGGAACTCGAAGAGACCATCAATGCAGTTGAATGTGATGCAGTGATCATTGGTACCCCAATTGACCTGAGCAGGATAGTCAAGATCAACAAGCCAGCATACAGAGTGATCTACGAGTTGCAGGAAATCGGAAAGCCCACACTGGAGGATGTCCTCAAGAGATTCCTCTAGTCTCTCTTTTTTGTTTTTTCTCTTATTCTTCTAATTCTTGTCCGATAAGTTCAGTGAGTTCACTGAGACCTTCTTGTGATTCTTGATAGGAACTGATTAATCGATAGGTCGAAACTCGGTGGATAATTCAGACATCCTCTAACGGAATCAGGACGTTCTTCCGGTGGGGGTGGCAAGAGTGCTCTCTGATGATCATGGTTTAAGTAGATGCATCCAGAGTGTCACGTGTGACGTTTTCGTACATCCTGGTCATGGAACTCCTTCAGGATGCCACAGTGAGAGTGGGGAACCTGGGGAGCATTGACTTCAAGAAAGGGCTGTATTACTACGTGGGTTCTGCACCTTCAGAAAAACGGCTGGAGAGACACTTGAAAGAAGAGAAGAAGACACACTGGCACATTGACTATTTCTTGAAAGAAGCCAGAATCAGGGAGATATATGTCTCGGAGGAAAGAACAGAATGTGAGATAGCTCAGCACATGGAGTTGCCTTACATAAAAGGATTCGGCTGCAGCGACTGCAATTGCCCTTCTCACTTGTTCCAGGGGAATCTGGTGATGACTCCCGACCTGAAGAAATACTACTGACTGTTTTCATCATCGCGAATTCAGGCAGTCAGCCAGGTTGAAATACATCAGGAGAGAAAAGAATTTCTCAGTCCCGTGATCACACGAGAACTGTTTCAGGTTCCAGAGTTTCTTTGTATTCTGCAATCTTCTCCAGTTCCACCGATACGATCTTGGAGATACTGTCCTTCATTGACACGCCGTAGAGAATATCTGCTGCTGCCATCATCACATCTCTCAGGGTGATTACAATGAACTGGGTATCCTCGGATGACTTCTTGATCAGTTCTGCCACTCTTGTTGCATTTTCATCGTCCAGGTGGGCATCAATTTCATCAAACACATAGAATGGTGCAGGTTTATACTGTTGAACGGCAAACACAAACGCAAGGGCAGTCAGGGCCTTTTCCCCCCCAGACATGGCCTCGACCCGTTTCAGCTCCTTTCCCATAGGAGAGGCCTCGATCTCCAGCCCTCCATCAAAGGGTTCTTCGTCATTTTCCAGTATGAGAGAGCCAGAACCTCCCGGAGATAGTTCCGCGAAGATGCGGGAGAAATTTTCTGCCACATTGTAGAAAGCCTCAAAGAAGACAGTTTTCTTCTGAGATTCCACCTCTGCAATGAACTCCAGTACGGATTCTCTCTCCTTGTACAATTTGTCAATACGGGTCTTCAATTCAATATACCGCAACTGTACTTCTTCAAATTCCTCCACAGCCCGCATGTTAATGGGCTCCAGCTTCTCTTTTTCTGTTTCCATTTGCTTTATTTTGAACCGCAGTTCCTTCAGGTCTCCATACTCTCCCTCTACAGGGTACTGGGCACTCAAATCTCTCAATTCCTCAATGGTAGCCCCGAGCTGTGTCTTCTGGCTTTCCAGCAGGTTGAGGGCAGATTCACATTCATACACTTTTTTCTGGAGAGTTTCCTTCTGTTGCCGCAACGCAGCTATCTCATCCCGTATCCGGGTCCTGTCACTACGCAACTTTCTGATTTTTTCATCAAATGTCTGTTCATCATTTACTCGTTCTGCCAGTTCCACGTCAAGATCTTCTTTTTCTTTCTTCCTTGACGCAATGTTCTGTTCTTTTTCCTCAATCTGAGGTATCAGTTCCTGCACGGTCTTTTCTAGTCTTTCAATATCTTCTCCGAGATACTTCAACGTTGATTCTGCCTGTACCTTTTCTGATTCAGTTTCGCCCAGTTGACCTCGATTCAGTTCCAACTCTTTCTCGATGCGTTCCAGTTCATCCTGTCGCAATGGTCTGGCGATTTCCTCCTTTTCTTGTTCCAGAGAGGCCACTTCTGCTTCCAGGCTGTTCTTCTTTTCGCTTACAGTGGATAACTCCTCCTTCTTACTGGTAAGTTGGCGAATGACAGCATCAACTCTCTCCCTCACACTCTTAATTTCTCTGTCCACAGTATTTTCTTCTTTTGTGAGTCGTTCTAATTCTTTCTGGAGAACAGGTACTTTTTCTTCCAGCTTGAGCTTCTCATCATACGTTTTCTGCAATTCGGGTTCTACGGTAGATAATTCTTCTGCTAAATCAGTACGCCTCTGCTTCAGTGCCTGTAATTCTTCCTGTAACTTCTTGAACTGGGTCTGATCCTGCGAAATAAGGAATGCACTGGAGTACTTCCTCTTGAAGTAGTGTCCTCCTGTTATGGCACCGCCCCTCTCAAAAATGTCACCTTCCAGGGTGACAAACCGTTTTCCTCGGACATCAACGTCCAGGGTTTCTACCACAAGAGTATCAGAAAACACATCTTCAAACGCAGGTCTAAACCGGGGATCGAAGGCTACCAGGTTGACTGCATAGTCGATCACTCCCTTTTCCTTGATGGGGGGGAGACTCCTACCCTGCATTCTGTCCAGGGGAAGGAAGGTGGCCCTTCCTGCTTTTATCTGTTTCAGGTAAGAGATACAGCGTTTTGCCGTGTCAGTGGTGTCCACCACAATATTGTGGATGCGAGATCCTGCAGCGACTTCAAGGGCAACCTGGTATCGTGCATCAGTTTCACCCAGCTGGGAAATGGTTCCATAGACTCCCAGGAACTTGTGTTTCGCCTCAAGGATGGTGTTCACTGCTTTATATGGAGAAGCTCTCTGGTCTTCCTTGAATGCCTGGAGTTTGGAGTGCAGCTTGATGGACTCAGACCGTTTGGCGAGGAATTCAGTATCAATGTCAGATAGCTCGGATTTCAGTTCTTTTCTTTGTTGGGAACGGTTATTGTATGTAACGGCGGTCTGAGAGACACGCTCCTGGACTGTGGCAAAGGTGTCCTGAAGGTTCTGCAATTCCAGGGCTATTCCCTCCCTTTCCTGAGCAAGCGAGGCGCAGGTCCCCTCAAGCTCGGTCCTCGTGCTGGTCAGGGTCTGGATGGTGTTGACCAGAATGTCCTCTTGTGCCTCCAGCGAGAAGAAGGCATCTTTTTTCTCATCCAGTTCTTTCGATATTCTCTCAAGGTTTTCCAGGCCTGTCTCTGATAGTACTGACACGTGCTTCTGGTATTCTTCCTTGAGTTCTGATATTTTCTGGGCCAATTCCTTCTTCTTCTGTTTCAGGAGAGTTATCTTCTCTGATTCTTTCTGAATCTGTGCAGCGTTTTCCCGTTGTGTCTTGAGATACGTGTCCTTCCTTGCCAGGAGCTGGGTTCTTTGTTCGTGAAGAAATCTCAGTCCTTCTTCAATAGTCCTCAGTTCCCCCCTGAGTCTTTCGATTTCTCTGGTAATGGAAACATGTTTTTCTTCTCCCAGTTTCTCAATCTCAGAATTAATCAGGTCAAAGTTCTCTTCCTTCTGGGAGATGGCCAGGACAACATTAGAAATCTTCTGCCTGCTTTCTGTTGCATCTTTCTTATTTCTTGTGATGGCCTCTTCTGTCTTCTTGAGGTTGTGTTGAGCTTCATGCAATTCTCCCTTGTACAGCCATCCTTTGCTCTTATACACTTCTTCTTTCAGGAACTGGTAACGAAGGGCGTCACTTTTTTCTGCTTCTAACCTGGTCATCTGTTTTTCAACTTCATTCATGACCAGCTCGACGCGGGCGATATTTTCCTCAGCTTTCTCCAATTCTCTATCTCCCCTCTCTCTCCGTTCATTGTATTCAGCAATGCCAGAGATTTCTTCAATGACTCCCCTTCTTTCCCAGGAACTCATTTTGATAAACCGAGTAATGTCACCCTGCATGATAATATTGTGTCCTTCAGGGAAGATGCCGACCTGAGAGAGGACATCCAGAACGTAGGTACGGGTTTCTCTTTTCCTGTTTATTCTGTATACGCTTTTTCCCGTGGTGTCAACACTCCGGGAGATGATTACTTCTTTCCTTTCAAAGGGCAGTTCATCATGTGAATTGTCCAGGTACAAAGATACTTCTGCATATCTGGCAGGGTTCATCGTCTTGGATCCGGCAAAGATGAGATCTGACAAAACAACTGCTCTCATGGATTTTGTGGATAATCGACCCAGGACGAAGGAGACAGCATCAATAATATTGGATTTTCCGCTGCCATTGGGACCTACTATGCAGGTGAAGTCTTTGGAAAGGGCGACAGACACTGTTCTGTTCCCATATGATTTGAAACCCTTGGTGGTGATCTTCTTGATGTAGACCATATTCTTCTCCCTTTGATGTAAATTCATCCTTTCCATAAAAAGGTTTCGATTGCTGAAGCTGGCAATTGCTGGCAGAAGCTGAAATATTGCTGCGGGAGGGCTCGCTCCCAGCAAACTCTCAGAGGCATGCCCACGATCACCCTAACCTGGCCCCATTGGGAACGTGAGTCTCTGGGACAGCCAAAACGGGCCTGATCTTATCTTGATATCCAATATCAAGAAGCATGCCTTGAGACACTTCACCCATCATCTGCCTTGGTTTCAGATTGATGATGAATAGCGCCTGTTTTCCTTCCACCTCACGGGGGTTCTCACGCTCCTGTTTGATTCCTGCCAGAATTGTTCGCGTGTGATCGCCAAAATCCACTGTAAAGCGGACCAGTTGTTTTGACTTTGCGATATCCTCCACACGTTCAATAGTTCCAACACGAATATCAACCTTGTCAAAGATGTCAAGAGAGATTTCGGGCTTAACGGGAGCAGGTAAAATAGACTTCATGGGGGGTAGTACGGTGGCGAACTTATGAACCTTTCCAGGAATCTGCGTTGGTGCATGGGGCACCTTTCAACGAGTCTCATGCACATCCACTGCCTCTGTCTTGTGACGGTTACAATCATTCCAGAAGAGGAAGAATTCCACACGTTACCATGTCCTCTTTTCGCACGATGGTGAGTCAAGGTGGACAGTAATCAGTTTCAGTTATTACTCAAAAGCCTCAAAAAAAAAATCAAAAAAGAGCAGATTACATTCCCATCATGACATTCATGATGAGCTGGTTCATGGGAACCATTTCGTGGCCATTACCGACGACCACCATTTCCCACTTCTTGATGGCTTCCAATGGATCTGCTCTTCCAGTGAATATTTGCATCAGCAAGTCAGACGGTGCCCTGAATATGATATCTGGAGAGGGATACTCACCTTCTTTCACCTTTGCCCCTTTTCCGGTAATGATGACGTAGTAGAATTTGCCGTCAGTCTCCACCTGCAGCACCTTCCCATCATAGGCACCAGCCCAATCAGCCATAATCTTGAGAGCATCCTCTTTCTTGTTCCCCTGTTGAATCACCATCTGCAAGAACTTGTGCACGTCTTCAGCTGTCATCCTTTCTTCACCTCCTCTACCCATGCCTTGACTGCATTCAGTGCAGCATTATTCACGCTGGAAGCATGAGCATTGCCGAACTTCTTTTTTACTGCAGACAAGAAGTCCTGATACAGTTCGTGGTCCATCACCAGGTACACTCTGCCTTTTCTGTTTTCCACCAGAGATTGAGCAAGGAATTCAGAATACTCAAAGAACTCATGTTCAATATCATCAAGTTTCAATCGGGGATACCCCAGCCACTCAGAACCAGGTGCCTTCCTGAATTTTGCCATATTACTCCCTCCTTACTACTTCATCTTCTTTCAGCTTCAAGAATCCAGAGAGAAAGGGCCACTGAACTACGTATCGCATTCCCCTAGCACTTCTCCAGGTACCTGCATAAATAGCTCCGCCTGGATTGTTCACATACTGATCCAGTATATACCTGACAGCAGTTTCCAGAGGCAGATTAGCTCCTTCTGCAATTTCATCCAGTTTCTTTTCAACTTCAGGAGATACATTTACTTCCATAGTTATTCCTCCTCTCTAAATGCCAACCGTGTGTAGGGATTTCCCCATCGTTCACTGTAAAATACTGATTCCAGCGGGAATCGGGAGGGGCCCATCATCCGTGGCTTCTTGGGGACACCAACGGATAAGGTAGCTACCGGTATCCACGTCCTGGGGACACCAATCCTCTCACAAATCAGTTCATTTCGCCTGGGCTCCATGATGGGAAAGGCCTGGAATCCGGCTCCATATCCAAGAGCATGGGCCGCATACCACATATTCAGTATGCCCATGGCTACCACGATGGATCCGAAGTACTCCAGCTCGTAAATCAAGGGAGAGTCATGGAACGTCTCACTCCCACATCCAATGATGACCGCATCTGCATCTTTGGGGTACAAGAACAGATCACCGGAGCGCATGTCCTCAAAGGTTCCCGGCCTGTTCCTGTCAGGCAAGTACCAGAGTCTGCCCTGCGTCAGTTCGTAGGCAGCAGATCCGAATACCTCGCTTGCTGCATTCTTAGAAATATCACTAATGAACTCCTTCAACTCCTGATCTTCTCTAACGATCACATATCTCCACATCTGCATGTTTTCCGGGCTAGGGGCATACCGCGCTGCATCTAGAATCTTCTCTAAGTCCTCATCAGGGATTCTTTCCCCTGTAAAATCTCTGATACTTCTTCTTGTCCTGATTGCTTCAAATATGTCCATCTTCGAAACCTCCTGAAACCTCAAGGGTTGCAAATTTAAAAAGCTTTTGGTGATATGTTGACACGCCAGCAAATCCACAATTTGACACCGTATTTCGATGTAAGGTATCTTGCGGTTACATGATACGATCCTCCTGGAATGTGAGTTACGTTCTGAGCATGGAGTGAACCTGTACCATTGAGGGTTGTTACCCCTGCAGCTGTCCGCTTTCTGAATTATCCACCGTAAATCGAATATGACACCTCAAAGATGAGATTGATCCTCTATACAGTCCATGCTGTGTCAACAGAGGAGGTGACGTACAAGAGTACGTGAAGATGGCTGAGAAGGTTTACATGGGTGGACACTACATTGCTGCACACTGATGGGCACTGAAAGCACTGGAACTTCTACAGGAGATAGATGAGTGTTGTACCCAGTAAAGGGCTTTTTCTTTCTATTCTGTGTGATGAAGAATAAGAGGAGTCCTGTTCTGGATGCTGTCATTATTTAAAGTTGGAAGCAAAGTAGTAGTATGGAAGAATATGATGTTGTGGTCATTGGATCCGGGTCGGGTGCTACCATTGCCAGTAGGGCACTGTCTGAAGGAATGACCGTAGCTCTGGTGGACAGAGGGCCGTTGGGAGGAACGTGCTTGAATGTGGGGTGCATACCATCTAAAATGCTCATATATCCTGCAGACGTCGTTGCTGAAATCCAGGAAGCAAAGAGGCTGGGAATTACAGCAGAAGTAACCCATATTGACTTTACCTCAATCATGGGTAGAATGAGAGACATAGTACGTGAGGATCAGAACCATATGAGAAAAGGGATTGAGGCTGTGAAAACCCTGGGATTCTATGAGAACGAAGCCCATTTTACAGATGAGTACACACTGAATGTTGGCGGGAAATCCATAAAGGGAAAGAAGATGTTCCTTGTCTCCGGGGCGCGCCCATTGATACCCCCTGTTGCAGGATTGGACAGGGTGAACTACCTGACCAATGAGAGTGTTCTCGAGCTGACATCGCTCCCAGACAGTATGATAATCATTGGGGGAGGGTACATTGCAGCTGAGTACGGCCACTTTTTTGCCCCCATGGGGACACGGGTGACCATACTCCAGAGAGGTGATCGTCTCCTTGCCAATGAGGAGCCTGAGATCAGCGATTTACTGAAGCAGGAGATGTCCAGGCGAATGCATATTGAAGTGAATACTGAAGCTGTTGACGTACGAAAAGACAAAAACTATACCGTTACCGGTAGAAATGTCGGGACGGGAGAAGAAACTGAATTCTCTGCTGAGCAGCTGCTGGTGGCAGCAGGGAGAAAATCCAATGCTGATCTCCTGACTGTTGAGAACACAGGAGTGAAGACAGACCAGAGAGGGTACATCACTGTCAATGAGTATCTGGAAACATCGAAGGAGAATATCTGGGCATTTGGTGATGCTATTGGCAGGGAAATGTTCAGGCACGTGGCCAATAGAGAGGCAGACATTGCATGGCACAACAGCATGCATGAGGAAAAAATCAAAATGGATTACTCTTCTGTCCCTCACGCTGTTTTCTCTCATCCACAGATTGCGTCAGTGGGGCTCACTGAAGAACAGGCAAGGAAGACCCATGACATCCTGGTGGGAAAGGCCAGGTATGCTGATGTGGCCAAAGGGATGGCTATGATGGAAGATAGAGGATTCGCCAAGGCTATCGTGGAACGGGACACCTGGAAGATACTGGGATTCCATATTGTTGGTCCTTCTGCACCTATTCTGATTCAGGAAGTCATTGATGCTATGGCAGCAGGTGGCTCCATGGGATTTATCGGTCAGGGTATGCACATTCACCCTGCCCTGCCTGAATTAGTGGTCACTGCCCTCAGCTCGTTGAGGAAGCCTTGAAGGCACAGGGGCAGCGTTCCTGTTTGAAACAAAGGAAGACAGAGTACTGAAATTTCAACAGGGTGGTCTCGATTCTGACCTTTTCACCCAGACCGGTCTTCTTTTTTCTTTCACCCCATCCTTAGAGAGCAGCATGTTCTACATCCGTGAGAACTGCATCTTTAGCTCTCCTGTAGGCACAAATATAGGGATCGTAGCAGGTGACCTTCTTTTCAAGGATAAAGGAGCTTGCGATGCACCCAACACACGTGGCGAGATACTTGCATCCTTTACACAGTCTCTCACTTTCCGTGCTCATTTTCCGGAGACTTTCCAGTGTCTTGCCATCCTCCCACAATCTGCCCAAATCTACATCTCTCACATTTCCAACACCCATTTCTTTGATGCATCCAGGACATGGGAGAATGGTCCCATCTGCATGGATGCAGATGGTAGTTCTGGCAAGGCCACATGTTGATTCTTTTTTCTGGCCTAGTCTTTGAAAAGCTTCAGGAAACTCCTTCTTCAAATAGGTGAGCTGAATCACAGTTATCTGATAGTACTCCTCCGGGGAGATAGCAAGCCCTTGGACCCCCCTGCCGGAGAACCTGACTGGAGTGAGCTGGAAATTCGTGAGGCCGTTGTCTTTGAAGAACCGGAGTATATCAATGATAGAGTCTTTGTTCAGCTGATTTACAGACACGTAAGGCCAAATAGGAAATCCAGCCTCCTTCAACAAGTTGATAGCATCGAGTGTCCTTCTCAGAGCTCCTTTCTTGCTTCTGAACTTATCATGAACGTTCTCTTCCACACTGTCAATGCTGACAGAAAACCGCCTGACGTTGAGTTTTCTGAACTGTTCAACATGTTCTTCTGTGATGAGCGTTGCATTGGTAAAAATATCCACAATCATTGGCGCTTTTCTAGCATGTCCTATGATCGTGAATAGATCGGGGTGACAAAGAGGCTCTCCTCCACTTATCAAGAGCCGATACACACCCATGGAGCTCAGTCTGTCAATAGTGGAGAGAATTTCAGCTGTGGTTAGTTCGTGAGGATATGGATTTCCAGAATCGTTTACACAATGCAAACAGTGGAGGTTACATCTGTTAGTGATTTCAATCTCGGCGGATTCAAGTGGATACTTCAGTTCTATGATTTTCATTCTCGAGCATTCATGGACAGGAGTAGATTCCAAGGTTATTATCCCTTTTTCTTGAGCTATCTTCAAGATCTCGCACACATCTTTCGCTACTTCCAATAAAGGTTCCCCAGAATGTTTGGAGAGAGAACCCATGATTTCCGATACAGAATGAACGCCGTTACATAGATCAAGCAAAGAAACAGTGGCAGGATTTGATCCGAATTCCTTCTCTGTAGTAGTATTGCAGATTTTTATCCGTTCCCCTGAATCAGTTTGTATCCGTGCATAGAAGATGTCCTCTCCAAGGAGAGGGTATTTGTTCTTCATCATGGAGCAAGTTATAGCTGACTCTTAAATACTTGCTCATTAACGCAGAACATGGAATTGTGAGAATCAATACGTTTGTCTTCGTTAAAAATTTCATTTTAGTCTGCTAAAAAAAATAATGTAAGTTAAGCAGCCCGAAAGTTTAAAAACCCTATTATCTCTCCTAGAGAAATGACAGGAGGTGACAACAATGACATTTGAGTTGCTTGAACTCGGGGTTGTGAAACCACTGGGCTGCGATGACGACATTCCTGGCATCAAATTCATGTGAGGACATTGCCTCTCTTCATCACCGACTTTGTTTTATTTTTCCTATTTCTTTATTTTCTTTCTGAATACATTGTTTGTATTGAGTAGATCCTGTTGCGCTGTTCACCAAGAGGCGACTTTCTCGTCTTATCCAGTGGGATTCTGCTATTTTACAAGGAATGAGAAGTTGAATTCTTCCTCTCTTGTGCCATCCTCCGTTCTCAGTGACAGTGTAATAAGTAGGGACATGGGTAACAAAAGTAAGTAGAGACATGGGTAACACTTTGGCAGAAGGTGATCCCATTGGACGTGGTAACAGAACGATGGAAATTACTCCAACTGCCAGAGGAAGAACACCTCACAGTGACAGAAGC